>JBBQRQ010000001.1:0-138709 GCA_038214755.1 Verrucomicrobiota bacterium
GATTCGACTCAAACGCCGATCAACGTGCTGCGGGATATTTTGCGCATCATCTCCAGGTTGTAAACTCCGGGTATGATTAAAAGCGGGTGAGGCTGGATTTGGTTCCTTGGACTGCGGCGGCATGACGCCGCTTTTCCTGCAAGTTCCGCGATGGAGCAAGTGCGCAAAAATGAAGAACCTTTCCGGCTTTTCCACCGTGCAGCCAAAGCGGGGACGTGTCCCCGCAGTCCAAAATAAGATCGGTTCCAACCTCACCCACTTTTAGTCACACCCGTAAACTCCTGCCAGGGTTCCTCGACATTTCTTTGGGTTGGCGTATCGAAGACACAGGCCCCGGTAAGGTTCCACGACAGAAATTCTTCCCTGTGCCTCTGTCCTGCTACTCATAAAAATTCTGTTTTCTTGCGCAAATTTTTGGCCTCGCGGAAATACGGACGTAGCGCAGGTTTCCAACTTGCCGTATCGCCGATGTCCAATCGGCAGGCGATATCAGGAACTCAGATGGTCGGATTTTTTCAGCGCTCTGCGGGTTAGTTAGAAACCCGCGATACAGCAGAGTGGAAATCTGCACGGCTTTCGTTGCGGCTTGCCGCGCTATGCCTCTTTGGTTAAATCCGTTCCATGCGCGTTTTGATTGTCGGCTGCGGCTACATTGGAGTTCCACTCGGGGTCGAACTCATTCGGCTCGGCCACGAAGTTTTTGGAGTTCGCCGGTCAGCCGATGCGTCGGAAGAATTGAAAGCCGCCGGAATTCATCCGCTCCTCGGCGATATTTCTCGCCGGGAAGATTTGGAAAAGTTGCCGAGCGATTTCAATTGGATTATCAACACGGTTTCTTCAACCAGAGGCGGCGTGGAGGAATATGAACAAGTTTATCTCAACGGCACTCGCAATTTAATCAACTGGCTCACGGCGAATCCTCCGATGAAATTTATTTACACCAGCAGCACGAGTGTTTACGGCCAAACCGATGGCTCGCCCGTCAAAGAAAGTTCGCTCACGGAACCGCAAAGTGAGACGGGCAAAATTTTGGTTGAGACGGAAAAATTTTTGTTGGACGCGGCGCGGGAGAAAAATTTTCCCGCGGTGATTTTGCGCGTGGCTGGGATTTACGGGCCGGACCGCGGTCATCTGTTCCTGCAATATCTCCGCAATGAAGCGAAAATCTCCGGCAAAGGCGAACGGCTCATCAATATGATTCATCGCGATGATTTGATCGGCGTGATTATGGCCGCGCTGAAAAATGGGCGCGCTGGAGAAATTTACAACGTGGTCGATGACGAGCCGGTTCCACAGATTCATTTCTTCCGCTGGCTTTCCGAGACGCTCGGAAAATATATGCCGCCGTTCGCGGGCGAGGCCGAAGACACGCAACGCAAACGCGGTTTGACTCAGAAAAAAGTTTCCAATCGCAAACTGAAAATGGAACTTGGCTATCAACTTAAATATCCAAATTTTCGTCAAGGCTACACGGCGGAAATCACGCGGCTGGATCGCGCAGGAAAATTAAATCTCGCGCGAGAGCCAAGATAAAAATTCAATCCTGAAAGGATTGAATCACTCAGCCCAGGGTTGCGAGGCAGGAGCTACCCTGGGGTGAAGTGAAGTAAAAATTTTCCAACTCCAACGGAGTTGCATCTCATTCCGAGTTTAATATTTATTCGGGTCTCCAACCCATTCAGGGTTGATTCTCTTCGTTATAGTTCACCCACGGTAGCTCGTAGCTCGCAACCCTGGGCTAGACGATGCAATCCCGTTGGGATTGAACGCTACGGGAATATTTGCTGCGGACTTTGAAGCGTCGTGCAAAAATAAAAAATCAATTGATTTATTTCTGACATGAAAACCCATCCGCTTTATCTCGATGGCCAATTTGTTTTTCTGGAAAAAAACATTCCGGTCAACAATCCGGCGACGGGTCAAGCCTTCGCCAATATCTGCGTGGTGGATCGCGCCCGTGTCGCGCAAGCGGTCGGGGATGCGCACGGCGCATTCGCGAGTTGGCGCGCGCTCACCGCGAAAGCCCGCGGAGAATTTCTGCATAAAATCGCAAATGAACTTGAGCGGCGTGGCGATCAAATTGCTCGAACCATCACGATGGAAAATGGCAAGCCGCTCGCGCAAAGTTCCGGCGAAGTCGCCATGGCGGTCGATCATTTGCGCTGGTTTGCCGAGGAAGGTCGCCGCGCTTATGGCCGGATCATTCCGCATCAAACCGATGGTAAACGAAACCTCGTTGTCAAAACTCCCATCGGTGTCGTCGCTGCGATCAGCCCGTGGAATTTTCCGCTGGTGCTGGCCGTGCGAAAAATAGCTCCGGCGCTGGCGGCTGGATGTCCGGTCATTTTAAAACCCGCCAGCGCGACGCCGCTGTGCGCGATTGCTTTTGCCGAAGCGTGCGACGCGGTGAAACTGCCGAAAGGCGTTTTTCAAGTGGTCTGTGGAGCAGCGTCAGAAATCGCGCAGGAATTTCTGGACAACTCACTCGTGCGCAAAATCACCTTCACCGGCTCGACGGAAGTTGGGCAAAAATTGATTGCAGGCGCGGCGAAAAATGTGAAGCCGCTTTCACTTGAACTCGGCGGCCTCGCGCCCGTGCTCGTGTTCGACGACGCCGATTTGGAAAAATCTGTCGATGGCGCGATGCTCGCAAAATTTCGCAACACCGGCCAATCGTGCATCGCGGCCAATCGGATTTATGTTCAACGCGGGATTTACGAGCGGTTCGTGAAATTATTTGTCGAGAAAACCACGGCGCTGAAAGTGGGGGATGGATTGGAAGACGGCGTGCAGATCGGCGCGATGATCGACGAGAAAGCGATTGCTAAAGCGAGCGAGCACGTTGAAGACGCGTCGGGACGCGGGGCGAAATTGGTTTGCGGCGGAAAACGGCTCGAGCGCGCCGGATATTTTTTCGAGCCAACTGTTTTGACGGATGTGCCGCGAGACGTGCTTTGCATGAAAGAAGAAACGTTCGCGCCGATTGCGGCGATTGCCCCATTTGAAACGGAAGCCGAAGGAATTGAACTCGCGAATTCCGCTCCGTTCGGATTAAGCGCCTACGTTTTTACTCGCGATCTGAGCCGGGCGTTTCGGTTGATGGAATCGATTGAAGCGGGAATGATCGGCATCAATGATGGTTTGCCGACGACAAGCAACGCGCCGTTTGGCGGAATGAAAATGAGCGGCTGGGGGCGCGAACTGGGCAGCGAAGGTCTCGATGCTTTTCTGGAAACCAAACATGTGTCGATTGGAATTTGATCGCCTAATCTCATTAACACCCTGCTTTAGCTGGGTGTTAGCAAACGCGAGGAGCTTAAAACCGTTTTAACGGTTTTTGTTCGCGACAAAAGAAAACCGCTGAAGCGGTTCAAAACTTTTTGAACCGTCGCAACACCCAGCTAAAGCAGGGTGCTAATGAGAAAAGACGCAAACCCGGATAAACAGTGTGAGAGAGAAAAGAAAAAAATTTATGGAAAAAAGAAAGTCACGGCTCGACGGGAGTCTCGCCCTACCAATATTTATGGACACAATAAAATCAGCGAACTTTCTCAGCGCGGATGCGTCGGCGTTTCGCTACGTCGAGAAATCCAATCCGCACAATTCCAATTTACAATTTTTGACCTATGGCGTTTACGAGCTGACGGGCGCAGCGCAAAGCGGTTTGCTCTCGCATGCGGGAGAAGAGGCGTTGCTTTTTTGCTGGAGTGGAACCGCCGTGGCGCATCTCGACGAAAAAGAATTCCCGCTCGAACATTACGACACGCTCTACCTTCCGCGCGGCGCGAGCTATCGTCTGTCGCAGAAAAGTGGCGAGAGCAAAATCATCATTTGTCGCGCGTCTTCGGAAAAAGTTCATCCCGTTTTTCATTCCAAATGGAGCGAGTTTTCCAAAGATGAAAAGCGCATCCGCCATCTCAAAGGCAAAGATGTGTTCCTCATGTTCGACGTGAGCGAAGGCGCGGACAAGTTGATCGCGGGCTACACGATTTTCCAACCGCATCAACGCTCCTATCCGCCGCACAATCACACCGACCAGGAAGAAATTTACATTTTCACCAAAGGCGGCGGCTCGATGGAAGTTTATGCCGGCGAAGAGACGAAAAGTTTTGTGCGCGCGGTCAACGAAGGCGATGCGGTGACGATTCCGCTTTTAAATTATCATCCCGTGTTCAGCCAGGAAGAGGAGTTGCATTTTATCTGGTGCATCGCGGGCAATCGCTATTGGGTCGGCGATAAGAATAAAGATTTTATGACGGGCAAAGTGGAGAAGTTGACGACGTGAAGCGTGAAAGCGTTGAAGCGTTGAAGCGTGGAAGCGTGGAAGCGTGGAGCGTAAATGGTTTGGCATCCGGCGTTGAGTGGCGATTCAACAATTTAACGATTTACGCGCGCCCACCTCCGGCACCGACTCGTCAATCGTCAATCGTCAATCGTAAATAGGAATGAAACTCACCTCCGAACTCCTGGCTCACGGGCAAATCATCCGGGAGCCGGTTGGTTTTGAAAAAGGTTATTGGGCGGGCGCGCCCGGAGTTTTTTACGCGGCCGATGAAAAGGTTTGGTATCTCACTTATCGGATCCGACGGCCTCGCGGAGTGGAGCCGGATCGCGGCGGCGAAGCGAGAATTGCGCGCTCGACCGATTTGAAAAATTGGGAGGACATCTGGTCGGTCACGAAGGACAAATACAATTCCGCGTCCATCGAACGCAGCGCCATTCGCAAAGGCCGCGATGGATTGTGGCGCTATTTCACGAGCTACGTTGACCCGGCCGATGGACGTTGGTGCGTCTCTGTTCTCAAAGGATCCGACATTGCCAAACTCGATCCAGCGAAAGCGCAATCCGTTTTCAAAGCAGCGCCGCACGGTTTGGAAGGCGTCAAAGACCCGTGGATTTTCGAGGTGAACGGAATCTTCAACATGATCCTTAGCGTGGCAAGTCCAACGCTCAAGACGACGGGCGAATCTCATTCGTCCCTCGATATTTTCAATACCGGCGATTGTATCTCCGCGACGGCACTGGCGACTTCCAAAGATTTGGACGAATGGATTTGGCGCGGGATAATTTTCGAGCCGGACGAAACCGGATGGGATTCCTACTGCCGGCGCATCAACAGTATCATCTCGCACAACGGAAAATATTTTGCGTTCTACGACGGCAGCGCGAGCCATCTGGAAAATTACGAAGAAAAAACCGGTGTCGCTGTTTCGGACGATTTGAAGACCTGGGATACTCTGACTCCAACCATGCCCGCCTACGTCAGCCCGCACGCCTCAACTTCTCTTCGCTACATCGACGCGCAAATCATCGGTCAACAAATTTATATTTTCTACGAATTTGCCCGAGCGGATGGCGCGCATGATTTGCGATTGGTCACAGTGGAGGAATGGCCATTCAATTGTAGCGGCGTCTCTGCGAGCGCGGATGAAACGCAGGAGCGAAAAAATTAGCGGCGGTCACAGACGCGCCGCTACAAGTTGAATTTGATTTGTGGAAATACGCGCCGCAAATTTCGCCTGATGAACTCCTTTCCTGACTATTTAAGAGTCCCGGCCGCTGACCTTGGAGAGAACACCAACGTCACCGTCACCCCAAAAAGCGACATGGCTTCCATTGCGCAAACGATTGCCGATGACATGCTCGCGGAAATTTTGCGGGCGCGCGACGAAGGCGGCCACGCAACGCTCATCGTTCCCGTCGGCCCGGTGGATCAATATCCCATTTTCGCGCGGATGCTGAACGAGAAAAAAATTTCCATCCGCGACGTGATGCTCATCAACATGGATGAATATTTGACCGACGATGACCAATGGATTCCCATCGAGCACCCACTCAGTTTTCGCGGTTACATGGATAGGATGTTTTACCATTTGCTCGAATCGACGATTGCGCCAGAGGTTGGGAACCGCGTTTTTCCACATCCGCAGAAATGTGGTGAAATTCAAGACCGGATTGAGAGTCGCGGTGGAGTCGATTGTTGTTTCGGCGGAATTGGAATCAACGGCCACGTCGCCTTCAACGAGCCGCCTGAACCTGGCGAAAAAATTTCCGACGATGAGTTTGCCAAAATTCCCACGCGCGTCCTCTCGCTCTCCCGCGAAACACGCACCATCAATTCTGTCACCGTCGGCGGAGAAATCTCGGTCGTGCCTTCGCGCTGCGTGACTGTCGGGATGCAGGAAATTCTCGGAGCGCGCCGTCTTCGTTTCTATTGCAATCGTCCGTGGCAAAGCGCCGTGGTGCGCCGCGTTTTGCACGGACCGATCACGGCGAGTTGTCCGGCTTCCTTCCTGCGCAATCATCCCGCGGCGGCTATTACGGTGGCGGAATACGTGGCGGCACCGCCTCTCCTGCAATTGCGGTGAAGTGTGAAGATCGTAGAAGCTTTGGAACGTTGGAGCGTTGAAGCGTGAAGCGTGAAGCGGGGTGGAGCAATGACAACGACTATTAGCGTTTCGCCAAACGGCAGGTGGAACTCCCCAAGGAATTCTGTAAGCGAAAAAGATCAAAACCGGGATGGCTTTGCGCGTAACGGAAGTGGGCGACGGTCTGTATGTGCCCCCTGTGCTGGAGCCGACCGAGAATGAATTCAAAGACGTTATCGCCGCCCGCGATTCGCCCGCCCGCCGCGAAACGCCGGAGGAAGAAAATTTCGTGCGCCAGGTCATCTCCGACTAGCGCGAGGAGAAGCGGCGAAAACAAAAAATGAATATGGTCGCGGACAGTGGAACTTTCATTGCACGAGCAAGACAAAGAATTTCGCCGAGAAATACCAAGCGCAAGCCCACGATGAACGTTGCCTGATTTGCCGGGCTTGTTGTGTTAGTCGCGATGACGTATTTTGTGCGCATGAAGCTGTTAGAACGCATCACGGTGGAGCCAGATAAATGTGGCGGGCGTCCTTGCATCCGGGGCTTACGCATTCGTGTGACGGACGTGCTGGCCATGTTGGCCGAAGGGGTGCCGCACGAGGAAATCCTGCGCGATTTTCCTTACCTTGAACCGGATGACATCAAGGCGGCACTCGCTTACGCGGCGCGCCAATCCGACCACGCCATTCTACAGCCCGTGTGAATTTTCTCGTGGATGCGCAGTTACCGCCGACACTGGCACAGTGGATTTCCAGCCAAGACCATCAAGCCATCCACGTCTTCGATTTAGGTTTGCAGAGGGCCGACGACCCGGTGATCTGGGAGCGCGCCCGCAACGACCGGTCCGTCATCATCAGCAAAGATGAGGACTTTGTTGATCGTTGGCTCGTGAGTGACACACCAATTCCCTTGGTTTGGATTCGGAAAGGGAATTGTTCAAATCAGGTGTTAATGGCGTGGCTGGAACCGCTCTGGCCGGAGACGTTGGCACGGTTGGAGCGAGGAGAGCGGCTCATTGAGTTGAGGGCCTGAAATTATCGAACTCGAAAGTGTCCGGTTCAACGCCGACTTCGTCATCAACATCACGCGCTTTCCCCTTTTCTCCCTGCCGCATCGTGCTACCTTTCCGCTGATCAAAGTATTTAAAATTGAAAGCGCTCATCTCGAACCACCAACGCACCGAACGGGTTTTCCTCATTGGCCTCGAACTTAAATCGCGCTCCTCTTTCGATGTCCGCGATTCTCTGGATGAATTAAATGAACTCGCCACCAGCGCAGGCGCGGACGTGATCGGCGATGGCACCCAAAAACTCGAGTCGCCCGTCGCCGGAACATTTATTGGAACCGGCAAGGCCAAGGAATTTGCCGACGACTGTCGCGCGCAAGATGTCGATACGGTGATTTTTGACGACGAACTTTCGCCCGCGCAAAGCCGCAACCTGGAAGAAGTTTTCGCCTGCAAAGTTTTGGATCGCACTTCGCTCATCCTCGATATTTTCGCGCAACGCGCCCGTAGCAAAGAAGGCAAATTGCAAATCGAACTCGCGCAACTCCAACATTTACTCCCGCGCCTCACGAGATTTTGGGGCCACTTGTCGCGGCAAAAAGGCGGCATCGGTATGCGGGGTGACGGTGAAACTCAATTGGAAACCGACCGACGCCGTGTGCAGGATCGCATCTCGAAAATTTCCGGCGAACTCGACATCGTCCGACGACAACGCGGGACGCAACGCAACGGTCGCCAGCGAAAACTTTGGCCGCTCGCGTCAATTGTCGGCTACACGAACGCGGGCAAATCCACTTTGCTCAACGCGCTGACTGGCTCCGCCGTTTTCGCCGAAGAAAAAATGTTCGCGACGCTTGATCCGACGACGCGCCGACTTCGTTTGCCCACGAACCAAAATGTTTTGCTGACCGACACGGTCGGTTTCATTCGCAAATTGCCGCACGGTTTGGTCGAGGCGTTCAAGGCGACGCTGGAAGAAGTGGTCGAGGCCGATTTGCTTTTGCACGTCGTCGATATGAGCCACCCGCAGGCCGGGGAACAAATTCTCGCCGTCAATTCCGTGCTGGAAGAAATCGGCGCGGCCGGCAAACCGACGATTATGGTTTTCAACAAAACGGATCGCTTCGAGACTGACGATTGGTTGAACAAATTTTCCGAGCGCTTTCCGAATGCGGTTGGCATCTCGGCGAAAACGGGCGCGGGCCTTCCTGCGTTGCTCGCGGAACTCAGCACGCAACTCCGGCCCATCCGCGAATTTGTGGAACTGGATGTGCCGCATCATCACACCGCGCTCATCGCTCGGCTGCATGAAGTGGCGCAAGTCATCGAGAGAAATTACGAAGGTGTCAGCGCGAAATTCAAAGCGCGCATCCCGCCGCATTTTCATTCCGAGTTCGCGCCATTTATCGTGCAGGAATTGCAGACGGTTTGAAGTTTTGCGCTTGTCGGAAAATAGCGACAAGGGCATTTTAACGCCATGACCAGAGACCAAGTTCAAACTGCGATTCGCGAAGGAATTCCTTTCGCCATCAAGATGGCCGACGGCGAAAAGTATGAAGTATCAGAATCTTATAAAATCGCCCTCGGCAGAACATATATTATCGTCATCGGTGCAGACGACCTGCCGCACATTTTGCCGCTGTTGACCATGACGGGGATAAGTTATTTGAAGCCGACAAAATAATTCATTGAACCTGAGCGACCTTGCCAATCGCCGATTACTAAGCTAACGCCATGACCGAATTAACCTTCAACGTAGAGCATTGCCCTGACACCGGATGGTTGGTTGCGTCATGGGACGAAGCCGGCGGAGTTGGTGGCATCACTACGCAGGGTAAAGATTTGCGTGAGCTTGAAGAAATCGTCAAAGACGCGGTGCGCTGCCATTTTGACGAAGGCCACACGCCGCAAACCGTCCGGCTGCATTTTCTGAACGATCGGGTTTTGGAAACGGTGTGAAACTTTCCCCGGATTTTGATTCGAAGAAACACTATGACAAGGGACAAAATTCAAACTGCGATTCGAGAAGGAATCCCGTTTATGATCAAAATGGCTGATGGTGAACATTACGAGGTTTCGGATCAATTCAAGGTCGCGCTGGGCAGAACCACCGTGATTGTTGTCGGCGACGATGACATGCCTCATGTCCTGCCGCTGCTGACCATGACGGGCATTTCTTATTTGAAACCGAAAAAGTAATAAGCGGAGGAAGAAGACTTTTTACTTGGTGTCTATCTGCGCTGCTGGTTAAACCTGCCACGTGACCGGCATCCGCATCAAAGACCTTCCCGATTCCGAACGGCCACGGGAACGTTTGGTCGAGCATGGCGCAGAAAAATTACGCAGCGCGGAGTTGGTTGCGATCCTTCTGAGAACGGGGATGAAAGGTTTTTCCGCCATCCACATTGGCGAAGAGCTTCTCCAAAAATTCGGAACGCTGGATAGTTTGTCGCGGGCTTCGTTGGAAGAGTTGCAGACGACAAAAGGAATCGGCCGTGACAAAGCCATCGCGTTGAAGGCGGCCTTTACTCTCGCTCGCCGAATGGCGGCGGAAATTCGCAGCGAGTCGCCCGTGCTTGATAATCCCGAAGCGATTGCGGATTTATTTCGCGAAGAAAATCGCGCGTATCAAGTGGAGAACTTTCAGGTCCTGCTTTTGAATTCGCGCCGGAAATTGATTCGCCTCGAACAAATTTCTCAAGGGACACTCGACAGCATCCTGGTTCATCCGCGCGAAGTTTTTAAATCCGCCATCGCTGCCAATGCGTCCGCCATTGTGCTTCTGCACAATCATCCCAGCGGCGATCCGGCTCCCTCCGATGCGGATGTGAAAGTGACGCGCGATTTGATTCGCGCCGGGCAGTTATTGAAGATCGAAGTGCTCGACCACATCATTCTCGGACGGCGCACGCCGGAGCGACCGAAAGATTATTCGTCGCTGAAGGAACTGGGATTTTTCTACACCTGAAAAATGATTCATCCAACCGCCGTCATTCATCCCCACGCACAGGTTGATTCTACAGCCAGAATTGGCCCCTACGCCGTCATCGACGAACATGTTTCGCTTGGCGCGAATTGCGTCGTTGCTCCTTTCGTGCATCTGACCGGTCACACTTTGATTGGCGCAGGAAATATTTTTCACTCTGGCTGCGTGATTGGCGACGCGCCGCAAGATTTGAAATACGACGGCGAACCAACCCGACTGCGCATTGGCGACGACAATGTTTTTCGTGAACACGTCACGGTGCATCGCTCCAATAAAATGACCGAAGAGACCGTGATCGGCTCGAAAAATTTTCTGATGGCCAACAGTCACGTCGGGCACAATTCCCATCTCGGCGACGAAATAATTCTGGCCAACGGCGCGCTGCTCGGCGGGCACGTCACGGTGGAAGATCGCGTTTTTATTTCGGGCAATTGCCTGGTGCATCAATTCGTGCGGATCGGGACGCTCGCCTTAATGCAAGGCGGCGCGGGGATCAGTAAAGATTTGCCGCCGTTCACCATCGCCACCGGCCACAATCGAATTTGCGGACTGAATATGATCGGTTTGCGCCGCGCCGGATTTTCCTCGGAGCGACGGCTTGAATTAAAAAAAATTTATCACGCGCTTTTTCGCAGCGGAAAAAATTTCCGCCTGGCGCTCGCGGAGTCCCAAAAGCAGTTCACCAGCGAGGTGGCACGAACGATGTTGGATTTTATTGCCGCCAGTAAACGCGGCGTTTGCGTCGATCTTGGTGAGAGCAGGGACGAGGAATGTGATTGAAAGTGACGGTCAAAACTTATTGACCCGTGCTGTTAAAAGCGGCGGAGGGCCGTCGCAGTCCAAGACGCTCTCGCGAATTTCGATGGCGCATGAATGGCGCGATAGCGTCTTGGAGTGCACCTGTCCTCTGGCGCTTTTGTTCTGACCATCAGTTTAAATCACACCCGTTGACATCGGGTGTATTTCAGGTGGCGTTCACTACCGGTGCTGTTAAAAGCGGCGGAGGGCCGCCGCACTCCAAGACGCTCGCGCGAATTTCGATGGCGCATGAATGGCGCGATAGCGTCTTGGAGTGCGCCTGTCCTCTGGCGCTCTTGTTCTGACCGCCAGCTTGAATCACACCCGGGGACCACGCCACGATTGACTAACTGCGCCCGCTTCTCTATTACCAAGCGAACATTTCAACCAACGAAACGCTAAAATTTATGCCCCCAAAAACCGCTGAAAAAAATTTTTCCCCCGACGCGAAATCCTCCGAAGCGACCAAAGCTACGGCCACTCGCGATCGCGAACTCGAAGCGGCCATTTCCTCCATCACCAAAGCTTACGGCGACGGCAGCATCCTGCGCCTCGGTGCCGCTCATGCCGCGAAAAAGATCGACGTGATTCCGACCGGAGCGCTGGCGGTTGACCTTGCGCTTGGCGTCGGCGGATTGCCGCGCGGACGTGTCGTGGAAATTTACGGCCCTGAATCTTCCGGCAAAACGACGTTGATGTTGCACGTCATTGCCAACGCCCAAAAGGCGGGCGGGCTCGCGGCCTTCATCGACACCGAACACGCGCTTGATCCCGGTTACGCAAAAAAATTGGGCGTGAACCTCGACGAACTTCTCGTGTCGCAACCTGACAGCGGCGAAGAAGCGTTGACCATTTGCGAAACGCTCGCGCGCTCGAACGCCCTCGACGTCATCGTGATTGATTCCGTCGCCGCGCTCGTGCCGAAAGCCGAACTCGAAGGCGAAATGGGCATGGCGACGATGGGCATGCAAGCGCGTTTGATGAGTCAGGCGCTTCGCAAACTCACCGCGGTTTTAGGCAAGTCCAAGACAACCTGCGTTTTCACCAATCAATTGCGTGAGAAAGTTGGCGTCATGTTCGGCAGTCCTGAAACGACGTCGGGCGGCAAGGCGCTGAAATTTTACGCGAGCGTGCGCATTGATATTCGCCGCAAGGAAACGATCAAAGACGCGGCAGGTGTTGCGACCGGCAACCACGTCAAAGTTAAGATTGTGAAAAACAAAGTTGCGCCGCCGTTTGCCGAAGCGGAATTCGACATCATCTACAATCACGGCATCAACAAAGAAGGCAGCATCCTCGATGTCGGAATTGCCGACGGAGTGGTGGAGAAAAAAGGCGCGTGGCTGCAATTCGAAGGCAACTTGATTGGCCAGGGAAAAGAGGCTGCGCAAAAAACGCTCACCGAAAAACCGGATCTCGCGAAGAAAATTGTCGATGCGATTATGGCCAAGCGGAACGGTGCGCCGGCGGCAGAATAGGAGTGTGATTCAAAGTGGCGGTCACTCCCGGTGCCGTTGAAAGCGGCGGAGGGCCGCCGCACTCCAAGACGCTCGCGCGAATTTCGACGGCGCATGACAGTCGCGAAGCGTCTTGGAGTGCGCCAGTCCTCTGGCGCTCTTGTTTTGACCGCCAGTTTAAATCACACCCACGGAATAGCGGGGCGTTGATGCCCTCTTCTGAAATGATTAAGGTTCGTTCATGGACACGGTCGAATTTCTCACTGAGTTGAGCGGCAAATCGGTTTTGACGATTCCGCAAGAGATCGCGGGGAAGCTTCCAAAATCCGGTCCCGCGCGCGTGATTGTTCTGACGGGCGACGTGGAAGAAACAGAATGGCGCAAGGGTGCCTACGAACAATTCATGCGCGAAGATGCGCCGGAAGATTCAGTTTACGACAACTATTCCTGACCGTGTTTGGAAAATCTTCATCGCTCAATTTCCGTTCACCTCGTAGCCGCCGACGTGAGGAGGCGGATTGGTGGTCTTTCGGTCGAAATCCGCCTCCTCACGTCGGCGGCTACGAGTTAGTCTCGAAATTATGACCACCAAACAAATTTGTGTGCTGGCAAATTCGGTGAAGAACAAAAACCGGTGTGTGGCGGGATTCGAGTTAAACAAGACGCAAGGCGGACAAATTATCTGGGGTTCCTGGATTCGCCCCGTCAGCCCGCATGACAACGGCGCGGTGAATTTCAATGAGCGCCGGTTGCTGAATCGCAGCGACAATCAAGAGCCGCAAATTCTCGACGTGATCGAGATTTCCCTCACGCAACACGAAGCCGATCCCATTCAACCGGAAAACTGGCTGGTCGATTCGTCGAAAAGTTGGAAATGGATTGGAACGATTCCGTGGAACGAAATTGCCGCGCGCGAAGAACGTCCCGTGGATTTGTGGCTGGAAAATCGCAAGTCTCCCGAGCGCGTCTCGACTGGTTATTTGCAGCAACAGCCGAGCGTGCAATCGCTCTACTGGATTCGCCCTCAGAAAATTCACATCGAAGCCCACACCGAATACAATCGCGCGGAAGGCCGCAACAAACGAGTGCGGCGAGTTTTGTTTTCCTACAACTGGTTCAATTACGATTTGCCGCTGACCGATCCCGAAATTGAAGCGCATTATTTTCCGGATTTTCCAAACGAGAAGGAAGGCGTGCGGCGAATTGATCTCGCGTCGGGAAATAGGTGTCTGATGTGCGTCAGTTGTACGCCGGTGTTTAACGGCTTCCATTACAAAGTCGTGGCGACGATATTGGAACTGCCGGAATGAATTCGAGCGACGCACCAAAAAATCCCCTGTTCACGATTGGCCACTCCAACCTGGAGGCGGCCGCGTTTCTGAAATTGTTGCGGCAGCATAACGTTCAAACAGTGGCGGATGTTCGGTCGTCGCCCTACAGCCAATACACGCCGCAATTTAATCGCGAAGTTTTGCAAGCGACCCTCAGGCCAGCGGGAATCGGTTATGTTTTTCTCGGCGACGAATTGGGGGCGCGCCGCACCGAACGCGAGGTTTATGAAAACGGTCAGGCGACTTACGAACGCATCGCGCAAACCTCGTCGTTCAAAAGCGGATTGGAACGCGTGTTGAGGGGATTGGGAAAATTTCGCCTCGCCTTGGTGTGCGCCGAAAAAGATCCGCTGACCTGTCATCGCACGATTTTGGTTTGTCGAAATTTGAAAAACGCTGGCATCGAAATCCAGCACATTCATTCCGACGGCCATTTGGAAACTCACGCCGAAGCCGAACAGCGGTTATTGCAAACGTTGAAGTTGCCGACCGAAGATTTTTTCCGAACGCATTCAGAAATTTTGAATGAAGCCTACGCGCTGCAAGGGAAAAAAATTGCCTATGCCGAAGAAGCTGAGAGCGAAATTCCGTCCGCCGTATGACCACGATTCAATTGTTCACCATCGGCTTCACCAAAAAAAACGCGGAACAGTTTTTTGGTAAAATAATTTCAGCGGGAGTGAAACGCGTGGTGGATGTGCGGCTGAACAACACGTCGCAACTGGCCGGTTTCGCCAAGAAAGAAGACCTCGCTTATTTTTTAAAAAATCTGGGCGGCATTGATTACGTCCATTTGTCCCAACTCGCGCCGACCCAGGACATGCTCGATGAATACAAAAAAAAACAAGGCGACTGGGCGCTTTACGAAACAAAGTTTCTTGAGTTGATGGCGTATCGGGAGATTGAAAAGACGATTGCGCCCGAAATTTTGGAACAAGGCTGTTTGCTTTGCAGTGAGGAAAAACCGCATCATTGTCATCGCCGCCTCGTCGCGGAATATCTTTCCGCAAAATGGAAAAATATTCATACGCATCATTTGGTTTGAAAACCCGGTTGGATTTGAGCGAAAGACAGAATCCGACCGCACTGTTTTCCCAAGATTATCCTGTTTATCATGGGCATCCCTGTTCAATTGTGCTTCCACAAAATGAGCGGGCAATTGACTGCGTTGAATCTTCACAAAAGCTTTGGGACGTTGTCGCCGTTCAGGGGGTGAGTCTGCACGTCGGCGCTGGTGAAGTCGTGGGACTGCTGTGACCCAACGCGGCGGGCAAAACCACCACGTTGCGAATGCTCGCTGGAATTCTGACTCCGGACGCAGGCCAGATGCGGGTCAGGGAGGCTTGACCCTGACGCTACGACGGGGCATAAGAAGCCTCCCGATTTTTCCGATGTCCAAATACCTTATTTTATTTTCTGTTGCGCTGCTGGCTGGCCCGCTTTTTGCCGAACAGGAATTTATCACCACCCAGAGCCTTTCAAAGCAGTTCGTCATTTACGGGCCAAAAGGAACTCCGGCGCC
The DNA here is from genome assembly GCA_038214755.1 of Verrucomicrobiota bacterium. GTDB lineage: Bacteria > Verrucomicrobiota > Verrucomicrobiia > Limisphaerales > CANJXF01 > CANJXF01. The sequence goes on from JBBQRQ010000001.1 coordinate 15,475, forward strand.
GTCATCTCGTTTAAAGCGGCTGCCGCTTGATCCGACTTTTTTAACCGTGTCCTGCGAGCGAATAAAACAATCCGTGCTGGCGCAGTTGAGCGCCGACGAACGTTTGCAAATAAAATGGCGAACATCTTCACCCGGGAAAATTTATGTCGTGCTGCACCCCGGGACCGAGCAGCACCCGCTCATCACGCCGTTGCCAGGTTCCGCGCTGCCCGCTTATCGGATCGATTTGCCGAATCTAATTGACGGGGCGCGTCTGATCGAAGCGATCACCGAGGTCGTGCTTCTGGAAATCGCCAATCGAAATTCCGACGAGAATTTTTCTCAATTGCCTCGTTGGTTTTCTCAAGGCATCGCCGAGCAACTGAAGTCTGCCTCCCCGGAAACGCTCCTCTTACAAGCCAATCAGCCCATTTCCAGCGCCCAGGTAAAAATCGATCCAATCGCGAAAATTCGCAAAGAGTTGGAAACTTTTTCGCCTTTGACATTTGACGAATTAAGCTGGCCCGAAAAGTTGCCGCCGGAACGCTTCCGTTATTTTGACAAATGCGCTCAACTTTTTGTGCATGAACTTTTGCGTTTGAAAGACGGCGAGAGTTGCGTGCGCGAATTCCTCGATGAGTTGCCGCGGAATTTGAATTGGCAAGTGGCTTTTCTCCGCGCCTTCCGCCCGCATTTCCAACAACTCATCGATGTGGAAAAATGGTGGGGGCTTCGGCTCGTCGGGCTGACCGGACGCGATGCCTCGCAACTTTGGTCGCGCGAGCAATCACTGGAAGGATTGAACTCCGCTCTGCGCGTCCCGGTGCAATGGCTGGCCGCCGAGGCCGCGCCGAACCGCACCGATTTAACTTTGCAGCAAATCGTTTCCAATTGGGATCCGCCCCAGCAAAAAATTCCACTGCAAAAAGTAGTCAACCAACTGCGCGCCTTGCGAATCAGAATCCAACCGGAGATGGTTCTTTTGCTCGACGAATATGCCGGTGCTCTGGCGAATTATTTGGAAAACGACGAAAGGCAAGGGGTGATCAAACGCATTTTTTTACGGAGCAATCTGCGCGACTTGCGGCAATCGACTTGCGAACGACTCGACGCGCTGGATCGTCGGCGTGCGGCTTGTGGCGACAAGCCGAAACCCGGCACCCGCGAAGAAGCGATGCTCAGCGCATTGGAAGCCGCGACCCGCGCAAATTCTCCTTCGACGACGCGCAAAGAATAATCGTTGAGGTCCTTACTCGGCGAGGCGGCTAATTAGACTCGGGGCGTAACGATTCAATAGAGAAGTTGCTCGCCCTCACCCTAACCCTCTCCCCCCGAGGAGAGGGAACCTGAATCATAGGCTGGATCGGTCATTTAACGAGGACAGTTTCCAGCGCTGAATAATTTTCTCCCTCTCCTCGGAGGAGAGGGCCGGGGTGAGGTCGAGCGTTTCTTTTTACTGAATGGTTCCGACGCCGCTCGCCGTCCATTTCGCATTTTAGTTTCGACTTGGTTGCGCGTTTCAGAAAAGAATTTCTCCACCGATGAATCGCAGAAATTTTTTGCAAACCATTTCTTTCGTCGGCGGCGCGCTGGCGGCCAGTCCTGCTTTAATTTTTCCAAGGTCAGCGCGCGGTGAACAGGAACGCGCCGCAACGAGAATCGGTGGGAAGGAATTTTCCGCGGATGTAATTATCGCCGGCGGAGGCTTGGGTGGTTGCGCCGCCGCGCTTTCTGCTTTGCGAAAAAAACTTCGCGTTGTCATGACCGAAGAAACGGATTGGATCGGCGGCCAGATCACGCAACAGGGTGTTCCACCAGACGAGCATCGCTGGATTGAATCCTTCGGCTGCACCCGCGCCTATCGCGAATTCAGGAATGCCATTCGCGATTACTATCGTCAAAATTATCCACTGACCGAAGCGGCGCGCTCCCGCTGGAACCTAAATCCAGGCGACGGCGGCGTTTCAAAGATTTGCCACGAACCGCGCGTGGCGCTGGCCGTGTTGCAGAATTTTTTTGTCCCGTATTTAAGTTCGCGTCAGTTCATTTTGTTGCTCGAACATAAAGTCGTCGCGGCAGAAGTGGACGGCGACAAAGTCGACGCGTTGAAAGCCCGCAGTTCGCGGAGTGGGAATGAAATTATTTTGCGCGCGCCATATTTCATCGACGCGACGGAACTGGGCGATCTTTTGCCGCTGACCAAAACAGAATTCGTGACTGGTGCGGAATCGCAAAAGGAAACGGGCGAACTTCACGCGCCGGATAAAGCTGCTCCGGAAAATCAACAGGCGTTCACCGTTTGCTTCGCCATGGACCACGTCGCCGGAGAAAATCATCTCATCGAAAAACCGCGCGAATATAATTTTTGGCGCGACTACGTTCCGCAACTTCGTCTTGCCTGGCCGGGCAAGCTCCTGAGTTTTACCTACAGCAATCCGCATGATCTGAAACCGCGGACTCTTGCCTTCGATCCTGATGGCGAAGTCGCTGGTTCAACCAACCTCTGGACGTATCGCCGACTGGTTCACAAAGAAAATTTTTCACCTGGAACTTTTCCCGGTGACATCAGCCTGGCCAATTGGCCGCAAAATGATTATCTGCTCGGCCCGTTGATCGGAGTGGACGACGCCGAAGTTGCAAAAAATATTGAGCGCGCTAAACAGCTGAGTCTGTCCCTTTTTTATTGGCTGCAAACCGAAGCGCCTCGCCGCGATGGCAAACAAGGTTTTCCTGGCCTGCGATTGCGCGGAGATGTCCTCGGCACCGAAGATGGTCTGGCAAAATATCCTTACGTCCGGGAAGCGCGGCGCATCAAAGCAGTGTTCACCATTTTGGAAAAACATGTCGGGGCCGGGGCGCGCGCCAAGCTTACCGGGAAAGCCGAAAAGGAAGTTGTCGCGGAAATTTTTCCTGACTCAATGGGCGTGGGAAGTTACAACATCGACCTTCATCCGAGCACGGGCGGCGATAACTACATTGATGTTCCTTCGCTCCCATTTCAAATTCCCCTCGGCGCGCTTTTGCCACAGCGCGTAAAAAATTTAATTCCTGCCGCAAAAAATATCGGCACCACCCACATCACCAACGGCTGTTATCGATTGCATCCGGTGGAATGGAACATCGGCGAATCGGCCGGTGCGCTCATAGCCTACGCTCTGGAAAAAAAGGATTCGCCACATCGCATACGGGAAAACAAAACGCGCCTCGCGGAATTTCAAAGCCGTTTGCGCGGGCAAGGTGTTGAAACGGAGTGGCCGAGCGGCCAGTTTTAAAACGGCCCAAAGCGCCGTAGGTCGCGCGTGCGCCAGACGCCTCTCACTTATGGGCCACGGAACGCCGATCTCCTGATCGGCACTGAAATGCTCCAGATTTCCGCGGGCCGATCTGGAGATCGGCGTTCCGTTATTTGGCAAAAGGTTGAGTCTCGCCTGCGTCGGATGTCCCTTTTTCTCGGGCGCAGGCGAGACGCACTGCGCTACTCTCGGTAGTCGCGAATCCGCCAAAAAAAAAGCGCCGCGCTCGGGGCGCGACGCTCATAATAATCCACGGAACCGCAGTTCGGTGTTTCCACTCCTGCCATTATTTCGAATTGCCCGAATCGTTTCTGCGATACGATTTTTTATCAGTCCCGGCTGGCTCATTTGCTGAGTTGCTCGCGCTGGAATCCGGCGCCCATTTTTGCAACATCGACAAATGTTTGCGCAATGTTGGCAAAGTCGATTTGGCGAAACGGCTGATGTCCGAGTCATCTGAACGAGCGGCTTGCTCGAATTTTGCGATGCTCTTTTTATGTCCCTGCACCATGTGCTGGGCGTAGGCTTTATCGAATTCCTCCCCCGACAATCCCGAAATATGATCGATCATCCCCTGATGTTTGGAATTGATTTCGGTGGAAAGAGACACACCTTTTTTCTGAGCTAGCTCCTTGACTTGCTCATTCAATTTTGAGTGGTCTCTGACCAATTTCATCGAGACATCTTTCAACTCGGGGTCTTGCGCCTTTTGTGTTCCAAGCTGCGCCATATTTACCTCCGCTACGCCGTTTCGGGCGACTTCCTGAAGAAACGTTTCCTTGTCGAAAGCTCCAGCCCCCGCTGGCTCCGAGATTTCCCGCCGCGATGAAGAAGAATAATCGCGCGTTTGCCGCGTTCGATTTTCATCGGTGTCCAAACGTGTCGCATCGGTTTGGGCGATGCTCCTCTTTTCATGGCCGCGCGGGCTGCCCGGCGAGAGACCCTGTGAATCATATTCCGTGTAGCGCGCCTGTGTCGCGTAACCACTTCGAAACATGTTGCGCTGTTCGTCCGCGCGTTCCATTGCCTTCGGGCTGCCGGGCCGCATGCTTTCGGGACAAGTGCGGGTTTCTATATTCTCCGAGGTTTCCCTGTGCTCCCAAGTGTGGTTGGCAAATGAGGCGGTTGTCCCAACCGTGAAGCCCGCCGCGATAATGAGTCCGATAACTTTTTGTTTTTTCATAATAATTTCCGTAATTTTCGTTTTAGTTTGTCCGAAGAGTCAATGGTGTTGCCCATTGACTGTTTCTTGAATTAGTAAAACGTAAATTTCCCGGAGCCGGCGGCAAGGCGGGTAAAACATGATTCCTCACTGGGAAAATCCGCCAAGCTGCCTTCCGTAAATTATGGCAGGACGGCGGGGAGTTCGACCAGCCGGTTCACCAGGAAGCAAAGTCATCCACGAACGAGGTGACCTCTTGGACGATGCCGGCGAGAAATTTTTTTCCTTTTTCGGCGGAGGCAATTTCGGGCCGGCCCACCACGCCGCTGCCGGAAATTTCATGGAACTCGTTCACAAAATAAATCGGGCGGGAATATTGCATGTCCGCCCGGCGATAAATATCCGTCTGTTCCGGCCCATCGGGTCGCGCGCGATTCATTTTCACACGGGCTGGATGCAAGTGGAGCATGAGCGACGTTTCCATTTCGCACGCGTGACCCAACCCGCCCAACTCCGAGTCGCGCACCGCTTTAATGCTTTGCGCCGCGAGTGACCAATAGGACGCGAAGACAAATTTCGACTTCGGAAATTCCGTTTTCAATTCGCGCATGGCCGCGCGAATGGGAATGTCATTTCCACCGTGCCCATTGAGCAGAAAAATTTTCTTTCCGCCCATGCTGACAATCGAGCGGCAAAGTTCGATGACCAACTGAATGTAGGGCATCTGGCTGACGCTGAGTGTTCCCGGAAAAAAAAGATGATGCGTCGAATGGCCCGGCCACAAAGTAGGCAGGCAAAGAATTTTTTCAGCGCGATTTTTCTCCAAGCGCCGGGCGATGGCGGTGACGAGGTCGGTGTCCGTGGTGAGCGGCAAATGCGGTCCGTGCTGTTCAAAAGAGCCAAGTGGAAACAGAACTATTTTGTTTCCGACCTTGAGCGATTTTACCTCAGGCCAGGATAAATTTTCGAGCAACATGCTTTTGTGAAACGTTGCAAAGGTTGCGGGCTGTGGCAACGGATTATCGCGGGGCAAATCAGAAATCAGAAATCAGAAAGAAATCCGAAATCCAAAACCCGAAAACCAAAGCGTCGCGGGACTGCGCTCTTCGCCGAACCCTTTCCAAGACTTTCGTCGGAAGGCATCTTCCTTCGGTATTCGGCCTTCGGTTTTCTTTCGGTTTCGTGGATTTGGATTTCGGAGTCGGAGTTAATCGAATTCCGCTTTGCCTCCTGTCGCGTAGAGTTTAGTTTTGCCTTCGCCAACATGAAAGTTGATCTCGCTTACGGCCACGGCCACTTACAACTCAATTTGCCCGACGAACGGACGACGGTCATCATGCCTTCGCACAATCCGGGCGTGCTGGATGAAAAAGAAGCCGTCCGGTTGGCGCTGGAAAATCCGATTGCTTCAAAGCCGTTGAGCGAATGGATCAAGCCGACCGACAAAATCTGCATCGCCTTCACCGATATCACTCGCGCCACTCCGAACGAACGGATCATTCCGTGGCTGCTCGAATACCTCGCAGCTTTTCCACGCGAAAATATTACGTTGCTCAATCAACTCGGAACGCATCGGCCCAATACAAAAGCCGAACTGGAAAAATTGCTCACGCCGGAGGTGGTAAAAAACTATCGGGTCATCAATCACGAACCGGAAAATCCCGCGGCGTTAAAACAATTTGGAACGACGAGCGACGGAACGCCCGCCTTGATCAATCGCCATTTGGCCGAAGCGGACGTGCGCATCATCACTGGATTCATCGAGCCGCATTTTTTTGCCGGGTTCAGCGGCGGCATCAAAGGCATCATGCCCGGTTGCGCTGGACTCGAAACGGTGATGAGCAATCACGGCGCGAAAAACATCGGCCACGCAAAAGCGACTTTTGGTATCACGGAGGGCAACCCGCTTTGGGAAGAGCTACGGGATATCGCGCTGCGGATCGGGCCAAGTTTTCTTTTCAACGTGACGCTGAACGAGCAACGGGAAATCACCGGCGTTTTTGCCGGCGATATTTTGGAGGCGCACAGAATTGGATTTGAATTCGTGCGCAAATCGGCGATGCAAAAAGTCAAAGCGCCTTTTGAAATTGTGGTCACGACCAACAGCGGCTATCCGTTGGATTTAAATTTATATCAAGGCGTCAAAGGCATGAGCGCCGGCGGGAGAATTTTGGAAGAAGGCGGTCTGCTGATTCTTGCCTGCGAATGTCGTGAAGGGGTTCCAGCCAACAGCCCACTCGATCAATTGCTGCACAGCGCATCGAGTCCGGAAGAAATTTTGACGATGCTTTCCACGCCAGGTTTTGTCCGACCGGAACAATGGCAGGCGCAAATTCAGGCGCTCATTCAACGCCGCGCGGAGGTTCTGCTTTACAGTTCGCTGCCGGACGAAATTGTGCGCCGATGTTTTCTCACGCCGTGCCACGACATTGAAAAAGCGGTTCAGGAGAGATTGGAAAAACTGAGGCCGCAGGCGCGCGTGGCCGTTCTTCCGCAAGGGCCGCTGACGATTCCATATTTACAAAGTTTTTTTTAAATTTAGACTGTGAAAAATGAAAGCGGAAACTATGCGGCAGATATTGGGTTCTACCAAACCGCCGCTGAGTTTTTATTCTTCGGATGGCCGGATACTTTATGTGGATCATCCAGAGCAAGTCATCGTTAGCGAGGGCTTGATTGCAATCGGCTCCGCCATGGACGAAAATGGCGCGCTCAAAGAAATTGTTTTGTTGAATCCCGATCACATCAACCGCATTGAGCGAACCAAACGCAAAGCGCTCCCGCGCGCCGCGTAAAATCAGTTTTTCACGCAGCGAAATCCGGTGTGTGACAATCCTGTGTCCGGCGAAGTTTTCATCCGTGTATTTGTTTTCATTGAGGTTGACCACGTTCCCCCCTGATGACAATTTGTCATCGTGCGGCTTATCAAGAAAAGCTTTTTGATTCAAAAGCAGAAAGAATTTCCAAAGGCGGCAAAGTATTTGCGGGGATGGCGCGGTGTGGTCGAAGCAGCGAAATGGCAAAACATTGTCGATGTGCGAAAAACCTACGCCAGCGCGGACGCCGTTCGAGTGAAAAGCGGGAGGAATGTGGTCATATTCAATGTTGGTGGGAATACCTATCGGCTCATTGCCGCGCTGCATTACAATCGGCAGATTGCTTATACGCTTAAATTTTTAACGCACGCTGAATACAGCGAAGAACGATGGAAAGACGAGTTATGAAAAACAGAAATTCCTCGAAACTTAACTTCACAAGTTTGCCGAAAACTTATTCGCGCTTAGTGAACCTGCACATGTTGCGCCCGGTTCACGACCACGTTGAACTTAAGAATGCGCTGGAAATACTCGATGTCATGGCCGGTCAAAAACTCTCGGCGGAACAGGACGATTATTTTGAAGCGCTTTCTACATTGGTCGAGGCATACGAAGGTCAGCAGCTTCCAGCCACAAAATTGAGCGGTCTTGAATTGCTGCAACATTTAATCGAAGCAAACGACATGTCAGCGGCAGATTTGGCCCGCTTGCTGGACTGCGATCGAAGTCTCGGGGTGCGTCTTCTCAGCGGCGAACGTCAACTGAACATTACGCACCTCAAAAAATTATCTGCGCATTTTGGTTTGCCCACGCAACTTTTTCTCGAGCTGGACTAGAAGATCTTTCATAGGTTGTAGCCGCCGACGTGAGGAGGCGGATTCGAGATCTTTTCAGCCGAAATCCGCCTCCTCACGTCGGCGGCTACGGGTGTTGGACTGATGACCCAATTGTAGGTTCTAATTTTTCACGCAGCGAAAACCGGTGTGCGACAGCCCCGTGTCCGGCGAAGTTTTCATGCGAGCGCTCGGACGATAACCCGTGCAATAAAGTTCACTGCACAAATACGAACCGCCGCGCGTCACCCGTTTCGAAACACCAGGTTCGTTTGGATCAAAACTATCATTTGGCCCGGGCGGATTTTTCTGCGCGCTCTGCTCGTAATAATCAGGCCGATACCAATCGGCGCACCATTCCCAGACATTTCCGGCCATGTCATAAAGCCCGAATTGATTCGCCGGAAAAGTCGCGACTGGCGACGTGAGACGAAAACCATCGGCCAATAAATTTTCGTTCGGAAATTTTCCCTGCCAGATATTCGCCATCCATTTGTTACCGGGAACTTTTTCCTGGCCCCAGACGAACGGCTGTTTGTCCAATCCACCGCGCGACGCGTATTCCCATTCCGCTTCGGTCGGCAAACGTTTGCCCGCCCATTTGCAATAAGCCATCGCGTCATCCCAACAGACCTGAACGACGGGATGCTTTTCCATTCCTATGAGATTTGAGTCAGTCCCCTGAGGATGACGCCAGTTCGCGCCCGGCACATAAGTCCACCAGGCATAATGATTTTCCAGCGAAACTTCTCCCGGCGGTGGCGTGAAAACAATCGAGCCTGGAACTAAATTTTCCGGCGGCACACCGGGGAAATCTTTCGGGTCCGGTCTGCGTTCGGCCACGGTGACGTAATGCGTGGCGCGCACAAATTTCTCGAACTCCTCATTCGTCACTTCTGTTTTATCCATCCAAAATCCCTCCACGGCGACTTCATGAATTGGCTTCTCATCTTCCTGTCCGTCGTCGGAACCCATCCAGAATTTTCCAGCGGGAATCCAAACCATGTTGTTGGTGTCGGGCGGCGAAATAACTTGGTGGCCGAGTGCGCCGGGCTTGTCGAATTTTTTGGCAGAATCTTTGTTCGCCATTTTCGTCGTCACGACCGAACCCACCGCGACGCCGACTAAAACAATCGCAAAGATGGCGATGATTTTCCCTGTGGAAACTGCGTTTGGATTCTTCGGTGTTTTCTTTTCTTTTTTCATTTTTCTTTTTGGACGGAGCGCCGGTTTGCCACCGGCTTTTGGCGATGCACGAAGGAGCGCGGAATTTATTCCGCTTCAGCTCGATCACGGTTTGTAATCACCGCACACACCAACGATGCGTCGCGTTGAAGCGGAATAAATTCCGCGCTCCTTCGCAATCCAAAGCCGGTTGCAAACCGGCGCTCCCGGCGGTCATAGACGCGCCGCTACAATTACTCTTTCACCTTGCGGCTTTCGTAGCTGGACAATCTGTCTGCAACGATTCCGCGTCTAACCAATTCCGTTTCGGGAATCGCGCCCATATCATGCGTCTCGACAATCCAGTTGTCCAACGCGGTGCGAAGCTCTTTCAATTTCGTTTCATGTTTTTTGTTTCCGACGAGATTGTCGATCTCGTGCGGATCGGCATTGCAGTCGTAAAGTTCTTCCTTCGGTTTGGTCGGAGCGAAAAAAAGTTTTTGCGCGTCGTTTAATTTTCCTTCGGCGTTCCATTTTCGCCAGACCTGCATCGTCGGCATTTCTTCGCCGTAAGTGATGCGTTGCGCGTAAGGCAATTGCGGCTCGAAATTGCGAATGTATTTAAATTGTGTGTCGCGCACGGCGCGAATGCGGTCGTAAGTTTCGTCCATGCGATCGCGCGCGGCGAAAATGTATTTTCTTTTTTGGGCTGGCTCGCCGAGAAAAACAATTCCCTGCATCGGAGGATAAAACGTTTTTGCGTCATTCGTTCCGCCAGGAACGTGCGGCCGAGTTCCACTCGGCAGATGCGGGGAATCATTTCGCGACTGAGAATCTCCCGAAAGAATCCCGGCAGCACTTTGCACTCCGGCCAAACTCATCATCGTTGGCGCGAAATCAATGAAGCTCACCAAATCATCCCGCACTTCGCCGGCTTTAATTTTTCCCGGCCAGCGCACCATCAGCGGGACATGAATCCCGCTGTCGTAAACCCAGCGTTTGCTGCGCGGCAAACCGCGGCCGTGATCGCCCGTGAGAATCACCACCGTGTTCGACGCGATGCCCCATTTCTCCAAAGTGGCCAGCACATCGCCCATTTTTTTATCCACTGCCGTGACGAGGTCATAGTAATTCGCCAGATCGCGGCGGACTTCAGGCGCATCGGGATGATACGGCGGCACGATCATTTTTTTCGGATCGTGACGTTCGTTGGGTTTCAATTTTTCAGTGAGCTTGGCGAAAGTCTCAGCGTCGGCGCGGATTTTACTTTCGTGCGACCAGGTGATGTTGAAAAAGCCGAAGAAGGGTTCCGTAGGTTTTTTCTGCGTCCAATCGGTGCGAACATCAAACGCGTTCGGCGGTATCTCGAAATTAAAATCTGTTTTGCCAAAACCCGCTTTGGTCGGCCAACAAATCGTGTAACCCGCCTTCTTCAAATACTCGGTGAACATCGGCGGCGGCTTGAGCAATTGCGAGCGCATGTGATGCGTGCCGATGGTGGTCGGATATCGCCCGGTGATCAGTCCCGAACGGCTCGGCGCGCAAACCGGCGCGTGGGTGAAGCAATGCGTGTAGCGCGCGCCTTCGCGAGCGAGCCGATCCATGTGTGGCGTGATGGCGTTGGTATCTCCATAGCAACCGAGTTCCGGCCCCATGTCCTCGCCGATAATCCAAATGATGTTCGGGCGCGTGTCAGCAGCATGAAGATTTGTCGCGACCAAAAATAAAAAAAAGAAGGAAAGAAAATGGAAGAGAAGTTGATTGGGTGACGAGGGGGAAATTTTGCGAAGCGCCCCGATTTCTTTCGGCTGACCTAAATCCAGATTGATGGGAAGAATATTTTCGGCAGGGCGAATATTTTTCATGGGCAAAGATTTATTTGAAAACCGGTTGGCAAGCGAATCCATTTTCGGAGCGAAGATGTTTTGATTGGTTGAGCAGCCGAGAAAACTTGCAGGAGTTGAAGAAGCCGCTGTAGCCGGACGATTCCGTAAATCCAATTCGATTACGAATGGATACGAATGAACCCCAAGCAAAACATTCGCACACCCGCTTCGGCTCAAGACAGAGGACTGGGGCACATTCGTGTCGTTTCCTGGTTTCCGCATCAGGCTCCAGTCGCTCGTTTAATTTCCTTCAACTTTTGAAACTCCGGTTTCTCCTTGTAATATTGATCGAGTGGGTAGCAGCCGCTGATAAGCCCGTTTCGTGGCGCAGTCGTGCAATCGCTGAATGTTCGACAAATAAATTTCGGCGTGAGTTCTCCGCGCGAAAGGGCGTCGGCGAAAATCGTTGGGTAGCTCAAAACCATTCTGCCAATTCCAACCATGTCCGTCCATCCGTCGCGCAAAACAGCTTGCGCGACGTGCGGCAAATATTCCTGGAGATAGCTGTAGCCGGAGCCGATCAAAATTAAATTGGGCGGCGCTTTGCCTTTCACCTGGCGGACAACGGAGATTTGCCGCGCGACATCGATCAGCGGATCGTGCGCGGGTTGATACCCATCGGAAGGCGGATAGGCGGCGGGGCGTTGGATGTGCGGATTATAGTAAGGGGAACCCGCGCTGAGATTCAATAGTTTGATGCCGAGTTCGCCGCAGAGTTGCGCAAACTGAAACGTTTCTTCCAATTGAAATTCGAGCGGATTGTCTTGGTTTGCGCCGAAGGCGAATGGATAGGGCAGCGGAAATTCTTCGGGAACACCCGGCCCCAGTTTTCCAGGTTGGGCGCGCGTTGGATCAGGTTTGAACGGAACAAAATCAAAGGCGCTTAGACGCACGCCGAGTTCAATTTTATTTCCGCTGGCGCGAAGGCCTTGCACAATTTCGCGGAGGATGCGCGTGCGATTTTCAAAGGAGCCGCCGTATTTTCCGGGTCGGGTAAACGCGCTCAAAAATTCGTGCAGCAAATACCCGTGACAATGTTTGATGTCCACGAAATCCGCTCCGATGTCCGACGCGATTTTCGCCGCATCGATGTATTTCAAAATCAGCTTCTCGATTTCAGCGTCGCTCAAGATTTGCGCGTCGCTCGTGACATTAAATTTTTTATCGAGCACTGGATGGCGATACGCGACGCGCGGTTCCCAGTTTTTTTTGTCGTTGGGCCGACAGAAACGTCCTGAGTGCGTGAGTTGAAAGCCAACGACCAGATCGTCGATGTTTCCATAACGTTCGCGATGCGCGGCGATGAGCGTTTCGCGCAACTTCGCGATGCCCGATTTATTTTCCTCATTGATGAGGAGTTGGTTTGGATTGGCCCGGCCATCGGGACGTATCGCCATCGCCTCGCCGCCATAAATCATCTTCGCTCCGCTTTCGCCGAACCGCTGCCAGCGCCGAATCATTTCTTCGGTGACGCCGCCCGTCGTTGTCCCGTCCCAACCTTCCATCGGTTGAATGGCGAATCGGTTGCCGATTGGCTTTCCGTTGATTTGAATTTCGGGAACTGGCTGCGCCAGAGGCGAAGCGGAACCGACTTGGATTTGTTCGTCACAAGGCAGTTCCAGTTCGAGTGATCTCAGATGTTTTTTAAAATCGACAACTGTTTTGAGAGTGGGGATGCGCGTCAATTTGAATGGCGAGTCGGTCATGGGGAAATTATTTCCAGATTTTGCCGAAGGGGAAGTCTGGTCTTACTGGGCATGGTGACAACACATAGGTAACACTTTGATGACAACACATGGGTGACGCTTTGTGCGATAAATACGGCAGGAAAATGCTTTTTGGTCGTCCGGCCGAATTGCTACAGTCCTCAACGCAAACCCCGTATTTCTTGCTTTTAGGGGCTTGCGTTGAGGTCTGTAGCAATTCTCGTTTAAGCCCGAGAGGAGCCTTGAAAACATTGAAAGTGTTACCCATGTGTTGTTATTGTTTTGTAACCCATGTGTTGTCATCGTGCCCTGCGTACGTTTTCCTCCCGAGCGCGGGTAGAGCGAGACCCCGTCGAGATCCATTCAAAATTTTTTACTCCGATTAAAAAGAGAACAGGCCAAATCTCGACGGGAGTCTTGCTCTACCTGGTTTTGCAAAAAAAAGCGGCGTTGCTTTTTCGACAACGCCGCTCCGCCTTTCCGCGGAATTATTTTCGCAAACGGAAAAATTGATTTCCGCTCGAAGCGCCGACGCTGACGGTATTGTTGGTTCCGTTAATGACCACGGAATTTGTCACCGGCGACCAACTGATGGGAGAATTCAGACTGCCCGTGCCTTCAAGATTGAATCCGGTCGCGCTCGTCGGCCACGAAAGCACCGCCGCATTATTACTCAAAGCCACCGTCAATCTGGGCAAGGCCACAGCGGCAGGCGGAGTCACATCCGACCAGGCCAGGCCGACGCGAATTTCATCGGCATAAGACTTACTCGGACCGTTGGACGAGCGTAAAGCAAACCCGACGATGGGCGGAAAGTCCGTCGCACCCACTCCAATATCCCCGACCGTAGGCGACGGCGCGTTGGTCGCCCCAAAGGTCGATGGATTAGGGTCGAGCCAAAGAGCGCAGGTATCATCGGTTGTTCCATCGCTGTAAGTGTACCGGCCTACCACAAAAACGGTGTTGGACAGCGATAAAACATTCGTCGCATAACCGCCGTTTGATTCTGCGCCCCCTTTGAAAACTCCAAGATTGTAACCGGGAACGCCCGTCGCGTTGGTATGGACATTGATTTTTGTCGTGTAGCTCGCGGTGGTGAAATTCTCCACAAAGGCTGCGATGGTTACACCCGCCACACCCGCATTCAAACTGCCCAAGTTGTCGATGCGGTACGCAAACGAAAAATAAATCGAGCCGCTCAGCGTGGTTGCATTCGTCAAACGGATACTCGCCGCCGGAATTAAAGGCCAGGTAATCCGATTGGATTGAGAAGCCGCCAAACCTGGCACGTCAAGATTTCCAACCTCCGACACGAAAGTGATCCCTTGATTTGGGGGAGAAGACCAATTGCCTTGTCCGGCGATGAAAGAACCAGCGGCGTAAGGAATCGGATCATAATTTAAGAGCGAATTGGGCGGTGTCGCGACGACGGTCAAAGTCGCCACCGAACTTGTTACACTGCCCAGAGAATTGCTGGCGATGATGCTGTAACCGCCGGCGTTGTTGGTTTGCACATTCGTCAAAGTCAAACTGATATTAGTAGCATTGGTAACGGGCGTGCCGGCAAATAACCATTGGTATGAAATCGGCAACGTGCTGTCGGCCCCGGAAGTCAATATTGGTGAAGCTCCCACCACTACCAATTGATTGGCCGGATTTAAGAAAAAGGCTGGAGACAACGAGTTGGACGCTACACTGGCAAATGTAAACGCCATGATTCCATTATCGCTATCCAGCGCGTAGAGCACGCCATTCGTTCCCAAGGCAAGCGAGCCGCTAAAAGCGTTGTTGTTGTTGGCAGTAACAAAACTTTTGCGATCCAACAGAACGGGCGAATTCGAGTTTGAAATATCATACAACCTCACGGAATCCGCTCCTGAAACCATCGTGATTCCCGCCAGCAAATTGCTGGAGGGCACTACCAAAATAGGAGAAATGGTTCCCGGAAAAGTTGGCGAAGGAAAATTGGTCAGAGTCGTAGCGGTTCCGGCTAGTGCGTCAAATTGCAGGTGGAGCAAAGGGCCATTGTTGAACGCGCCCGATGTACTCCAAAATGTGTCTCCTGCCCCAAAACTCAAACCAATGGAAAAACCGCCGACAGGCGCGTCGGTGGTCAAGGTTCTGATGGAGAAAGCAGTCAAGCTGCTGTCAGTAGGTGTGAGAAGAGCTACGAGCGTTCCGCGATTGGCGATCAAAATTTGAGTGGTCATTCCCGAACCGCGGACCGCCATCGTATCGCCCCAACGCTTTTGCGAGGAGTTTGTGTTGCCGTTGCTGGGATCATCGTTTGGAGACGAGGCGGTGGGCAACACGCGTGTCAGTGAACTTGTTTCACTCGCCCAACGATAGAGACGGTATTGTGGAATCGTTGTGCTACTGGTAGCGCTGCTGAGGTTTCCTGCGTAGATCGACCCGTCCTCAGCCACGCCAACCAGGTTAAAAATAAAAGCAGTGTTTCCCCCAGTGGACAAAATATCGCCACTGCTTGTATCCAAAGCGCCGAGATGGGTGCCGGTGTTTCCGTCGATGATGTTAACCGCGTAGTTTATTCCTCCGTTGGTGGAACGGTCAACCACGAGCAGATGTCCGGTAGTCGCATTGTAAGCCATGCCTCGCTGCAACTGTCCCGTCGCGCTTAAGTCCGGAGTCAAATCCCCAGGTCGAACGCTACCATCTCCGTGAGAACCAAAAGTTGTCAACGGCTGCAGGGTGATCACATCACCGTAAGCCGCGATGGAAAACAGCGTAAATAGAACAGGGATAATTATAGAGAGTGCAATTTTTTTCATAAGTGGTGATTGGTAGAATGGTATCAAATCAAATTTCAAGTGTCTTCTCGCGTTTGGGAAACTTTGGTCAAGGTAGTGGATCGGGTCTATTATCGTCACGAGTTATATTCCATTGTCGGCGCCACTGCTTTCGACCTACCCAAGCGGCGTGACCATCACAATAAGCAACATTGTCACCTGCTGCGCCGTGCGCATCTGCGGCATCAGGCTCTACGGGTATTCCTCCATTGTCAGAACCATAAATCAGCCACGTTCCACTGGGTCCTGGTTTGTATCCCGGAGGCACATTGGGGTCACCGGGCGAAACCCCTTTCAATGAATGATTCAGCACAAAGTTTTCCGTGACTTTTTGTCGGATGCCAGAGCTTCGTTCGAGAATATTTCCCAATACCTCGTAACTGTGACCGTTTGTTGCGTCTTTATCTTTTGCGGTGTGAACTAAATCCACTAAATATTTTTGAAGGTATGCAGGAGACCCGACAGGATCCCCGTAAGTTTGCTTCAAATTCGGATTTATCACGTTCCTGGTGCTGGGACAGGCGAAACTTCTAACATTGGAAACATATGCTGGATACATCCAGTTCAAATCGTCATCTGCGGTGTCTCGGGCATTCGCTGTATAAGTTGCTGAAGCTGCTGGTGGCCCAGCGTAGGTGTAAGTGTGGGAATCATCAATCAGATGTCCCCTGAAGTCGTTAGCATACATTTTTGAACCCAGCGCCACTTGCTTCAAATTACTTAAACAGCTTATTCGCTGCGCTTTTTGTTTCGCCTTGGCCAGCGCCGGTAAAAGCAATCCGGCCAAAATGGCGATGATCGCGATGACAACAAGCAGCTCGATCAAAGTGAATCCCCGAAATACGCCATGCTTCGGAGAAGAATAATTTTTTTCTGCTAATAAAACGCGGATGAACGCGGTTTGTCCGGCTGGTAGAGTTTTCATGTTTAACGTTTAACCGAAGGGAACAAGCAGTGCGATTCAATTAATTTACTACTGGAATTCTCCCATGAACACGTCGGTCGCCGAGGGGAAACTGTCCGCGCATTAATGAAAGATTTCATGGATGAGAAGTATGTAACATCCCTCCCGGTTTTTTTCCAACTATTTTCCTCCGCGCGAGGTAATCCTGGGTTGATTCATATTAGGTGAGGCTGGTTTGGGTTTCCTTTTGACGGCGGCGGCGTGACGCCGCTTTTCCTGCACGTTACGCGATGGAGAAAGTGCATCAAATGAACCTTCCTGGCTTTTCCACCGTGCAGCCAAAGTGGGGACGTGTTCCCCAGTCCAAAACAAGATCGGTTCCCGTCTCCACAGTTTTTAATCACGCTCGGTAATCCGGCGGGATTCGCGATTGGCAATCCCAACTCAATCGCTCTAGCTTTGGAACGATGGCGCTGCAAAAATTGACTTTAGGACATTCGCCCGACCCCGACGATGCGTTCATGTTTTATGGTCTGGCGAAGAATTTAATTCCTACCCACGGTTTTTCTTTCGAACATATTTTGCAGGACATTCAAACTCTCAACGAACGCGCCACTCGCGGCGAACTGGATATTTCCGCGATCAGCATTCACGCCTACGCCTACGTCAGCGGCCAGTATGCGCTGCTGCCGAGCGGCGCGAGCATGGGCGATGGCTATGGCCCAATGCTGGTCGCGAAAAATAAATTTACCCGCGAAGAAATCGCGAAAAAGAAAATCGCCATTCCTGGAAAAATGACGAGCGCGTTTCTGGCGATGCAACTTTGGCTGGAAAAATCCGCTGACCAAAAAAATTTAATTGTCGTTCCGTTCGATCAGATTTTTTCCGTCGTGCGTTCGGGCATGGCCGATGCCGGACTCATTATTCACGAAGGACAATTGACTTATCAAAATGAAGGTTTGGTGGTTTGCCAGGACCTCGGAAAATGGTGGGGGGAAGAAAATGACGGATTGCCATTGCCGCTCGGCGGGAATGTGATTCACAAACGCTTTGAGGAAAAAACGCGCAAAATCATTTCCGACATTTTGACGGCGAGCATTCAATTCGGTCTCGATCATCGCGCTGATGCCGTGCAACACGCGTTGCAATTTGCCCGCGACATGGGACGCGACCTCGCGGACAAATTCGTCGGGATGTATGTCAATCATTGGACACTCGACTACGGAGAGCGTGGCAGAAAATCTATACGCCTGTTCCTCGACAAAGCTTACGAGCAAGGATTGATTCCGCACCGCCAGGAATTGGAATTTGTCGTCTGAGGAAAAATAAATCTCTTCGTTTTAAACCCGGATTTGCGTTGGAGCCGTAGCGCAGCTTTGCAAGCTGCTGTATCGCCGGTTTGCAACCGGCAGGGCGCTGGCGAAACCCAGCAGGTTGCAAACCTGCGATACGGCAGGTTAAAAACCTGCGCTACGACTTTTTCAAACCCAAATCTTTTTCGTAAGCGCCAAGTTTTACATCGGAAGTGATTTCATTTCGCTTGGCTTGGAGGCGCAGGTATTCCGTTCGCAGATTCGCTTGGTCGGCGTAGGCCGCGTTTGGGAAAAGATCGGGAATGCGCTGAATCGTTGCTCGCGCGGCGGAAACATCGTTGCCAATTTTAATCTGCAAATCAGCGAGCAAATTCAACCAGCGCACCACTTGTTTGGCCGGATGGTTTGGCTGTGAAACCAATTGCTCAATTTCATCGGCGGCCAGATCGAGCCGTTGATAATCATTCGCGTAAATCAGCGCCAAGGTTTCGCGCGCTTCGGTATCGAGCGGATGTTGCTCCAATTTCTTAAGGCACTCTGCGGCGCGGGTGGCTGCATCCGCCAGCAAAGGGGCCGCGCTCGGGGATGGGTTTTGCAAACTCGCGTATGGATCAAAATGCTTTAACGCCATTCTTGGTCGCTCGTGAGTGGCGAGCAGTGAGTCCACCGAGCCGAGATGCGCAATGCGTTGCGACGCCATTTGCGAATATGACGAATCGGGAAAGCGCTCGATAATTTTTTCCAAAGTCGCGCGCGCAGACTCGGGGTCTTGCGCCAGTTTCATGTGCCAGTCGGCCAGCGCGTGGAGCGCGCCGGAGATTTGCGCGGGACTGTGTCCGGGTTGATCGACAATTTTCTGGATGATGATTCCGGCGCTTTGCAAGTCCTGCAAATGTTCGGCGTTGATCTCCGCCAGCAACATCTGGCCGTGAAAATCGTTGGGAAATTTTTCCAATTCTTTGCGAACCTCGTCGATAGCTTCGCGGAATTGATTTCGTTGGCGAAGTTTCTCGGCCCTGGAATAAAACGGACGCGCTTCCACCTCTTGCTTGCCGCCATCGAAAATCCCAACAAAAGGATTTGTGATCATCTCGGCGATGCTGCGGCGCCAAAGAATTGCCAGCACTATCCCACAGACCGCCGCCAGAGGAACTCCGCCAAAGGCCGCTCCGTAACCGCCTTGCGCCACCATGGGAAACACCACGCGCAACATGAAAAATACGACGCCGATGGTGAGTATCCATTTGACGATCAATTTCAGCGGATCGCCGCTATCTTTGAAGGCGCGGTAGAAAGTCCAACCGATTCCAAACAGAACCAAGGCTAGAACAATCAGGTCGAACACCAGTCTCCAACCGGTCGGGTGCATAAGCCAATTTCAACACTTGACCGCTTTATTTCAAAGATTTAATTTCCGCGCCATGAATTTAATCGCGCTGCAAATTGTCGTTGTCCGGAGCGTCGTCGTAGGAGACGACGCCGCTGGGTCTTGTCGCGCGTAAGGCAACTTTCGACAAAAACCCACGGCTGGAAACGGTCGTGGGTTTTTTATTAACCTCAACTGCCGGCGTTCACCAGAGACGCCGCTACAAAAAAGTATGAGCACCATAACGAAATCGAAAAAGAAAAGTGAACGCGCCGAAATCGGTCAGACGATGAAAGGTTGCGACATTCTCGTCGAGGCGTTGGAACGCGAAGGTGTGGAAACGATCTTTGCCTATCCCGGCGGCGCGAGCATGGAACTTCATCAATCGCTCACGCGCTCGAAAATTCGCACCATTCTCCCGCGCCACGAACAGGGCGGTTCGTTCGCAGCGGAAGGTTACGCGCGCGCCAGTGGCAAAGCAGGCGTCTGCATGGCGACGAGCGGGCCGGGCGCGACGAATTTAATCAGCGCGATCGCCGATGCTTACATGGATTCCATTCCGCTGGTTTCGATCACCGGCCAGGTTCCGCAAGCGATGATTGGCAAAGGCGCATTTCAGGAAACGGATTTTTTTGGAATGACTCTCCCGATTGTCAAACACAGCTATCTCATCACGAACATCGCGGACATTCCGCGCATCGTGAAGGAAGCGTTTTATATCGCGGCCACAGGACGACCCGGCCCGGTGATTATTGATTTTCCGAAAAATATTCAGCAACAGAAAGCGCAGCCGATCTGGCCGAAGGAAATTAATTTGCGCGGCTACAATCCCAATAAACGCGCGGATGATTTGGTGTTGAACGAAATCATCGGCTTGATCGAAAAAGCGGAGCGGCCAGTTCTTTATTGCGGCGGCGGAGTCATCAGCGGCAACGCGAGCGAGGAGCTTCGCCAATTCGCGGAGGCCACGCAGATTCCGGTGACGACGACCATCATGGGTTGCGGCGCATTTCCCGAAACGCATCCTCTTTCGTTGCGCTGGCTCGGCATGCACGGAACGGCTTACGCGAACTGGGCGGTGAGCGGTGAATTCGGGGCGCGCAAAACGCCCGATGAAATTCCTGCGAAAATCAAAGAAGGCGCGGATTTGCTTCTAGCATTCGGCGTTCGCTTCGATGACCGCGTGACGGGCAAAGTGGAAAAATTTTGCGAGACCGGAACGATCGTTCATCTCGACATCGATCAATCCGAGCACAACAAAAATCGCAAAGTGCAATTGCCGATTGAGAGCGACATCAAATATGCGCTCACTCGTTTGAACGGCATGATCAAACAGCGCCCGATTCGGAAAAAGTTTTCCGCGTGGCACAAACAAATTGCCGAATGGAAAAGCAAAGGGCCGCTACGCTACGGCGTGACCGAAGAAGTGATTCGCTCCGAGCACATGCGCGATCATCTTCACGGCAAGGAGAGCGAAGTGATTTTGCCGCAATACGCGATCGAGTTGCTCTACGAATTGACCAAAGGCGATGCGATCATCACGACCGGCGTCGGCCAGCATCAGATGTGGGCAGGGCAATGGTACAAATATAAATTCCCACGCCAATTTCTGACGAGCGCTGGACTGGGCGCGATGGGTTACGGCTATCCGGCCGCGCTCGGGGCGAAAGTGGCGTGCCCCGACAAGCAAGTGATTGACATCGACGGCGACGGTTCCTTCGTGATGAACGTGCAGGAGCTTGCGACAGCGCACATCGAGAAAATCGCCGCGAAAGCCATGATTCTAAACAACCAGCACCTCGGCATGGTCGTGCAATGGGAAGACAATTTTTACGCAGGCAATCGCGGCCACACTTATTTGGGCGATCCGGAAAATCGGCAAAAAATTTATCCGGACTACGTGATGATGGCGAAAAGTTTCAACGTTCCTGCTGAGCGTGTGATGTTCAAAAAAGATCTACGCGCGGCGCTGCAACGAATGCTGGATTCCGATCAACCTTATTTGCTCGATGTCATCACGCCTTATACCGAACACGTGTTGCCATTTATCAAAGCGGGCGGGACGGTCGCCGACATGATTTATTAGAAGAAGCGCAAGGTATTTGTTAAGGTCGGCGCAGGAACGGTTTGGATAAATTCATTCGCCCAACCCATATTGTCGGGGAAAGAAGCGCGAGAGTTTCGTGAGTTCCTGATTTGTAGAAGACTTTTGTCAGGGGACAAAACCAGGGGGAACTTCACCGCATTTTTTTTGCACTGACTACTTTCTTTGCGACCTCTGCGTTTATCTCCGGAAACCCCGGTTGAAGAACCTCAAAGAAACTATTTCTATTTGCGCAACAAACTTCGTTCGCCTAAATTCGGCGCTCCATCGCGCGTGTAGCTCAATTGGATAGAGTGGCGCCCTCCGAAGGCGAAGGTTGTGGGTTCAACTCCCGCCACGCGCACCACTTCGTTTATTCGGGTAATTCCACGTTTTTTTTATTTGCTCCAAACCGCCGGAAGATGTTTTGAAATTGGATGCGGATTAAGATGGGAAACGGCGGCGATCACGCGGGGATGCGCTCAGGTATTTGGTGGCGATCAATCGCAAAGATGAAAACCGAAACCGAGCAGGGGCGCAGGCCTTACGGTTGGCCTGTCGCTCCCAGGAATAATTGTTTGGTGTCAGGACGAGTGAATGGATCGCGGAAGAACTTTTCCACCGTCTGGTTGAACATCCCTGGATCCTCCCATGGGATCATGTGGGTCGCTCCCGGAAAAATGCAGAGATGCGCCTTCGGGAGCGCCTGAAATATCTGTAAGGTGTGCTCTTCGCGAATCACGTCTTTGTCCGCCGCCATGACGAGCGTTGGCCCTGACAGACGCTTCAGTTTCTTGATCGAAATATTCGGCTGCTTGCCCAGAAGATTTAGATGCTGTTTTTGGATCGACCACGGCTGAGATTTGTCACCCTTGGCGATCATCGCGTCCACGCTTTTCTCCTGCTGCGAAACCCAGTCAAGCGCCCAATCATATGCCCCGTGCGGGTTAAGATTCGCACCCATGATGGCGAGCTTGGCCACCTTATCCGGATGGTTTATGGCCAGGAGGAGACCCACGATTCCGCCATCGCTCCAGCCCATGACATACACCTGCTTTAAACTCAACTTGTCGAGTAAAGCATTGGCGTCTTCCGACATTTGTTCGTAGGTCAGGCGTCCTCGTCCCATCTCGCTCTGGCCGTGACCACGGCTGTCAGGCGCGATCACGCGGTAGTGTGCGGAGAAGAACTTGAGTTGATGACCCAACGAAGAGATGCCCTGGCCGTTACCGTGGAGCAACAACATCGGCAGCCCTTCCCCGTAAGTCTCGAAATAGACCTTGATGCCGTTCACCTCTTGCCATCGTCCCGCCGACTCGTTATGTCCATACGGAATCTCCAGCTTGGGTGCTGTGAATGACTCAGCGCGGGCCGATGGCCCCGAAAAAATGCCGAGGCTAAGCAGGGTCAGGAGGGCTGAAAGGGGATTTTTCATCTTCAATTCGCTTTCATCTTAGGATTTCGTCGGACGTGGCAGCGACCGTTCAAGCTCGACCCGGAATCAGGTTCTGACGCCTGCCGTGTCCTACGTTTCGAGGCTGTGCTGCACGAAAATAGTTGTCGAGGATAATTCCTTGTTGAACCGCGCACCCAAAAATTTAATTGTTCTCGATTGTAACCTTCCTGCCGCGACACTCGTATCCATCAGTGAGGGCCGTTGTTCGCACTCGTGAAATAAAATGGATTAAATTATGAAATCAAAATTCCTTCGGTCAATTCTCTCCGGCGTTCTTCTCGCTACCGTTGCGGCTTCGGCTGGTTCGCTCCAGCGTAACTCCGTCCCGGCAAATTCTGTTTGGGTCTTGCACGCCGATTGTGATGGGTTGCGCCAAACGGCGGTGGGTCGTTACCTTCTCACTGAGTTGGAAAAACCGGATGCGCAAAAAAAGTTCGCGGCCTTTCAAACCATTTTTAGTTTCGATCCGCGTCAAGCGCTTCACGGGTTGACGCTCTATGGCATTTCACAAAAACCGGAAGATGGCGTCTTGTTGGTCAATGCCGACTTCGATGCGGCACGGCTGACAACTTTGGCTGAAGGCGCGAAAGCCCACCAATCCACCGAGCACGGCAAATACACAATTCACAGTTGGATTGATGAAAAAAAACCGGCCAGGAACGGAACGAAGCCGCGAACCTACGCCGCCATTCACGGCGCAACGGTAATTTTCGGACAGAAAGAGGAACGCGTCGCGGACGCGCTGGATGTGCTGGCTGGAATCAAGACAAGTCTCGTCGCCGGAAAAGATTTTCCGAATCTCGGCGCAGCGGGAGGGAAAAGTTTTATCCAGGGTGCGGCGCGCAAAATTGAATTGCCAGAGTCTGACCCAAATGCCGCAGTGTTGAAACAATCGAAGTCTCTCGCGCTGGACGTCGCGGAATCTGACAACCGATTTGCGGCCACGCTCAACCTGGAAGCCGACAGCGAAGACGTGGCCAAACAAGTTTCTTCCATCGCCAACGGACTCATTGGTTTGATGACGTTGAAAAAAGATAAACCGGATTCGGTCAAACTCGCGCAAGGTTTGTCCGTCGAGCAGAACGGTGTGGGTGTCACCGTGAAATTGAATATGGTCGCCGACGAAGTCATTGCGCTTTTGAAAAACGCCGCAGCGCAAAAAGTGAAAAAAGAGTGACATCGTAGCCGCCGACGTGAGGAGGCGGATTCTGGCTGGTAAACTACGACTCCGCCTCCTCGCGTCGGCGGCTACGGGTGATCGATTTATGATCCCAATTTCAGACGAAACACTGGCTCAACAAGCGCAGGCTGGAGACATGACGGCGTTTGAGGAATTGGTTTTTCGTTACGAAACGCGCGTCTATCGCTTTCTCGCGAATTCTTGCCGCAACCAAACCGATGCCTCCGATTTGTGTCAGGAAACTTTCGTCGCCGCGTTTCGCAATCTGAAAAAATTCGACTCGACGAAATCTTTTTGCACCTGGCTTTTCACCATCGCTCGACGAAAGAGCATCGATCATCACCGCAGCCATCGACCTCAGCGCGGAGAAGCGCTGCCCGAAATCGCGGACACGAATGATCCGGCGAGTTTGTTCGCGCGCCAGCAAAGGGAAAAAGACCTTTGGAAATTGGCGCGCGGAATTTTACCCGGGAATCAATTCCAAGCGCTCTGGTTGAAATACGCGGAGGATATGACCGTCCAGGAAATCGCGCGCGTCATGCAAAAGACGCTGACGCATATCAAAGTGCTGTTGTTTCGCGCGAGAAAGTCGCTTGCTCGCGAAATTGAAATGCGGGAGGCCGACGGGGCCATTGTCAAAACCGAAAAACATTTTTTGAGCCGTCAAAGTTTTCAAACGTGATTTAATTCTGTGAAAATAATTTATGAACTCATGGCTGCAAAAATATAAAATCTCCGCCGCTTTGGATGAAGAAAAAAAAGTTTTGGAGCGCCAACCAAAATGGCGCGACAACGAAATGCAACAATTTGAAAAAAGGTTGCGCGCCCTGGATGATCAATTGAAGTCAACGGTCCCGCGTCACGCCATGCCCGAAATGTTGCACACGGAAATCATGCGAGGAGTTCGGGCGACGGCGGAATCCAAAGCTCGCCGACCGGTTTGGCTTTGGGTGCCGGTCCCAGCGATGGCTTTGTTCGTGTTGGTTGGCCTATGGTGGTTCGCTCAGCGCCACGATGCTGTTCCATTGGCCGTGACGGAGGAAAGGACAACTTCTTTTTCCGAAGTCACCGTCACGTTGGATGTCAGCCGTCAAATTGCTCAGGTCGCGCCCGCTGCTGCGCTTGCCCCGTTGTCCCAGGAAATGGATTTTTTGCGCGATGATTTCGAGAAGACAGCGGCGTTTCTACTGGCGAGCCTTCCCTGATTTGTTGGATAACTTTTATGAAAGTTTCTTTTCGACAGATGTTTTCTGTCTGAAAATGAAAAGTTGTGCTTACTGCGGGCGAGAGAACAGCGACGAGACTCTGAATTGTGTCGATTGGCGTCACTCGAATTCATAGGAAAGAAGATGGCGGCACGGGCGGCCACGACGTGGTGCAACCTTCATCCTGGTTGCTGGCCTATTGGATGGGCCGTTACCACGGATTCATAGAAGCGCCGCAAGTCATCGCGCCTTCGCTGCTCTCGGTCGAACGTATTTCTGTTCACGCGTCGGGAGCAAAACCTTATTCGGAGCCACCGCGACCGAGCAGATTCTGAAACGCGGTCACGTTAGACCAATAAACGTGCGGGTAGCATCTGCCTCCGGCGGGTGCGAAATAATTTCGGATGTTCAGTGTTGGATGTTCGATGTTCGATGTTAGTTATTTTGCAAACATCGAACATCGAACACTGAACATCCAACATCGAATGAAAAAAATTCTCATCGCGTGAGAGTTGTTATCCGTTTGCCGTTGCGCGACACCTTTCTCAACTTCATGACGTCTCTTGCTCCATGCAAAAAACCATTTTTCTTTTTCTGACCCTTGTGTCGGCGCTTGGTTCATCTGCCGCCACCAAACCTAACATCGTTTTTATCCTTGCCGATGATCTCGGCTACACGGATGTCGCTTGTTACGGCAGTAAATATTACGAGACACCAAACATTGATCGGCTCGCGCAGCAGGGGATGCGGTTCACCGATGGACATACTTGCGGACCAAATTGTCAGCCGTCCCGCGCCGCGTTGATGAGCGGTCAATACATGCCGCGCACCGGGGTTTATACTGTGGGCGGCATCGACCGATTCAATTGGCAAAGTTGTCCTTTGCGGCCAGTGGATAATGTCACGCAACTTCCGCTGGAAAAAATCACGGTCGCGCAATCTTTGAAAAAAGCCGGTTACGCCACCGCCATGTTCGGCAAATGGCATTTGGGAAATGACGCAGCGCATCATCCTTCCCAGCGGGGATTTGATGAGGCCATTGAAAGTTCCGGCGTCCATTTTAATTTCAACACGAATCCAAAAACCGATTATCCAAAGGGAGAATATCTCGCCGATTTTCTGACGGACAAAGCGGTTGATTTTATTCGCCGCCACAAGGACGGACCCTTCTTTCTTTACCTGCCGCACTTCGCCGTTCACCAACCGCTTCAAGCCAAAAAAGAATTGATCGAAAAGTTCGAGAAAAAAACTCCAGTCGGCGGACACAAAAATCCGACTTGCGCCGCGATGATCCAAAGCATCGATGAAAGCGTTGGCCGCGTTCTCGCCGCGCTCGATGAATTGAAGCTTGCTGAAAACACGCTCGTGATTTTTTCCAGCGACAACGGCGGGGTCGGCGGATATGAGCGCGAAGGAATTAAAAAAGAAGGCGACGTGACGGACAACGCGCCGTTGCGCGGCGGAAAAGGAATGTTGTACGAGGGCGGACATCGCGTGCCCTATATTTTTCGCTGGCCGGGCAAAATTGCCAAAGGGACAACCTGCGCCGAGACAATAACCGGGGTTGATTTGTATCCCACCTTGCTCGAAGTCGCCGGAGCAAAACCTCCCGCAAATTATCCGCTTGATGGAGTGAGCTATCTCAAACTGCTGACGAGTGATGGGAAAGCGAAACTAGATCGCGACGCCATTTATTGGCATTTCCCCGGCTATCTCGGCGCAGGCGCGGACCAATGGCGCACGAAACCAGTTGGCGTGATTCGATCCGGTGATTGGAAGTTGATGGAATTTTTCGAGGACAATCATCTTGAGCTTTACAATTTGCGCGATGACCTCAGCGAAAAAAACGATCTCGCGTCGAAGAATCCTGAGAAAACAAAAGAGCTTCAAGCCAAACTCGCCGCCTGGCGCAAAGAGTTGAATGCCCAAATGCCGACACCCAACAAACCGACCAACGTTGTTTCCAAAAAGAAGAAGAAAAAAGGCGGCGAGGATTAAACGAATCCACGCTCACCGACCCTTGCCAAGGATTCTCCGCGTACTCTATTACTTCGTCGCTGCGAATTTCCCTCTCTGCGCCGTTCCAAGTGGGCTAAGGAATTGCCTCGCACCAGCGGCGATGAAGTCGAGAACCTTGGGAGCCTGAAAGAAGAGGAAACCTTGCTTCTGAAATCGTTTTAGATCCTCCGGCGTACGAGCGGGCCGTCCCATCACCTTACCAAATTTCTTTCCGGCACCTGCAATTTTGGAAATGGCTTCTTCCAACCGTGGGTGATTTTGTTTGCCGCGAAGCCCGAGCGAGAACGAAAGGTCGCTCGTGCCGATGAAGAGCACATCAATGCCAGGAGTGGCGGCAATCTCTTCGATATGAGAGAGCGCCGTCGCATCCTCGACGACCGCGACCACCAGAACGTTTTCATCCGCAAAATCGTAATAGCCTTCCGGTGCCGGCCAGCGGAACGCAGCGAGGTCAGCACCCGATCCTCGCAAACCTGCAGGCGGATAGCGGCACGCGGCAGCGGCTTGCCGCGCCAGGTCCGGTGTGCTGGTGAAAGGAAAGATCACGCCGAGCGCCCCGGTGTCGAGGACGCGTCTGGCGGACCAAAGTTCATTTACGGGCGGACGAACGAACGGCACCGCCGGCAATCCGCGCGTGGCCAGAACGATGTTGCGCACTGTCTCCAGGCTGATGGGCGAATGTTCCATCTCAAGCCAGAGGAAATCGAAACCAAGCGCGGCGGCATGGGCGGCGACCTCAACATTGTTGACGTTGATCGTGATGCCGATGACGGGCTGGCCACTCTTGAGTTTTGCCTTAACCGGATTTTTCCATTTCGAATTGGCCGGCGTTCTTTTTCTCGATCGCATAAACGTGGTTCGCTCTGCGTCACTGTGTGGGAGGGGGAAACTCTTTGACCAGCCAAACTTCCGAAATCTCGCAGGCGCGGACCAATGGCGCACGAAACCAGTTGGCGTGATTCGATCCGGTGATTGGAAGTTGATGGAATTTTTCGAGGACACAAATCATCTTGAACACTACAATTTGCGAGCTGACCTCAGCGAAAAAAATGATCTCGCGTCGAAGAATCCTGAGAAGGCAAAAGCGCTTCAAACCAAACTCGCCGCCTGGCGCAAAGACTTGAACGTCCCGATGCCGACGCGCAACAAACCAACGAACGTCGCTTCCAAAAAGAAGAAAAAAAAGGCGGCGAGGATTGAGGCCGTTGCCACGCCGCCTAACGAATCCAAACTTACCGACTGCGGAGTAGTTTGCTCGTCCGATTTTAGGACTTGGTTGATTTGGTGACAACCTTGTGGCCGGATTTCCATTGGCGCGCGCGCGCATCACGAACCATCGCAGCCAAATCGTAATTGTAACGCTTCATCAATTCGGTTTTCACGCGGCGAACTTCGGCCATAACCGAATCGATCTCCTTGGGGTGATTGGTCTTGGGTGTCATTGTCGTCACTCTGGCGCAGATCATCAGTGTTGTGCAAGCGCGAGGGGCTCCGCGGCAATCATGGTATTTGGATGACGCATGAACTCGCGCAAATCCGTTTCGCTCATGCCGTGAAACACCGCCGATGCGCCGCCATTTTTCTCGATCTCCAAAATCATTTCAATCTGATCCGCACGCGATGAACTTCGATCAGGAAGAGTTTGCCGTGGTAGAATTCCTGAGCCGGATGGCTATCGAGAAAGGCGACCAGTCGTTCCATCAGTTGCGGAATAATCTCCGGGTGATTGTGCAATTGAACGGCCAGGATACCGAGGAAGTTCGCCGGCGGATAGGCCACGATGTCGGCGAAATCGCCATTGAGGGAAAGGAGAATCGCGCCCAGTTCGTGCGCCTGGGCGATGACCACCGGGTCAAGCGAGCGGACGGGAAGAACTTCGCGCAGTAAGGTGACCTGATGTCCGTGTCGGCGAAGCGTGTCGCTGATTTCGGCCGGCACGCATTGGTCGCTGAAGAACCGCAGGCTCATGCCGGTACGGCTTCAAACTCCGCCAACTCGCGCGCGTAATCCAGACAGGCCGCCACGTCGGTCGCAATGAGGTCGGGGAATTCCTGCTGGATGGCTGCGGCATCGCGTCCTGCGGCCAAATATCCCAGAATGAGCGCCACGGGAATTCTGGTGCCTTTAATGCACGGTTTGCCACGGAGGATTTGCGGATTGCTGACGATGTGTTCACGCCAATTCATACGACGGATTATGTCATGGTATCGAGTGAAGGCGAGTTCTTTGCGCCGATCAAACCAGACGCGCAGTTCATCCTTGCGCAACTGTTCCGCGCATCATGGCAAAAATATTTCGGTTTATCAGTTGAGCTTTGAAGTATGTCGCAAAGCCATGCCCGGTCGCGCGCCAGTATGCTCGTCGTTTTCGACAACCCTGACGCCATTTACAAAAACATATTTAAATCCAGTTGAGTAATGATGCGGATCTTTGTAGTTCGCATTGTCGATGATCGTCGCGGGATCAAACACCACGATATCCGCCCAATTTCCTTCGCGTAATTCGCCGCGATTTTTAATTTGAAAAGTTGTCGCCGGAAGCGAAGTCATTTTCCGAATGGCATCTTCGAGCCGCAAAACTTTTTCCTCTCGCACGTATTTGCCGAGCACACGCGCGTTGTTGCCATAGCCGCGAGGGTGGGGGACGCCTTCGTTCAATTTTCTCACGCCGCTGTCCGCTGCAATCATCGTATTGGGATGACGCATGAACTCGCGCAAATCCGTTTCGCTCATGCCGTGAAACACCGCCGACGCGCCGCCGTTTTTCTCAATCTCCAAAATCATTTCAATCTGGTCGTCGAGCGAATCGCTGTGGCGGGTTTTTTGCGCGGCTTCGACGATGTTCAATCCATTCAACGATTTGTCATGCTTGTAGGAAGCGATCACGGCGTAGGCGTAACTTTCGCTGCCGCGACGCTGCAATCCGTCCTTCATCTGAGCGATAATTTTTTTCTTTTGTTCCGCATCATCGAGCCGTTCGATCAACTTTTTGTTTCCGCCATCTTTCGCGCTGTCCGGCACGAGTTGGCTGATGCCGGTGCTCGAAGCGGTGTAGGCATATTGGTCCTGAGTAATGTCGAGTCCTTCGCTGCGCGCTTTTTCGATGGCGGCAATGACCTGATCGGTCTTTCCCCAATTTGATTTTCCAGAAAGTTTGATGTGCGAAATTTCCGCGCGAATGTGCGCTTCGCGAGCGATGCGAAAAATTTCGTCGAGCGATTTCAAAATCTCTTCGCCCTCGCTGCGTTGATGCGTTGCATAAATTCCATCGTAAGCCGAAGCCACTTTCGCCAGCTCGATGATCTCTTCGGTCTTGGCGAAAACTCCCGGCAGATAAATCAAGCCCGTCGAAAGTCCGACCGCGCCATCCTTCATCGCTTGCTCGACGAGTGAACGCATCATGTTCAATTCTGCCTCGGTGGGCGGGCGCATGAATGAGCCGCCCATCGCTTTTCCGCGAACCGTTCCGTGCCCGATCAGCGTCGCGACATTCGGAGACATTTTGATTCGCTCAAGCTTTTTAAAAAATTCTCCAACTTTTGCAACTGAGCCGCCGCAATTGCCGAGCACCAAAGTCGTGACACCCATGCGCACGAAATTTTCGCCGAGCGGCTGCTCGCTGATTTCCTCGGCGTGGGTGTGGACGTCGATGAATCCCGGGGCGACCACCATTCCGCTGACATCGATTTCCTTTTTTGCGCGTTGATGGATTTTTCCGATGGCAACGATGCGCCCTTTTTTCACGGCGACGTCGCCGAGGTAAGACGGATTTCCCGTGCCGGCCGCGATGCGGCCGTTGCGCAAAATCAAATCGTAATTTTTTGCATCGAGAGAAAAGACCGCGCTAAACAACGCCAAAGTCATCCAAATTTTCATCGGTGCATTTTCCGAAATTGAAGAGCGGAAAGCGATAAGGTTTTTAGCTTGCCTGATTGGCAAAAACAAAATCAATCCAGACGAATTGAACCAATGCGTCGTCGCGCTGGCCGTGATGTGTTACGCGATTGCTGATGGAAAAGAAGATTTGCTTCGCCGATAATCGACGCATTGTTACAATACGTCGTGCCGTAGAACCTTCTCCCGCCACTTTCGCACACTACTCATGTCCATCCGTTCGCCCTTGAATTCGATCTGCTTCACCGGCTTCGTCCCGTTCTGGCTTTCGCGTTTGAGCACGCTGCTGATTTCCATCCAGCGCACGTCGGCGAACTCCACCTTCTCCTTCCCGACGGCCCGCTCGTCCTCCTCGGAGAAGGTGCCGATCACGAGCATCACCGGATGGGGCTGATTCATCCACGTCTTCACCCAGCGCTGTTTCCGGATCGTGAAAATCTCCGCCCCGTCCGCCTTCCTCTTCGTGAGATGCGAATTGCCGGCCTTGAGTTGCAGGCAGAGTCCCTTGCCGGTTCCATTACCGTCCTCATTGGTGAATTCGAGCAGGATGTCGATCCCGTCGTCCTCATCCCCGGGAACCTCGATCCATTTCTGATTCGCGCTCGTGATGCGCGCGCCGACATCGAGCACGAGCAGCTTCCCTTTTCTCCGCGTGGTCAGTTTCGCGAGATCGTCCGCCTGAAGTTCCTCCACCTGCCGGCGCCCCGCCTCGCTGGCAAACTTCCTCTCCAGCGCATCCCAGAGCGGGAGGGCCAAAGGCCCGTCCACAAGCCAGCCCAGGGCAAGCGAGGAACGAGCGCCGCCCTGGGTTCTTCCGGACAAAAATGAAAACAAGCCCCAACGGGGCGCGACTAGACCCGCTCAATCCCACACGTATCGTTCATCGATCTCGACGCCATGTTTCCGGCAAAGCGCCCGAAACTCATCCTGAAATGACACCTCGCGATGATGCTCCTCCTGCGTCGCGACATAGGCCCGGACCTGCTCGACGTTGGATTGGCTGACGGAAAACGCGCCGTATCCACCCTGCCAGTGGAAATCTCGGTAAGCGGGTGCCTGTTCCTTCATCCATTTCGACGGACCTGTCTTCGCCTTTTCCACCAAATCCGCGATGGTGACGGTTCGGGAAAGATTGCACAGGATGTGAACGTGATCTTCCACGCCGCCGATGAGGATGGGTTCGCACCCGATGTTTTGCAGGACGCCCGCCATGTAGCCGTGCAGCCGGGCGCGAAGTTCCGGGTCTTTGAGAAAAGGAACACGATTCTTCGTGCTGAAGACGACATGCAGGACGACGCGGGCTAATGATTGCGGCATAATGGAGCGAAATTGTTACGCCCCGTTGGGGCTTTGCCCATTCTATATTTCCAGACCCAGGGCGGCGCTCGTTCCTCGCTTGCCCTGGGCTGGCTTGTAGCAGGCCGTTGGCCTTGGGCTTCGCGTCGCTTCAGTCGCCGCCGAAATACCACAGCCAGATTTCTGGATCGAGGCCGAGATCATCGTTTTCTAGCGCCACGCTCTATACGCCAGACGAAATAGGCCGGGGAGCGGCGAGTTTCGCGCTTCGTTTCATGGGAGTCCCATAGTGCTTTGATTGCCGCGGCTATCGGTGCACTACAACCTGCAATAACCGAAGGGAGCGCAAGCCCATGGACGGCTGCGATAGTTAGAGCCGTGCTGGCAACATACGCGCCGCTTCTGGCAATCGAGTTCATCCGAGCAAGCCGGTTACAAGTATGGCGGACTTTTTCTAGCTCATCCTCTAACAAATCACGCTTGAGCTGCTTGGCCGCTTCTGTAGTGTCTTTAGCATTAGAGGCATCCTCAATCGCCCGGTCGAGCTTCCGTCTGAACGCTGTTAGTGATTCAGCTTCATCCTCAAGAACCTTAGCAAGAAGTGGAAGCGGTATGTTTTCGAGGAATGGAATTTCGAGTCGAAGCAGAGGATCTTCGTCCGGCGGTTTCAATGTTTCGCTGAGATCAGATAAATGCGTCGCACCCAACACATCGGCTTTCAGCACATCCTCGCCGACTGATGCCGCATTTATCCCGGGAGAAATGAAAGGAGTAAACGCTACTTGTCCCGAAACCATGAGTGGCTGGCAATCCTCAAGGAACTGATTCTCCTGCGGGATCGCAACGTGCAAAAATCCACCTGCCAAATGACAGTGCTCGCCGTGGGCATTGATGGAAGGGTCTGCCAAACGAGAAGACATGGTGCGGTTCCATCGCGACGTGCCCTTGCCTGACCAGTCTGCCGCTAATAAAGCCGTCTCGGACGACACGTCTGCAGAGGCGATCATCTTCGCAACCATTGCTACTAGCCAATCGCGGGCTGGCGCGAATCCGAGACGGCTACCAGTTTTTGGGTCAATGCTGGCAGATGCGCCAAGGACTGGACTCGCTAGTTCATCAGAGATTGGAAAAACGGAGTAACCAGAGGGCTTGACCCATTCATCTACGCTAAAGCAGACGAGGTCCGCTGCGATTAGACCTCGGCGAATCGCTCCTGCTGCTTCAACTGGCGAGCCGACAATGCGAATGGCTTTCCTACCAGGGAACTCGCGGATCGACTCGATGTAGTCTTCGACTGAGTGTTTGATGTGGAAATCGACTAACTCTGTCTTTGCCTTGGGGAACGTGGCTACCAAGTCGAAGAGGGCTTGATTCAAGGCAGCCAATCTCTTTCTGTTATGTTCAATCCGCATGTTGCGCCAGGGAGCCTTTGATGGGGGCGTCGTCGAGCCGCAGGGGAAGGAAGCGGCGCTCCTTGTTCAGCGGGTCGCGAAACCGGAACGTGCCGGACTCCAACTGCGCCCAGTCCGAGCCGAACGCATGGGCCGACATGCAGAGCACCAGCACGCGCGAGTGCTCCAGCCCTTCCTCGATCTTCGCCGCCCTCACCCCTGACCCCTCTCCCATCCGATGGGCGAGGGGAACCTCAGGCTTGAGCCCCCATTCATCGAACCACACCTTCACCCCGTCCTTCCGCAACCGTTCCGCCAGCGGGCGCACCACCGCCTTGTCCTTTGCGCTGTGGCTCAGGAAGACGTCGTGTTGGAAATCATTCGACATGCGTTATCTCGGCGATGTAAGGCGAAACGCTTGGGTTCTTCAAGTTACATATTCTACCAACGGCAAGAAATAGAGGTTTAAAGCTAATCGAGTTGACGCGACTTCGGGAAAAGTTTGAAACTTCGTTTTATCACTATGCGCAAGCTGCTTTCTTTTTCTCATTTCTTTTCTTTTAGTTTCGCGGTGATTTGTTTTTTTGCAGCTACGCTGATTTCCGCGAAGATCGCAGCGGAAGAGATTCGTCCTGACCTTGATTATTTTCCGTCGCGTCTGCACGCCGCTATTTTTCGGAACTGGGACATTGTTCCGCACGAGCGGCTGGCGAAAGTTTTGGCCACAGATATTTCTGTCATTGAAAAGGCGGGCAAAGAACTTGGCCTGCATAAAGCAAAATCGCTCACGCCGGAGGAAATCCACCGCAACATCGAAATCGTTTTGCGCCGCAACTGGCCGCTTTTCCCGCGAAATCAAATTGAAGAACTGCTGAACTTTTCGCCGCAAGAATTTGACGAGTTTCTATCGAAGGAAATTTTTCTGCGCGCGCTATTGGCGAGTCCGCCGCCCGGTCTAACGCCGTTGAAATTCACTTCGGAGGGACGCGCTCCGCAAGTCCCCTATCAAAAAGAAAATTCAGGGACTCGCGGAGCGCGTCCCTCCGAGGTTTTGGCAGCGCGGGTGCAATGGTTCGGCGAACAGGTTCGCAAGCATCTCAAAAATGTAGGTGACACGCCGGAGGAACCGAGACTCGCTTTCGTCTCGGAGCTTTGTCAGGCGCACAATCCGGAGGATTTTATTCGCGGAACAAGACCGAAGCCGGGCGACGCGGATTTGGGTTTGTTCAAGACGATTCACTTGTCATTTGAACCAGGAATTGTTTTGAAAAATGCCGCCAAGGATTTCTCCGATTATTGCGAACAGGTTCAGCACGCCAGAAAACTCAAGCTGTCCGATGCGGCGGATTCATCCCGTAAAATGATCTGGCTTGATCTGACTACATCCTCCAATGCAACCGAAACTTATGCGCTGAAAATTTCTTCCGATTCGATTTCTCTATCGTCCGGCAGCGAACTTGGCCTCGCTCGCGGCCTGATGGAATTGGAAAGAAGAATGGCCGAGCGCGGCGGGCCTTTTCTTTCGCCAACGGATGAAACGAATTCTCCATCGTTTAGTCTGCGTTATGTCTCCTCCTATTTTTCGCTGCTGACCGATCCGCTCGGCCACGATTTGGATTACGGATTTTCCGACGGTTACTTGAATGAAATTTTTCATCAGGACGCCGATGGCATTTGGCTCTACGTGTTGTTGAATGATCTGGTGCCGTCGCCGGTTTTTGAGGGGATGGGCGTTGGCAGCGAAGCGCGATTGCAGCGCCTGCGTGATCTGGTGAATCGCGCCGCTAAACGTGGTTTGAAAGTTTATCTTTATCTCAACGAACCGCGCGCGCAGTTCCTTCCGTTCTTCGACAAATATCCCGAAGTCAAAGGCCAGCCTGAGGGCAACACCGCCGCGCTTTGCACTTCAACTGATCTTGTGCAAAAACATTTGCGCGGTTCGTGCGAAAAATTATTCCGCGAAGTTCCTGGACTCGGTGGTGTCTTCGTCATCACTGCGAGCGAAAATCTTTCCAATTGTTACTCGCATCGCTACGGAAAAAATCTTCTGTGCCCGCGTTGCGCAAAGCGCACTCCAGCCGAGGTGGTCGCAGAAACCATTCGCTGCATGTCGGAAGGTGTTTGGGCCGCCGACCCGAAAGCCAAGTTCATCGTCTGGGATTGGAGCTGGCACTCGGTTCTCGGCGAAGAAGTTCCTGAACAAATCATTCAACGCTTGCCGAAAGGCGTCGGGCTGATGGCGGATTTTGAACGCGGCACCCGCATCGAACGCGGCGGAATTCCGATGAACGTCGAGGAATATTCCATTTCTACCATTGGTCCGTCACCGCGCGCGAAGATTCGGTCTGAACAAGCCAAAAAATTTGGTTTTGATTTTCTCGCGAAGATTCAACTCTCGACCACATGGGAATGCGGAACCGTTCCGTTCATTCCAGTTCCAAATCTGCTTGCGCGAAAAGCGCAGGGAATGCGCAACATCGGCGTGAATGGCGTGATGGCGACGTGGACGATCGGCAGTTATCCGTCACCGAATACCGAAGCGTTCGCAATTCAAAATTGGAATCCCAATCTGTCAGAGGAAGAAGTTTTGCGGAGAATCGCAGCGAAACGTTACGGACCGGCCGCAGTTGAAAGTGCCGTGCGCGGCTGGACAAAGTTAAGCGCAGCGTTCGCGGAAGAATTTCCCTTTTCGGTTTCGCCCTATTCCGCGCCACTCCAACACGGGCCCTCGCTACCGCTCTATCGCCGGGATATTCCGCCGCCTTACGGACAGGTGACTCTTTTTAATTGCAAAGATGATTGGCAACATTGGCCGCCGCCGTATTCGCCAGAAATGATGACGAAACTTTTGCGCCACCTGTGCGATCGATGGGACGAAGGATTGAAAGATTTGCGCGAAGTGGTGGAGAGAAGCGGAGGGCGTCGCAAAATGGCCGAACGCGATTTAGGCGTCGCGTGGATGGTGGGTTATTATTGGCGGGCTTACGCGAATGATCTGGAATTTTACAAAGCGCGCGACGGCGGAGATGCCACGGGCATGAAACAAATCGCAGCGGAAGAACTGAAAAATACTGAGCAAGCATTTCGGCTCGTGCGAAGTGATTCACGCTTCGGTTGGGAAGCGGAACTGCAATATTTTTATCGGCCTTTGGATGTCCTGGAACGATTGATTTCACTCGACGCGGTGTTGCAGCCGCAATGATTGGGAATGCTTTTCAGCACATCCCTTTCCTTCAATCCTTTAGTTTGAAAATGAAGCGTCTTTTTCATTCCTGCGCGGAAGGTGTTCAACTATTTTGCAGACGAAAAACCCTCTCCATTCACCGACGAATAAATATGAAAACTTTTTCTCAAAAAAATCTGGCACGCTACGTGTTCGTGTTGAGTTTTACGACGAGTGCGCCTATTTCTTACGCGTCGCTCAACCAACTCATCACGCAGATTTCGTGGATAAAATTGGAGCCGGGGAATGCGCGGGTTTCGCAGGCGAATGCTGGGCAAAAATAAAAGGCGTGTTTTTCAAAATCAATTTCATGGAAGGAAGTCCGCACAGGGTTGGGGTGAGCGTTGGGAAAAGCGGTAGAGGACTACCGCACTCCAAGACGCTCGCGCGTTGGATAATCGACTTGGAATGGCGCGAAGCGTCTTGGTGTGCGCCAGTCCTCTGGCGCTTGAGCGGATATTGAAACCCTAACTCGGAAATAAATCTTGGAATAATTTTATGAAAGCGGTTTTGGAAAACTCATCTCTTCGCACCCGCCGGAGGCAGATGCTACCCGATTTACCACGTCGCGAATTTTTGAAAACGTCTGCGTTGGCAGCCGGCGGAATTTTTGTCGCCGAAAATGTCGAGTGGGCGATTGAGAATCGCGCCGTTTATGATTTTCTTTCGCACCCTGCCGTGCTTTGCGCCAAAGACCCGGAGTTCAAAGCAATTGATTTGATTTGCGACCTTGTGAAAAACGCCGGCGACCGTGCTGAGTTGGTGGATTTGGAAACCATCGCTGGGCAAATGAAATCAACCAAAGCTTAGAGATGTTCAGTTAACCTCAGAGCAATCAAATCACTCGTGGTGATTCTTCGAAATTTAATTCTCCTGTGTTTCGTCGCCATGAGTGGCGTTGCAGAGCAACTCGATTTGTCCAAACTTCCGCCGCCTTCGCCTCGGCAAATTGATTTTGTTCGGGACATTCAACCGATTCTTTCCGAGCGGTGTTATTCGTGCCACGGCGAGTTGAAACAGGAGAGCGAATTGCGCTGGGACACGAAATCCTCCGCGTTCAAAGGCGGCGCTTCCGGCAAAGTTATCATTCCCGGAAAAAGCAGCGAAAGCCGAATGATTCATCTCGTCGCTGGCTTGGAAAAAAATCTCGTCATGCCTAAAAAAGGCGAACGATTGACGGCGGAACAAATTGGTTTGCTACGGGCGTGGATTGATCAGGGCGCAAATTGGCCGGAGCAAGTCGCGCTACCGACAACCAAAGACAAATCCGATTGGTGGAGTTTCAAACCAGCATCGCGTCCTGACTTGCCCCGGGGCGCGGCTGTGTCGGGCTCGACCAGCCGCAGCGCATCGAAGAAAGAAGACGCAACAGATTTATCCCAGCGACCTTTCAATGCGAAGCCGCTGCGGCTGGGCAAAGACGACACAGCCGCGCTCCAAAAAAATTGGGCGCGAAATGAAATCGATCTTTTTATTTTGGCGAAGTTGCAGGAACAAAAATTAGGGCCGTCGCCGGAAGCGGATCGGCGCACGTTGATTCGCCGCTTGAGTTTTGATCTCACCGGTTTGCCGCCGTCGCCCGAAGAAGTGGAAAAATTTGTCAGCGACAAAAGTCCCAAGGCTTACGAAAAACTCGTGGATCGTTTGCTGGCGTCGCCGCGCTACGGCGAACGTTGGGCGCGACATTGGCTCGACGTGGTTCATTTCGGCGAGACGCACGGCTATGATAAAGACAAGCCGCGTCTCAATGCCTGGCCGTATCGCGATTACGTCATTCGTTCACTGAACAGCGACAAGCCGTATTCAAAATTTGTCGAGGAACAACTTGCCGGCGACGTGCTTCATCCTGACAGCCCGGACGGAATCGTGGCGCTCGGTTTTATTGCCGCTGGTCCGTGGGACTTTGTCGGGCATGTCGAGTTGCCGATTGAAAAAACCGACGGACTGATCGCGCGCTACAACGATCGCGACGATATGGTGATGACGACGATTTCAACTTTTCAAAGTCTAACGGTCCACTGTGCGCGTTGTCACAATCACAAATTCGATCCGATCACGCAGAAAGATTATTACAGTTTGCAATCGGTCTTTGCCGGAGTGGATCGCGCAGATAGAAATTTTGATTCAGACAAATCGGTTCAAGTTAAGCGCCGGGATTTTAGTCAGGAGAAAAAACTTTTGGAGAATCAACTCGCTGTTTTGACGAACCAGATCGCCAGGGTTTCGAGTCCCGCACTTGAGAAACTCAATTCGCAATTGGCGAACTTGAAATCGCAATCGGGTGTCTCGGACACAGCCGAGAAAAGTCCGAGCAACGGTTATCACAGCGGAATTGCGAAAACCCCCCACGTCACGAAATGGGTTCAGGTGGATTTGGGCGCAGAAAAGCAAATCGATCAAATTCGTCTCGTGCCGGCGAGGCCGGTGGATTTTCCGAATACGCCGGGCTTTGGTTTCCCACTGCGCTTCCGTGTCGAAATGTCCGACGAATCAGAGTTCAAGAAAGGAGAGATTCTCGCGGACTTTAGCGGCTTCGATTTTAAAAATCCGGGCGACGATGCCTTCACGATTCTGGTGAACAAACAAGCGACGCGCTTTGTTCGCGTGACCGCGACAAAATTATGGAAACGCACCGATGATTATGTTTTTGCGCTGGCGGAACTACAGGTTTTTTCAAACGGCACAAACGTCACCGAACACGCTGAAGTTTCAGCGCTCGATTCGATTGAAGGCGGTTTGTGGTCCAAAAAATTTCTGGTGGATGGTTTCAGCAGCCGAACCAAGCTGAAGCCTGTTGTTTCTGTCACTGAGCAAAAAAGCCACGACGATTTAGAAAACCAAATTCAAGCAGTCCAGGAACAGCGTTCCAAATTGGTGGACTCGTTGGTTCCTCCTTTGATCAAAAAAGATTTTCAGAGCGTCACGAATCGTCTCGGCGAGTTGGCTCGCGAGATCAGCGGTTTGCCGCCTCAGCAAAAAGTGTTTGCCGCCACGAGCGATTTTCCGCCGAACGGAAATTTCATTCCTGCAAAAGTCCCACGGCCAGTGCATCTGCTCGCGCGCGGCGATGTGACACAACCTCGTGATTTGATGCGTGCTGCCGGAGTCGCTTCCGTTGCTGGACCCAATCCTGAATTTGAAATCTCAGATACGAATAACGAAGGCGCTCGCCGCGCCGCTCTGGCCAAATGGATAACTGATCCGAAAAACATGCTGACGCGTCGGTCGATTGTGAATCGCGTTTGGCAATATCATTTCGAGCGCGGCATCGTCGAGACGGCGAATGATTTCGGTCACATGGGCGCGTTGCCGACGCATCCCGAATTACTCGACTGGCTCGCATTTTGGTTTTTGGAAAATGGCGAGTCGTTGAAAACACTTCATCGCCTCATCGTCACCAGTGCGACGTATCGTCAAAGTTCATCAATCAATCCTGATCTCGCGAAGTTGGACGCCGACAATCGTTTTCTTTGGCGGATGAATTGCGAACGACTCGATGCCGAATCGATTCGCGATTCAATGTTGCTGATTAGTGGGAAACTGGATCTGGCAATGGGCGGGCCATCTATTCAGCAATTCGGTTTCAAAGACGATCATTCGCCGGTCTATGATTACACGCAGTTCGACGGAAACAGCGCCGCTGCGTGCCGCCGGAGTATTTACAGTTTCACGGTGCGGAGCGCGCCTGATCCGTTGATGGAATCGCTGGATTGCCCGGACGCTTCCATTCTCGCGCCGAAACGAAATGTCACCATGACTTCGTTGCAGGCGCTGGCCGTTTTGAATAATCCGTTCGTGTTGAAGCAATGCGCGAATCTGGCGAGCCGCGTTTCAAAATCTGGCGATTTAAAAATTCAGGTTGCCCAAGCTTTTCAACTCTCCTTGAATCGTGCGCCGACCGCCGACGAAATGAAAAAACTGATTCCGTTCGCGGAAAAAAACGGCATGGAAAATTTTTGTCGCCTCCTTTTCAACCTGTCTGAATTCATGTTTGTTGATTGATGAAAACCAATGCCCACATTTGTTCCTCGCAACAACAGCCCGTTCAACTCGGCGCGGGAGATTCCCGGCTCATTGACCGGCGCGAATTTCTCTGGCGCTTCGGCGGCGGACTCGGCGGGATTGCAATGGTTCATTTGCTCGGCGAAAACGGATTGCTCGCCGAAGTGGCAAAACCGAAACAGGAATTCAATGGCGGCTTGCATTTTCCAGCGAAAGCCAAACGCGTCGTGCAACTTTTCATGTCGGGCGCGGCCAGCCAATGCGACACGTTTGATTACAAACCAGAACTTATCAAACGCGCTGGGCAAAAATTTGATCCGGGCGGAAAAGTGGAATTGTTTCAAAGCGATCCGGGCGCGGTAATGAAAAGTCCGTGGGACTGGAAACAATACGGTCAATGCGGCAAATGGATTTCCGATTTGGTGCCGCACATCGGCTCGTGCGCCGACGACATCACGTTCATTCATTCGATGATCTCGAAGTCAAACGTGCACGGCCCGGCCACGTTCATGCAAAACACCGGTTTTGTTTTTCCCGGATTTCCAAGTATGGGCGGCTGGATCTCTTATGGGCTGGGAAGTCTCACGGAAAATTTGCCAACGTTCGTGGTGCTGCCCGATCCGCGGGGCCTTGCGCCAAACGGGCAGTCAAACTGGTCGGCTGGTTTTCTTCCCGCCGCGCATCAAGGCACGATGATTCGCATGGGGAAACCAAATCCAATTTATGATTTGTTTCCTCCAAAATCGGCGAACTTCATCACGCCCGAAAGCGAACGCGAAACACAAACGTTGCTCAAAGAATTAAATGAAATACATCTCGCCACGCGCGCGGGAGATTCGCGGCTCGATGCCCGAATCGCGTCGTACGAACTGGCCGCGAAGTTGCAACTGAGCGCGCCGGAAGTTTTGGATGTTTCAAGTGAGAGCGATGCGACAAAAAAACTTTATGGCCTCGACGAAAAAATCACGGAAGATTTTGGGCAACGTTGTCTGGTTGCGCGCCGGTTGCTGGAGCGCGGCGTTCGTTTTGTGCAGGTGTGGAGCGGGGCGGACAACGGATTTCCCCGACGCAACTGGGACAGTCACGAAGACCTTGCCAAAGATCATCTCGACATGGCGCGCAGCATGGACAAACCGGCGGCCGCGCTGCTCAAAGATTTGAAAGCGCGCGGAATGCTAGACGACACGATTGTTATTTGGACAACGGAGTTTGGCCGAATGCCGTGCAGTCAAGGGAGCAAAGGTCGCGACCACAATCCATTTGCGTTCACGAGTTGGGTTGCGGGCGGCGGATTCAAAGGTGGAACTTCATTTGGCGAAAGCGATGAGTGGTCTTACAAGGCCGCGAAAGATCCGACTTATTGCTACGATCTACACGCGACGATTCTTCGGCAACTCGGCATCGACCATGAGAAATTGACCTTTCGTCACAACGGAATTGACCGGCGGTTGACCGATGTTCACGGGGAAGTGATTAAGGAAATTATTTCCGCCTGAAGGTGAGGCGTGTTGAGCGTTCGGGAATTGAGTTCATTCATCGCGCGATGCCAACTGCGCTGACCGACGAAGCAATGATTGTTTCCAACGATTCATTTCAATGTGGGAACGGAATTTTTGCGATGAAAAAGAAGGCAGCGTCGGCGATTCAGCAAGCGGCGCGACCATCTGATTTTCCGCCCAGATACGGAGCTTGGCTTTGTAATCGTCGGTATATTTTATGCGCTTCATTTAATTGAAAGTGGCCATTGCGGCAACGGAGATTATTGCGAGAAGGCTGGTTTATTCTTAGGCCAGAGGTGGTTTTGTTCGTAGGCGTGCGCGATTTTCAAAATGGTTTCCTCGCCGAAAGGTTTGCCAAGGAGTTGGTGGCCGGTGGTAGTTCGGGATTTGTCGTGAAACCCCAGCGCAACTCAACTCATTCGCGAACGGACAAAACTTTTTTGCGTCCCTCCGAGTGCAAGCGCAACGACAACCGACCGGCGCGCACCCATCGTTTTTCCGCGCCCGCCTCGCGCACCATTTCCAGCAGGTAATGGATAAGAGTGGAGGTGGCTGCTCCCTGTTTGTGGCGAAATCGCCGCCGTCCAATCGCCAGCGCCCCGAATGACTCTGCCTCAGCCGCCTCGGCCAAATTGATTTTAGGTTTCATAAGGTGATCCAACTTTGAGCTTGAGCTAATTTAAAAAATTCTTCTGCCGAATCAACATCGAATGTGAATACGTCGTAATTCTCATCCGATTTCGCGGTCTGTTCGGTCATGCCGATTCCCCGATAAAACATCAGCGTCTTTGCATCCGCCAACGACTCCAGCCATATTCGTCCTGCCATTCCCAATTCTTTACTGCGTGCCACGGCCACAGCGAGCAACGTCACGCCGACATATTTCAGACCGCCCGTTCGATTTCTTGGATTCGTCGCCAGATACTCTAGGACGAGGGCTTCCGAACGTCCAATTTTTCTCCCTTTCGCCTCTATCGCCATCAAGCCATGCAGTTCTTCTCCTACGACTGCTGCGTAACACTCAATCGACGACCGACTGCGTTGAGTGATCGCAAAAATTCCAGCCCAATCCCACTCGCGGTCGAGAGCGTTCTCTTCGTAATCCCACTGCGATTGTGCGGCGATGTCGAGCCACGTTGCTCGATGAATTTCCCCATTGACCCTGGCGCTATTTGCTCTTTCGACAAAACGCGCGGCAACAGGAAATTTCATAATGCCGCTTTCTCTTCGTGCCAATTCGTGGATTGCTCGTAGGCATGAGCGATTTTTAAAATCGTTTCTTCGCCAAAAGGTTTTCCGAGGAGTTGCAAACCGATGGGCAGTTTTGGGTTTGTCGTGAAGCCGCAGGGAATACTGATCCCCGGAATGCCGGCGAGATTGCAGGAGATCGTGAAAATATCGGACAGATACATTTGCAACGGGTCGTCGGATTTTTCGCCGATTTTGAAAGCAGGCGTCGGAGTCGTTGGCGTGACGATGGCGTCCACTTTTTCAAACGCTTTCAGGAAATCCTGGCGGATGAGCGTGCGGACTTTTTGGGCGCGCAAATAAAATGCGTCGTAATAACCGCTGCTCAAAACGTAAGTGC
Organism: Verrucomicrobiota bacterium; assembly: GCA_038214755.1. GTDB lineage: Bacteria > Verrucomicrobiota > Verrucomicrobiia > Limisphaerales > CANJXF01 > CANJXF01. The sequence goes on from JBBQRQ010000001.1 coordinate 59,539, forward strand.
CGAGGATGATGCGGCGTTTGACTTCCGCGCCGAATCCTGCGCCACGAGTGCGGCTGTAAAGTTCGTCGGGGCTCGTGCCTTCGACCCGCGCGCCGTAGCGGATGCCATCGAAGCGCGCGAGGTTGGCGCTGGCCTCGGCGGTGGCGACGATATAATAAGTTGCGACGGCGTAATCAGTGTGCGGCAAAGAAATTTCCACGATTTCCGCGCCCAGATTTTCGAGTTGCTTGACGGCTGTGTGGACCGCAGCGCTCACTTCAGGATTCATCCCGCCGATCATGTATTCCTTTGGCAAACCCAGCCGCAGTCCTTTGATCTCGCCATTCAACGCCGCTGAATAATTTGCAACTGGTTGAGGAACACTCGTGGAATCCCGATGGTCAACTCCGCTCATTACCTCGAGCAATATCGCCGCATCGCGCACGTCTTTTGTCAGCGGACCAATTTGATCGAGCGACGATGCAAATGCGACGAGACCGTATCGCGAAATGCGTCCGTAAGTTGGCTTGAGTCCGATGCAGCCACAGAGCGCGGCGGGTTGGCGAATCGAGCCGCCGGTGTCGGTGCCGAGTGATGCGAGACATTCGTCCGCTGCGACGGCTGCCGCCGAACCGCCGGATGAACCGCCGGGAATTCGCGTCGTGTCCCACGGATTTTTCGTGACGCCGAACGCGGAATTTTCCGTCGAACTGCCCATGGCAAATTCATCCATGTTCAATCGGCCAAAAATAATTGCTCCAGCGGATTTTAATTTTTCAATGGCCGTCGCGTCATACGGCGAAATGAATTGGCCGAGAATTCCTGAGCCGCAATTCAGCGGCTGATTTTTCACGGCGAGCACGTCTTTGACGGCGATAGGAATTCCGAGCAGCGGTCTTTGTAATTGCGTTGCGCCGCTGAAAATTTCTTTATCTGCGGCGTCAGCCTGGGCGAGAGCATCCGTCGCATCGTAAGAAATAAAAGCGTGAACTTTCCCCTCCACGCGCTGGATTTGGTCGAGGCACGATTGCATCGCTTCGCGCGCGGAGACTTCGCGCTTGGATAATTTTTCTGCGAGTTCGGAAATAGTGAGTTGGTTGAGCATGAAGTTATTTCGTAGGAATTCCAAAAGCAGTGCGCGCCTCGTTGCGAAAGGCGCGACAGGTTTTCAGCGCGCGTTCGGCTTCCCCCTTCGTGAAAATACTTCCTGGGTAACGCGGCTGTATTGCGGAATTCGTCAAGTCTTTCAGAGCGGCGTGAAAAGCAACCCATAATGGTTCGACGGCAACGGACTGGTTAAGCAATTGCTCCAGATCGTGGCTCTTGTAAAACTGGATTGAGGCTTCGTTCAACCGCGCCTTCAAATATTTTTCCACGCATTGCTGCGCATGAAAGCATACGGGCGCGAATAATGGCTTTTTCTTCAAGCGCGACAACGCGACCGCCGCTTGGAAATCTTCTTCCGCTTTCGTGATCCAATCGCGGGTGCTAGCCTTCATAAAGAACGACCCCGCGATTCATCACCAGTTCAATAAACATGTCCCGCTCTTGCAAACGCCTGGCAATAAATCCCGGCTTGCGCACCAGTAAATCCAATGCAAAAGGTGCGTCAAAGCGCGCACGGATTTCTCGCGCTTTGTTTACTTCATTGCCACGAAATCCCAAGACGACGAGCAAATCCACGTCCGACTCTGGCGTCGGCGTTCCGTAAGCATGAGAACCGAATAAAATGATCTTGCTGGGACGAAACTCACGCACCAGCCCATCGCAATAAGCCCGGATGTCCATCAGCGGCACGACCGACCGCGCTCCAGATTTGGAGGACCCCGCCATCTCCTGCGCCAAACCATTTTCAAGGCGTGGTTTCATTCCACAATTTTTGGCACGAGAAAAAGCCCGTTCGCCTTCGAGGGCGCGTTGCGCAACGCCTCTTCGTTGGAAAGCGATGGGCGAATTTCGTCCGCGCGAAAAACATTGATCAGTGGCACAGCGTGGGCGGTTGGCTCGACATTGCTCACGTCCAATTCTTTCAATTTTTCGATGTAGCTGAGGATGTTCTTAAGTTGAACTCCGAGCTTTTCTTCCTCGTCCGGGGACAAGGCCACGCGCGCGAGGTGGGCGACGTACTTCACATCGAAATCTGACATGCGAAAAAATTACGGAGCGTGAATGAAACTTCAAGGTTCAAAAGCGGAGATGCGCTGCCTCAGATCTTTCTCAGAGTGTTTGCATTTGGTGAGGTGCGGGCCCGTACGTTCACGGGCTGGAAGTGCTCCGGCAAATGCACAGCCAGCCGCGAAAAAATATTGTCGTCGTCTTGACTTCTTCTGGCGCGGAATCCGACATCGAAACCGCCTACGAATTCGGCGCTAATTCTTATTTGCTCAAACCCAGCACAGTGGAAGAACGATTGGAACGGGTCAGAGATTTGGAAAAATATTGGCTGGGCCGAAATAAATGTCCGGGCCGCCTGGTACTGCGGCTACGGCGGTTAAGAAAAATTACTCTTCGTCAAACTTCCGCCTCAGCAATGATTCGAGTTCTTCCAGAGCAGCACTGCCATCCTTGCCTTGGACGGAGACGGTAATTTTGCTCCCAGGCCCGGCGGCGAGCATCATCAAACCCATGATGCTTTTGCCATTTACTTTCTCGCCATCTTTCTCCACAAAGATTTCGCAATCGAATCGGTTGGCCGTTTTGACGAACATGGCGGCGGGACGCGCGTGAATCCCCAGCTTGTTGGTGACGACAAGTTCTCGTTCATGGCCTGGGGTTAATTTCTTCGCGCTCATCAAAGTGATTCAGCCAAACAATATTTTTTGCAGAAAGTTTTACAAGCGCAGATTGCCCGACATTTGCGCCAGAAGCCGGTCGTTCAATTCCTGCGCCGGATTGTGGCCGGATGATTTGAGCTTCGTTTGAAACGCCGCGACCTCGATAAGCCGCGCCAAATCTCGTCCCGGTCGCACCGGAATTGTGATGTGCGAAATATCGATGCCCAAAATCTTCACGAATTGCTCGTCCATCCCGAGCCGATCGACATCATCGACTTGGTCCCATGATTTGAGAGTCACGACCAGATCGACCCGCTTTTCCTGGCGAATACTTTTGACGCCAAACATGGCCGCGACATTGATGATGCCGATGCCGCGCACCTCCATGTGATTGCGCGTGAGGTCCGCGCTGGTGCCGACCACTTCGCGTCCATCGATCACCGTGACGCGCGTGATGTCGTCGGAAACCAAACTGTAACCGCGATCGATCAGCGCCAGAACAGTTTCACTTTTTCCAATGCCGCTCTCTCCGCGAATAATCACGCCGATGCCGAGAATATCGACCATGCTGCCAATGTCTGAGCCGCGCGGGGCGAACAACATTTCCAGCGCGAGCGTGGCGAGGTTGATAAACTTCATCGTGATCAGCGGACACTTGAACACCGGCACGTCCGCGGTCTCCGCAGCTTGCAACAAAAGTTTATCCGGCTGCAAATTGCGCGAAAAAACAACGCAGGGAATTTTGTGGGAAAATAAAGTTTGATAACGTTCTTTGCGTTCTTCGGTCGAGAGCGATTTCAAAAAAGTGAATTCCGCATTGCCGATGACTTGAATGCGTTTGTTGGCGAAGTAGCGAGTGAAACCGGCCAGCGCGAGGCCCGGCCGATTCACCGTCGGCTCGCGAATCACTCGCTTCAATCCGTTGGCGCCGGCAACGAGTTGCATTTGCAATGCGCCGGATTGCTCGCTGTAGAATCGCTCGACTGTGATGTCGTCTTGTTTCATGAGTGAAGGATAAAGCGTGAAACGTGAAACGTGAATTCCTATTTCACGCTTCACGTTTCACGTCTCACGCTTCGCGCTTCACTTCACATATTAAAATCCGGCCCCAGGTAAATCTCCCGCGCCTTCGGATCCTTTGCCAAAAATTCCGCCGACCCTTCGCGCAGGACTTCGCCTTTCACGATGATGTAGCCGCGGTCAATCAGCTTCAACATTTCGCGCACGCTGTGATCAGTGATTAAAATTCCCAAACTGCGATCGCGCAGACGGCGCACAATTTTTTGCACTTCGTACACGGCGATCGGATCGATTCCGGCAAAAGGCTCATCGAGCAAAAGCAATTTCGGACTCGTCACCAGCGCGCGCGTGATTTCCAATCGGCGCTTTTCGCCGCCGCTCAAGGTGTAGGCTTTGTTTTTGGCGAGCGGCGCGAGATCCAATTCATCGAGCAAATATTTCAGCCGCGCTTTTCGCTCCGCTCCGTCTATTTTGCACGTCTCCAAAATGGCGAGAATATTTTGCTCAACCGTCAGCTTGCGAAACACCGACGGCTCCTGCGTAAGATAACCAATGCCAAGACGCGCGCGTTTGTGCATCGGCAACGTCGTGATTTCTTTTCCTTCAAACTTCACCGCGCCTTCGTCCGGCTTCACAATTCCGACGACCATGTTGAACGTCGTCGTTTTTCCCGCGCCATTGGGTCCGAGCAGCCCGACGATTTCTCCTGCGGCGACATTGATCGAAACGCCATCAACCACTCGACGATGTCCATAGGCTTTTACCAATTTTTCAGTGGTCAACAAACTCATGGTTTCAAGAGTGCTTTCGTTCCGGATTTTGCGCCAGAGCCGTAGCGCAGGTTTTTAACCTGCTGTATCGCAGGTTTGCAACCTGCTGGCCATCTCCCTTCAGCGCATACCGATTGCAAATCGGCGATACAGCAGCTTACAAAGCTGCGCTACGGCTTTTGCCATTCCGGCCTGATTGCGTTCGCCGAGTTGAGCGGAGTCACTTTGTAGGGACGCGCGCTCATTTTTCCCGTTTTCAAATCCCAACGCAAAGTCGTGGCATCGCTAATCAAAAGCGTGTCCGTGGCCGCTGAAGGTTGGCCGGTTAATTCCGCGAGGTCCCCGGCTGAATCATAAACGGCCCGTTCTCCATTGGCGCGAATCTGCTTTCTGCCGGAACCGATCTGCTCAATTTTTTCCAGCAAAACATTTTGCTCGGCCACGATGCTTTCAATCTGATTGGTCGTCGGCAAAAATTTTATATCGACTCGTTCCGCGGAAATGCGTTTGACCGTTATGCTCGGACTCAACTGGCCTTCTCCGTAGCCGCCGACGTGAGGAGGCGGATTGGCGCGCCCATGTCGGGAGTCCGCCTCCTCACGTCGGCGGCTACGATTGTCTGTGCCAGTGCGTTCCGTCTGTTCGCCCACCACTTTGGTTCGGGCATGAATGCTTTCGAACAAACCCGTGCTGGGAGATCGGTTGAGTTGGACCGATTGGCCAGTGATGGTTCTCTCCAGAATTTTTGAAAGAGCAGCCGCGCCGACAATCTGTTGGAGAAAAACATTTTGCTTCGCGACAACAACTTCCACCTGGTTGCTCGCGCCGAATGAGACTGCCAAAAAATGGCAGCGCAAAAGCGTTTGTGAAAGATTCGTGTCCACCGTTTTCGCGCGGACATGTTCCCGGAACGTCGCAAGATTCGTGCGATAGGAAAAATCATCTGACCAAATTTCGACGATTTGCGCCGCCCTTGAATTTGTGGAACTACCGGCTGCAAAAGTTTTGCCGAACATCGCCGCGGGCAGTTTCAAGTACACATTCGTTCGCGCCCCAAAAAAATGATTCGTCCGGCCAAAGACCAGAACCTCGCCGGTGATTGCGCTCTCTTTCATTTTCCAATTCGGATTTCCGGTCAACTCCATCAGCCCCGTCGCTTCGCGGTAGATGGCGCGTTCGGCAGTGGCGCGGCTCTGATCGCTCTCGCTCGTGATCACCACATTGGTTTCGGCAAGCATTTCCTGAATTGGCCCGTTGGTCGGCATTTTAAAAGTCATCACGTCCGAGGAAACGATGACCCGGCTTTGCGCTGCCGCATTTGTCGTTGTGGAAACTGCGCTCAGATTCAGCGCATCCAGTTGAATGAGTTTGTGACGGGGAACTTTGAAAACGACATTTTGTTCGGCGCGAAATAAATTGTTCGCGCGATCAAAAATAAATTTGTCTGCTTGGCCTTCGCGCTCGCCGTCCGACCAAAACGGATGGCCGGTGAGTTCGACCATCTCCCGATTATTCTCCAAGGTGTAAGTCGCGTGATCACCCGTGGCGCGGCTGTTATCTTTTTTGTTAACGATGACGACGCGATTTTCCGCGATGATCTGCTGAATGGTTTTGTTGGTGGTAAGAACGATGTTCAATGAATCGCAAGTCAGTTCCATTTGCGGATCGTCCACGCGAACGTTTCCCGTGTAGGTGACGAGGTTCGATTCCAGGAGAAACCGAAAATGATCGGAAAAAATCAGGAGTTGATTGGTGGAAGTTTTGCCGGACGCAGGAAAGGAATTTCCGGCTGAGTTCGTGTTAAACAAACTTTTGTTAATCCTGGTTTCCACTTTGTTCGAAATGACCAGGAGCGCGTTGCTTTGCTGGCAGAAAAATCCCAGGCCCCGAATGTAAAGATTGGTCGTCACGGTGTAAGCCTTCATCGGGCCGGGCGACGATGCGACGGAGGTGTTGCGGTCAAACAAACATTCCGGCGCTTCAGCAATCAGCTCGACCTGGTTGGTGTCGCTGTTGCGTAAAATTTTCATGCGGAAATCAGTCACGAAAACTTGTGAGCCGGTGACTTGTTTGGCGCTTTTACCAGAGAGAATCGCTTTCAGTTTCTCGCCTTCGCGATAGACGGCCTGAAAGCCTGTTCCGCTGACACGTTGAGGAGTTTGGGCGCGCAGAAAAATGATTCCGGTCGAAAATAAAATGGCGAGGAGGCCAAACTTTTTAGCCGTAACCATGCAGTGGAAAAGATTGCCCGCCCTCACCCCAGCCCTCTCCCCCGAGGAGAGGGAACCTGAAATCATCGCTCTCGATAACTCACTGAACGGTGCACATTTTCCCGCGCTGAAGAACGTTCTCCCTCTCCTCGGAGGAGAGGGCCGGGGTGAGGTCGAGCGTTTCTCTTCACTGAATAGTTCCGGTTTGGCGAACGAGAAAAACATATCAGATATCGAACGCCAAAGGAGCGGAGCGCGGACAGCCTTGTCCGCGCGAACCCGAAATGGTGAAACGCGTGGGGCTTTTGTTCGTTTTGAAGCGCGCGGACAAGGCTGTCCGCGCTCCACTTGAGAAATTGGCGCTTTAAGTTTTTTCATGCCGACTTTAAATCCCTACCACGGCCGCGTGGACTTTGAGCAGGCTCGAAATAATTTTCGGCATTTGCTGCAATGGAATCATGTTCGGTCCATCGCTCAAGCCGCGATCAGGATCAGGATGCGTCTCCATGAAAATTCCGTTCGCGCCCGCGGCTATCGCTGCTCGCGCCAGCACCGGGGCGAACTCGCGTTGTCCACCGGAACGATCTCCCGCCGCACCCGGCAACTGCACGGAATGGGTTGCATCAAAAACAACGGGAAATCCAAAACCGCGCATGATCGGAATGGAGCGCATGTCCGCAACGAGATTGTTGTAACCAAAAGTGGTCCCGCGTTCGGTCAACAAAATTTTCTTCCCGCCTGCCGCCACCGCTTTTTTGGCGACCTGACCCATTTCCTGCGGTGAAAGAAATTGCCCCTTTTTTAGGTTCACAATTTTTCCAGTGCAAACGGCCGCGTTGATCAGATCAGTCTGACGGCAAAGGAAGGCGGGAATTTGCAAAACGTCCACGACCTCGGCGGCGAGCGCGACATGTTCTTCGGTGTGAACATCGGTCAGAATGGGCAGGTCAAACTCCGCGCGAATTTTTCGCAGCACGCTCAACCCGGATTTTATTCCCGGTCCGCGAAACGATTTGCCAGAGGAGCGATTGGCTTTGTCGAAACTGGCTTTGAAAATAAAAGTGACGCCAAGTTTCGCGCAGGTTTTCCGCATCGCCGCCGCAATTTGGAAGCAAAGTTTTTCGCTCTCGATCACACACGGCCCGGCAATTAAAAAAAGTTGTCGCGGAGAATTGATTGAGTTCCAGATCGCGGAAGCATTGAGCACCGAAAGGTTTTAGCAGCGCAGAATTGGAAAGTAAATGGCGCGAAGAGTAGGCGATGCCCGAAACCCGCGCGCCGTCGCGAGGGCTGGCTAGCATCTGCCTCCGGCCTGGTCATTACCGACATCTCTGCGTGTGTCTTCAATCCTGTTGGGATTGGGGACGCCCGAGGAATTGTGGGTAATGGCAAGGCCTCCGGCGGGTGCGAAATGATCTTTTTCGAGAAGAACTCGCACCCGCCGGAGGCAGATGCTACCCACCGCTTGGTTTGGGTCAGGTCAAAGGTTTCGATTCCTATCTTGAAACTAGAGACCCGTTCCGTAAAGAGATGAACTTCCAATCCAATCAAACGACGATTATTCCAAAAGCTGAGCGCGACACTGCCGCATTTTTTCTGCCTCAACAATCGCTTCCATCCGGCGCAAATCTTCCGCAATCGTCGTGCTGATCAGGAGGTAATCAAAGTTTTTCCACTGCGCAATTTCCTGTCGAGCCACGCTCAAACGTTTCTGAATATTGGCCGTCGAATCCTGGCCGCGACGTTTGAGCCGCGCTTCCAGTTCAGCGAAAGTCGAGGTGGTCAGGAAGACGGTGACCAATGCCTTTTTGAGTTCCTCGTCTTCGCCCGCTTTTTCGCGAACGGTCGCCGCGCCTTGCACGTCGATGTTGAGCAAAACATCTTTGCCCTGACGCAATTTGCCGAGCACTTCCGATTTCAAGATTCCGTAGCTGCTTCCATAAACGGTCGCGTGCTCCAAAAAGTTTCCAGCCTGAACGCGCCTCAAAAAATTACCCGCATCCAGAAAATAATAATCGACTGCATCGACTTCTCCTTCGCGCGCGGGGCGAGTCGTGCAAGTGACGGCGCGAGTCATGTTCGGATGATGCGCCAGCAATTGTTTGCACAGGGTTGTCTTGCCGCCGCCCGAGGGAGCGGAGACGACGATGAGCAATGGATTTAAATTTTTGTCAGACATTTTTTTAAACTCGGAGTGCGGAACGCGGAACGCGGAATTCTGTCTCCTGCTTTTTCATTCCACGTTCTGGACTTGTTCGCGAAATCTTTCCAATTCGGCTTTGAGCACGACGACTTCGCGCGAGATCAACGAGTTGTTGGCTTTTGATCCAATCGTGTTCACTTCGCGATTCATTTCTTGCGCCAAAAAATCGAGCGTGCGGCCCACCGGCTCAGTTGAGTTCAACGAATCATCGAACTGTTGGAAATGACTTTCCAGTCGCGTCAATTCCTCCGAGATGTCCGAGCGATCGGCGAAATAAACCACTTCCTTGATCAGCCGTTCGTCATCGAGCGCAGGCATTTCGAGGCCGGCATTTTTCACGCGAAGCACCAATTGGTCGCGATAGCGTTTCTGCACTTCCGGGGCGTGTGTTTGAATTTGAGCAAAAGCTTTGCGGATCGTGTTCATGCGCGCGATCAAATCTTTCGCCAGATGCGCGCCTTCGCGGGAACGCATTTTTAAAAGCGACGCCAGCGCGCCTTGCAGCGCCTTGTTCACGGCCGGCCAAAAATCTTCCGCGTCGCCGATGTCTTCGTCGGCCTGCAAAACGCCCGGAGAACGAATCAACAAATCCAGAGTCAGCGGCTCGGAAAGTTTTAGCTCTTTGGAAAGCTTGGAAAATTCTTTCGCGTAATTTTTGGCGAGAGCGACGTTGACGCGAAATTTGCCATCGGAATTATTTTCGGCAGAGTGCATTGAGACGCGGACACTCAATCTCCCGCGCGAAATGCACTTGTTGATTTCGTCGCGCACCTGCGCCTCCAGCACTTCAAGTTCGCGTGGCAGGTTGATGGAGATTTCGCTTTGCTTGCGATTGACCGCGCTGAGTTCGACTGTGATTTTGAATCCGCGCAGAGCGCATTCGCCGCGCCCGTAACCGGTCATTGACTTCATGTGCCCGCGACTATGGGGAAAGTTTGCGCGGCAATCCAATCTTTTTCGAGCGGGTAATGGCGAAGGGGCGCATCTCAATTTCTTGCAAAATAACGGAACGCCGATCTCCTCATCGACTCGCGGAAAATGTGGACCGTTCCACTGCCGATCAGGAGATCGGCGTTCCGTTGCCGTTATCGAGTTGAAGCGGAATAAATTCCGCGCTCCAATCCCTCGACGTTGTTGCCTCAACTGAATCGTTCCCGTTAGCCGCGCTCCCTGATTGCGTCTTGCGTAATTTGTCTGAACTTCTATTTTTTATTCATGCCGACATCTTTACAGCAGGCTGATTTGGATGACCTAAGAAAGTCCGTGAAAGAAGAGGTTCAAAAATTAAACGCTCGCATTGAGGAGGTTGAAAAATCTTTGAAAGATTTTCGCGCTTCCAAAACGCTCGCACAAACCCGGCGGCTGCAAACGGATTCGGGTTGGGTCAAAAAACTTCGCGCGCAATACGATGAAGAAGTTTGCCAAAATACCCTCGAAGCGAATCGTCTTTTTCCCGTTGCGGAAGAATGAAATTGCCCTTGTATTCTTCGCGAGCGACGGGCTTAACGCCAAACCTTGTCGGAATTCAACATCCTGTTTTAGACATGTTGCCAACCGTTTTGGTCTGTCCGATTAAAGAGGCGGAAACAGTGACGAATGTGAGGACCATTATAGATTGGCAGGGCGTCCGATATACCGTGCTGTGCGACCTCGCTCGTCCCGTTAATCGTAAAGCGCTTCGTCAAGTGGGCCAACTGGATCTGGTCGCGTCGGAAAAAATAATCGAAACCTTCGTGAGGTTAATCGCATTGTGAGGATTAGATCCGGAATTTTCCGCTCAACAACTTTCGCAGCCACTCTTTTGTTGGCAGGGGCGGTAGCGGCTTTCCTGGCGTATCGAAACTCTGAGCCTCCTGTTCAGCCCAAGGCCTACGTGATTGGTGAGACCGCCAGAGAAGAAATTGTCGCGCCAAAGAAATTTACGGTCGTCGATACTTCAGAAACGCAACAACGCCGCCAAACCGAAATGGCCAGAGTCCCGGCGGTGTTTCGTTTTCAAAAAAATATTTCGGACGAAGCTGTCGGGAAATTCAGCACGGAATTTGTTTTCGCGCGGGAAAAATTCTTGAGCGAGATCGAGGCAAAATTCAAGACGCACACCCTGACGACAAACCAGATCGAGACACCGCGTTTTCGCCGCCTGTTCACTGCGTTCAAAGAGGAAAATAAATTTTTCCCGGTGAACATCGCCGAGGCAAAAAAATGGGCGCAAGGCGACACCGAAGACGATTTGCAAAAACAACTCGGAGCCACCCTGCGTCAAGCTGCCGGGAGATTTATTCGCGCCGACGCCTGGCCGCCCATCGGGCAAACTTTTCAAATCAGAATCTTGAGTGACAACGCCGCCCGGCCGGAAATGCCCTTGGATCAACTTCGGCAGCAGAGCAAAATTTTGCGCCGGACAAATCTGGTGGCGTTGACCAAAGCCCGAAACGAGTTGCTCAACAGTTTTCCCAAAAACGACCGCGCCTTCGCCAAAGTCCTGACCAACTTCGTTTCGGTGAATTGCTTTTTTGAAGAAGAGTTGACGCGCCGAATTCGCGCGGAAAAAGAAAACTCAATCTGGGTCGTAAGTTCTTACGAGCCGGGGCAGGTGATCGTTCGTCCCGGTGAATTGATTGACGCAAAAATCAAGGCCGCTTTGGACGCGATAAAAATCCAATCGCCGCCGACGAGCGCGAAAATCAATTCGGCAAAAAAGATTTGGCTGTGGAGCGCGGCTGGATTTTGCGGAGCACTGGCTTTGATCATTTGGCTGCGGGGTTTTGCCGCTCGCTCTCGCACCAGTTTGGTTGTCGCGCGAAACGTCGTCGCTTTGCCGCGATTGGAAAACGAAATTCTCGAAACAAAATTACTCCCGCATCTGGCGCGACAGTTGATGAATAAATTCGTCCGCCGATTGATTTCCCAACGCGCGGATTTGATGGAGACGCAATCGAGCGGGGCGGATCAATTGAATGAACTCGAAGGACGACTCGATCAAATCGACACTCGTTGGCAAATGCGCCAGATCGCCTACGAAACCCGCATCGCCCAACTGGAACGCGATCTGGCGCTGGCCGAGGAAGAGAACCGCGAATTGATCCGCGCCAAAATTCGCGAGGCGCGCCAAAATCTGGAGTGGGCCAAAGCGCAGGGGAACGGTGCGCGCTGATCACGCCGCTTTTTTTGGATGGGTGCGCAAGGCTTGCTCGTAACATTCCATCGCCTCGGTGAAACGTTGCAGCCGATTCAGCACGCCGCCTTTGTAGAGGTAAGCCACCGTGAGCGAAGGATCGGCGGCGAGGGCGCGGTCGTAAGTTTCTATAGCCTCGGCGAATTTGCGCAACCCTTCGAGAGCGGTGCCTTTTTTGATCAACGCCTCGGTGTTCTCGGGATCAATTTCGAGGGCGCTTTCAAAATAACCCAAAGCCTTTTCTGAATCACCGCTGCTCAATAAAGAATGTCCCTTCACGAGCAAAGAATTGAACTCCGACGAACTCTCTGGATTGAATTTTTGTGTGGCCAAATCTTTTAGCTCACGATGCGATTTCGGCTCGAAGGCTTTTTGTGTCTGAGAATTGGCGGCGACAGAGTCGAGTTGATGAATTTTTTTTTCCAATTGCTCGATAGCGTAAAGGAATCGCGCCGTCACCTGCTCGGTGGAATTGAGCCGGGCGGGAGCGTCAAGCGCACCGCCGCCCAAAAATCGCGCGGCGTCCGGTGGAGCGCTCATCGGGAAAAATGGCGCGGTGGCGGCGAGACGATTCAGGGCGCGGATTTGAAAATAAACGGTTAAAAAAAGCGCGAGCATCCCGATTCCCGCCAGCAGAACGGCGGCGACGAGCACCAATTGATTGGATTGCCGCATGGAGAGAATGGATTGCAAATCCCGTTCGCGTTGCACGGTGAGATTTTTTTCCACGGAATTGAGGCGCTCGGTAAAAAGATCGGCATGGTATTTCGCGGCGGCCTCCGCATCCTGCCGCCCCTGTTCGATGGCGCGAAGAGCGTTGCGCAATTGTTCTTGCAGTTGAAGATTGGAGCGCAACAAATCCTGCGTCTCGCTCCGATAATTGGCGGAAGAATTTGGTTCGTCCAATGCGGCTGGCTCAGCGGAAAAACTTCGATTCAGGAAAGAACAGCCGACCAAAAAAACGACAAAAATGGCGGGCACGGATTTTTTCATGACGAGGACAGCGCGCAAAAAAATTCAAGGTTGATTTCGTTTTAGCCCCAGCGAATCCGCGATTTCATCAAACTCTTCGACATCGACCTGCTCCAGACGTTTGCCTTTGGCGGCGAGCTTCTCAATTATTTTCAGCGCCTTCTCCGTCATGACTTCGTGCGTTTCCTGCGAACCGCCAAGCAGCGCAAAATTGGGGCCGGTCGTAATCCGTTTGTGTCCGTCGGAATCCAAACCGATGCCCAGGAGAATGAGAGATTTTCTTTTTTTTCGGGGCGGGTTCGGCATGGCAGAAAACTATCGCCGACAATTTCTCTTTCAAACTTTAATTTCTGCGGGGGGGGGGAAGTCCTTAAGGAACGCCCTGAGTGGGAGCGCATCTGGCGGGGTGTTTGCTGAACTAGAGATGAAATAGAAGATACTCCGGAGCGCGGCTGTGTCGTCCTCGACCAGCCGCAGGATGTCGCCAGGATAAATCCAATTTATTCCGACGGCCATTTCAGGCGAGGTTGCTGCGGCTGGTCGAGGACGACACAGCCGCGCTCCGTTTCGAGCCACCGTCCTGGAGCCACACGCGCCCAGGATTCCTCTGAGTCATCTCATCACTCTCTCGGATTGAAGGAGGATTCGCGCGCGAGTTTTTCCCAAAGCTCTTTTTCTTTTTCGCTGATCTCTTTCGGAATGGCGATGCGCGCGACAACAAACAAATCTCCGATCGTTCCATCCCGGTTCGGCAGGCCGCGACCCTTCACCCGCAGGCGCTGGCCGCTCTGCATGCCTGGTGGAATTTTGATGTTCACCGGCGATTGCAACGTGGGAATTTTTGCACTGGTGCCGAGCGCGGCCTCCCATGGCGCGAGATCGAGATCGTAAAAAATATTTGCTCCTTCCACTCGGAAATCCGGGTTCGCCGCAAACTTTACCCGCAAAAATAAATCGCCATGCGGCGCGTTGCCGGTTCCGGCTTCACCTTGGCCCGCGACGCGCAGCTTCTGTCCTTCTCGCACTCCCGCCGGAATTTTTACCTGATACTTTTCTGTGCGCGGAATTTGTCCGGAGCCGCCGCACGCCGGACAAACGCGATTTTGCATCTGGCCGGTTCCATGACAACGGTCGCATCGCGCGGTGCGGCGCAGAGAAATCGGGCGCACTGAACCGGTCATCGCCTCGGCCAGCGTCACCATGATGTCTGCTTCAAGATCGCGACCACGTTCGGCCGACTCCTGTTCAAATCCACCGCGTCGCGCCGATCGGCCGCCGCCAAAAAATTGTTCAAAAAAATCGCTGAACCCCGTTCCGCCAAATTCAAAATCTTCCGTTCCCTGACCCGGCGCGCCGGCGCGCCACGTGTGCGTGCGATAACTTTGTCCACCGGGCGGCGGGGCGAATCCGCCTTTCCAATCCGCGCCGAGCGTGTCGTATTTTTTGCGCTTCTCCTTGTCGCTCAAAACTTCGTAAGCCTCGTTGATCTCCTTAAATTTTTCTTCGGCTTGAGCTTTATTTTTCGCGACATCCGGATGGTAGAGCCGCGCTAATTTGCGAAAGGCTTTGCGGATATCATCTTCACTCGCCGTTCGCGTTACGCCCAACGTCTTGTAGTAATCCTTGAATTCGACAGCCATAAATATTTGCGCCCGCGCCATTTTTGCGGTTGCCCACACTAAAGCACAAATTTTATTTCCCGCTAAAAAAATAGAATCGGAAATGAATCCGAAGGTAGCCGCCGACGTGAGAAGGCGGATTCGTGATCGGGCGCATCTCAGTTTCTTGCAATGTTCGTTCCGAATCTCATTAGCACCCGGCTTCAGCCGGGTGTTTGAGGTCGAGAGGCGAATTCAACCGCTTCAGCGGTTTTGCCCCATGCGGGAAACTGCTGAAGCGGTTGAGGAGCGCAATCTGTTTCTGTTCACCCGGCTGAAGCCGGGTGTTAATGAGAGTTGCAAGAAACTGAGATGCGCCCTTCGTGGTGTCTCAACGAAAATCCGCCTCCTCACGTCGGCGGCTACGGTTATTCTTTTTTCCATTTGCGCTGCGAACTTTGCGACTACAAAATCGGTTCACAAAATGAACTATGGCTTAAACATTTCTCAAAAAGGCGCGCTGGATTTCCTTTCATTGGGCGCGCTCGTTCATCGCCTGGATCCGGGCGTCATCCCATTTCGCAAGGCGTCGCATTGCGACATTCATGTCAGCGGAGGCGAGTTCAACGTGGCGGCGAATTTGTCCGATTGTTTTCGACTCAAAACAGGCGTCGTCAGCGCGATGGTGGATTATCCGATTGGCGATTTGATTGCAGAACGGGTTCGCGCCATGGGCGTCAAACCGTTTTACAAAAATTTCAAACACGACGGCGTGCATGGCCCAAACATGGCGACGGTTTACAGTGACCGCGGCCAGGGCGTGCGCGCGCCGGTGGTTTTTTACAATCGCTGCAACGAAGCGGCCGCGCAGTTGAAGCCGGGCGATTTTAATTGGAAAGAAATTTTTGACCCTGGCGTGAGGTGGTTTCATAGCGGTGGAATTTTTGCGGCGCTTTCACCGACGACGGCAGAAGTAATTATAGAAGCGATGCAAGCGGCCAAAGCGGCGGGCGCGGTGACATCGTTCGATTTAAATTATCGCGCGAAACTTTGGAACATCGTCGGCGGAAATGATCGCGCCGTTTCAATTTTGGATCGCATCGTGAAGAACGTCGATGTGCTCGTCGGCAACGAAGAAGATTTGCAACTCGGCTTGGGAATTCCCGGCCCGGAAGTCGCGGCAAAAGACAAGCTCGATCCGAGCGCCTTCTTCAGCATGATGGGCAACGTCACCAAAAAACATCCGCACATAAAAATCGTGGCGACCACGTTGCGCGAAGTTCATTCGACGAACCGGCACAGTTGGGGCGCGGTCGCGTGGATCGATGGAAAAACTTTTGTTTCTCCGACCTGCGAATTGGATGTGATTGATCGCGTCGGCGGCGGAGACGGCTATGCCGCAGGATTTTTTTATGGCTTGCTGAAAGGTGTTTCGCCGCAAGACGCCGTGAATCTCGGCTGGGCGCACGGCGCATTGCTCACGACTTTTCCCGGCGACACGACGATGGCGACGGTGGAGCAAGTAGAAGCTTTTGCCAAAGGCGGGAGCGCGCGAATTCAGAGATGATTCTTTTTTTGCGATGCGTTACAAATTCAAAGGCTACATTTTTCAATTCACCAGAGGTGACCATGAAGGACGGCATATCCATGTGGTCAAAGGAACGAAAAAAGTGGGCGTTTATGATCGAGTCAATGGACCGATTCGCGGCCTGGAAAGAATTTGGAACAAAGATTTGAAAGAAGGCGTTGAAAACTTTATTGATAAGTTAAATGAAAGTGGATTTTTCCATTGAGATTGATGTCGCGGACAAAGTCTGGTTCGACGTTTCGTGTGGCAAACTTTTTATTCAAGCTCGTGATTACGTGAACGGTATTGAATTTTCAGAAATTGCTGATGAAGACTTTGAATCCAGGAGTCCGGTAGCTTCTTTTTCTCTCGGCTATTCCGGCAGCATGGTTGTTTGTCATCACAAAGACGGCAAAGAAACGTGGTTGCCGGTGGACATGTGGGAACCCGGCGGATTCACCCCGAAGAGCAGCTTGCCTAAACGGAAGTCACCCGCCAAAACTCCACGGCTTCAAGAAGCGAAAAGTTAGTTTTCCGCGCCTCGATTTGAAACTCTTTGTGCCGGTGGCTCGGCGCTTAATCTCCGCTGGATGTTCTCCTCGGCCGCGCGCGAATTCACGAGTAATCCCATTTGCGAAAACAGGGGCTGGTGTAGTACAAAGGTGGTATGTCAGTCATTACCATTCGCCTCAAACGACCAAAGTCCGAGGTGGTCCGGGCGTCCCGTGGCAATTTAAACCAATGGATCAACGGGTTGATCGACCACGCGCTCGCGCCCCGTGAGACCGACTGGAACACGCATTTCAAAAAGGAACGGCGAAGCATCGATTACGACGCGGTGTTGAAGGCGCGCCGGGATGAGCGATGAATTTTGCAGATACCAACTGGCTGGCGGTTGTTTATTTCGCAAGCCTTCCGGGAAAACCCAAGCACGCCTCCAACCGAAAAACGGTTGAGCGTTTTATGAGACTGCACGGTGGCAAGTTGGTGTTGTCACATATCGTTCTGCTGGAAGCGCGCAATATATTCTCCCGCTTAACCAATGAATCGGAACCGGAGGAATGGACCGAATTACAAAGTGATTTCAACGGTAAACTTTACGTTGACCCCATGAATTGGCATTTGCTCCGGCGCGAAACTGAATCCTTGTTCACCCGCTATTCTTGTAAAGAGTCGATCGGCTCTCTGGACGCTCTCATTGTTGCTTCCGCCAAACTCGCTGGCGCCACTCGGTTTCTTTCGTTCGATTCACTGGCGGCGGCGCTCGCTTCCGCTGAAGGTATCGAAGCTTTCCCGCCCTTAAATTCCGAAGGCAAACGTTTCTTAAGAAATCTGACCAGATCCACTGGTCGGCGCTGATCGTGGGCGGATTTTGAAGCTACGCGGATACGATTTGAAAAACTTTGTCTCGCCACGTTCGCACGGCTACCTTCGGTCGCGTGTTTTCTTCGGAAATTAAATCCATTCACTTCGTCGGCATTTGCGGCACAGCGATGGGTTCCGCCGCTGCGGCGTTAGTCGAGAAAGGATTTCACGTTTCCGGTTCAGACCCGAATACCTATCCGCCGATCTCCACCTTTTTAGCGCAACGAAAAATCGAAGTCATGCCGACTTACGCCGAAAAAAATCTCACGCACAAACCTGATCTCGTCGTCATCGGCAACGCCATTTCCCGGGGCAATCCCGAAGCGGAAGCGGTGCTGGAAAAAAAATTGCGCTACTGTTCGTTGCCGGAATTACTCAAGGAATTTTTTATTCGCGGGAAACGTTCGCTCGTCGTCAGCGGCACTCATGGAAAAACGACGACTACTTCGCTGCTAACGTGGGTTTTCGAGCACAACGGATTGAACCCAAGTTTTCTCATTGGCGGCATTCCGGAAAATCTCAAGCAAGGCGCGCGCTTCACCGATAGCGAATGGTTCATCATCGAAGGCGACGAATACGACACCGCGTTTTTCGACAAGCGCAGCAAGTTCGTTCATTACCTTCCCGAAGTTGCCATCATCAACAACGTCGAATTCGATCACGCTGACATTTTTGAAAATCTGGCGGCGATCCAGCTTCAATTCAAACGCTTCATCAATTTGATTCCGCGCAACGGCTTGTTGCTCGCGAATGGCGACGATGAAAATCTCGCGCCGCTGCTCAACGTCACCCATTGCCCGGTCAAGCGATTTGGTCTCGGCGAAGCAAATGCGTTTCGCGCGTTCAATTTAAAATTCGGCGCGACGGCCACTGAGTTTGAAATCCCCAGCTTCAAATTTCATCTCAATCTCCTCGGCGAATTGAATGTGCGGAACGCCCTCGCGGTTGTCGCGGCGGCCAAACATTGCGGACTTTCCAACAAACAAATTCAGTCGGCGTTCGATGCGTTCAAAGGAATCAAGCGTCGCATGGAAGTGCGCGGTATCGCCGGCGGCGTCACTGTGCTCGATGATTTCGGCCATCATCCGACGGCCATTCGCGAGACGTTGCGCGCATTGCGTTTCAAATATCCCACTCAAAAAATCTGGGCGATCTTCGAGCCGCGCACCAATACGACGCGCCGGAATATTTTTCAAAAAGAATTGGCCGAAGCCTTTGCCCAGGCCGACGCCATTGTCGTTTCGCAAATCGCGCGACTGGAATTGCTCCGACCGGAAGAACGCCTTGACCCAGCGAAGCTGATGCAGGATTTGCAAGCGAGCGGCAAACCGGCGGCATATTTGCCCGACGTGGAGTCCATCGTCGCGCATGTGAAAAAAGGCGCGTCGGGCGGAGATGTCATTTGCGTTTTTAGCAATGGCGGCTTCGGGGACATTCATAACAAGCTGCTGGCGCAGTTGGGTCGGAAGTAATTTGGCCGAGATGAAACTGCCTGACGGAAATCGCGCCTTTGTCGATATGCGCAAACTTCACTTCTACTGCCTCGACCCGTTCAGTCCGAAAGGCCGAAACAAAGCCCGGGTCTTTACCGCCATTCTCGGATTGAGGCAACCGATGCGAAATTTTTGCGCGATCCTTTGCTCACGGCGGCCGCCGAAAATGATTGTGAAGCTGGGGAAGCGGATGACTACGGGCAACGATACACTTTGGATTCAACACTCAGCGCTGGATTGGGGACCCACAAAATTCGCAGTGGCTGGATTGTGCGCCATAATGAAAATTTTCCACGACTTACGACCTGTTATGTTTTAAAGTTCAAATGAATGAAAGCTAAAGCGATTAAACTTTTAGACACGGTGGCGCTGCTTGAAAACATCCAGGCGCGGAAGCTGCGCGAGGGTGAAGTCGGCACCGTTGTTGAACTGCTGGGCGACGACGTTTACGAGGTGGAATTTTCCGATGAGGATGGTCAAACCTACGCGCAGTTTGCTCTTCGCGCCGATCAACTCATGCCGCTGCACAGCCAGGGCAAATCATGGCGCATGGCCTCCGTTGAAGCTTGATTCCCGTCAAGAACTGCGACGTAATTTCACAACAGGAGCAACCTCACCGAAATCATTTTTGAAGTTCGCGAGGACGAAATTGACGGCGGCTTTAATGCGAAGGCGTTGGGTCCCTCGATTTTCACGCAGGGCGATACGATGGAGGAACTCCGCACGATGGTGAAAGAGGCAGTCGCTTGCCATTTTGAAACTGAACCGCCTCAGATTATTCGCCTTCATTTTGTGCGTGACGAGATTCTAAGCGCGTGAAAATTCCGCGCGATTGCAGCGGACAACGGGGAAAATAAATTTGATTTCTCAGAGTTGTTCACGCACCCGCCGGAGGCAGATGCTACCCCGGTTAATGTTTCGACAGAGCGGCGGAGGGCACTCGATGGATGGTGTTGTAAATCTCCTGCTTGAGCGCCGTGCCGTCGGCGGCGGAAACGTTGTATTTAATTTTCATCTGCATGACGGGTTTCAAATCGGGAATTTCCAACGTCACTGTTTTTTTATCCGCCGAAAGTTTGACCGATTTAATTTCCACCGGGTCGTGAGTTTTTTCCTCGGGGTTTTTGATGGAGAATTCCGGTGAACCATAGTTGGCGGTCCACTTGTAAGCCCATTGTTCGATTCCATAATTCTCCGGGTCAGCGGCGGAGGCACTGTCCAGCGGTGAGGTAAAAGTGAGTTCAAGACCGGTTGGTTTCACGTGAAGTTCGCTCGGCATGTTCACCGTTTTTCCGGTGTAGCGGACACGATGAAACGCTCCTTCTTTTCCCGCATTCGATTGCCACACCGAAAGTCCGCACAAATAAAGTTGCCCATCGCGCTTGCTGAATCGGCCCCGCATAATTCCCGACTCAAACTTCAATGGGAAACGCACCACGCCCGCCTGCGGCTGGCCATCGACTTCCTCCGACATCACTTCGAAGAGCGAACAAGTTCCGTAGGACAGGTGGAGCAGGTGGTTTTTGAACGGCCCCCATTTGTCGCTCGTCACCCAGACCTGGCCGCCGCTGGAATTATCGATGTTGTTGTTGTGCGGGATCCAGAGAAGCGGTTTGTCGTAATCGGTCGGAGGCTTTTCAGTGTGGGAAGTGAAAACGTGGCCCAAAAATTTTCCAGGCTTCACCAGATTGATGCGCGAGGCCGGAACCCAATTGCCTTCGTTGTCGGCGATGGTGATTTCGTCGTGCGGTCCAACACTCAAACCGTTGGGCGCCCGCAGACCAGTGGCAACGACTTCCATTTTACCACCGTCTTTTGAAACTTTGAGCAACGTGCCTTGATGTGGCGTGACCGCTTCATGAAGATCGCCGCCTTTTGTAAAATAAAAATTTCCTTTTGAATCCGTTTCCAGGTTCAGCGCGAACTCGTGGTAGCGCGACGTAATGAAAACGTCGTTGTTAAAATTTTCATAAAAATCCGCTTCGCCGTCGCTGTTCAAGTCGTGGAGGCGCGTGATCTGATCGCGGCCAGTAATGTAAATTTTGTCGTTCACGATTTTCAGACCGAGCGGCTGGAAGAGTCCGGTGGCAAAACGTTTCCAGGTGAGCTTGTCCCATTTCTCGTCGATGCCGCTGACGATCCAAACGTCACCGCTGACGGAGCAAAGCGCGGCTCGGCCATCGGAAAAAAAATCGAAGCCGCTCGGACGAATCCACGATTTCCACGGATTATTTTCGGGCAGAGTCAGAGTATCGACCTGATATGGACCGTCTTCTTTGCCGAGCGTGCCTTTGGTCGCGAGCGGTTCGCCCCAACGCGTTGGCCCGCCCTGGCAAAGCGATTTTAAATTCGCAATTTTCGGCTTGGCGCTCAGGAATGTTTTAAATCTCGTGAGATTTGGTTTTGCGCCTGAGCAAATAAGAATTTTGAACGAAAGATTTTTCTTCGATTTCGGCAAAACAAGAACAACGCGATCTTTGTCGCGGATGTCCCACGCCGTTTCCGCTGGCGCGCCAACAAATGCTGCGGAAAGAAATGTTTCGTTAGATGCGCCGGAATTTGAAGTCAGCACAACACAATCGTTTTCCAGGTGCGCACTTGCTTTTGGGTTTTCGCAAACGAGTAATGACATCGGTCCCTCGGAATTTTCGATTTGGAAGGTGCGGCTGAAAATTTTTAGGCCATTGGTATTTTCCACGTCGGGCATCTCCAGCACGTCACTTTTGCCGACGGTGTAGGAAAGAATGACCTGCTCGCCGTGTAGGTAGAGTCCTTTGTAATGCGCCCAATCTTTGGGCAACGAACCGTAGGGAACATCCGCTGGTTTCTGTTGGAAATTTTCATGGCTGTTGTCCCAACGCATTGGTCGCGGGTCCGCGAAACTTCCGTCCTTCGCCCAGCCGGGAAGATTTGGCGTCCAAAAGACAGGCGTGCCGATTGGCTCTGGGATTCCTTCCAAGCCGCCGCGACCGGATGGCAATTTCAAAAATCCGCCCGTCCAGCCCATTGTCATGCGCAACAGTTCTGTGTCGAAACAAACCGACGCTTCATTGGTTTCACCGAGCTTGATGGAGATGGCTTTGAGCGCAGGAAATTTTCCGGCGAATCCGCAGGTAAAAAACGGGCCGGTGTCCATCACGTCCCATTTGGTTCCCGTTTCTTCTCCCGGAGAGGAATGGGCCAAGGTAAAGAGACTCGCGCTAAGTAACAGAATTATTTTTCGCATGGTAAAAACTTCAATTACCGTTCGCGCGAATTGGATGCGAGTCAAAACTGCTGGAACGTAGCGCAGGTTTTCAACCTGCCGTATCGCGGGTTTGCAACCCGCTGGATCTCGCCCATAGAGGTGCCCTGCCGATTGCAAATCGGCGATACAGCAGCTTGCAAAGCTGCGCTACGGCGGAAGGTTTTCGCTTGGAGTATGACTTGAAATTACTAATGTTCTTTTATGAAGTTCCGCACGTTTAAATTTATTTCGCTTTGTTCTCTCGCCGTTTTGTTGGCGGCTCCAACAACTTTTGCCGACGCAAAAACAAAACGCATTTTGTTTTTCTCGAAATCTTCCGGCTACGAACATTCGGTGATCAAAAAGACGAATGATCTTCCGAGTTTTGCTGAAAATATTTTGAAAGAGCTCGGCGCGAAAAATAATATCGAGTTCACCTTCACGAAGGATGGGCGACTGTTCACGCCGGAAAATTTGGCGAAATATGACGCCTTCTTTTTTTACACGACGGGGGATTTGACCGAGGAAGGCAAAGATAAAAATCCGCCGATGTCCGTGGAAGGCAAAGCGGCATTTCTCGACGCCATAAAAAAAGGAAAGGGGTTCATCGGCACTCACAGCGCGACGGACACTTTTCATTCTCCCGGCAACAAAGAACATGGCGAGGCGCGCTACAAAGACGACGGCGAGTACGCGGATCCTTACATCAAGATGATTGGAGCGGAATTCATCAAGCACGGCTCGCAGCAAACGTCGCAAATGATTTGCGCGGATAAAAAGTTTCCCGGCCTGAGCGCGGTCAAATCCGATTTTGCACCGATGGAAGAATGGTATTCGTTAAAAGATTTCGCGACGAATCTGCACGTGTTGCTGATTCAAGAGACGGCAGGAATGAAAGGGAACGTTTACCAACGCCCACCGTATCCAGCGACGTGGGCCAGGATGCATGGGAAGGGCCGCGTTTTTTATACTTCAATGGGACATCGTGAGGACGTTTGGACAAACCCCGTTTTCCAGGAAGTTCTAGCGGGTGGAATTAATTGGGCTGTCCGGAATGTTGACGCGGATGTCAAACCGAACATTGATAAAGCGACACCAAAAGCCAACCAACTGCCGGCCGCCGAGTAATTTCTGGGCGGTTCAATAAAAAGCGTAGTTCGTGCGCCCCGCCTCGGTCACGGCCCATAAATTTATTTTTGGTCCGACAGACTTCCATGTCTTGATGAACCGAACACTCTGATCGACGAAGTTATAGTCAGAACCGGTTCCCACCGAGTGGCGCGCTTGATTTAATTGATCGTAATCGTTGCCTTTGCCCTCTTCCAAATCCATGAAGTAATGGAAGGAATTATTTTCATCCACGTTTTTCTTTTCCCCAAAGGCGATGGTCTCGGAAGGATATTTGACCGCATTTTCTGGCATCGCTCGCCCGACGATTGCGTCCATCGTGAAGCTGGCGCCCATCGCTTCCTTGAGGTAATCATTCCAACCGTTGAAAATATAAGTGCGGGGCGAAGCATCGGCGGCATTGACACTCTCCCGCACGGTGGGCGGCGTGTTGGGGCCATCGCTTGGACAGCGAAGGATTTTTACATCACGGTAAGTGTCGCGGAGGCGTCCCGGCCAGCGAGGGTTGTTGGCTTCACCAATCGTTCGAGGACAATAAACATCGCGATTGTCGCTGGCGTAAATATTCAACGACAGTCCAAGCTGTCGCAAATTGTTGACGCAGGAAATTCGTTTCGCGGTTTCTTTGGCGCGAGCCAAGCCGGGCAATAACATTCCAGCCAGGATGGCGATGATGGCGATAACCACCAGGAGTTCGATTAAAGTGAATGCATATTTTGCAGAGGATGGTTCAACCCTTGCCGCAAATGGTTCGGTCATTTTTTTCATATGTCCTTTATTGCCTCGCTCGGAAAAGGAATTTCCATTCCAATCAAAAATTAAATCGAATATTTTTTGAGTCGAGGGGGTCATTCTAGCTTGGCTTGATGAAAAACCGAACAAAATTTTTGATTTTTGCCGCAGTCATTTTGGGCGCGGTTTACATCTACCGGTTCACTGACTGGTTCGCGGAAAAAAAAATTCAAATAAAATATCGGAGCCTGGCGGAGCGCGGCGCGGCCAATACCGTCGAGCCGATTACTTTTTATCTCGAAAGGGAATATCCAATGACCTCGTTGGAGGTGATTTCTCTGGCCGATGCCGCGACCAATAAATATCCGCACGCTCTGTGGCATTTGGTTGCGGCCAGCAATGCGGTGCCGGTGACCGATTTCCTCTACGGCCAAAACGTTCCCGGAATGAAACCGAAGATCGCAGGCGTGGCGCCGGAGCCATTGGAGCCAAATAAGCGTTACCGAATTCTTTTGGAGACGACGACGATCAAGGGCGAAAAAGATTTCCAGCCGCGCGCAAAAAGCGTGAAGTGATTTGTAACGAAGGTCCGGCTCGCGGCGTCAACTGCGTTGGTTATGTCAAAAAAAAATATTGCTCTGATCCTCGTCCTCCTGGCGTTGGGCACAATTTACGTTTTCAATTTCACCAATCTTTTTCGCGAGCCGAAAATTGAAATCACCACCAGGGTCCGTCCGCAGTTTACGCGCCGCGGAAGAGGCAATGCGCCACCGCCTCCTGCGGCCAATTCGATTTCGTTTTTTTTAAATGGCAAATACCAATTGACCTCGGTGAAGGTGGTGGAGGAGAGCGATTTTAAGACTAACAAATATCCACACGCCATCTGGCATTTGATTTCGGAAAGTAATTCTGTTCCGACTAAGGCGATTTTTTATGGAATGACCGTGGCGGGAATGAAACCGGAAATTGAAAAGACAAAAGCCGAACCGCTGCAGCCGAACGTTCCATATGTTTTGTTGGTGGAGGCTGGAGATTTGAAAGGCCAGAGCACTTTCCGCATCCGCTAGAAATCAAGGGCCAGGAGGAGCCGAACTGTTCGTTCGCCATCCGGGTTCCGTCGCCCAGAGGTTGAGCGGATTAAAAGTTTTTCCCCACTTCATGAAGCGAACACTTCCATCGACGAAGGCATAATCGGATCCGCCGGAATTAGGGCGATTGGCCGAACTGTGTTTTTGTTCATCCAATTGTTTGTCGTCATCGTAAGCGTAGTAGTCCATGTAAAAATGCCCGGAGTTCTGTTCCTTTTCTCCGAAGACAATGGTTTCGGATGGTTCGTGAATGGAATTTTCGCGGATACCCGGGTTCAATCCTGGGCCGCCGAAATGATCGTTCCACCCATTGATGATATAGGTGCGCGAAGCGAAATCGGCGGGGACGCTGTTGCTCGGCAAAGTGTTTCCGAACGTGGCGGGCGTGTTCGTCAGTTCGCTTGGGCACTGCAAAATTTTCACATTGCGGTAGCCCGCTAAAAGTAAAGTTGTCCAGCGATTCGTCGTATCTCGCGGTGTGAAACGCCCATCGTTGTCATCGGCATACATGCGCTCCGAAAGGCCAAGTTGCTTCAAATTATTTATGCAAACAATTTTGCGACCGGCTTCTTTCGCGCGGCTTAACGCGGGCAAAAGCATTCCAGCAAGAATAGCGATGATGGCAATTACCACCAGGAGTTCAATCAACGTAAAAGCTTTCGAGCGCAATTTCATATGTGAGTTGAGACGTGTTTTTCGCAAATTAAGTTACTCAAAATTTTCGTTCGTTTCGGCGCAAGTCTTATCCTGCACCTTCAAACTATTTCGCGAAAGAACCGGCGGCCCAAGAATTGCAGCGGCGCGTCTGTGACCGCCGCTAAAATGTTTCAACTTATTTTGCGAAGTGACACGCCGCCCAATGTCCCGGCGTGATTTCGCGCAGCGGAGGAAGATCGACGCGGCAAATATCCTGGGCGATGGGACAGCGCGGATGAAATGGGCAACCGCTCGGCGGATTTATCGGCGAGGGCACATCGCCGGGCAAAACAATGCGCTGCCGTTTTGAATCGGGATCGACCACTGGCACTGCGGAAATGAGTGCTTGCGTGTAAGGATGTTTTGGCTCTTCCACGACGGCGGTGGAGGGACCAAGCTCCACAATTTTTCCCAGATACATCACCATCACGCGGCGGCTGATGTGTTTCACCACCGCGAGATCGTGCGCGATGAAAAGATAGGCCAGGCGGTGTTGCTCCTGCAAATCCTGGAGGAGATTTATGATTTGCGCTTGCACAGAAACGTCGAGCGCGCTGACCGGTTCGTCGCAAATAATTATCTTCGGCTCGACTGCCAGCGCGCGCGCGATGCCGATTCGTTGGCGCTGGCCGCCGCTGAATTCATGGGGATATCGCTCGGCATGTTGCTCATTCAAACCCACTGCTTGCAGAAGTTCGCGAACACGTTTTCGTCGCGCGAGAGAATTCGCCGCGAGTTTGTGAATGTCCAATGCCTCGCCGATAATTTCTTCAACCGTCATGCGCGGATTGAGCGAGCCGACCGGGTCTTGAAAAATCATTTGCAATCCGCGCCGGATCGAACGCAACTCCGCGCCGCTCATTTTCGCGATGTCTTTGCCCTCGAAGAAAGTGCTCCCGGAAGTTGGCTCGACCAGTTTCACGACGGCGCGAGCGAGCGTGGTTTTTCCGCAACCACTTTCGCCCACCAGCCCAAGAGTTTCGCCAGGTTCAATCGTGAAGCTCACATCGTCCACCGCTTTGACATGAGCATGGACGCGACTGAAGAGCCCGTGTTTGACGGGGAAATGGACTTTTAAATTTTTAACTTCGAGAAGCGACATGAAGAGCTAGAGCTTATTATATTCTTCGTGGGTCCCGATCCAATCCCAGACAAAGATGTCGGAGGTTAGAAAATATCCTGTCAC
This sequence comes from Verrucomicrobiota bacterium, assembly GCA_038214755.1. GTDB lineage: Bacteria > Verrucomicrobiota > Verrucomicrobiia > Limisphaerales > CANJXF01 > CANJXF01. Next base: position 86,721 of record JBBQRQ010000001.1, read on the forward strand.
GCGATAATGCGCACCCACGCGCGCCGACCATTGATTAGCCCCAATCTCTTTGAACTGGAGTGAAGGATAGAAACGATTTGCCTCCCAGAGCCTATAATTTTTTCGCGCAAGTTCTTGAACGCGCTTCGGTAATTTGTTGTAACGCCGCCAAAACTCAGGGTCGGCTTTCGCCTTCATTTCGTGTCGCACGATGGGAAATCCATCAGCTTGCCGCTCTCGGCATTTTTTTTGGAGGCTTCCATCAAACGATACAACTTGCCGCCCGGCTTGGCGTCCTCAGCCATCTGACGATCCCAATCATCGTCCTCGTAGGGATGCAGCAGAGCTTCCAACTCGCAGCGTTCTTTTGGCGAAAGCTGGTCAATCGCTTGTTTGATTTCCACAACGGTGCTCATGGTGAAAAAATAAACTGAAATCCAGCAACCCGTCAATTTGTCAAATCGCCGCTTCAGGCTAATGGGCGCATCTCGACACTACCACCAAAGTAGTGGGGCAGACATCCTGTCTGCCATTGGGGCTTCCAGCCCCAGGTTCGCGGGCAAGATGCCCGCTCAGACAGGCTGGAAGCCTGCCCCACTACATCTGATTGGATTGGTGGTGGTGTCAAGATGCGCCCTTTGCATCATTGCTTCGGAGATTGCATTTGCCGTGGTGAAGTGCAAGTTGACCGCGCAGCATGAACGAACAATCTGGAGGATCACCACCGGGACCACTTTCTCCTCGGCCCAATCGACGGCCACCTCGCCGGCGTCGCGGCCCCCGCAGACCGCCAGATAATCGCCCGCCGCCAACTCAGTTGCCGCCGGGCGTCGCAGCGATTGCCGCCGAGCATACGACGGCTCTTCCCGTTTTCGATCAGCCTCCTCGCGACGCGGACCGGAATTTACCCGAGCGTTATCCACAACCGCATCGACCCATTGGTTCGCCCATCGCGCATGTGGTGGCGAAGGTCGAAGAAATTATCAAAACTTTAAAAGAGACTTTGCGGGATTTGGAAGAAGCTTTGGAAACGCTCGACGACGCCCAACGCCAGCAAATCGGCGATGAAAAAGAAATTGAGTCATTGCGCAGGGCCTTGTCGATGTTGCAGCGAGATAGACAATCGTCACGAGACGAACCGCGCGATCGTCCGGAAAATCGTGGACGTGCGCCGGGAAGATCGCCCGAAAGCCACCGGGATAAAACAATTGCTCCGCCCACAAATGATTCGGGCAACGCGACTGAGGAACCAACTCCGGCGGCAGAAACTCCATCCTCCAGACCCGTCGTATAATTTTTTGTCGCGATGGAACCCGCGATCCAATCCGTGCGAATTGATAAATGGCTCTGGTCGGTCCGGCTCTACAAATCCCGGAGCATGGCGAGTGAGGCTTGTGCGAGGGGCCAAGTGAATGTCAACGGACAACCGGCTAAAGCCTCGCGTTGCGTAAAACCCGGCGACGTCATCACCGCGCTCGTTGGTGATCTCAATCGGAGCATCAAAGTCATCGCGCTGCTCGACCAACGTGTCGGCGCAAAACTGGTCAGCCAATTTCTCGAAGACCTCACCTCTCCCGCCGAATACGCCAGGCCCAAAGAGAAAAATTTCCAGCCATTTATTTTTCGGCCCAAGGGAAGCGGACGCCCGACAAAAAAAGAACGCCGCAGCATCCAGGGATTTTTCCAGTAGCTTTTTACCTTCGCAAAATGAGAGCGGTTATCCAGCGAGTTTCCAAAGCCAGCGTCACCATTGGGGGAGCCACGAAAAGTTCGATAGGCCCGGGGCTTCACGTTTTGTTGGCTGTCGAGGAAACTGACAGCGTAGAAGACATCGAATGGTTGAGCGGGAAAATTGTGCGCTTGAGAATTTTCGATGATGAGTCGGGCGTGATGAATTGTTCCGTGCAGGAAATTGGCGGCGAGATTCTGGTCGTCAGCCAATTCACGTTGTTCGCCAGCACGAAGAAAGGAAATCGTCCTTCTTACTCTCGTTCCGCGCGGCCAGAGATCGCCATCCCGATTTACGAGAAATTTCTGGCGAAGTTGACAGCGGATTTTGGAAAACAAATTGAGACCGGAGAGTTCCGCGCCCACGTGAAAGTGAGCCTGACCAACGACGGCCCGGTGACGATCATCATTGATTCCAAAAATCGCGAATGATCAAAGTCGCATCGTAGCCGCCGACGTGAGGAGGCGGAGAACCTAATGAATCGGGGTAGCATCTGCCTCCGGCGGTTGCGAAGAATTTTTCGCGGAGCGCCGATCTCCTGATCGGCAGGGACCAGTCCTCAAGGCACGAGCCGATCGGGAGATCGGCGTTCCGAAAGAGATTTTTTTCGCACCCGCCGGGGGCAGATGCTACCCCGTTTTAGACCATCCGCCTCCTCACGTCGGCGGCTACGACATCGCCAAAATCCAGACGCGAATGATCAAAGGCCGCTGCCACGATGGCGAATGAGTTCCAAAAATTCCGTGCGCGTGCGCGCGTCATCGCGAAAACGGCCGAGCATCGCGGAAGTGATCGCGTAGGAATTTTGTTTCTCCACTCCGCGCATCATCATGCAGAGATGCTGCGCTTCGATGACCACCCCGACGCCATCGGCCTTAATTAGATCGAGAATGGTGCGGGCGATTTCGTGGGTCATCCGTTCCTGCACTTGAAGTCTGCGCGCAAAAACGTCAACCAGGCGCGGCAATTTGGAGAGGCCAATTACTTTTCCCGTGGGCAGATAGGCGATGTGACATTTTCCAAAAAACGGGAGCATGTGATGTTCGCACAAGCTGTAAAAATCGATGTCCTTGACGATGACCATTTCGTCAGACTCGACCTCGAAAAGCGCGTTGTTGAGGACGGTTTTTGGATCGCTCTGGTAACCTTTCGTCAAAAATTCCAGAGACTCCGCCACTCGTATCGGAGTGCGTTTCAATCCATCGCGATTTGGATTTTCGCCCAGCAACTCGATTTGTTTTTTCACCAGGCGCGCGAGTTGGTCGGTCTGTTTTTTCATCGGAGAAAAGGTTGAACCATCGCCTGACTGCCGTCCAGTCTTTCGGTTCCGTTTGACGTCGCGTTTCGACAAATCGGTGATGATTTATAGCACCAACCCGACCGAGGAAGATTGCTGAACCCGACTCTGCCGTTTGGACAACTTTATGTTGCATATGCAACACAAACTTGTCCCGCGTCTCGAATGTTTATTTTATTGTGTGTCCCGAATATTCTCGTTTGACAGAATTTTCAGGCAGCGACACTATCGGTCCGTTATGAAAAAGTGGGTTCTCCGAGTTGGGGTGATTGTCCTGGTTCTCGTCATTGCGCTGCTGGCGGGCGTTTTTATTTCCCTGAATTCCATCGTGAAAAAGGGCGTGGAAACTGTCGGTCCGCAATTGACCCAAACCGATGTCCGCCTCGGCAGCGCGAAATTATCGCCGATGTCCGGCAACGGCGAGTTGAGCAAATTGTTCGTGGGCAATCCAGAAGGTTACAAAACTCCATCGGCGATTGAGGTGAAAAATGTCAAAGTGGCCGTGAAACTTTCCTCGGTTTTGTCGAAGACGATTGTCATCGATGAAATAAATCTGCAAGCGCCGGAGATTAATTTTGAAGGAGGATTGACCGGAAATAATTTGATGAAAATTTTGAAAAATCTGGAGGGCGCGCCGGACGATGTGAAGACGACTCCGAATGGAAAATCCGCCAGCGAAGGCGCGCGAAAATATTTCGTGAAAGATGTCGTGATCGACGGCGGACTGATCCATGTCAACGTCAGCGCGCTCGGCAACACCCAGGCGTTCACGGTTCCGCTCCCGCCGATTCATTTGGAGAATATCGGTTCGGAAAATAATGGCGTGACCGCCGCGCAACTTTGCAAAGAAATCATGAAACCCCTCGTGGCCAGCGCGATGAAGTCCGGCATGGAAGCCGTCGCGGGACTCGGCTCGAAGGTCAAAGAGATCGGCAAAGGCGCCACGGAGCAGATCGACAAAACCACTTCGGGACTGAAAGGGATTTTCAAGAAATAACGCGGATTTTTATTTATGAGCATGATCAAAGAATTCAAAGAGTTTGCCCTGCGCGGCAACGTGGTGGACTTAGCAGTCGGCATCATCATCGGCGGCGCATTCGGGAAAATCGTAACCTCACTGGTCAACGACATCTTTATGCCTCCAATTGGCAAAGCACTGGGAGGAGTGGATTTCAAAGAGTTGTTCTATAATCTTGACCCGAGCAAAACGACCAAACTTGGCGCGCACGTAAAAACTTTGGCGGACGCCACGGACGCGGGAGCGGCTGTGATTAGGTACGGTTTGTTCATCAACACCGTGATTGAGTTTATCATCGTGGCATTTTGCATTTTCCTCGTCGTAAAAGGAATGAACTCGTTGAAGAAAAAACCCGATCTAACTCCGCCTCCCCCTGCGCCTCCGACAAAGGAAGAAGTATTGCTCACTGAAATTCGTGACACTCTTCGTAGTCGGAATCTATCGTAGCCGCCGACATGAGGAGAACACCACTGCGAAACGCCGGGCATCGGCACCCCAATCCTGAATTGGTAGGGCGAGTCACTCCGTGCGCGCCGTCCCTGGGTCGTATGTTACTCGGCGCGCACGGAGTGACGCGCCCTACCTTGAGCTTCGTGGGTAAGCGGATTTCGGACTGAAAAACACAAATCGCCTTCTCACGTCGGCGGCTACACCTTGTGAAACTGCTTCTACTCCTATTGCTAATGACAGGAGCTTTGGTGGGTTGCTTTACCTCCACTTACAGGTCAAGCCATCCTATAAATGTGCTCACTACAAACGTTCCACCGGACGTGCAAGTCAGCATGACTAATACCGTTCCTGACCCACTTACCGTTAAACTGGAACCCGGCCTGGAGAAGGCTTTGGTTCGAGCAATAGAGTCAGTAGCAAAACAAACCAACGGCACGATAGTCATACAGCCAACCAACGCCACGCCTACGATCGTTACAATTCAGGTGACCAACCCTATGGCGTTGCCCGATACGTTCACGTTCAGGCCAGATACCAACACCGCGCAATTATTGCACGACATCAAAAATAAAAAGAGTGGCGTGACCGACTTGCTTCTCGGCAGCGCGCTTACCTTGTTGGGAAGTCTGGTTGTGCTGGGCATCGGCAAATATTCTGAGAAGAGAAGGTCCACCAACATTCTTCTGGCAATACGGCGGGAGATCGAAGCATTGCGGAAAGTCTATGCAACCAACCTGCGCTCTATCCTGAACCAGGTACCGGCCGATGGAATTTTTCCAGAACGCGCGTCGCTGACTGTCAATTGGTTTGCCGTTTATGAAGGCAATACCGAATACCTCGGACGTTTCGATCCAGAGACTGCTCAGAAACTGATCCTTGCTCATGCCAGTTTGAAAAGCTTGATAGAATCCTACCGGCTCAACAACACCCTCCTGGATCAATGGGGAGTAGTGAGTCAAAGCTATCAGCCCGCACAAGGGACCTTCGGTCAGGAAATGACTCCGCCGGAAAGGATCATTTACAAACTCCTTCAACTCAGGCTACCTGAGATTAAAGCCGCCGACACGACCATGGAAAACAATGTCAACGACCTCCTGGCCCACCTTGACCAGAAAGGTATCAACTAATCACACAAGACCTCTCGTATCGCAAAAAATTATAGCTATGACTATTACAAAACAAAAGAACGGCTTCTCCGTCAAAGCCTATCAAGGAGATGCCAAGGCACTTCTCGCTTTCAACCTATCCGCGGCGAAGACGAAGAACCTCGCCGGGTTCACCATTCAATTTCGTCCTGAAGGCAAACCATCCTTCTATTTGTCAAATAGCTTGCAGTTCAAGGACCCATCCCAACATGTGCAAGACGCTACCTTGCCTCCTACCTCCAGCATCAATGCTCCTATCCATAAGTTTCGATGGGTGCATGTTCCCGGCTCCTTGCAACAAGGGACAAAACCTTTTTACGGAACCTATACCTATACCGTGACGCCGCGCTATTTCGATGACAATGGTTCAATGATAGCGATCGATCCAACGTTAAGCGTGGCAGTGGCAGTGAAGGTAGGGCCTTTCGCCAAAGATAAAATTGAAGCAGCCTTTACCAGAGGCTTCACCCAGTCGCAGGCTTTCGTGCATCACTTCGGCCCGAAAGCAATCTTCCGCCCGAAAGAGAAGGAGTTGCTATTCGATACCTCACAAGTCTCCGGCAAAAACAGCGCGGGGCATGACTATACCTTTGCCGAGGAATACGAATGGCTTGGCTATACCGCGCGGGAAAAAATCTTTACGCTCGCCAATGAAGTCTTGAACAACAAGCAGCTTCGTCTGGACGTGTTCGCCTATGACTTGAATGAACCTGGCTTGATGAAACTGTTTTTGGAATTAGCCAAGCAAGGACGCATCCGCGTGATTCTCGACGATGCAGCACTACACCACGACTCGGATGCGACCAAACCGGAAGACCAGTTTGAGGGACTATTCAACAAAGCAGCCAAGGCGCCGGCGGGAATCTTGCGCGGAAACTTTGGCCGGTATGCGCATAACAAGGTCTTCATCGTATCGAAGGGTAAAAAGGCAGTTAAAGTCCTCACCGGCTCAACTAACTTCTCTATCACGGGTTTGTATGTGAACTCCAACCATGTGTTGATCTTCAATGATCCACTGGTAGCGGCCACTTACTCGCAGGTCTTCACCGACGCATGGGACGGAAAAGTCTCCGTTAAGTTCAACCAGACGACAGAAGCAGGCAAGGTATTCTCCTTTACTACCGGGTCGAAGGTTGAAGTCACCTTCTCACCTCACGCGGAAACGTTTGCCACGGAGATTCTCGACAAGATGGCCGCGCGTATTGCCGAGGAAGGAAAACAAAAAAATGGCAGCGTCCTGTTTGCCGTGATGGGACTTGATGAAGGGACTGGACCGATTTTTCCCACGTTGAAGGAACTGCATAGTAACGAAACTATTTTCAGTTATGGCATCTCCGACACGCCGGGCGGAATCTACCTTTATACCCGACGCAAGAAGACTGGCGTGCTCGTCAGTGGGAGACCTACTCGCACCAAGCTGCCTCCACCCTTTGACCAGGTTCCCGGTGTAGGCATAGGTCATCAGGTGCACCATAAATTCGTCGTATGTGGTTTCAATGGTAACAACCCGGTCGTCTATTGCGGTTCATCAAACCTCGCTCTGCTGGGAGAACAGGTTAATGGCGATAACCTTCTCGCCATATACGATGGCGACATCGCGACCGTCTTCGCTATCGAAGCGCTCGCCTTGGTGGATCATTTTGATTTTCTCGATCGAAGTGCGGAGAAGGCGAAAGTAAGTCCCGCGAAAATCCTATCCGCCTCCCGGCAACAACAAGCAATCCAGGCGGGTTGGTTTTTATCTACTACTGATAAGTGGACCATTCCCTATTTCGACGCCAATGATCTGCATTGCGTTGACCGGTTGCTTTTCGCTTAACCGGAATCAGTCAGTAAAAAGAAACGCTCGACCTCACCCCGGCCCTCTCCTCCGAGGAGAGGGAGAATTGTTTGCCGCGTTTTGGTAACGCCTGACGAACTGGGTTGTGATGCGCGTTCTTTTGCGAATGACCCGAAGGCGGGAATGACACAACGAGCTTCCGAACTTTCCAGAGACGCCGATACTATTCCCTCTCCTCGGGGGAGAGGGTTAGGGTGAGGGCGAGCAATCTCTAACTGGAACTCTAATTAACGGAACTATTTTCAGTGAAGAGAAACGCTCGACCTCACCCCGGCCCTCTCCTCCGAGGAGAGGGAGAATTGTTTGCCGCGTTTTGGTAACGCCTGACGAACTGGGTTGTGATGCGCGTTCTTTTGCGAATGACCCGAAGGCGGGAACGGAACAACGAGTCTCCGAACTTCCAAGAGACGCCGATACTATTCCCTCTCCTCGGGGGAGAGGGTTTAGGGTGAGGGCGAGCAATTTTTCCACTGACTGGTTACGTTTAGATGGACAGATATTTCGGGGAGACGGTAGAGAATTCTCCTTCTCCTTGGGGAGAAGGCCGGGATGAGGGAGTGCCTTCAAACAAACTTTTCTGTCCCGCTCAACTTCTTGATTTCCCTTGCCAAAAGATCAGCCTGCATTTCCAACGCCGCATTTTCCAGTTCAAGCTGCTTTGTCCATTCATCCAGCACGCCGGGTTTCTCGTAACTATGGTAGCAGCCGACGTGAGGAGGCTCACTTCAAACTCGGAACAAGTCAGAGCCTCCTTACGTCGGCTGCTACCTGGAAAGGAATTCCGCGACCACGGCAATTTCCCGTTGCAACGTTTCATGCAGACGTTTCAATTGCGCGAGTTCCTCCACGTCCTTGAAATCCAGTTTCGCCCAGCCTTGACGCAGGATGAAGGCTTGCGGGTCATCCGCGATTTCGCGCAGCGTCTCGATGGCGGCGGTCAGCTTGTGATACGTCTCCAGCTTGTCCGGCTCGTGCGCGAAACGGTCGGGATGATACAGCTTCACCCGCTTCCGCCACAGCCGCGCCAGTTCCGCTTCCTCCTCGGCGGCCCGACGAGTCGGAAGTGCTCCCGACAAAGTTGGAACTATTTCACGGGGCTGGCGGCTGCACTGACGTATTCCACAGAGCGAGCGCAATGTTCAAATCCTGAATGTTCAAATCCTGAAACCAATTAAAAGCCATCGGTCTTGCGGAGCGTTTCGTTGGAGAAAAGAGTGTCGAGCGCCAAAGTGAATTCTGGCAACGCCGCGCTGGTGAGCGTCCCGCCCGACCCGTGGATGGCATATTCGATAAATTGGCCATCCTTTGGTTGCCGATAAACTTCAATTTGCTTTTCCGGTCCGAGGACTAACCAGCACTCCTTTACCCCGGCGATGGCGTAAGCGCGCAACTTCGAGCGATCGTAATCGTGGCTGGTCACACAGACCTCGACTACCAACTCCGCGGTGCCGGGATGACCAGTGAGGAAATCCTTCGCTTCTCCACAAACCACAGAAATATCCGGCTCCGGTTCCGAATCTTGGCAAACAATCGGTTGCTCGGAACGAACTAGATGGTTTATGCGCTTCACCGACTGCAACAGTTCGATCAAGCTAAACACCAAAAAACTATGTAGAGGTGTTTTTGGCAGTTTTTTGTAAACGAACCCGTAAAGAAGCTCGGTATTTTTCGGAATCAATCCCGCCTCGCCCAACACGTGATACGCCGCCACCGAAAGTGGCCAGAGTTGTGCGCCACGTAAGGGCGTCGTTGGAGTCTCAACCGCAGTTGTCATGGAGCAAATTATACTTGGCGCAAGATTGTCTGCAAGATGGAATCCCAGACGACAGAGGACTAAAAACGGCAAGAAAATTAGGGACAGATGAGGCAGAGCGTTCACACTTACCGCACCGATTGGCGGCGGGGCGGTGAGGAAATTGAATTGGAGAACTAAAAAACCTGACTTTGTGTTTAACGCTCGCCCTCACCTAAATCCTCTCCCCCCGAGGAGAGGACTTCACCTGTCACGTTTTTTGATTTGCTAAAAAACCATCCTGCAAATCCAGTCGCACGTTTTTTCAAGCGAGGCGGCAAATGATTCTTCCTCTCCTCGGAGGAGAGGGCCGGGGTGAGGACGAGCGTTTAAACAAATTTTCCTGTGCCGCCCAATTTTCTGATTTCCTTTGCCAGAAGGTCAGCCTGGTTTTCCAACGCCCTGTTTTCTAATTCAAGTTGCTTCTTCCGCTCTGCTGCCAGTTCAGTTTCAACGATTCTGTGACCACGGCAATTTCCCGTAGCAACGTTTCATGCAGCCGCTTCAATTGCGCGAGTTCTTTCATGTCTTTGAAATCCAGCTTCGCCCAGCCTTGACGCAGGATGAAGCCGTGCGGGTCTTCCGCGATTTCGCGCAACGTCTCGATGTCGCCGTTGTCCTTCGCGTGATTGATGGCGGCGGTCAGCTTCTGATACGTCTCCAGCTTGTTCGGTTCGTTGGCGAAGCGGTCACGATGATACAACTTCACCAACTTTTTCCAGAGTTGCGTCAACTCGGCTTCCTGCTCGGCGGTCAGTTGCTTCTTTTTGTTCGCCGCCGCCGCCAGTTCTTCGTAATCCCTGTCCGTTTGCGTTTTAGCCTGCTCGAAATTCTGCTCCGCCTGTTTCTCTCCTTAAAGGTTAAGCCTGCGTCGGACCAATTGATTGCTCTCAAAAGCAGATTCTGACCAGAGTTCAATATGCCGGATCCAAAAAAGCCTAAAGAAAAAGCTCCACCGAAATTTTACAGCATCGGCGAATGGTTCGGTGCCGACATTACTTCGCTGAGTCCCGAAGATCGGCGGTTGAATGCGGCGCTTGCTATTTCGAAAAAGGTGAAGCAACGGCCTTGTCCGTTTCGTCCGGGCCGTCAATGCAACAAGGCAGGAGGCGTCTGTTCTGTGCGGCAGTATCAGCGCGGCAATGCAGAAGAACCGATTAAACTGGGTGAGGTCGTGACGACTTGCCCAGCGCGCTTCTTTGACGCGAACGAGATTTTTCGATGGGTTGCAGAAGTTATGCTCGGAACACAAATGCCACGTGTGATTGGCGAGATTCCTTTTCTGCAAAAGATCAGAATAGAAATTCCCGAAGAAGGAGACGAAGAACCGGGTGGCGGAGATTTCATCGGGCGCATTGACAATATTCTTGTGCATCCTGATTCATCTGCCGGGCTGAACTGGTGCGCACTGGAAATGCAAGCAGTCTATTTCTCAGGAGCATCAATGGCGTGGGAGTATAAGGACATTGAAGAAAACCCCGAACAGTTGCGGTTCCCAATTCGCAAACGCCATCCCGATTTTCGTAGCAGCGGCCCTAAACGCTTGCTGCCTCAGCTTCAAACGAAAGTCCCCGAGCTAACCACGTGGGGAAAGAAAATGGCTATCTGTGTCGATGAATCGTTCTTTGGCGAGTTAGTCGGCATTGAGGAGTTGAACCATTTGAGCAACGCGCACCTCGCTTGGTTCGTTGTGCGTTACGAATTGGAAGAAGGCCGTTATCGGCTGCGGCCTAAACGGGTTGTTTTTTCAAAGCTGGACAGCACGGTGAAGGCGCTTACAGGTGGAACGCCATTACCAAAAGAAGTTTTTGAGCAACAGATACGGGCCAAGCTAGGCTCAAGCTTCTGAAATATGATCGACCCAGCCCAGATCACGGCCGATTAGTAGCTCAGTCTTCTTCTCGTGATGAGTGTTTTTCATGGCAATGGGGCGCGATGAAAAACCGAAGCGACGGGCGAGTGCTCTAACTTCTTCGGTGTTGTCGTAGCTCATTAAAAAATCACCGCGCACACGCTGCATTTGTGCGAAGAGCGCCTCATGGTCAACTTGCCAGCAGGTATAAAGGCGCTTTGCCGCGACGGTATAGGGCGGATCGACATAGAAAACTGTTTCCTCATCTTCTGCATGTTCGGCGATTAATGCCAAGCCATCCCCTTGAATGAAGACCAACCGATCCTTTCGGGCGTTGATCTCCAAAATTCGTCGCGACAAAGTTTCGGGATACCACCGCGAGGCTATACCGCGATTTCCTTCGCCGGTTTTCACTAGGCCTGCGCCCGGGGCCATAATTCCGCCTCGCTGCACCCGGTTACGAACCAAAGTCTGAAACGCAAGTTCTGGAACAGTAGCCGCCGCGCGTTTCAACTCTGCTCGCACGTGGTCTTCCGTAAGGTCGAAACTCTTAATTTTTTTCGCCAGCCATTCTGCGCGTCCATTCAATACAATACGCCACACTGCTGCCACAGCACCGTCCATTTCTGAAAAGACAGATTGTCCCGCGAGATTTTCAAACGCCGCGGTGAGACTCACGATAGCTCCGCCTGCAAATGGCTCCACAAGACGAGCGGGACGTTGCGGACGGGATTGTAACCAACTCCGCACGTAGGGTACAAACCATGTCTTTCCACCTGGATAGCGAAATGGACTGCGCTGAGGAATACTAGAAACATTTATTGGGGTATCTATGGAATACTTGACCTCGCGTCTTGGCAGCGTTTCCAACTGAAACGTTTCCTTTAACTCAGTCGCGCCGTAATTCTCCCCGCCATCCCAAGTCCGGGCGAGTTTCACCAAGCGATCTGCAAAACGGCGAGGCACCCGGATTACCGTCGTGTCTCCTGCTTTCCACTTCTTGCGGTAGCTAGTGGAGGAAGTTGCCATCTTGTTATTGAACGATGTTTTCCACGCCAAGCAAGATTTTGTTACAAGGGCTCGCTTTTTATAACAAAATACTCGAATAGCGTTGGGAGGATTTGACCCGGCGGCGGAACGGCATTGTGTGAACAGTGACGAAACTGCTCTAGCGCGCAAATTTCGTTTCGATTTGATGCCGCGAACTCATTTCAAATTCACTTACGCGACAGAGGAGAGGAGTTGGCCAGTAATCAATTCAAAGCTGCCGTTGATGTTCCCGCTTCCCGTGCAAAATACGAAAGACAATGACGCGTGCGCAAGCACGTGGCGCTACACCGCGACCACTTCCACGCGCGGAGAAAAACCGAGTTGATGAAGGAGCGCCTCGCAATCGTCCCAGGCAAGGCCGAAGGCGCGAACATCCGCCACACCGAGGCGGGCGATGACGGATGAAATCGTCTGGGCATCGCATTCGGCAAACTCGCCGTCCATCAAGGAGCGTTCCTCCCAATCCACCAACTGCGCCACTGTGATCTCGTGATGAAGATATGCGGCGATTTTGTCGGCAACGGTTTGTTTCGTGATCGTCATGGCTGCATCCTACATTTTTTGATGACCTTTATCCATCTTCCATTCTGCGCGGCTCAAACTGGTGAATTCAGCAATCGAACCAATGTTGTTTTGTCTCAGTTTTACCCGCTTGCTTTGACGCGAATTTTCGGCCAACAGTGAGGCATGGTTGACCGCGCGCAAATTCGGAAGTTCAGCAAGGCCGTGGCGCAGAAGTTTCGTCCGCGCAAAATTATTCTCTTCGGCTCCTACGCCTATGGCAAGCCGACGGAGGATTCGGACGTGGATTTACTGGTCATCATGCCCCGCACGCGTGGGCGCGGGGAGCAGATGTCGGTGCGCATCCGGCAGGCCGTGCCCCGGGATTTTCCGCTGGATTTGCTGGTGCGAACACCTGCGGAAGTAAGCAAGCGTCTGCGCTGGGGTGATTTTTTCCTGCGGGAAGTCATGGAGAAAGGCGAGTTGCTCTATGAAGCCGATCACGCGTGAGTGGGCGAAGAAGGCGGAGGACGACTTCAAAGTCGCCAGCCAGATTCTTCGCCGTCGCAAGGACATTGTGCCCGATGCGGCCTGTTTTTTCTCTGAGCAATGCGTGGAAAAATATCTCAAGGCGCGGCTGATCGAGGCGGGCATCGTTTTTCCACGGACGCATGACTTGCTACAACTTCTGAATCTTTGTCTCCCGGTTGAACCGCTCTGGTCGGCATACGCGAAAACGGTAGATGCAATGTCGGCCTACGCCGTGGATTTTCGGTATCCCGGTCATTCTGCGACTTTGGCGGAAGCCCGCCGGTGTTTGAAAAACTGCAAGGCGATGCGCCGGGAAATCCGCCTGAGTCTCGGTTTGCCGATGTGATGAAGGCGAGATCGGAGAGGATTCTTTGCGTTATTTCCGAATTGCTCGGATGCCCACGCGATAGAAAATTTTGTAAGGAAAACGGCGCGCGAGCAAGCGGCTCTGATTTTCAAAAACCGTTCAGCCGTGTCAACACTCAATCACGGTCAATCCTGTGACTCTGGAAAAATGTCCGTCACGCGCGAGAATTGGCAGTCCGGTTTCGATAGCCAGTGTTGCAATCCAAATTTCGTTGACTGGAATCATCGTTCCGCTCTGCTCCAATTCGCAGTAGATGCGGGCATAAAGCGCGGGCGTATTGTCGGACACGCGAAAAATGCGCTGGTCGCGCAGGACTTCCACAACTCGCGACGCAGCGGCAACCGGGTTGTTCGCTTTCAGGATGCCGACGCTCAATTCAGCGAGTGTGACAAAGCTGATTGCAAAAGATTTGCCTCTGATTTTTTCCTCAACTGGAGCATCGCGCCGGAGCAAGCGAATGATGGCGCTGGTATCGGCGATGAAGTCAAGGCGCCGACCGTTCATGGAACTTGTTCAAAGGCCTCTGCGATGTCGTTCTCGAATTTGTCCCAATCTGCGGAGGTCATTTCCTTTTCGGCATCGCGCGAGGCGGGACGTGGAGTTTTGGAGTGAATGACAAATTCATTCGAGGCTCCATTGACCGGAGTAAACTCGAACGCTTCATTGAAATCTTTCACAAACGTTGCCGAACTCATGCCAAAAGGTTAATTGGCTGGAGAAATCTGGGCAAGCCCTCTTGCATCCACGATTTTAGAACAACAAATGTTTGCGTGTATGCGCAAGATCGTGGCGATTACACCGCGACCGCTTCCACGCGCGGAGAAAAACCGAGTTGATGAAGGAGCGCCTCGCAATCGTCCCAGGCAATGCCGAAGGCGCGAACATCCGCGACACCGAGGCGGGCGATGACGGATGAAATCGTCTGGGCATCGCATTCGGCAAGCTCGCCGTCCATCAAGGCGCGTTCCGCCCAATCCACCAATTGCGCCGGAGTAATCTCGTGATGAAGATACGCGGCGATTTTGTCGGCGACGGTTTGTTTCTCGTGAATTTCAGCCTTCACGCGAAGCTTGTTTCATTTGATCGAACACGTAAATTGAGTGGCGTGAAATTGCTATTGGAAAACCTGCCGCTCGCCTTGCAGCCGCAACGGGAGACGCTGGCAAAATGTCTGGAGGCGTTCAATCGCGCGCGGCATGTGCGCGCGGTCTATCTGTTCGGCTCGCACGCGCGCGGGGAGGCGCGTCCTGACAGTGACGTGGATTTGTGCATCGTGGCCGATGGCGCGGAACGGCAGTTGGCGGCGGCAACGGATTTCCGACATGAGCTTTGGGGTATCTGGCCTCGCCCGGCTTTGACGTTGGTGCCGATTGCGCCGGCGCGATTGGAAGAGAAAAAAGCCTGCGGCGATCACTTCTTTCAAACTGTGCTAAAGGAGGGCGTGCTGCTTGCCACGGAAAACTGATTCCAATAATCTCGGCGACTGGATTTTCTTTGCCGAATCGGATTTGGAAGGCATCCGCGCGCTTGCCGAAATGGAAGTCAGCCATTCATTATGTCAGAGCAAACTGGCGGAGGTTTTGGAAAAGCTCTGAAGGCAGAATTGCTGCGGCTGGGCTGGTTCTTGGTCAAGACCCATGACGTGCAGGATTTGGCGGAGGAATTGCGTGTCCGCCAATCCGATCTCTTTCCGGCGTTCAAGCCACTCTGTGATGCGTTGGCGGAACGTTATTTCACCGACCGTTATCCTGGCTTCGACTTGGAAGAACCCAAGTGGCAGGAGTTCCGCCAATTGGTACAGCAAATGACAGAAGTGCTGGCCAAAGTGAAAGCGCGTGTTGCAGCCAAGTGAATTTAAATCGCCGTTCTTCGTATCGGCACTGAGTCAATGCCGCTTAATGGCCTTCCGCTTCTCCGCCTTGCCCGCGCTCGATTCTCTGATGACAATCCAACCGCAATGAAATTAAAGAAGGCGAGAAGGACGTCGTAGTTCCCATGATAAAAAATCTTTTTTTTCTGGTCTTGTTTTTTTTCCTTCTCATTGGCCGCGCGCAAATCGGCGATAAGATCGACAAGCCCGGCGAACTTCAAAAACCGCTCGTCCCAAAAGAATTAATTCCGCCAGCGCCCGCCCGTTCGCCTGCTGATGAAATGAAAACATTTCAGCTCGCTGGCGGCCTGCGCATCGAACTCGTCGCCAGCGAACCTTTGATTGAAGATCCCGTCGCGGCGCAATTCGATCAGGACGGAAAACTTTGGGTCGTCGAAATGCGCGCCTTTATGAATGACCTCGAGGGAAGTGGCGAAGACTCTCCGATTGGGCGCGTATCTGTTTTACGCGACACCAATCACGACGGCAAAATGGACCAGAGCACCGTGTTCCTCGATGGCCTGATCATGCCGCGCGCCGTCATGCCAGTCGCCGGAGGAGTTTTGATTGGCGCGCCGCCCAAACTATGGTTTTGCCGCGACACAAACGGCGATGACAAGATCGACGAAAAAATCGAAATCGCTTCCGACTACGGCGTGCAGGTTGATCCCAAACGCCCGGAACTCGCCAATCCCGAACGCGCTCCGAACAGTCCGCTGTGGAATTTGGACAACTGGATTTATAGCGCGGCCTACATGACTCGATTTCGTTACGTCCATGGCGAGTGGAAAAATGGACTGACCATTTTTCGCGGGCAATATGGTTTGAGCCGTGACGATTCCGGTCATCTTTTTTACAATTCCAATAGCGACCAACTTCGCGGTGATCTCATCCCGTCGCACTACTTGAATCGCAATCCGAATCTTTCTCGCGCCAATGGTGTGAACGTGAAAATTCCTGACAACCAACTCGTCTGGCCCGCGCGCGTGAATCCTGGAATCAATCGCGGTTACAAACCCGAATTGTTGCGCGACGGAAAATTGAAAGAATTCACCGCCGCAAATTCTCCGTTTATTTATCGCGGCGATCTTTTGCCAAAAGAATTTTACGGCAATGCGTTTGTTTGCGAACCCGCCGGGAATCTGGTTCGCCGCAACATCCTGTTTGAAACCAACGGGTCGCTTGCCGCGGCCAATGCCTACAACCAAAAAGAATTTCTCACATCGACCGACGAACGATTTCGCCCGGTGAGTTTGACGAGCGGCCCCGATGGCGCGCTTTACATCGTCGATTTTTATCGCGGAGTTTTGGAGCATCGAATTTCTCTTACGACGTATTTGCGCAAACAAAGTGAGGAGCGCGGATTGGACAAGCCGCTGCATCTGGGCCGCATTTATCGAGTCGTGCCTGATGGAAAAATAGTTCGTAACAATCCGCCAAAATTTTCCAAAGAAACTCCTGAGCAATGGGCCACTCACCTCTCGGACGCAAACGGCTGGTCGCGCGATACCGCGCAACGACTGCTGGTCGAACGCGGCGATTTGTCCGTCGTTCCCGCGTTAAAAAAAATTGTTGCCATAGGAAAAAATCCGCTGGGAAAAGTCCACGCACTTTGGACTCTGGAAGGATTGAGCCAACTCGATTTGCCCACGATTAAAAATGCTTTGCGCGACACAAATCCGAACGTCCGCGTCGCTGCCATTCGCGTTTCCGAAACGTTTTTTGACTCTGAAGAAAAACGCGAAATGTTGGAAATGCTTTTTCCGCCGGCGCAAGATTCTTCGACTGAAGTGCAACTCCAACTCGCTCTAACTCTCGGACAGGCCAAAGATAAATTTGCAGACGTGGTCATGGCGAATCTCGCTCAATCATCTCTGACAAATCTGTTTTTGGCCGATGCAATTCTCAGCGGTGCGAGCGGCCGCGAATTGGAATTGCTCGAAAAAATCTCCAACGATTTGAGCAAAGAAAGAAATTTTGAGCGGGTGTTAAGTGGATTGGCGTCCTGCGTGGTGGTGGAGCGGCGAGGGGAGCGAATCAATCGCTTGTTGGAATTGATCGCCTCGTTGAAATCAACCGACCATCAGCAACTTTTGCTCGATGGAATTTTTTCCACCAGCGCTGTCACTGCAAAGAAGCCGGTGAAATTGTCCGTCGAGCCGGCGGCGCTCGTTGCGCTGGAAAAAAATTCGAGTAAGGAAATCCAGTCTCGCGCCAAAAAAATTTCCGCGCTGTTGACCTGGCCGGGAAAGCCCGGCGCGAAACCAGAGCCAATTATTCCGCCGCTTTCGCCTGAAGAAAAAAAACGATTTGACGATGGCAAAATTTTGTTCGCGGCCAGTTGCGCGGCTTGTCATCAGGTTCACGGATTGGGCATGGACGGACTCGCTCCTCCGCTGGTCGATTCAGAATGGGTGCTCGGCGCCGAGGAGCGGCTCGTGCGTATCGTGCTCAATGGTTTGACCGGGCCGCTTCGCGTGAAGGGACAAAGCTGGCATCTCGACATGCCCGCGCTGGGAATATTTGATGACGAACAGATCGCGGCAGTTTTGACCTACATTCGTCGCGACTGGGAAAATGGCGCCGCGCCCGTTCGTCCGGATAGAGTGAAGAAAATTCGCGCTGAAAATGTCGCACGTCAGGAGGCCTGGAGCGCGCCGGAGTTGTTGCGAATACCATAGGGGTAGCATCTGCCGCCGGCGGGTGCGAAACCATTTCAAGAGCGGTTGAGGGCCACCGCAGTCCAAGACGCTCGCGCGAATTCGATGGTGCATGAATCGCGCGACAGCGTCTTGGACTGCGGTGGCCCTCCACCGCTTTTTGGGAACGCTCAACATTGAATTTCTTTCGCACCCGCCGGAGGCAGATGCTACCCCGTTCGCGCGGCAACGTTTTCTTTGACTCGCAAGGTTGCTTTGCTAGATTCGCGCCTCGATTTTTTGCGGAATTTCCCAAAGAAGAACAACCAACGCAGTTAATTTATGGCATCTAAAACTCACAAATACGTTTACACCTGGGGCAACAAAAAAGCCGACGGCAACGGCTCGATGAAACCTCTCCTCGGCGGCAAAGGCGCGAACCTCGCCGAGATGACGCGAATCGGTTTGCCGGTGCCGCCCGGATTCACCATCACGACCGAGGTCTGCACTTATTTTTACGCGCACAAAAAAACGTATCCGAAAGAACTCCAGGCGCAGATGCAGGCGGGAATCGCCAACATGGAACGCATCATGGGCTGCAAATTTGGCGACGCGAAAGCGATGCCGCTCCTCGTCGCCGTTCGTTCCGGCGCGCGCGATTCGATGCCGGGCATGATGGACACCATTTTGAATCTCGGCTTGAACGATCAAACCGTTTTGTCCCTCGCCGCCGCCACGAAGAATGAGCGTTTCGCGTGGGATTGTTATCGGCGGTTTATCCAGATGTATGGCGATGTCGTGATGGGCGTGCAGAAACGCGAAGGGGAAGAGCATGAGCCTTTTGAAACGGTGATCGAAAAATTAAAGGAAGAATTATTTCCCAGCCGTCACGACGTGCAAGACACAAAGATCGACGCGGCCGGTTTGAAAATTTTGGTCCATCGCTTCAAGGATTTGGTCAAGTATCGCGCGGGAAAAGAATTTCCAAACGATCCGTGGGACCAACTGCGCGGCGCGGCGGGCGCGGTCTTTGGCTCGTGGATGAATGACCGCGCCATGGTCTATCGTCGCAAATATAATATTCCTTCCGAATGGGGAACGGCCGTCAACGTGCAAGCAATGGTTTATGGCAACACCGGCGAGACGTCCGGTTCCGGTGTGGCCTTCACACGCAATCCAGCCAACGGCGCGAACGAATTTTACGGAGAATTTCTCATCAACGCGCAAGGCGAAGATGTCGTCGCCGGCGTCCGCACTCCCGAACCGGTCTTGAAATTGAAAGACCAGATGCCGAAATCCTACGCGGAGTTGCTCAAGGTCCGCGCTACGTTGGAAAAACATTTCAAGGACGTGCAGGACATCGAGTTCACAATTCAAGATGGCAAGTTGTTCATGCTCCAAACGCGCAACGGCAAACGCACCGCCATGGCCGCGCTGAAATTTTCGATGGACATGGTCCGTGAGAAACTCATCGATTGGCAGACCGCGATTGTTCGCAACCCCGCCGACCAACTCGATCAGTTGCTCGCGCCCGTGTTTGATCGCAACGCGATTAAATCCGCAAAAGTCATCGCGCGAGGTTTGCCGGCGGGTCCTGGCGCGGCGACCGGCAAAATTTATTTCAATGCCGACCGCGCGGTTCAAGCCGCGGGTCTTGGCGAAAAAGTTTTGTTAGTTCGCATCGAAACGTCGCCGGAAGATTTGCGGGGAATGATTGCGGCGGAAGGAATCCTTACCGCGCGCGGCGGCGTCAGTTCACACGCGGCGCTGGTCGCTCGGCAAATGGGAAAAGTTTGCGTCTGCGGCGCGAGCGCGTTGCAGGTGGATTACAATGCCAAGACGCTGACCGTGGATGGGCAAAAATTTAAGGAAGGCGATTTCCTTTCCATCGATGGTACGGCGGGTGAAGTTTATGCTGGCGAGGTAAAAACCGCTGCCTCGGAAATCATCCAGGTGCTCGTCGAAAAATCTCTCAACGGGAAAAAAAGCAAAACCTACCAGGACTTCGCGCAGTTGATGAATTGGTGCAACAAAGTCACTCGCCTCCAAGTCCGCACCAACGCTGACAACCCGGAACAAACCGCCAACGCCGTCGCCTTCGGCGCCACCGGCATCGGCCTTTGCCGTACGGAGCATATGTTCTTCGAGGGAGATCGCATCGACGCCATGCGCGAAATGATTCTGGCGAACAACACGGACGACCGCAAAAAAGCGCTCGCGAAGTTGTTGCCTTACCAACGAGCAGATTTCGACGGCATGTTCAAAGAGTTGAAAGGTTTCCCCGCGACGATTCGCTTTCTTGATCCGCCCTTGCACGAATTTTTACCGCACGATAAAGCTGCTCAAACGGAGTTGGCCAATAAACTCAACGTGCCCGTCGAGAAAATTACGAAGCGCGTTCACGAATTGCACGAATTCAATCCGATGCTCGGTCATCGCGGTTGTCGCCTTGGGATTGCCTATCCCGAAATTTCCGAGATGCAGGCGCGCGCTGTTTTTGAAGCCGCCGCCGAAGTTCAGAAAAAAGGCATCAAGTGCAAACCGGAAATCATGATCCCGCTCGTTGGCTTCAAAAAAGAATTTGATCTGCAACTCGAACTCGTCCATCGCGTCGCGCAGGAAGTGGAGAAAGAAAAAAAGGTGAAGCTGAATTATCTCGTCGGCACGATGATCGAGGTGCCGCGCGGCGCGTTGACCGCGGACGAGATTGCGCAGACCGCGGAATTTTTTAGCTTCGGCACCAACGACCTCACGCAAACCTGCCTCGGTATGAGCCGTGATGATTCGGGCACGTTCCTCCCGAAATATCAGGAGCAGGAAATCGTAAAACAAAATCCATTTGCCAGCATCGACCAAAGCGGTGTCGGCCAACTTATGCAAATCGCCGTGGAAAAAGGTCGCAGGACGCGGCCCGACATCAAGCTCGGCATTTGCGGCGAACACGGCGGCGATCCCGGTAGCGTGAAATTCTGTCATCGCCTCGGATTGAACTACGTCAGTTGCTCGCCCTTCCGCGTGCCGATTGCCCGGCTTGCCGCGGCGCAGGCTGCCTTGGAAGAAAAGAAAAGTGCGAAGAAAAAATAATTGTTAGAAATCAAAGCCGCTGGAAATTCCAGCGGCTCTTTCTTTTTTTGGAATTGCGGAAAAAAGAAGTCATCCCGCACCCGCCGGAGGCAGATGCTACCCAACGCGCCGTGGGTAGCATCTGCCTCCGGCGGGTGCGAATAAAATTCCTGGGTACCCAATTGTTTAGATGAACGCAAATCGCAATCGTTTTTTTCTCCTTTCGTGGCTGTTGACGTTGCTGGTGCTGCGCGGGTTATTGCCCAACGGGGCGTTTTCGGACCTCTTCACTTCGCTCTACACTATTTTTTCTTATGGCAGTTACGCGGCGATTTATCTCGCACCAACATTTATCGCGGTCTGGTTATTGGAACGTTTTGCTCACGCGAGAAAAACAGCGGCGGCCGTCGCAGTATTCGGCACCGGGCTGGCCATTGTTTTATTGTATGCCGACGCGAAGATCCGTTCGCTCTACGGATTTCACATCAATGGTTTCGTTATCAATCTGGTGCGCACGCCCGGCGGTCTCGACTCTCTCGGTGCGGACACCGGCACGAAAATCGGATTCATTCTAATCGTTGTCGCGGTATTCGGAATGCAATGGGGTTTATGGATTTTTTGTCAGCGAAAATTTTGGCCAAAATTCCCGTTGCCAAAAATTTTCGCCTTCATCTTGTGTGGACTCTTGGCCGTCCACCTCAGCGAACGCGTCATGTACGGCTTGGCCGACATCCAATCGCGCGACGCGGCGTTGGGCGTGGCCGAAAGTTTGCCGTTTCATCAACATTTCACTTTTCGAAAACTGGGAAAAAAACTGGGCCTTGCCATTCCGCCTCGACAAAAAATTGCCATCAAATCCGGAGGGCGATTGAATTATCCCGCGCAGCCTTTGCGCGTCGTGCCGCCAGCAAAACCGTTAAACGTCATCTGGCTCGTCTCCGAATCCTTGCGCGCCGATATGTTGAATGCCGAAGTCATGCCTGCGACCTGGGACTACGCAAAAAAAGGAATGCGTTTCACCAAACATTTCAGCGGGGGCAACGGCACGCGCATGGGAGTGTTCTCGATGTTCAGCGGGTTGGCGGGCAGTTATTGGTTTTCGTTTATTTACGAGGAGCGCAGCGCGGCGGTGATGGATGTGTTGATGCAGGAAAGCTACGATCTTCATTTGTCCACCGCGCAGTCGTTTACTTACCCGGAATTTGATCGAACTATTTTTTCGCGCGTGCCACGCGACCGAATGCACGTCGATGAAAATGGCAACGGTTACGAACGCGATCAACGCAATGTTGCTCGGATCATTCAGACGCTCGATCAACGCGATTCAAAAAAACCAATTTTCATTTTCAATTTTTTCGAGTCGCCGCACGCGCGTTACTATTTTCCGCCGGAAGCCGTGATTCGCCCGAATTATTTAAAAGATTTTAATTATGCGCGCATGGATTTGCCCGCGCTCAAACGCGACATCAACGGCATTCGTGATCGCTACATCAACTCAGTCCACGCACTCGACTTGAATCTCGCGCCGCTTTGGAAATATTTGGAAGCGCATCACCTCCGCGACGACACGATCATTATTTTCACCGGCGACCACGGGGAGGAATTCATGGAGAAAGGCCGCTGGGGACATAATTCGGAATTTGTGAACGAGCAAATCCAAACGCCGCTGGTGCTTTGGGTCCCTGAACATGTGCCGGCGGTAGAGGATCGATTGTCATCGCACATGGATTTGACCGCGACGCTCATGCCTCTCCTCGGCGTGCAAAATCCGGCCGCCGATTATTCGTTGGGTTTTAATTTATTGGAGAATCCGGCGCGGCATTACGTGATCTTGTCGGATTGGGACCGCGTCGCGTATGTGGACGCAGATATCAAGTTCACCGTGCCGACATCGACCAAAGGATTTTTTCGCCAACGCGTCACGGATTTTAGTGATCAGCCGATCGCGGACTCGTCTGCCGTCTTGAAAGAAAAAAGACCGGAACTGATGGAGTTGATGCAGGACATCAGCCGGTTTTACCGCAAGCCGAAGTCAAAAAAGTCGGAGGCAACCACCACGAAGTAATAGACGCAGACGAAATTTGTTTTCAAAAAGCGGCTCGTGAAAACGGGCGGCTTTTTTCACGAGAGGATTTCCGAAATAGGTTGCCCATGATCGAGGTCCAATCTTTTGCGTCCCGGCACTTCGAGCTTGTGCGAATCCAAACCGAGTTGCTGCAAAACGGTAGCGTGAAGGTCGGTGATAAAATGCCGGTTCTCCACCGCGTGGTAGCCGAGTTCATCCGTAGCACCATGCACCACTCCGCCTTTGACTCCGCCTCCCGCAAGCCACGCGCAAAAACCTTGTGGATGATGATCGCGCCCGGTGCCTTCCGCTCCCGGCGTGCGGCCGAATTCCGTTCCAAAAACAACCAACGTCTCCTCCAGCAAACCGCGTTGTTTGAGGTCTTTCAGCAAACCCGCAATCGGTTGATCGACTTGAGCCGCAAGTTTAGTGTGATTGGTTTTGATTTCTGAATGGGAATCCCACGCGCCGCCGCCGCCGCCGCCGTGAAAGATCTGCACGAAGCGAACGCCGCGTTCCACCAATCGCCGCGCCACCAGACATTGTTCGCCAAAGGATTTCGTTTCGTCCTTGTCCAGTCCGTAAAGTGATTTGGTTTCGGCAGATTCTTTTTCGAGATTGACCGTTTCAGGAACCGACATCTGCATTTGAAAAGCGAGTTCGTAGGATTTAATTCGCGCCTGAAGATTTTTATCGTCGGGATAATCGATCCCGGCCAGCCGGTTCAATCGGCCAATCAAACTGAAATTTTCCATCTGCTCTTCCTGCGAAATTTTTTCAGCAGGCGCGATAAACGGCATCGGATTTTTCGCATTCACTTTCAGATGAACACCGGCGTATTGCGGCCCCAGGTAACTCGCGCCGAACGACCACGAACCGCCGCAGCAATCTCCCACCGGCTGACCCAGCACGACATACTCCGGCAAATTTTCATTCAACGTGCCCAGACCGTATGCGACCCAAGAGCCGATGGTGGGGAACGCTCCCTCTCGCGGATGCCGCCCCGTCTGAAAGGTGAGTTGCGTTCCATGATCGTTGTGCAACGTCCAGAGCGAGCGCACCACCGCAATGTCATCCGCGCATTCACCGATTTTTTGAAACCAATCGCCGACGACGAGACCGCTTTGCCCGTAAGTTTTGTAACCCGTCTGAAGCGGCATGATGATCTTGCGCGTGGAATGCGTGGCGTTGGCATCGACTACATTCTTGTCCGCTTTGCCACCCGCAATCGCATCTTTGTAAGGCGTTTCTTCAATCGACTTGCCAGCGTATTTGTTCAACTCCGGTTTGATGTCAAAACTTTCGACATGACTCACACCGCCGCACATGAAAATCCAGATGACCGATTTCGCTTTGGGTTGAAAATGCGCCTTCCCGTCGGGCGCGCGCCACGTTTGCCCGATGGAATCGGCTTTGAGAATTCCTTCTTTGAAAAACATCGCGCCCAACGCGAGGCCGGTAAAACCCATCCCGGTGTCCGCGAGAAAAGAACGTCGCGAAATGCCCGGGCATTTGTGCGGATTGGAATCAGGTTTCATAGCGGCTTCAGCGGATGGTGACAAAATCGGTGTGATTAAACAAAATTAAAATCAAGTTTTGTCGCGCCCGTTCTTGCGGAGAAGGCGCGGACGGCGGTTTGGCCGCGTTAGATTTTGCATTTGCCACAACTGGTTTTTCGTCCACAGATTTTTTCTCCTGCTCCATGCGTTCCGTTTGTTTCTGGAGAAATTCCTGACAAAGTTTCAGTTCGCTGGCCTTTGGTTTCCGATTCAAAATTCGCTCAAAAGATTTTTGGATAAACGAATCCGATTTTTCTTTTTCAAAATCAGCGGCCAAAACTTTCGCCTGTGCAAAACTCAATTCGCTATTCGCCAGCGCCAGCGCTTGTTGCGGCATCACGCTCGGTTTCCTTTCGTAACATTCAGTCACGCTCGGCCCGTTAAAAATTTGCATGAACTCAGACTCTTTTTCCGCCGCGTTCTGGATGTAAAGACTGCGACGCTTGGAGGCCAGCGCCTTCGCCGAAGGAATTTCCGGCCCGCCCATTTTTTCATCAAGCTGCCCGGTGACATAAAGCAGATTATCCCGCACCGATTCGGCTTCCATGCGCTGCGGATTCATCCGCCACAAATAAACATTGTCCTGATCCAGGCGCGCGTTGGCGGCGTCCCAACTCGACGACATTCGATACGCGCTGCTCGTCACCAGGAGCCGGTGCATTTTTTTCATGCTCCAGTTTTGCGCCATGAATTCCGCGGCGAGCCAATCCAACAATTTGGGATTCGACGGCGGTCGTCCGTTGCCGCCGAATTCATCGACGGAGGGGACAATCGCCTGGCCGAAATGCCGCAACCAAACGTGATTCATCGCCACTCGCGCCGTCAGCGGATTATTTTTCTCAGTGACCCAGTTCGCAAAAGCCCGACGACGTCCGGTGCTCGTCGTGGGATATTTTTCAATCTGTCGCGATTTGTAGCTGGTGGTTACCGGTTCATTTAAATCTTTCTCCGCTTCGGCAAAGGCTTTTTCGGCCTTGTTGAAATTGGTCTCCGCCGACTTTAAAACTTTCATCGCTCGGTCGAGCAAATCTGTGTTGGCAGCAAGTTCCGCAGCCACCGTGGTATTCGTCTTTTTCGCTGCTTCATCCACTTTTGCCTGAGCATCGGCTTGTTCTTTGCGAAGCGTTTCCAATTTTTCTTTCGTTTCGAGCACGGCAAAATTTCTTTGCGCCGAACACGCTTCCCTCGCCGCAGCTTTCCACTCTGCCGAATCGCGTTTCTCTTCCAACTTTTCTGCGCGAATTGTTGCCAACACCGATTGCTGTTTCGCCTCGGCGAATTTTATTCTTCCTTCTGCTTCGACCATTTGTTCAGGCTTGGTCTCTTTATTATTTTTAAGTTTCTCCAACGCCGCTCGCGCCTCCGCCACCGTTTTTTCCACAGACGCGATGGCATTTTGCACATTGAACTCGCGACGGTCGGGTCGATACGCCAGCAACGGAAGTTGAACTGGCTCGACATGAAATTTCCCGCCGAGAAATTTCGGGACACCAGGAGTGATCACGATATTCGTGTCGGGAGTTCGTTCATCTCCCCGAATAAAAAATTGCGTCTTCGCCGTGAGGTTGGTGTCGAACACTCGCGGCAAGCCATCTTTCTTGATGTCCGGTTCGCTGGGCAGGCGATCGGTGCGCACGCCGTATGGCTCGAAGATGGCGCGCATGTTGTAATATTCCTTCTGCGGAATCGGGTCATACATATGGTTGTGGCATTTCGCGCAATGCATCGAGACGCCGAGAAACGCGCGCGACGTGTGGTTCATCGTGTCTTCCATCCACGCCTCGCGACTGAGCAATTTCCAATTGCGAACCAAATAGCCGGTGGCGCGCAACGCATCCGAATCTTCGGGCGCCAATTCGTCGGCAGCCCACATTTCGCGCACCATGCGGTCGTAGCTTTTGTCGCTGTTCAACGATTCGACAATCCAATCGCGCCAATGCCAGATGTGCGGTTTGCTGTCGCGAACTTCCTCCTTGTAGCCAGCCCAATCACTGTAGCGCCAGACATCCATCCAATGACGGCCCCAGCGTTCGCCGTAACGCGGATCGGCCAGAAGCCGTTCGACAACTTTCTCGTAAGAATTGCGCGAACGATCTTTGAGAAATGCCTGCATCTCATTCGGCGTTGGGATCAAGCCGATCAAATCCAGATAAACGCGGCGCAGTAAAATTTCTTTGGGCGCTTCAGGACGCGGCTTGAGCTTTTGGATTTCGTGTTGCTCGGCAATGAACGTGTCGATGGGATTTCGCGCCCATTTGGTATTTTTTACTTTCGGAACTTCAGGGCGAGTCACCGGCTCAAACGGTTTCCATTTGTAGGCGCTCAGGAATTTTTTAAAATCGGTCTGCTGTTTTGAAAGGCCACTTAATTCCTTTTCGTCAGGTTTGTCTTTGGCGTCGCCGGGAGCGTGATGCAAAAGTAGCTCGACCAAATTTTCGACGCCGTCGCCATCGCTGTCTTCTTTGGAAATAATCGCGAGCCGCGTTGGGATGTCTTTTTTCTTTCCTGCGGAATCCAATTCTTCCCCAAGCCGTCTCAGTCGATCTCCAAATGGATTGTGCGGAAATTCATCCAGGCTTTCGGGCGCTTTCAATGTGCTCGGCAAATGGCACGTCGTGCAGGCATTCAATCGCGCATCGAGAAACGGGCCAAAATAATTTACCAGCGCTCGCTTGTTGGCGGGAGTGGCTTTGACTGAAGAACAAAAAACGGCGCAGCAAATAATTAGAATCGCCAAGAGAAAAAGTTTGGAAATTGAGCCTGACATTCGCATACAAAACTTCGCTCGATATAATTCAATGCGGAAGTTCAGCGCTATTTAAGTTCAAGAGTGTCCGTGGGTCAACTCAAGGGGAAATCAGGTTGTGTTCCAGGGTGTGATTAAAAGCGGGTGAGGCTGGATTTGGTTTCTTGCAGTGCGGCGGCATGACGCCGCTTTTCCGCACGTGACGCGATGGAGAAAGTGCACTGAAACTTTCATAGTAAAACTTTGCCCGCGTTTCTTTACCGTTGACCTGAACAACCCTCGATGGGAAAACTATTTGGGTGAACACAAGCACAGTTCTTTCGCTCGAAGTTTTTAAAATAAAGTTTTTTGGCTCAATGCGTTTCGCCATTTTCCTTTTTCTTTTCTGCGCGTCTATTGACCCGCTTTTCGCTCAGCGCGTTCCTGTTCAAGAAAAATTTCTTTCCAACGGCATGAGGCTTCTGCTCGTGCAGCGCAATGATGAGCCGACCGTTTCCGGTGGGTGGGTCGCGCATGTGGGAAGCTCCAACGAACGCCCCGGCATTACCGGCATCGCGCATCTGTTCGAGCATATGATGTTCAAAGGCACGCCCACCATCGGCACGAAAAATTATGAAAAGGATTTGGAAATTATCGCCGAGCAGGAGCGGGTGCGCGACCAGATGCGTGAAGAAGAAAAAAAGATGCGCGGGGCCTATCGCGCTGGAGAGATCGACGACGTGGCCAAGCCCGAAAACATGACGCCCCGCTGGCGCGAACTAGAGAAAAAATTCGCCGAACTCATCCAGCAACAGCGCGAGATATTGGTCAAAAACGAGTTCGATAAAATTTACACGGGCAACGGCGGTTCCGGCATGAATGCCTATACCAGCGAAGACATGACCGGTTATTTCATCACGGTGCCGGCGAATAAATTGGAGCTTTGGATGTGGATGGAATCAGGTCGTCTCTGGCGTCCGGTGTTTCGCGAATTTTATGCCGAGCGCGATGTCGTCTTCGAGGAGCGACGGATGCGCACGGACTCGACGCCCCTCGGAAAATTCGCCGAGCAATTCGAATCCATGTTTTGGGAGTCTCATCCGTATCACTGGCCGGTGATTGGCTGGCCGTCGGACATCCCGGCGATTTCCAAAGCGCAGGCGGATGACTTTTACGGAATTTATTACGCGCCGCAAAACATCACCGTGATTCTCGTCGGGGATTTCCGCGCGGAAGCCGCCACCCAAATGGCTGAAAAATATTTCGGCCGCATCCCCCGCGGAAAAAAAGACGCTCCCGACGTGGTCACGCTCGAAATGAAACAGGTCGCGGAGAAACGGATGAACGCAGAAGCCGAGGCCAATCCGCAAGTCGATATTCTTTGGCACACGGTCCCGTTCGGGCACAAGGATTCTTATGCGCTGGCCGTGCTGGCGCAGATTCTTTCCACGCGCACCGGGCGGTTTTTCAAAGGGCTGGTTCTCGGTTCGGAAGTTGCCACCGAGGCCGCGGCGCAACAGGACGCGCGAAAATGGGCGGGCTATTTTAATTGCGGCGGCGAAGCCAAGGAGGGCCACACGCCCGCAGAAGTCGAACAAGGTATTTACGCCGAGTTGGACAAATTGAAAAACGAAGAAGTGCCCGCCGACGAATTGCAAAAAGTGAAAAATAATTTCGCCGCCAATGAATATCGCAAGCTCAGTTCCAACTCACCGATCCTCATGCAACTGCTGCATTACGATGGACTCGGAAATTGGCGCGAGATCAACGACGCCAACGCGAAAATTCAGGCAGTCACCCCCTCGGATTTAAAACGAGTGGTCACAGAATATTTCACCAGGGAAAATCGCGCGGTCGCGACTTACCTTCGTAAAGCCGCAAAAAAAATGGACGCGCCGAAGTCGTAGAATTTCAAAATTATGACAACGTTGGAAGAAGCCCGCTCGGTGGTCAGCCGATTAAATTTGGAAGAGCGCCTACGCTTGATGGATTGGATCAGCCACGAATCGGTGGAAGTTGCGCCGGGAATTTTTCGGACTCCGGGTGTGTGCGGTGGCGAGGCTTGTATTCGGCGGATGCGTTTGCCGGTTTGGCTGTTGGAAGAAGGACGGCGCAACGGATCTTCGGAATCTCAGTTGTTGCAAGCGCACCCTGACTTGACTCGCGATGACTTGAAAAAGGCGTGGGGCTATGTCGCCCAGCAGCGCGAAGAGATCGAAGATTTGATTCGAGATAACAACGAAGTTTGAGATGGCGCGACTTTTCGCCGATGAAGACTTTTCGGGGCCTGTTGTCGAGGAGTTGCGCCAATTAGGTCATGATGTTCTTACTGTGAAGGAAATTGGAAAAGCCAATCAACGATGGCCAGACGATGCCATATTGGCTTTTGCCTTGCGCGAACAGCGGATAATTCTGACCAAAAACCGGCGTCACTTTTACAAATTTGCATGAACAAAATCCGGCGCATCCAGGTATTATCGCTTGCTCTGAAAATCCGGATTTTTTGGGCGTCGCGAGGCAGATTCAGGTTGCAATCAACTTAAGTGCATCTCTCGTCGGAAAATTTATTCGCGTTTATAAGCACCATAAAATGAAATTCAAATTTACTGCATCGGCCGCCTGTTGCGCGGCTTTGATTTTGGTGGCGTGCAAATCATCCGAGCCAAAACCCGTCACCCAAATGGAGGTTGTCTCCACCAATAAAATGGTTGGACTGTCGCCCGCAGCCTCAGACGACAAACCCATTCCCAATCGCCCGGAAAAAATTTCCTTCCCGCCGCTGAAATATGAACCGCCCAATCCCGCTGATTATCGCGTTGTTCTCAACACGGGTCCCGTTGCCTACGTCGTTCCCGATCGCGAATTGCCGTTGGTCAACATTGTTGTTTACGTTCGCACCGGAGATTATTTGTTGCCCGAAGGCAAAGAAGGCCTGGCCGGAATCACCGGCTATCTCCTCGCGCGGGGCGGAACGAAATCGAAAACTGCCGAAGAACTCGAGGAGCGCCTGGCGTTTCTCGCTGCGCAATTAAATTCCGGCGTCGGCGACACGCAGGGCAGCGTCAGTCTCAACCTGCTCTCGAAAGATTTAGAGGAAGGTTTGGACATTCTTCGCGAAGTTCTCACCGCCCCGCGATTTCAGGAAAACAAACTCGCGCTGATCAAAGATCAAACCATGCAATCGATGCGGCAGCGCAATGATGAATCCGCCGCCATCGAATCTCGCGAACGCGGCTTTCTCGCTTTTGGCGACAATTTCTGGGTCAATCGCCATTCCACCAGCAATTCCATTCAAAGCATCACTCATCCCGATCTCGAGGCGTTTCATCGCAAATGGTTTCACCCGTCGAATTTTGTCGTCGCGGTCAACGGCGATTTTGATCGCGCGGAAATGATCCAAAAGCTCGAAAAACTTTTTGGTGATTGGCCATTTGTCGGCGACAAACCTTCACCGATTCCGACCAACACGGAGTTCGCGAAACCAGGCGTTTATCTCGTGGACAAAGATGTCAACCAGGGCCGAGTCGCCATAATGTTGCCCGGCATCACGCGCGATAACCCGGATTATTTTTCGGCGGTGATCATGAACGACATTCTGGGCGGCGGCGGTTTCACCTCGCACATCATGAATCGAGTTCGTTCGGATGAAGGACTCGCTTATTCCGCGGGCTCAAGTTTTCCCGGGGGAATTTATTATCCGCTGACTTTCACGGCTGGGTTTCAATCGAAATCGCGCACCGTGCCCTACGCCATTTCCATTGTGTTGGATGAAATCCAAAAACTGGCTCGCGAATCCGTCACCGACGAGGAATTGAACGTCAGCAAAAATTCTTTTATCCAACGTTTTCCTCGGACGTTCGCGACAAAATCGCAAATCGCCAACACCTTTGCGCAGGATGAATTCACTGGGCGTTTTGCCAAAGATCCTGAGTTCTGGAAAAAATATCGCTCTCGCCTTGAAGCTGTTTCAAAAGACGATGTCGCGCGCGTGGCGAAAAAATATTTGTTGCCGGATAAACTGGCGATCCTCGTCGTGGGCCAAAAGGAGGAAATTTTGAAAGGTCATCCGAACCACGATGTCTCGCTGAAAACTTTGGCGGGAGAAAATTTCGTCGAACTTCCGTTGCGGGACCCGCTGACGATGAAGCCGATGGTGAAGTAGGGCAGGCTTTCGAGCCTGCCGGTGAGCGCGACTTTCCAGTCGCGCGTTGGGTGTTTTATCAAAGTCATGTCTTCGTAGGGCAGGCTTTCGAGCTTCGGGTGTTCCCCTTTTAAACGCGGCGCTGGAAAGCGCCGCGAACCGGCAGGCTCGAAAGCCTGCCCTACGAAGACATCTGCCCGCGCGTCACGCCAAGCTGGTTTTGCAATTTCAATTCGCGCCAGACTTGTGAGCCAGTGATTTCTCCACACAGCAGCGCGCGATATTTAGAAATGGTCTGGGTCACTTCTTCGGGAGTTTCGTTTACAAATTCGATTCGGAAAGTTCGCACACCAAGTTCCATCAAGCGCGAGACGTATTCCGCGCCCGTTTGCGCGCGCGCGTTGAACACGGTGTTGCGACAACCGACATCTGCTTTCAACGGATGTTCCATCCCGACGCGATCGCGCAATTTTACGTCGTGCTTGTCGCAAGGCCGTCCGCAATTCGTGAAGTCCGTTCCCTTGGAAAGAAACGCGCAAAACACACAATGCTCCATGTGAAACATCGGCATGTGCTGATGAATCGTCACTTCAAACCACTCGGGCGGCGCGGATTGCAAAAGCGCTTCGAGTTGCGTGATATTTAAATCATACGAGGCGGTCAATCGCTCCAGACCAAATTTATTTTTGAAATATTCCGCCGTGAGTGCGTTGGCGATGTTCAACGAAAAATCTCCGACGCACCGACTGTTGCGGAAAAATTTCGAATGGTCGTAGTTGCGAACCAAATAGCCATCGGCGTTGCTCGAGCGAACCTGATTGAGCGTCCATTCTTCACCTGTCTTAAAAATACGTGGCGGCGCAACCCAAATGGTAGGGCGTGTCACTCCGTGCGCGCCGGTGGTTGAACCCGCGCCGTCGGCTTTACAGTCGCGGGCCGCGTGAAACCGCGTGACGGCTTCCCGATATTTTTTCGCATCTTCAAATTCGCAGTAAATGGTTTCGACGCCGCAACGCAACGCCGCCTCCAACTGCGCCAGGTTGCGGACTAACACAATTAAGACAGGAGCCGTTGAACCACGGAGGCACAAAGGCACAGAGACAACTTCGAAAACACCTGTTCTCTGTGCCTCTGTGCCTCTGTGGTTCAACTGCCATTTCCTCGGCTGCGCGCGCAAATTTTCCAACTGCGCAACGGCTGCGCGCCGCATCCGGTTCATTTCGCTCATCGGCAAAATGACGTCGCCCTCCAAAAGTTTTTTAATCTCGCCGAGTTTGAATGGCGTTCCTCCGAGCCGGCCGAATTGCTCTCGCAAAAGTTCTGTGGTGAGGGGCCGCTTTTCCGCTTTCGCCAGCGACATCGAAGAAGTTTCCTTTACCACATTGCCCAACTCGTCTCGAAGAATCAGCGTGAGCGGCAACTTCTCGCTGCCATGAACTTCGATTTCAATCGGTCGTTGGAAATTCGGTTGTTCGCCCGCGAACGTTTGCCGCAATTGTTTATCGAGGGCGGGATCGCTCGTCTTCCAAATTTTGTCGCCGACATGAATGCGCGAGAAATCAATGTCGCCGCGACCGAATTCCAAAATGGATTCTTCCGTATTTTTAATTTTTAATTGGGAATTTTTAATTCCATAAACCCGACCGCCTTCTTCTTTTTCATCAGGACGGCCCGCGTCGAAAACAACGCCGTCCCCCGGTTTCAACGGCGCTTCCAATTTCAAAACAATTTTTTCGCCAAGAATTTTTTGAACTTCGCCAAGATACACGCCGCGTTTTTTTCCGAAGCGAGCGTGAACCAATTGCTGATTGTCGATTCCATTGAACCACCCGGTGTAAAGCCCGCGCGAAAATCCCATTTCCAATTCGTATTTACGATTTGCGATTTGCGATTGCGGGGCGGTTCCTGGTTCCGGCGCTCGTAAATCGTCATTCGTAAATCGTAAATCCTCCAACGCCTGTCGATAAACTCGCGTGACGTTCGCGACGTATTCCGGCGTTTTGAGCCGCCCTTCGATTTTCAACGAACTCACTCCCGTGCGAATCAACTCCGGCAGAATTGCCAAGCCAGCCAAATCCTGCGGACTGAGCAAATAGCGTTTGTCGCCGAGTGGAATTTGTTGGCCGTCGGAAATTAAATCGTAGGGCATCCGGCAGGCTTGGGCGCATTCGCCGCGATTGGCCGAGCGTCCGCCGAGAGATTCGCTGGTGAGACATTGCCCGGAATAAGCGACGCACAACGCGCCGTGAACAAAGACCTCCAAGGGAAACTCGGAATGCGGAACTCGGAACGCGGAATCGGATTGCGTCCCTTTTATTGTCTCAATCTCAGCGATCGAACATTCGCGAGCGAGAACGACCAGATTACAGCCAAGCTCTTTGGCAAATTCCACGCCGCCCGCGCTGGTGATCGTCATCTGCGTCGAAGCGTGGATCGGAAAATCCGGCGAAAGTTTTCGGATCAAACGACAGATGCCGATGTCCTGCACAATCGCGGCATCGACTCCGGCGGAAATGATCGAGCGCAAATATTTTTCGGCCTCCTCCAGTTCGTTGGCGAAAACCAGCGTGTTAAAAGTGACGTAACCTTTCACGCCGCGCCGATGCAAAAACTCCATCAACTTTGGCAAATCGCTCTCGGTAAAATTGTGCGCCCGCATCCGCGCGTTGAATTTTTCCAGGCCGAAATAAATTGCGTCCGCGCCGTTCTCGACAGCCGCCTTCGCGCATTCCCAATCGCCAGCGGGCGCGAGAAGCTCGGGCAATTTTCGATGTTCGCTCTTCGATTGTCGAATTGCTGCTGTTTCAATTTGCGTGTTCTGATTCATTTGGGATTCACCAGCGGCAGTCAAAGTAGCATTCGTGGCGAGGAAAGAAATCTGTTTGGCGTTTTGTCTTTGATCCACGCGGTGCAATTGATCGCGAATGTTGACCGGCTGGGAAGAGAGCGAAGGCGCCCGGCTCTTCCCCACCCGGTGAACAATGCCGGAGAAGCTATACAGGATTTCATCCTGCCGTATCGCCGGTTTTCCACCTGCAAGATGCCGCCTGCAACGCGAGACTTTCGTAAAGTAAAGACGCTCTATTGGCGACGTTCAGCCGGTTGCAAACCGGCGATACGGCAGGATGCAATCCTGCGCTACAACTGACCAATTGACCGCCAGTCAAAATCATACTCAACCACCGCGCTCGGTTTGACTCTGTCGGCGCATTGTCCTAACGTCGGCTGCAATGTCATTGCGCGGAAAAAAATTGGGGCTGCTCATTTCTTCCCGTCCCGAAAATCCCACCTTTCAATACGGTTTGCGCCTCGCGGAAACAGCGTTGGCCGAAGGAGTGGACGTTTATCTTTATTGCATCGACGACGCGGTCAATGGAGTTGGCGATGCGAAATTGCAAAAATTGAAAGAGCGCGGACTTAAACTTTACGCGTGCGCTTATGGCGCGAATCGGCGTAATTTTCCGTTGAGCGACCAAGCCACTTTCGCCGGCCTCACTGTCGTTAGCGATCTCATCGCGGGGACGGACCGCTTTGTCAGTTTCAATTAGAATTCATTCAGGGAAGCTGATGCCTAATCCAAATGTGCTTTTTATTGTGGGCGGCGATCCGAGGAGCAGCCCTCGACCGGCGGAAGCAATCCGCATCGCGGCGGGCGTCGGCACGTGGAAGAAAGTGGACGTCTCGATTTATTTTCGCGACGCCGCGGTGCTGGCCTTGAGCGAGTTCGCGGATGAATACGTCGATGAAGATAACTATGTCCGCTACCTCCCGATGGTCGGCGAATTTGGCCGGCCAATTTACGTGCAAAAAAACGCCGGGAAACTTTCCGAGATCGGCGAAGCGCGGCTGCCCTTCAAGGAAATTTCCGACGACGAATTGGCAACGCTGGCAGCGACCAGCACCTACGTCGTCCGGTTTTAGTTATGGCAACGCTGCTCCACATTTTGACCCATGCCGACGACGCGCTCGCCGCAAAAATAATTGCGCAACAAAAATTGGATTCGGAAAATAAAATAGAAGCAGTCGATTTGACTCAGCCCGAATCAGATTACAGAAAGTTGCTGGAAAAAATTTTTTCGTCGGACTCGATCCAGGTCTGGTGAATGGTGATTTTGGACTGCGGCGGCACGCCGCCGCTTTTCCTACAGGCCCTACTCACCGTGACAGTTTCGAATGGATCGCCCCTCTCGAATTCTTTCACCGTGCAACCAAAGCGGGAAAATGTCCCCGCCCTCCAAGCTGGCGCGCTTACAATTCGCGGATTTTTATATTTCGAAACCATGCCTCATCGTTGTGTTCGGTTAAAAGAATGTGACCTTCGATTTTCTCGCCAAAATTTTTCACGTCCTTGAATTTGCTCTGCCCAATGGCGGCGTTCAATTTCGCGCTGCCCAATTCGTATTCCAGAACTTTCGCGCCATTCAACCAATGCTCCACATGATTGCCGCGCACCAAAATTCGCGAATGATTCCATTGATCGACAGGCTTGAGCGGCTTGGCGTTTTTTGGAGGCAAGATGTCGTAGAGTGAAGCGGTCTGCCTTTTCGCGGGGATTTCGATGGCGTCATCGATCATTTGATATTCCGGTCCCGGTGAATTTCCGCGCTCTTCGGAAACCAGGTATTTTACGCCGTTATTTGATTTGGCGGGAATCTTCCAATCCCATTGCAAATCGTAGTCGTTGAATTTTTCCAGCGTGATGATGTCGCCCGCGTGACTGTTGGGCTCGAGTTTCAGACAGCCATTTTCGATCACCCAACCGTGCTGCGGCGGGGAAGGTTTTTTATAATTGCGCCAGCCCGCCAAAGATTTCCCATCGAACAATAATTTCCAACCCGCTTTCTTTTCCGCCACGGTCAATTGATTTGGCATTTCACTTTTTGCGGGAATAGAAGTGCTCGAAGCTGATTTGGAATCCGACGACGCGCACCCGGCGAAAATTGCCACGCTGAGAATGAGAAAGATTTTGGAAAAAAACTTCATGGCGGAATGTTGTAGCGGCGCGGCAAATCCAGGTCAAGCGAGTCAATCCCCCATCCGTTTGTAATCGTATCAGCCGGTGATCGTGATGCAGCGTCAATGAACCCAGTAGATTATTTCCGCTCCAATAAATTTTGACGTAGCTGGCCTGGCACCAGGAGAAGGGGATGACTTTAAACGCGGAAACAGATCGAGCGGTTAACTGACTTTCAAATGCCAAGCCCTGGGCTGAAGAAAAGTTTGAATGCCAAGAGTGGAGAGCGTCGTGCCCATGCCAGAGTGACCGCGACCGGACCACGGAAGGCGCGGGCTGACGCGGTCGCAGCAATTCCAGTAAACCGAACCCACGTTCACTTGGGAAAGAATTCGGCTCGCGCGTTCCATAGATTTGCAATAGACCCCGGAGGTCAAACCGTATGGTGTGTTATTCATCAATCGAACCGCTTCTTCATCATCGATGATTTTTTGAATTCCGATCAGCGGCCCAAAAGTTTCCTCCCGCATTAACTGCATCGAATGATCGACGTTTACGAAAACCGTCGGCTCAAAATAGTTTCCGGGTCGCGCAGCGCGTTTTCCGCCGCACAGAAGTTCAGCTCCTTTTTCCAGCGCATCGCTCACCTGTCGCTCTAAGAGTCCGAGATGTTCCCGGCGGGTCACCGGGCCTATGTAAGTTTTCTCTTCCAGCGGATCGCCGATGACAAAATTTTTGACGGTTGCGACGAATGCTTCGATGAACGGATCGTAAATTTTCTCATGCGCGTAAACGCGTTCCACCGAACAGCAGCTTTGGCCGCAATTGTAAAAAGCTCCGTCAGCGACACTCTGCGCCGCCGAGACCACGTCAACATCCTCCGCGACATAAATCGGATCTTTGCCGCCCAGTTCCAATTGCACTTTCATCAAACATTTTGCGGCGGCCTCGGCAATATTTTTTCCGGTCGCATACGAGCCGGTGAAAAAAATTCCAGCGAGCGGCTGGCGCAAAAGTTCCGCGCCGACTTTGCCGCCGCCAATGATGGGAATGAAAACGTCTTTCGGAATTCCCGCTTCATGCAAAAGCTCGGCGATGGCCAGCCCGGTCAATGAAGCGTATTCCGAAGGTTTATAGAGGACAGCGTTGCCGGTCAAAAGCGCCGGGATAAAAACGTTCGAGCCGACGTAATACGGATAATTCCACGCCGAAATATTCGCAATGATTCCGAGCGGCTCCCATGAAATTTTTTCTTCCAGCTTTTGAGTCGGATCGGAAAAAACAATTTCGTCGCGCAGCATTCGGGGAACGTTTTCCAGAAAAAAATCCAGACGACCCAAAAGTCCTTTCAGTTCACTGCGTGATTGTGTGATGGGTTTTCCCACTTCGCTGGTGGTGATTGCTGCGAGTCTTTCGGTCTGTTGAATGACGAGTTCACGAAACCTTCGAATCGCACTGAGCCGTTCTTCAATTGGAACCCGCGCCCAATTTTTTTGGGCTTCGTCTGCCCGTTGAAATTTCTCCGCGATGAGTTTTGGAGAATCTTCTTCGATCTCACGGATGATCTGCTCGGTTGCGGGGTTAATAATTTTCATCGTAATTTAGAACTTAGTCGCGCCCAGTAATTTCTTTTGGTTCTTCTTGCAGGCCGTGTATCGGAGACCACCACCTT
The DNA here is from genome assembly GCA_038214755.1 of Verrucomicrobiota bacterium. Classification (GTDB taxonomy): domain Bacteria; phylum Verrucomicrobiota; class Verrucomicrobiia; order Limisphaerales; family CANJXF01; genus CANJXF01. Next base: position 124,960 of record JBBQRQ010000001.1, read on the forward strand.
TTACCGCAGAGGTCGCAAAGGTTTTCGCAGAGGGACGCAGAGTGACAGCCTCTCGGCCAGGCGTTTTTTCACGACTTTCCTTTGCGCCCTCTGCGTGAACCTTCGCGCCCTCTGCGTTTAAACTGGTTGCCAAAATAAATTTCCGGAAATGCGTCTTGCGAACGGAGCGCCGATACTCCAGTTCGGCTCGTCGCAGTCCGGCGTTCGGAGTCGTGCCGATTAGGAAATCGGCGCTCCTATCCGGAGATTATCTCGGCAACCGATCTCATCCGTCTTAAAAAGCATCGTTAAAAATTCGCTGAAAATCTTCTCTCGTCACGGATCGCGGATTATTTTGATGACAGGAATCTTCGCTGGCGACTTGCACCAGTCTCGCCAACTGCTCCTGCTTTACGCCGGTCTCGGATAACTTCGCCGGAATGCCAATCGCCGCATTGAGATTGTGCAACCACTCGACAAATGCTTCTCCGGTTTGTTCTCGCAGTCCAATCGTCATCGCCATTCTCCGAAAAAGTTCCGGCGCTGCGGAAAAATTAAACGGCAGCGCGTAAGGCATCATCACTGCATTCGCCAAACCGTGATGCAAGTCAGCCACCGCGCTCAATGCGTGCGCGCAGGAATGCGTCAGGCCGAGTCCTTTTTGAAATGCGATCGCGCCCATCATCGACGCCATCATCATCGAACTGCGCGCTTCGATGTCGCGCGGAGTTCTGACGCATTTTTCCAAACTGGCCGCGCCGAGCCGAAGTCCTTCCAGCGCGATGCCGTCGCAAATCGGATGATAATTTTTAGCGAGGAAAGCTTCGATGCAGTGCGTGAGAGCGTCCATGCCGGTCGCGGCGGTAATTTTTTCGGGCAAATCGAGCGTCAGTTCCGGATCGGCAAAAACCGCTTGCGCCAAAAGCCGAGGAGAAAAAACTATTTTTTTTATGTGCGTTGTGTCGTCGGAAATAACCGCGCTGCGACCTACTTCGCTGCCCGTTCCAGAAGTCGTCGGCAACGCGATCAAAAATGGAATCGATTGATCAATCGGGCGGGCGTCGGGCTTGCCGTCTTCGTAGTCGAAAAGATCGCCGGGATGATTCGCCATGAGCGCAATCGCCTTCGCCACGTCAAGCGCCGCGCCGCCGCCGAGGCCGATGATTGAATCGCCCTCGTGCTCTTTGAAAGCGGTCACGCCTGCAATGACCTGGGATTTAGTTGGATTTCCAAAAACTTCTGAAAAAGTTGAAAGCTCCAGATTGCCGAGCGAAAAATTTCTTAAAAAATCCTGGAACATCGGCAACGGTGCGATCCCGCGATCTGTCACGATGAGCGGACGAGTCAATTTATTTTCCCCAAGGAAGTTTGGAAGTTGAGCACGAACTCCCGCGCCGAAGTGAATCAAAGTTGGAAAACTGAAAGTTGAAATAGCCATTTTGTTCATCGCGTCAATTACGCGAATGCGGAGAAATGTTCGTCGTGACTTCGAAAATTGCAATTGCGAAAGGACATTCGCGTTATCTGGCCATGTCGGTCAGTTGTAGCGCAGGATTGCATCCTGCCGTATCGCAGGTTTTCAACCTGCGAGATGCCGCCAGAAACGAGAGACTTTCGAAACCTAAAGACTCTTGCTATTTGCGACGTTCAGCCGGTTTCAAACCGGCGATACAGCAGGATGCAATCCTGCGCTACGTGACCGCCACCTGAAATCACACCCGTCCGTCGCGGGAGAATTGACGTGTCGCAGGAAAAGCCGGTAGCTTGACCACATGGCAACCGTGACGATCGAACTCCCGTCACACGCCGCGCAAACGGACTTTAATTTGCGGCGCTGGGGCGAACTTTTGGCCGACCGCGAACTGGCAAAAATCGAGGGCCGGATCGAAACCGATCGTCATGGTCATATCATTATGAGTCCACCTCCTGCTCCCAGTCATGGCTCTTTTCAATCGGAAATCGGATATCTTCTGAAAACATTTTTCCCAAAAGGTAGAGTAATCACCGAGTGCCCCATTTCGACGGCCGATGGAGTAAAAGCCGCTGATGTGGCCTGGGCATCCCCGCAGTGTATGCGCGACTTGGGCAATCGCGTTTGTTTTCCTCGGTCGCCGGAAATTTGCGTCGAGGTGCTTTCGCCGAGCAACACTCCGACTGAAATTAAAGAAAAAATGGCGCTTTATTTCGACGCAGGAGCGAAGGAAGTCTGGGTGTGCACAGGATTGGGGGCGATGCAGTTTTTTGATGCAACTCTGATGGACCTCGGTGCATCCAAACTCTGCCCGAAATTTCCAAAAAAAATCGCGCTAGATTAATTGAATTTTTTTCTCGTTGAAATTTCGCGCGCATCCTCGTAGCCGCTGACGTGAGGAAGCGGATTTTAAAAGCGAAACGATCAAGCCGAATCCGCTTCCTCACGTCAGCGGCTACTCAGTTGGAACAGTTTCAGATGATTTCGAAATACCGCTGGAGTTCCCAATTGGTGACTGAGTCCTGAAACTGTCGCCACTCCCACAAACGCGTTTGCACCAAATGTTCGACGAACGCGTCCCCAAAAATTTCGCGGGCGATTTTTGATTCGGAGAGACGCATCGTCGCTTCGTAAAGATTGCGCGGCAGGCGCTCGGCATTTTTGTCCAGATATGCGCTGCCCTGAATCGGCGCGGCGCTGAGCGAAAGATTTTTTTCCACGCCATAAAGGCCGCTCGCGATGGCCGCAGCCAGAACGAGATACGGATTCGCATCCGAGCCAGGCACGCGTGTTTCGAGCCGCGTCGATTTCGCGGTGCCTGAAATGGCGCGCAGAGCCGTGGTGCGATTATCCACGCCCCACGTGACTTTGGTCGGCGCCCAAAACCCATCGACCAGACGTTTATAACTGTTCACGGTCGGCGCGAAGAACGGCAGAATTTCCGGCAAACATCGCATCTGACCGGCGACGTAACTTTTAAAAGTCTTGCTCATTTTCAACGGATCTTTTTCATCGTGAAAAATATTTTTTCCGCCGCGCCAAAGACTTTGATGAACGTGGCCGCTGCAACCGGGCAGGTGCGAATTCCACTTGGCCATGAAACTGGGCATGATGCCGAAACGATTGGCGATTTCCTTGACGCCCGTTTTGAAAAGCGCGGCGCGGTCGGCGGCTTCAAGCGCATCGGAGTAGAGAATCGCTGCTTCAAAAACGCCGGGGCCAGTCTCGGTGTGCAAACCTTCGATAGGCACGCCGAAAGCGCGAAGCTCATCCATCAGCGCGGAAAAATACGGTTGATTCTGCGACGCGCGCAAAATGGAATAGCCGAACATTCCGGGCGTGAGCGGATTGAGCGACGTAAATTTTTTCTCGGCGATGCTTTGAGAAGTTTCGCGAAAATTGAACCATTCAAATTCCATCGAACAGTTGGCGGTGAAGCCGGCTTTGGCGGCGCGAGCGATGATTTTTTTCAGAAGCTGGCGCGGACAAATCTCGAGGGGCTGACCGTCGCTCTTTTCAAAATTGCCGAGAAAAAAAGGGAGATTATTTTCCCACGGAATTTTTCGCGCGGTGCCCAAATCGATTTTCGCCAGCGCGTCGGGATAGCCCGTGTGCCAGCCGGTGTAAGTCGCGTTGTCGTAGCAAACGTCCCCGGAATCCCAGCCAAAAACCACGTTGCAAAATCCCAGACCATTTTCGGCAGCGGAGAGAAATTTTTCTTTGTTGACATATTTGCCGCGCAGGACGCCATCGATGTCCGTGACGGCGACTTTTATTTTCTGATGTTCGGAGCGGCGAATTTCTTCGAGCAATTTTTTCATAACCATTTAACTTTGGGAACTTGACGTGACTGACTTCGGAGCGTGGCTGTGTCGCAGACCAGCCGCAGCGCGTCTGGCTGTCGAGTCACGTGCTGCGGCTGGTCGAGGACGACACAGGCCGCGCTCCGGGTTCAACTCTGACTCAACCGCTTTTTCGGCGCATCAAATAACATGGCGTGTCGCTGTGACCCCGCCGCAATTGAGGGTATGGACTTCAGAGCGCGCCAGACAATAAAGATCGTTAAATTGCATGACCGAAACCCTTCAAATGAGGACTTGTTGAGACTGCTCACTTCGGTTCAAATTAAGCTCTTCGGAAAGAAACCATAAAAACATGCGACTTCAATCATCATTGGCGGTGAACAGAAAACCCTTTCTGACGTTCCTGCTGAAACTTTTGTGGGCCGGTCTCTGCTCCACGCCATGTTCAGCGCAGTCTCTCCAGGACGGCGGCTTTGTAACACTGACCAATTTGCCGCCCGGTTTCTTTCAGACAACGCCCACTCTCGTGCGCGCGAATCCAGCCGTAGCCTCGAACGGGCGCGATTTCCTCGTCGTGTGGGAGGAAATCCAGCGGTTGCCTTACTTTTTCCAACTCGGCGACCCGGTCACAATTCGCGCGGCGCGCGTGCGCGGCAGCGATGGCGCGCTTTTGGACGCAACGCCTATCGCGCTTCCGGCATCATGGTCGAGCCAGTCTCCGGCAGTTGCTTCCGATGGCCAGGATTTCTTCGTCGTGTGGCAGGACTCCACCAAAGATCGCAGTCCGGTGGGTAACAACTGTCAATTTGAGTCGGACGTGCTCGGGGCGCGCGTTCGAACCGCTGATGGACGCGTGCTTGATACAACTGGTGTGGTCGTTTCGTCCCATGAACGCGGGCAAGGCTCACCCACAGTGGCCTTCGGGAAGAACGAATATCTCGTGGTTTGGAAGGATTCGCGCGCGTCGGATTGTGCGGCTACCGACATCTACGGAGCGCGAGTGAATCCGCGCAACGGACGAGTGCGCGACCGCGATGGTTTTGCCATCAGTCGAATGCCCGGTTCTGAGGAAGCGCCATCCCTCGCATTTGATGGACGCGATTACCTGGTCGCATGGCAAATCTTCGAGGAAACTCCCAACGTCGGATCACACATTTTCTGCACACGGCTGGCGGGGGAGAGCATGCGCATACTCGACAGGCCGGCGATTCCGTTGTGCCAAGCACGCGGGTGGCATTTCAATTCTCAAATCGTCTGGGCTGGCGGATTGTTCTGGCTGGCTTGGGAAGGTTTTCCCGACAACAACGCATTCGCCTATGCACAAGCCGATGTGTATCTGGCGAGATTTTTGAGCGCCCGTTCCCAAGTATTTTACGACGCCGGTGGATTTTCCGCCGTGCGCGGCTCGACCTCGCAACTTGGCCCGCGACTCGCAGCACGGAGTGGCGACGTTCTCCTGGCTTGGCAAAGTGACGGCATTTACGGTGTGCGCGTGCCGGATCAGCCCCGTCAGGACTTGGATGGTTTCAAATTTCAGATTGCTTCAGGAGCGGAAAACCCGACGAGAGAACCTTATAAGGCGCATGTGGGTCTGGCGGCGAGCACTCGATATTTCCTGAGCGCGTGGGTTCAGAATGGCAACATCTTCGCCACGCGACTTCACGGCATAACACTCCAACCGCTTGACACACCGCCGACGCAAGTCAGTCGTTGATTTAGTGACGGCGATTTTTATTTTCTGGTGTTCGGAGCGGCGAATTTCTTCGAGCAATTTTTTCATAACGATTTAACTCTGGCTCAACCGCTTTTTCGGCGCATCAAATAACATCGCGTGAGCCTCGCGCAGAATCGCCGGAATTTTTTCGGCAAATGGATTTTTCTTCACGACGTCGCGCAATTTATTTTCGTCAAAACTCGCCGCCGTTTCGCCGGGAAACCAGTGGTCGCCCTGGCCGAGCAAATTGTAGCGCATTTTTCCCCACGCGATCAGGTCGAATGATTTGGCAAACGTCCAGAGGCGCAAAATTTCTGAAACGTTAATCTCGCCGGGAACATCGACGTAGTTGGGCAAATTTTCGAACCAATGCTCGCACCAATCGCGACCGAGAATTCTTTCCATTTCGGTACGAAGCCGTTTTTCAATTGGCCCAATTGTTTCGGCAATGTTGTCGTAAAATTTCAGAGCCGCGACGTGTTCGTCAAAATCGCTCGGCCTCGCTGCGCCGCAACTGAGGGTGTGAACTTCAGAACGCGCCAGACAATAGAGATCGTTAAATCGCATGGGCGAAAGCGGCGCGCAGAGATCGACCAGTTTTTTCGGTGGGTCATAAAGTTTTCCACCTTTGTCATTGGGGCTGATGATGAAGACGCCCATGTCGTGTTGGCGCGCGGCCTCAATCGCGGACCAATTCAAGTCGTTCACGAAATACCAATGGAGATTCACGTAATCGAATTCGTCGCTGTTGATCGCTTCGAGAATCAGGTCGGTCGTCGCGTGTGTGGAAAATCCGAGAAAGCGAATGCGTCCTTGCTGTTGCAACTTCCGAGCGGCGGCGACGCAACCGCTTTTGCGCAACGACCAATTTAAAAGTTCGCGATTGTTGACGCCGTGGAGCGAGAGCAAATCGACGTGCTCGAGTTTCAAATAGCTCATGGAACGCTCGAAGGTTTTTAAAAATTCTTCGGGGTCGGCGTGCGGAGCGACTTTGGTCTGGACGATGATTTTAGCGCGCGGCAATTGTGGCAGAACATTTCCGAGTTGCATTTCCGAAGTGCCGTAGCCGCGAGCGGTTTCGATGTGATTGATGCCGAGTTCGACCGCGCGATGGATGGTGGCTTCGAGATTGGATTGGTTCTCGGCGGGAATTTTTTTTGGGTCAACGTCCTGCCACTTGAATTGGTAGCGCATTCCGCCGCAGGAAAAGACCGGCATGGAAAGTTCGGTGCGACCGAAGCGGCGATATTTCATTTCGGAAAAATTACGGTAAGCGGGACGTCGTGCAAGTTTGGGTTGTGATCGGGTAGCATCTGCCTCCGGCGGGTGCGAAATCATTTCGATGTTCAGCGTTCGATGTTGGATGTTCGATGTTAATTGTTTTCAAAACATCGAACATCCAACACTGAACATCCAACATCGAATTGGAAGATTCGCACCCGCCGGAGGCAGATGCTACCCGTCGAAAAATTGAGTGGAAACTATTGTGCGAGGGACGCTTTGATTGGTTCGCGTTTGCCGTATTCACCCAAATCTTCCTGAAAGAAAAAAGCCATACTGGAGTTTTGTTTGCGCCAATTTTGAAAACGCTGGATGAAATACATGTTGTCGAAAATGACCCAGCGCGCGGAGCCATCGACATGTACTTGGTTTCCTCCGTCCGGTTGATTTTTTGAATTGGGATGCGGTGGCATATCCTTGAAAGCCACGTCGTCGCCGCCGCCACCCCAGAGGTTGTCCACTTTCATGGTTGCGTCGGCGGCCAAAGTCCAGAGCGGTTTTGAGCGGGTGAGTTTGATCGGGCTGGCGGAAGGAAGAACTCCGCGCGGCGTGTTCCAGTTGGTGATTCCACCAAAGTATTGATAGCCGATGAGCCATTGATCGCCTTGCGCTTCGTAAATGGGCAGAAGCGGGCGATTGGGGCAGGACCAGATTTTTCCCATCAATCCAGCGACTGCGGCCGCTTTTTCCTGAAGTGGGTTCAGGGCGATTTGCACGGCGTTGTCTCGCGCGGGAAAATATTTATCGTCGTTGTCCAAGGCGTAGATGGTGCAGGCTTTTCCGACTTGAGAAAGATTGCTCAAACAAACCGCACGACGTCCGCGTTCCTTGGCGCGCGATAAGGCGGGCAAAAGCAGCGAGGCCAGCAGCGCGACAATCGCGACTACCACCAGCAATTCCACAATCGAAAATCCGCCGGATGGAATGGGACGTTCATCGTCCGAGAGAGAGAAGCCGTGAGTTATTTTTCCGGGCACGCTCGAACCATAGAGTTTGCTGAAGAGAATATCAATAGGCTTCAACCTGAGGTTCGAAGTTTGCAGTCTAGCCACCGCCGTTGCGTTGCTTGCCTCGCTCAGCGGTGAACGCGCGAGCAAAAACAACGGAATTTTTGGCCTCGCCCGAACATTCATCGGAACAAGACTATCGGCGCAAGGCCGCTTGGAGAATTATGTTATATCTGCCCAGCCGCCAAAATGGCTTGGAAAAGCGGCGGCGATTTTCGCGCGCCTCTGTTTACAAATACGACCCGCCGCCCGGCAATCGCACGCGCAAAAAGTTCATTCGCTTGGCCACGGGCAAGGCCAGTCGGCGACGGATCAAATCCAATTCCGCCCGATCGCTTTCCACGCGCAAGGCAGCCAGCGCGGCTTCACGTTTCCGACGACGATTTAATTTTTTCACGCAATGTCTTCTCCAAAATTTCCATTACCGCTTTGTCGCGTGGACGCGCGGCAGCGCGTTTGCTGGCGATAATGTCGCCCAAGTTCGCTACCCACAAGCCGCGACCGCGCAAATTTATTTTTTCCGCGCGTGAACGCAGGCTATTGAAGGACTTCACGCCGTGAATCACCGGCATAAAATCGGCCTGCAAGCCGCGGTCGTCGTTCATCACGCGATACAGTTTCGAGACCGGATAATATGGCCGTAAAATCACCGCCTCCATGCGCACGGCAAATTTCTTTAGCTTCGCGAGGTTGACGGGCGTGGCGCGAAACATAAAATCAAAATCCACGGTTGTCACTGGAGCGCCCTGAATGGCCGCCGCCGCGTTGCCAATCAGGATGGCCTCCAGCCGAACTTCGGCCAGCGCCGCTGCCACGGATTCAAGTAAAGGCCCAGCATCCATATTCGTGCTGGCAAACTAGCGGGCCTGGGCTATTCGGCAAGTGTCCAGCCGCGCTCCGCGCGGAACAAAATCAAAAGTCCATGTCGCCGGAACGCCGATCTCCTGAGCGGCTCGTTGCCAGAAAACATTCTTTCCGGGCCGATCAGGAGATCGGCGCTCCTGTCACTGGCCGAATCGAGGCGCTTCTCCTCATCCCTTGGCTCCTACAAATTATTTCTGCCCACCGCCTAAAATCGTTTGGAAATGCGGCGGCTGTTCTTCGCGGGCGACAATACTGATTTCGATTCTCCTGAAACCCGCCGCTTCGAGCCAGCGATGCAAATCGCTTTCAGCAAAACCGAGCCAGCGATCGCCGTAAAGTTCGCGGGCTTTTTCAAAATTGTGCTGGAGCAAATCGAGCATCAGCAGTTGCCCGCCGGCGCGAAGAATTTTGTGCGCGCTGGCAACGGCTGTGGCTGGATCAGTGGCGTGATGAAGCGCCTGGCTGAGGATGACGAGATCGACGCTGTTCGCTTCAATCGGCGGATTTTCTAAATCGCCCAAGCGGAATTCCAAATTTTTGAGGCCATTCTTTTTCGCTTTGCTTGCGCCGAACTTGACCATCTTTTCCGAGTTGTCCACGGCGATGACTTTTTTCGCGCGGCGCGCCAGCAGTTCGCTGATCAATCCTTCCCCTGAACCTAAATCAGCCACAACGATTGGCGGAATAATTCGCAGCAACAAATGTCCAAACGCCTGCCACGAACGACCGGGTCCGTAGCTGCGATCAAATCGTCCGGCCACTTGATTGAAATAAACCTGCGCCTGCTCTTTCCGCCGACGGACGATGCGACGGAGATTGAGTTGGTCGGTGGAATGTTCCGACATTTCTTTCGCGCCACGAATCGCGAGTTGAATGAATTCTCCCGCGACCGAATCCGCCGCTTCATTCAATTTGTAATAGGTGCGTTTCCCCTCGCGCCGCGATTGGACGAGTTTGGATTCCTGCAAAAGTCCCAGATGGGTCGAGATGCGCGACTGGCCGAGGCGCGTGACTTCCTGAAGTTCATTGACAGAAAGCTCGTCTTTTTCCAGCAGCGCGATGATGCGCAGGCGCGTTGGGTCAGAGAGGGCGCGAAGGGACTTTAGGGTGGAGGACATTATTTTGCGTTCTCCCGAATGAGACGACGGAGGCGTTCGCGCAGAAATTGTTTTTGGTTTTCTGCGACTGGCGTTCTCTCGAGACGAGTTTGAAGAGTTTCCAAATCGATCAGTTTGTGACGAATGAGGACCGAGAGATAATCCAAATCTTTTTCGCGCCCAGCCGCCAATTTGCTGATGGTCAAGTCATGAATTTCAAGACACCAGCCTGTCCCTCCGCCCGTATTTTCGTTATGCACTGGAACCAGTCTCGTTTGCCAATCGTCCGGCAACGTAGCCACTTCCGGTGAAACTCCGTGAGCATAGTAACCAAAAGTTTGGTGAAAGATGGATTCTTCGCCAATTGAGCCATCGATCAAATCGACGGCCTCCGGTTTGGTCTTCGGGTAAATATCCACTTCTACAGAAATCAACAATTCTTCCGGCGCATTCGGGTACGAGCCAAGAATCGCCTGGCTTCCGAATACGATCAAATTGGGATCACGAGAGATGGCGCTGGCTGCGCGAATGACGTGCTCAAGCGCCAATCGATTCATAGTTTTTCAAGATGCCCATTCGTTCATCTTCATCCAAGACGCCCGGAAAAGGGTTGCTTTGCCGCAGGCGATTTCCTTCTTCGTTTTCCTGCGTCAAAATTCCCAAAACCCGTTCGATTGAATTCTGCTCAATGATTTCTTCCCATTCGCGCAGCGCTCGCGGCCAAGGCGTTAGAGTTTTTTTCCAATTCACCAAATTTTTTTTCGCCATTTCGAAAAGTTCGGGACGATGGCGAATCTTTTCCGCGATCAACCGGCACATCGCCAGACTGCGCGCGTCGATCCATTGATGGCTCCGCTTTTTTAAAGTTGTTTCCATAAAAATTGAACTTTCGCCCGAGCTTATTTTAATTTGCAGAAAATGTAAAATCAGGTTGACCCAATGGCAAAGTCATATATCATCGCATCCTGATACGTCAATACGTGTCTTGGAAAACAATTCAGCAAAATCGAAAATTCCATGAGCAAAAATTACATCTTTTCCTCCGAATCCGTCGGCGAAGGTCATCCGGACAAAGTTGCGGATACAATTTCTGATGCGGTTTTGGACGCGTGTTTGGCGCAGGATAAAACCAGCCGCGTCGCCTGCGAGACGTATGTCAAAAGCAACATGGTCGTGGTCGGCGGCGAAATCACGACCAAGGCGGATGTTCATGTGAACCAGACGGTGCGCGAAGCCATCCGCGAAATCGGTTACGTGAATTCAGACGATGTTTTTCATGCCGATCACGTTTTTATTACGAACTTGATGACGCGTCAAAGTCCTGACATTGCGCAAGGCGTCGATGCGCGCGGAGCCGACGGCAAAGACACGGCGGAGCAGGGGGCGGGCGATCAAGGTTTGATGTTTGGTTATGCGAGCGATGAGACGCCTGAGTTGATGCCAGCGCCGATCATGTTCGCGCATCGTCTCGGCCGCGAACTGACCCGTATTCGCAAGTCTGGAAAAGTGAAATGGCTTCGTCCCGACGCGAAGAGCCAGGTTTCCGTTCAATACGAGAATGGCAAACCGGTTCGCATCACGAATGTCGTTATCTCCACGCAACACGCGGCGGACGTGAAGCACAAAGAGATCAAAGATTTTTGCATCAAGGAAATCGTGCGCAAGGTTTTGCCGGAAGAAATGCTGGACAAGAAAACACAATTTCTCATCAACCCGACTGGGCGCTTCGTCATCGGCGGGCCGCAGGGCGATACAGGTTTGACGGGGCGAAAAATTATTGTCGATAGCTACGGTGGAATGGGGCGTCACGGTGGCGGTGCGTTTTCTGGAAAAGATCCGAGCAAAGTAGATCGCAGTGCGGCTTACATGGGTCGTTACGTTGCGAAAAATATTATCGCGGCTGGACTCGCCACCAAGGCGGAAATCCAATTCGCCTACGCCATTGGTCATCCAGAACCCGTTTCAGTTTGTGTCGATACTTTTGGAACGGGCGTGGTCAGCGACGAAAGGATCGAGGAAGCTGTTCGCGAAGTTTTCAGTTTCAAACCCGCCGCGATTGTAAAACAATTGAATCTCCTTCGTCCCATTTATTCCAAGACGACGAACTACGGCCACTTCGGAAAAATTGACGACTTGAAAAGTATCACCTGGGAAAAAACCGACAAAGCGGCGGCGTTGAAGAAGGCCGCGAGCTGAACCATATTCGCGCCATGAAACGAATCACCTCTGTTCAACCAACTCCAGATCACAAGCTAAAACTCCGTTATGACGACGGCGTCGAAGGCGTGGTAAATCTGTCTGGAGAAGTGGACAAAGGCGTGTTCGCAGCGTGGCAAGACCCGAAGCATTTTGCCTCCGTCAAAATCGTGCTCGACGGTCGCGCTCTCGAATGGCCGGGCGAAATCGATTTGTGCGCGGATGCGCTCTACTTGGAAATCACCGGCATGAAAGTCGAAGAGTTGTTTCCGAACTGGAAGCGAGAGGAGGTTCATGCCTGAAGTAAGCCGTTTTTTTTGCATCCGCATTGTCGTCTTTTTGGTTTCCAGATGTTTTTTTTTGGTGAAATTCAGGACGGCCCAGTCTTCAACGCAGAGGACGCAAAGGTTTTCGCAGAGGGGCGCAGAGGCAGAGCGATTGCATCAAGCTCCTTCTCCAGTGTTTTTTCCTTTGCGCCCTTTGCGTGAACCTCCGCGTCCTTTGCGTTAAAATTATTACCACAAGAAATGTCAAAGATTTCCTTTTTCAATAAATCAATCACTGACAAACAAAATTAAAATCCTCAACTAAATAAATATGACAAAAGTTAAATTGCCTCCCTCACGCGTTAAATCGGCGAAGCCAACGAAACTCGTTTTTGCGAAAAGCAGTTCGGCCAAACCGAGCGGCAACGGCACCGCGCACGACTTCAAAGTCAAAGACTTGAGCCTCGCCGAATGGGGCCGCAAAAACATCACGGTTTCCGAACACGAAATGCCGGGCTTGATGTCGATTCGCAAAAAATATGCGAAGAGCAAACCACTCGCGGGCGTGCGCGTGACGGGTTCTTTGCACATGACCATCGAGACGGCGATTCTCATCGAGACGCTGGTTGAACTTGGTGCGCAAGTACGCTGGGCGAGTTGCAATATTTTCTCCACGCAAGATCACGCAGCGGCGGCAATCGCCAAAACGGGCGTGCCGGTTTTCGCGTGGAAAGGCGAGACGCTCGAAGAATATTGGGACTGCACCCTCGACGCTGTGACGTTTCCGGGAAACAAAGGCCCGCAACTCGTCGTCGATGATGGCGGCGATGTCACGCTGTTAATTCACAAAGGTTATCAACTCGAACAAGGCGACACCTGGGTCAACACGCCAAGCGGTTCGCACGAAGAGCAAGTTATTAAAAATCTTCTCAAGCGCGTCGCGAAAGAACGTCCCGGTTTCTGGCACAATATCGTCAAGGAATGGAAAGGTGTTTCTGAAGAAACCACGACTGGCGTGCATCGCCTTTATCAAATGTTGGAGCAGGGGAAGTTGCTCATCCCGGCAATCAACGTCAACGACTCGGTCACGAAATCGAAGTTCGACAATCTTTACGGCTGCCGCGAATCGCTCGCGGACGGAATCAAACGCGCCACCGACGTGATGGTTGCTGGAAAAGTTGCGGTCGTTTGCGGATACGGCGATGTCGGCAAAGGTTCGTCACATTCGCTCCGTGGATTTGGCGCGCGCGTCATCGTCACGGAAATCGATCCGATCAATGCGTTGCAAGCGGCGATGGAAGGTTTTGAAGTCAATACGCTCGAATCGACGCTCGGCATCGGCGACCTTTACGTCACCACGACGGGTAACTGCGACGTCATCACGCTTGAGCACATGCAGAAAATGAAAGATCAAGCCATCGTCTGCAACATCGGCCACTTCGATAACGAAATTCAAGTCGAACGCCTGAACACCGCGAAAGGCGTTCAGAAATTGAACATTAAACCGCAAGTGGATCGCTACACGTTTCCGAAGGGCAATCAGATTTACATGCTCGCCGAAGGCCGTCTTGT
>JBBQRQ010000002.1:0-137397 GCA_038214755.1 Verrucomicrobiota bacterium
CAAACCGATTTATCTCATCTGCAACGCCGACGAATCCGAGCCGGGCACTTTCAAAGATCGCCAGATCATTTACAAAGATCCGCATCAGTTGATCGAAGGGATGATCATCTCCTGTTACGCAAACGATGTTCATCTCGCTTACATTTATATTCGTGGCGAATTTCCTGAAGGCGCGCGCATTTTGAAACGCGCTTTGGCCGAAGCGAAGGCGAAAAATTTTCTCGGCAAAAATATTTTCGGCAGCGATTACGCTCTGGAAATTTATATTCATCGCGGCGCTGGCGCTTACATTTGCGGCGAGGAAACCGGCCTCATCGAATCGCTTGAAGGCAAACGCGCTTATCCCCGCATCAAGCCGCCCTATTTTCCGGCGATTCTCGGCCTCTACATGTGCCCGACCATCGTCAACAACGTCGAGACGCTTTGCCACGTGAAACACATCATCACGATGGGCGGCGCCGATTACGCGAAGCTCGGCACGCCCAACAACACCGGCACCCGCATCGTCAGCCTGAGCGGCCAAGTGAAAAAGCCGGGTTATTACGAAATCGAAGTCGGCAAAGTGACCATCGGCGAATTGATTAATCACGAAAATTTCGGCGGTGGTTTGCTCGATGGCCGAAAATTAAAAGCCATTATTCCCGGCGGTTCTTCCGCGAAAGTTTTCAAAGCGGGCGAAAAATTTAAGCTCAAGAAAAAAGGCGCGGACGGCCAGATGACCACCGTCGAAGTGGACATGCTCGATTTGCCTTACGATTTCGATTCGCTTCAAGCCGCGGGCAGCATGTCTGGTTCGAGTGCGATCATTGTGATGGATGACAGCGTGGACATCGTCGAAGCCCTCGCGAACCTCAGCGAATTTTACGCGCACGAAAGTTGTGGCCAATGCACGCCCTGCCGCGAAGGCTCGCTCTGGATGAGCAAAGCGCTCCATCGCATGACGCACGGCGAAGGTCGCAAGCAAGACGCCGATTATCTGATCAACATCGCGCAAAATATTCAGGGCCGAACGATTTGCGCATTCGGCGAAGCTTGCGCGTGGCCGGTGTTGAGTTTCGTGAAAAAATTCAAAGACGAATTCGAAGCCAAAGGCGTTGCTGACGAAGCGCGTAGTCACGGAGCCGGGCCGACGCACGAAATGAAAATCGCCGCGAGTCCGAGAAGTTGCTAAATTATTTTTATGAGCACCGCAACGATTCATCGAAATAAATTCGCGCACGGAAAAATATCATTCGCGAATGTCCCGCGTTTGCTGAACGGCGACCACTTGACCGTCCCGGAATTTGAGCGCCGTTACGAAGCAACGCCCGAAATTAAAAAAGCCGAACTCATCGAAGGAATCGTCATTATGCCATCGCCTACTAGCAATGATCACAGTGAATCCCATGGAACCCTGGTTTTCTTTTTGAAACATTACGCGCACGCGACGCCGGGGGTGAGTTGCGGTTTGAACGGTTCAATACGGCTCGACGGAAGAAATGAGTATCAGCCGGATGCCTTTCTGCGAATTCAATCCGAAAAACTTGGCCAGACGAAAGTCGGTAAGAAAGGCCTGCTTGACGGCGGCCCGGAATTCGTCGCCGAAATTACCGTGAGCAGCGCAGGTTACGATTTGCACGAAAAAAAATCCGTTTATCAGCGCGCGCTTGTTCCCGAATATTTTGTCTGGCAGGTGATGGATGCGCAAATCCAGTGGTTCGCCTTGGAGCAGGGCGAATACGTCGAACTGAAACCCCAGCATGACGGCGCGATTCACAGCAAAATTTTTCCCGGCCTCTGGTTGGACACGCGCGCGCTCATCGCCGGCGACGAAGCAAAAGTTTCGCGCCTTTTGGAAGAAGGTTTGAAAAGTCCGGAGCACACGGCGTTTATCAAAAAATTGGCCGCTGCGAAATAAAATTGCACAGCCTGCAATCGTGATTTTGTGCCGCACATTTTTACCAGGAAAGATTTCCGCGCTTGCGCAAGGCGAATTAAAAAACAGCGCAGCCACTGGCGCTTGATCGGCGACGGCATCGGCATTCATCGGGAAGAGATTGACGAAGATGTTGAAGTGGAAAGTTTGCTCGCGACCTGAAATGAAAAGCGCCGCGAGTCCTGATTCGTGATTTAATTTATTTATGAGCACAACAGCCCTTAAAATATGTGTCAAAGCACTGAGCCTTCCTCGCGAAAACCGCGCGGAAATTGCGCACCGCTTGCTGGTTAGCCTGGAGGACGACAAGCCTAATCCCCGGGCTGAACGATTATGGAAAGCTGAGATTCGCCGACGAAGACGGGAAATTCAGGAAGGCAAGGCAAAGTTAATTCCCGCCGATGAAGTGATGCGCAAAGCGCTCCTCGCCGTGTCGTGAAACCAGTTGCTTATCATTGTGAAGCCGATGTCGAAGTTGTCGCCACTGCAAAATATTACCGATGCCAGCGCGATGACTTGGGAATCAAATTCCTTCATGCGCTGCATGCAGTCCTTGCTGAAATTCAAGAATCGCCCAGCCGTTTTCCCTATTACGAGCGACCGATGCGGGCGCGACGAATCTTCGGTTTTCCATATCGTGTCGTCTATGAAGAGACGGGAGACTGCATCTACGTTATTTCCGTAATGCATTTGAGTCGTGATCCCAGCTATTTGAAAAATCGACTGAGTTGACGTGGAACACATCAAGAATTTATGAGCGCCATTACTGAACAAGTTTTTATCGAAGCCCTTTCACTTCCAACGAAAACCCGCGCCGAACTCGCGCACAAACTTCTGACCAGTTTGAAGCGAGAAGCTGGCTCGCCGGAAATTGAAGCCGCCTGGAAACAAGAAGCACTTGATCGCTGCAATGCATTTGATGAAGGAAAACTTTCTGAACGCGATGCGACGGATGTTTTGCGCGATCCCTGCAAAAAAGTGAAGTAAAAGGAACTTATGTGGCTGTGATGCACACGAGCTGACATCCCGATTATTGGAAAGATCGAATTTAAAATGTCCACCGCGACAACAACCGAAACAAAACCTGCGCCGCCGCCAGTCGATAAGATCAAAATCAAAATCGATGGGCGCGAGATCGAAGCGCCGAAAATGATGCCGGATTGGCAGGGCAAACCGCAACCCACGACCATGCTCCAGGCATGCGCGCTCGCCGGTTTCGACGTGCCGCATTATTGTTACCATCCGAAACTTCCCATCGCCGGAAATTGCCGCATGTGCCTTGTCGAATTCGGCACGCCTGCAATGGGACCGGATCGCAAACCCGTTCTCAACGAAGACGGCTCGCCGAAGATTGCCAAATCCGTTTTGCCTTACGAACCAACTTCGGCGCGCGGCGCGATTGCCTGTGCGACGCCCATTTCGCCCGGAATGGAAATTTATCCGAACTCACCCGCGACAAAACAAATGCGCGAAGCAGTTCTGGAATCGCTGCTCATCAATCATCCGCTCGACTGCCCGATCTGCGACCAAGCTGGCGAATGCAAGTTGCAGGAATATTCCGTCGATCACGGAAATGCGGCGAGCCGCTTTGTCGAAGAAAAAGTTCACAAACCCAAACACGTTGATCTTGGCCCGCGCATTGTGCTTGACGACGAACGTTGCATTCTCTGCTCGCGCTGCGTTCGTTTCACGAAAGATATTGTCGGCGACGACGCGCTCGGTTTCGCGCAACGCGGCAGCCAAAACACGCTCACGAATTTTCCCGGCAAAACGTTCGACAACAATTACACGCTCAACACCGTGGACATTTGTCCGGTCGGCGCGCTGACCTCAAAAGATTTTCGTTTCAAAATGCGCGTTTGGTTTTTGAAGGAAACCAAGAGCGTCTGCACGAGTTGCGCGACGGGCTGCAACGTGATTGTCGGTTCGCGCGAAGGAAAAGTTTATCGCTACGAACCGCGCGAAAACGACGCGGTTAATTCCTGCTGGATGTGCGATTACGGGCGACTGAATTACAAATGGATCAATCACGAAGATAGGCTTGTAGAAGTTCAAGGTTCAAAGCTCAAAGTTCAAAGTTGGCCGGCAGTGCTCAAAGAAATTTCCGAGATTTTGCGCAAAGCTACGTCCCATTCCGTCGCATTCGTCGCATCAGCCCGACAAAGCAACGAAGAACTTTACCTGCTGAAAAAACTCGCCGCCAAATCCAACGCGATTACGGATTCCATTCCACGCGCGGGCGAGTGCGACAAACTTTTGCTGAACACAGATCGCAATCCAAACAGCAACGGCGCAAAACTTATCGGCATTTCTCCCGCAGAAATGGGTTCCAATTTACCGAAGATCGCCGACGGCATTCGCAACGGCACCATTAAAACTTTAATCGTGTTCGGCGAAGATGTAACGAAGCACGGCATTGGAGCAGATTTACTCGGCAAACTCGATCATTTGATTGTCTCCGACATTTTGCCGAACAAAACGACGGAGCTTGCGCACTACCTTTTGCCCGGCTGCGCGCACGTCGAGAAGCGCGGCAGTTTTGTGAACACCAAAGGTCGCGTGCAACGTTTTCTCCAGGCGATTCAGCCGAAAGGCGACGCGCGGCCCGAATGGGAATTTTTGCACGAACTCGTTTTCAACGTCACCGGCCAAAATGGTTTCGCGAGCATTGAAGGTTTGTTCAACCAAATGGCGCAGGAAGTTCCCGCGTTCAACGGCGTGACTTGGGCCGCTCTCGGCGATACCGGCGTAACGATTCAAATTTGAAATGAAACTAACATACGATCCGCGACATAACGTTGCCTACATCCGATTACTGGAAAAAAAGGCAGAAGTGGAAACGCTGCAAATCAGCGATGAACTCAATATCGATATCGCACCAGATGGCCGTGTTTACGGCATCGAATTGCTAAACGCCAATGCCCAACTCGGCGGTGAAGACAATGGCAATCTGGTAATTCGCAACGAAGCCGCGGCGAAGGAACAATCCATCACGCTGACAAATTAATGGACTGGCCCTTCATCCTATTTAGCGTCTTAAAAATCGCCTGTGTTCTCGCGGTAGTGCTGACGTTATTTGCTTATGGTGTGCTCGCTGAGAGAAAAATTTCTGCGCTGATTCAGGATCGTGTTGGCCCCAATCGCGCCGCACTTCCGCTTATCGGAAGCATTCCGATCGTCGGACCCTTTTTGACACGCCTTGGTTTTTGGCAACCGCTCGCCGACGGTTTGAAATCTTTTTTGAAAGAAGATTTTACGCCGAACTATGTGCGCAAAGTTTATTTCTGGCTCGCGCCCGCCATTACTTTGATTCCCTCATTTCTCACCGTTGCAGTCATTCCGTTCGGCTCGACGCTCGGCAGCCAGAAAATGGTCATCGCCGATTTGAATGTCGGGATTCTCTACACGTTCGGCATCGTTTCGCTCGGCGTTTACGGAATCGTGCTCGCCGGTTACGCATCGAATTCCAAATATCCATTTCTCGGCGGCATTCGTTCCAGCGCGCAAATGATCTCCTACGAAATCGCGATGGGCATGTCGGTCATTCCGGTTTTCATGATCATCGGCGACTTGAATCTCAGCCAGGTCATCGCTCACCAGGCGCAACACGGCTGGCTGATTCTCTACGCGCCGATTTCGTTCGTGATTTTTCTCGTGTCTGCGTTTGCGGAAACCAATCGTCTCCCGTTCGATTTGCCCGAATCCGAAACCGAACTTGTTGCCGGCTACAACACCGAATACAGCTCGATGAAATTCGCGCTCTTTTTCATGGCCGAATACGCGAACATGATCGCCGGTTCCGCCATGATGGTCGTTCTCTTTTTTGGCGGCTGGACGTTGCCGTTCGGCGATCTCGACCAACAGGCGACCAGCATCCTGATGGGTCTGGCGCACATCGGAATTTTCATCGGCAAAATGCTCGTCTTCATGGTGACTTTCATCTGGATTCGCTGGATGCTCCCGCGCTTTCGCTATGACCAATTGATGGATTTGGGTTGGAAAAAATTTATCCCGCTGGCGCTGGTGAATATTTTAATTACCGCAGTGGTTTTGTGGTGGAGAAGCGTATGAGCATCTACAAAGAAATCTCATTAGCGCCTGGTTTTCAAAGAGCGTCGAACTCCGACATCTCATTAGCACCCGGTTTTAACCGGGTGTGGGCGTTCCGTAAAATAAAAAACCGTTTCAACGGTTTTTTCGGTGCGTTATCCGAGTCACATTTTTAATATGGCCTTGCATTCTTATTGTCGTTGCTGGCTGCATCTCGTTTGGGCGACATACGAGCGCAGACCGCTTTTGACCAAAGCCGCCGCCGCAAAACTTTCCGGTTATTTCAGCAGCTACGCGAAAGAAAAAGGCATTTACATGAGAATCAATTACGTGAATCCCGATCACGTCCATGCGCTCATCGATTTGCCGGTTAACAAACCCATCGAAGAGTCGCTTCAGCTTCTCAAAGGCAGTTCATCGCATTGGATAAACGAGAATAATCTCGTTGCGGGCAAGTTCGGCTGGCAACGAGGCTACGGTGCGTTCTCCGTCTCCCATTCCAATATTGAAGAAGTTGGAGGCTACATTGCGAATCAGGAAGAACATCATCGGAAAAGAACTTTTGCGGAAGAATTGAAATTGTTGGTCGAGAAATATGGATTGCAATGGCACGAGGAGGAAAACCGTTGAAACGGTTCTTCCCTCTTGCGCACACATCACACCCGGTTGAAACCGAGTGCTAATAAGAGGTGCCAGATTTTCGCCAAACAAAATGTGCCGATGAAGAAATGTTTCTCTCATTAGCACCCGGTTTTAACCGGGTGTGATGAGCGATGGCGAAACGAAACCGTTTTAACGGTTTCACGGATCGAGAATTTTCAAAATGATCGTTAATCGAAAAAAATTGAGTTTTTGGGAACGGCTTTATCTGCCTGCGATTCTAGGCGGACTCAAAGTCACCGCGCGCCATTTTGGACGCACCCTGTTCAAAGGTAAAACTGTCGCGAAAGAATTG
Source organism: Verrucomicrobiota bacterium (assembly GCA_038214755.1). GTDB lineage: Bacteria > Verrucomicrobiota > Verrucomicrobiia > Limisphaerales > CANJXF01 > CANJXF01. Next base: position 6,921 of record JBBQRQ010000002.1, read on the forward strand.
TCTGGCGGATTTTATCCTGAGAAAAAATGGACTGTGGCCGAAGGTTATCGCGGCGCGCCGTATCTCGTCAAAGACCCCGAAGGCAACACGAAATGCGTCTCCTGCCAGCTTTGCGAATTCGTTTGCCCGCCCAAAGCTATCAAAATTGTTCCACCCGGCCCGGACGGCACAGCCGATCGGCCCAACGCCGAAAAAATGCCGAAGGAATTTGAGATCAATATGCTTCGCTGCATTTTCTGCGGCTTTTGCCAGGAGGTTTGTCCCGAAGAAGCGATTTTTCTGCAAAAAGATTATTCGCTCAACGGTCTGAGCCGCAGCGAAATGATTTACAACAAAGAAAAACTTCTTGCACTCGGCGGCGTCAACGACAGCCCGATCTTTAAGTGGAAACAGAAAGCGGAAGAAGCGAAGGCGCAGGGCATTGCTCCTTGAAATGTAACCGATGAACATCCAGGACATTTTCTTTTACTTGTTCGCCGCGCTGACCGTGATTTGCGCCATCATGGTCGTCGCAAATCCGTTCAGCCGAAATCCGGTGACGAGTGCCATGTTTCTCGTCCTAACGATTGTCTGCATGGCCGGACTTTTCGTTTTGCTTCACGCTTTCTTTTTGGCGGCGGTGCAAATCTTGGTTTACGCCGGAGCCGTGATGGTGCTGTTCCTTTTCGTCATCATGTTGCTCGATTTGAAAGTCGAGGAGCGGCGCAAAATCAAAATGGTTGGCGCAGGTCTTGGTACTATTGCCGTTGGCGCAATCGCATTTCTTCTTATTCGAACCGCCTGGCATTTTCCAAAAACAACCTCTGTCGCGAAAACTGAACTCGAAGGCTCAACCACTTTACTCGGCTCACTGCTTTTCAAAAATTACGTTCTGCCATTTGAAATTGTTTCGCTACTGCTGCTCGTCGCAATGGTCGGCGTCATTCTCCTGAGCAAAAAGGATCTGAAATGACACACGTTGGACTCGAACATTATCTCGTCGTCAGCGTGCTGCTCTTTTGCCTCGGCCTCTGGGGCGTGATCGTGCGGCGCAATCTGCTCATTATGTATATGTCGCTTGAGTTGATGCTCAACGCTGCGAACCTCGCGCTCGTCTCTTTTTCGCGGTTCAACGAAAAACTCGACGGCCAAATCATGGTGTTCTTCATCATCACCGTCGCCGCAGCGGAAGTCTCGGTTGGTTTGGCGCTGATCGTCGCGCTCTATCGCAAAAAACAAACCGCGCACGTCGAAGATTTGGCGACGATGAAATTATGACGACCCGAAAACAGCTACCACACAATATTCGAGTCTTTGGAAATTCGGTTCGCCAAACCGGGTTTCAATGTCTGATTTCCATGAACTGGTACAGTAATGATTTTGATCTCGCCCGATTTGCCAAAGATGTGGTGACTCCCCCGAATACGTTTCAAAATCCAGCCATCTTGCTGAAGCAACCGGCACATTTCCTTGCCGGTAATGGGTTTCATACCGACAGTTCGGCCACTTGGATTTCCGGCTGCGGCTCGCGGCCCTCTTCACGCATTACCTCAAGGTAACCCAATGCCGCTTCACGCAAATTATCCAGTAATTGTGCAACGGTGTCGCCTTGCGAATAACAACCAGGGAGGGAGGGGACTTCGCCCCAAAAACCGCCGACTGGCTCAGGATGAACAACCGCTTTGAATGTCATGACCAAACATTGCAAGAAAATCTTCTCTAACGCAAGACGACTCGAATGAACTTGGAATTGATACCATGGATTGTTTTGTTCCTTCCGCTTCTTTCAGCGGCGATGATTACATTTTTCACCCAAACGAATCGCCCATTGAGCGCGGGCATTTCCATCGGCGCAATTGTCATTTCGTTTATCGCCAGCGCCGTGCTGTTTTTTAACTATCGCAACGCAGCACAAATTCCCGACGCAACTCTCTCGTGGCTTTCGGTCGGCAATCTCCAGATCGACATCGGCATCAAGCTCGATTCCCTCAGCCTCTTGATGCTGCTCGTCGTGACCGGCGTGGGCGGCGCGATTCATATTTATTCCTGGGGCTACATGCACGAAGACCGCGACGTTTCGCGTTACTTCGCGAGCCTCAGCCTGTTCACGTTTTCCATGCTCGGCATCGTGCTCGCCAGCAACTTCGTCCAGATGTTTATTTTCTGGGAACTGGTCGGCGTCTCCAGCTACCTCCTCATCGGTTTTTGGTATGAACGCGATTCCGCTGCGGACGCCGCAAAAAAAGCGTTCATCACCAATCGTCTCGGCGACTTCGGATTTCTCCTCGGCATCATCATGGTGTGGGCGTTGGCTGGCTCTCTCGATTTCACCGCGCTGCAACAAACTTTCAAATCCAATCCGCAAATTCTCGGCGCGTCCGCCACGCTCGCGGGCTTTTTGATTTTCTGCGGCGCGATGGGAAAATCCGCGCAATTCCCGCTGCACGTCTGGCTTCCCGACGCAATGGAAGGCCCCACTCCCGTCAGCGCATTAATCCACGCCGCGACGATGGTCGCCGCTGGTGTTTACATGCTGTGTCGCGTTTTCTTTCTCTTTAATTTGCCCGTGCTTGAAATTGTTTCCTGGATTGGTGGATTCACCTCGTTGCTCGCCGCCGTCATCGCCGTGCAACAAAACGACATCAAACGCATTCTCGCTTATTCGACTCTGTCGCAACTCGGCTACATGGTGATGGCTGTGGGTTTGCAAGGCCCGGCTGCCGCGATGTTTCATCTGACCACGCACGCATTTTTCAAAGCGCTGTTGTTCCTCGGTGCGGGATCAGTGATTCACGCGCTCCATCACGAGCAAGACATCTGGAAAATGGGCGCATTGAAAAAGAAAATGCCCATCACCTTCTGGACATTTTTGATCGGAACACTCGCGCTCGCGGGCGTTCCACCATTCAGCGGATTTTACAGCAAAGACGAAATTCTCGCGGCCGCTTACCATCACAACATCGCGCTCTTCATCGTCGCCACCATCGTAGCCGCGCTCACCGCGTTTTACATGTTCCGCCTTTTCTTCGTGGCGTTTCTCGGCGCATCAAAATCCGAAGCAAGCGATCACGCGCACGAATCTCCCGCCGTCATGACGTTGCCGTTGCAATTTTTAGCGGCTCTGTCCCTCATCGGCGGATTGATCGGGATCGACACGTTCATTGGGAAATTCTTTGAACCCGAAGTTCACGCGCTTTCGTTTGGAGAACGAATCTTCGCTCCATTCGGCCATGCGCCATTGCCCGCCTTCTTCGGAATTTTTGCCGCCGTCGTCGGCTTCAGCCTCGCCTGGTCGCTCTACGCCAAAGCGCCGCGCGATCCGTTACCGGAAAAACTTGGCGCGCTCGCGACCTTGATGCGCAACAAATTTTATTTCGACGAAATTTATCGCAGCCTCATCGCCATCACGCACGAAGCGATTGCAAAATTAGTGGACGCGATTGATCGCTGGATTATCGCTGGGTTCATCGTCCGAGGCGCGCACGGCACCACCGAACTTTTCGGTCGCGGCCTGCGACTCATGCAAACCGGCAACCTGCAAACCTACGCGTTCCTGTTCGTCGCTGGCGTGGCGGTGGTGCTGTGGTTCGTGCTTTGGAAATGAAACCCAAACCCGCCAACAAAAAATCTTTGAGCAAGGCGAGTCTCGCCTCGCCGAAGATTGTGTCCGCACTGCGGACGCAATCGGTGCATAGCGCCACACCCAAGGTTTTGCTGACAGATGTGCGCGAATTGATCGTCACGGCTCGCGGTCAAGTCGCGCAGGTCGTTAACGCCGGTTTGACGATGCTCTATTGGCAGATTGGCCAGCGCATTCGGCAAGATATTCTTAAAGAGCAGCGCGCGGAGTATGGAGAAAAGATTGTCGTATCCCTGTCACGACAATTGGAAAACGAGTTTGGACGAGGTTTTGCAGAAAAGAATTTGCGACGAATGGTGCAGTTCGCGGAAGTTTTCCCAGACCAAAAGATTGTCGTATCATTGATACGACAATTAAGTTGGACGCATTTTCTTCCCCTTATTCCAATTGATGATCCGCTTAAACGCGACTTCTATTCTGAGATGTGCCGCATTGAAAAATGGAATGTGCGGACATTGCGAAAGAAAATCAGCGGAATGCTTTTTGAACGCACCGCGCTCTCAAAGAAGCCCGACAAACTCATCCGTCAGGAATTGTCCGCGCTCCGCGAAGAAGACAAACTCACGCCCGACCTCATTTTCCGCGACCCCTACGTTCTGGATTTTCTCAAACTGAAAGACACTTACGGCGAGAGCGACATCGAAGCCGCGATTCTGCGCGAGATCGAGTCGTTCATTCTGGAACTGGGCGCGGGCTTTTGCTTCGTCGAACGCCAGAAGCGGATGCAGATTGACGACCGCGACTACCATCTCGATCTCCTTTTTTATCACCGCAAACTCCGCCGATTGGTCGCGATGGAATTAAAGCTCGGGGAGTTTGATGCCGCCGACAAAGGCCAGATGGAACTCTATCTCAACTGGCTCAAGAAACACGAACAAGGCGCAGACGAACAACCGCCGCTCGGAATGATCCTATGCGCGGGCAAAAGTCAGGAACACGTCGAACTTCTGGAAATGGAGCGCAGCGGCATCCACGTCGCGAGCTATCTGACGAAGATCATTCCGAAAAAGCGATTGGAACAAAAGCTTCACGAAGCAGTTCGTCTGGCGCGGGCGCGATTGGAAGGGAGAAAACTGTGACCGTGAAACGCATCAATTATCGAAAGATTGCGTTCGCGCAATATCTCCAGTTTGTGCGCATTGCGGATTCGGCATTCCTGACGTCTTGGAGGTTTGTCATCTCGATTGTCAACGCAGTAACAACGATATTGGCAATCTTGTGATTCTGTGTCCCACGTGTCACAAGATGCACGACTTGGATTTAATCTCTACCGAGACCATTTGCACGATGCGTGATCGCCCAAAGGAAGTGCGGTGGGCCAAACGTATGAAGGACGCGGGCAAGAAAGCGGCGTTAAGTCGGAAAAAAAGTGCATCAACGTTTCGTCGCAAATGGCGGATTGCAGGGTTGAAAGCCGCCGCAACACGGCTACGCAATAAGAGCCAAATGACACAAACTTAATTTTAGATGTCCACTCTGAACTACATCTTCCTGCTCCCGCTTTTTGCCGCGACTGTGTTGGCCTTTGTTCCACGCAATTTCGCCATCAAAATTTCAAACCGAGATTGGTGCAGCCCGATTTCTGTATTTCATTTTTGAGCCTTAAATATTTTTATATGAAAACAATTCCTCCAGAATTATTAAAAGAAGCCGTGGATCGGTTGAAAAAAGAATTTCAACCGGAAGAAATTTATCTATTCGGTTCACACGCCTGGGGCACACCGAACGACGATAGCGACGTGGATTTGATGGTGATTGTTCCTGACAGCCAGGAGACAAGTGTGCGACGAATGCAGCGCGCTCATCGGTGCTTGGGGGGGATGGGTTTCTCTAAAGACGTGCTGGTGCCGACGCGCAAGTTTGTCGATCGCTACAAGCATTTGCGCGCGTCCTTGTTTCATCAGGTTTTAACGAAGGGGCGAAAACTCTATGGATGAGGCGAACATCGAAGCGGTTCGGGATTGGTTGACCCGCGCCAATCACGACTTGCTGGCTGCAAGAACCCTCGAGTCGTTTCGCTCCCAGTTCGATACCGCGATTTATCACTGCCAGCAGGCCGGTGAAAAAGCGGTGAAGGCGTGGCTGCATTCACAGAATGAAGTTTTCGCCAAGACGCACGACGTTGAACAACTGGTGGAACAGGCGATGAAAATGAACGCCGGTTTCGCTCAGTTCAAAAACGCGGCGCAGATTCTAACCCCATACGCGGCGGCATTCCGTTATCCGGGTGGATCGGAAGAACCGATGCCCACTCGTGAACAATTCGCGGAAGCTTTGCAACACGCGCAAAAAATTTATGACTTCGTGGTTGATCTTTTGCCGGGCGAAGCCAGACCCACCCAAAATTAAATGTCCATTCTCACTTCCATCATCGCTTGTCCCCTGCTCGCGGCGTTCCTGGTTCTTTTCATTCCGCGCAATTACCGCTTCGTCATCCGCACCGTCTCGCTCATCGCCACCGCCGTTTCGATGGTGCTTGCGATTTACATGTTTTTTTTCAAATTCGTCATCATCGGAAATGGTCGTGAACAGTTGACCCAAAAAGTCGAATGGGTGAAGTCACTTGGAATTAGCTATCACGTTGCGGTTGATGGCTTGAACATTGGGTTGATTCTGATGGGAACCATCGTGGCGTTCGCGGCTGTCTGCGTTTCCCGCAATATCAAAACTTACGAGAAAGAGTTTTATATTTTGCTGCTCGTGATGACGGGCGGAATCCTCGGCGCGTTTGCTTCGTTCGATTTGTTCTTCTTTTACTTCTTCCACGAACTCGCGCTTGTGCCGACCTTCATCATGATTGGCGTCTGGGGTCGCGGCGAAAATAAAAACTACGCCACTTTTCAAATCACGCTTTACCTCAGCATCGGTGCTTTGTTGGCGCTGGTCGGTTTGATCGCTCTTTATCTGCAACTCCCGGTCGGCAGCCGCACGTTCAACATTGTTGAACTCACAAAATATTTCAAAGCGCAGCCGATGAATCTCGCTGCGCAACAATTCATCTTTCCCCTGCTCCTGTTCGGCTTTGGAATTTTAGTTTCGCTTTGGCCGTTTCACACTTGGGCGCCGCTTGGCTACGGTTCCGCGCCCACCGCTACCGCGATGCTCCACGCTGGCGTTTTGAAAAAATTCGGCCTGTACGGTTTGATTCGCATCGCGCTTCCGCTCATGCCCGACGCCGCGCAAAGCTGGATGCACATTCTCGCCTTCCTCTGCTTGGGCAACATCGTTTACTGCGGATTCGTCGCGATGCGCCAACGCGATTTGAATTTCCTCATCGGCAATTCCAGCGTCGCGCACATGGGCTTTTGTTTTCTCGGCATCGCCAGCCTCAGTTTGATCGGCGTCACCGGCGCAGTCGTGGTGATGATCGCGCACGGGCTTCTCGCCGCGCTCACCTTCGCGCTGAGCGGCTACATTTATCAACAAACCGGTACGCTCGACATGGACAAAATGGGCGGACTACTGCGACAACTTCCATTCATCGGTGCGGCGCTGGTCATGGCGGCAATGGCGGGTTGTGGACTTCCCGGTTTCGCGAATTTCCCCGGCGAAGCGCTCGTGTTGTTCGGCTCATGGAAAGCATTTCCGCTCGTCACCACCCTCGCCGTTTGGGGCGCGCTCGTCATCGGCGCGATCTACATGCTGCGCGCCGTAAGAAATATTTTGCACGGACCACTTGTTGAAACTCCGAATCAACCTCGCGACGCCGTTTCTCTCTGGCGAAAATTTCCTTACGCGCTGCTCCTCGCCAGCTTGCTCCTGTTCGGCTTTGTCCCGTCGCTGTTGACCGACAAAATTAAACCGACTGCGCAAGCCATTGTGGAAGCGATCAATGTGCTGCCGAGTTCCACTCGGCAAAAAGTTGCGGTGGATAGAGACGCACCAACTGCCGAGAGAATCTCGGCAGCACGTTTGAAAGCTGCGGTGAAATAAAAATGAATCTCATCACCCTCGAAATCGCCGTCGTCATTCTGGCCATTGCCGTTTTGCTCGGCGACCTCTGGACGCCGACCGCGCAAAAGCGGAATCTCGGTTGCGCAGCGGCAGGCGGTCTTATCCTCATTTTCATTTACAGTTTTTTCGCCCCCCCTCCATTCGATTTGGCGTTCAACAAAATGTTGGTCGTCGATCCACTGGCCCTTTTCTTCAAACGCTTTTTCCTCGTCGCGGGCATCATTGTTATCTTCATCGCCATCCAATTTGCTGAACGCATTGAAACCGGCATCGCAGAGTTTTATTCACTCATCCTGTTCGCGCTCACCGGGATGATGTTCGCCGCGTCAGCCAACGACTTCGTGCTCGTCTTCGTTTCGCTGGAACTGATTTCCGTCACGTTTTACGTGCTGAATAGTTTCCAGCGCAATCGCCTCATCTCGTTGGAGGCGGGAATAAAATATCTGATTCTCAGCGCGCTCTCCGCAGCGTTTCTCGTTTTCGGCATCGCGTTTATTTTCGGCACGACGACGTTCACCAATTTCTTCGAGATACGAAGCCTTCTCGCCCGCAGTCCCGAATTCATCACGCAACCCGCTTTTCTCCTCGGCATTTTGTTTGTGATGGTCGGACTCGGATTTAAAATTGCCGCGTTCCCGTTTCAGATTTGGGCACCGGACGTTTATCAAGGTTCGCCTGCGCCTGCGACCGCGTTCCTCGCCGTCGGTTCCAAAGCCGCAGGAATTGTTCTGCTGCTCCGCGTTCTCTTTACCGCCGTGCCGCAGGTCGCCTTGCACTGGGATAAATTGCTCATCGCGATTTCCGCCATCACAATTCTCTACGGAAACCTCTGCGCGATTCCGCAGCGCAATCTCAAACGCCTCCTCGGTTATTCCAGCATCGCCAACGCAGGTTACCTTTTGCTCGGCTTCGCTGCGCTGAACCAATCCGGCTTCTCCGCCATTCTCTATTATTTGTGCGGCTACCTGTTTACCGTGCTCGCCGCGTTCATGGTCATCACTCTCGTCACCCGCGGACGCGACACCGACGACATCTCCGTGCTGGCCGGATTGAACCAACGCTCTCCCCTGCTCGCCGCGTGCATGACGTTGGCGATGGTTTCGCTCGCGGGCATACCGCCACTGGCCGGATTCTTCGGGAAATTTCTGTTGTTAAAAGCGGTCGTTGAACAAGGCGCAAACAACTCCGCCTACTACTGGCTGGTCGGCATCGCCATCCTCGGCGTGGTCATATCGCTCTACTATTATTTCGGAGTCATCCGCGCGATCTATTGGTCCAAAGACCCGGCCGATCTCTCGCCCGTCATCGTTTCCTTATCCGCCAAAGCCGTGCTCATCGTCTGCGCCGTCGGGATGCTCTACCTTGGCCTGTTCCCCAACCGCGCCGTGCAACAAACCCAACTCGCCGTGCAAGTTCTCAGAATCAATCTGCCGGTCGCCGAAATCCAAAAAGAAGCGCGCCATCCGTGAGGGCGTTCGGTCAAAAAAATCTAAAGTGGAACCTTTCACGACCGGAAACGTGACGTGATCGACGACGCTGAAATGGCCGAAGCGTTTGGTCAAGTTTTTGCAATGGATCATGAGGGTCGGGCATAAAGTGATCCACGATTTAGTCTCCGACGCCGAGCTTTTCCTTGAGGTAGTCTTTTAAGAGACTTTCCAAAATCGAAATCGTCACCCCGCCTCCCTGCTTTTGAACCTTCGCAAGAACCTTCTTCCATCCCTTTTCATCTCGAGCTGCATCGAGAAACTCGTGTCCAGCCCAAGTGAGTCTCTGCATGATTGCTGTCTTCAACTCACCGTGGGCGTCAGAAATGGCCTCCCCTTTGATCAAGCTTGCCTCAATCAGTAAAGCCGCGTGATAGACTTGTTGCATTTCAGAATACTTGCTGAGATCCGGCTTTGGAGGTTCTTCTTCAACCTCTAGGAGAAGAAGCCGGATCAGGTTCATGTCACGTTTCATATTTCAACTGGATGCTTGTTACTCGCTCTGCTCTCACTTCCTTTTGAAATCAGGAAGCATTGCTTCCACTAATCTCAATTTCGTCGATTAGTTCAGACGCCTCACCATGCGTAATTGATGGTTCGAACTCCGCTTCGAGCGCTTTAAGATGTCCAATTTGCTCGGCACTTGCCGGCTGATTTTGCCAGTCCCTCTCGAGATCGGGATAAAGCCTTGAACACTCGGTTAAGGCGTCGCTGGCTTGACCCTTGGTAATACCCTCATCCCATGAGCAACCAAAGTGGCACAGCTTCGCCTTCTGCTTTTCGGTCGCTGGCTGATCCCGCCAGTTAAGATTATAATCCGTAGCTTCTTCCGGGGCGGCCTCGGCGGGTTGTGAATCGAGTTGGGCTTGAGGATCATGTCCCAGATACTTCCAGATCGGCAGCCACAACCCGTGCCCCTCGACGCAGCAGAGCGTTTCCCCGGAAATTTGTCCGCTTTTCAGCAAAGCGTCTACTTGGCTTGGCTCGTAGGGACCAAACACCTGATCCTGAATTTTCAAATGGATTTGAGTCATAAAGTGTGATTTGTCTGAATGCGCGTGTTCATTTTGGCGAAAGGTCAAACTTCACTTTCACCAGTTTCAATTCGTTGACTCGGCCTTGTCCACTGCAACGCGAAACTAGCAGGCGTATCATCTCTACGGCGAGAAAACATTGCGCATCCACTTCCCACATTTTAACTTTGCCGCATGAACATTTCTCTCACCAAAGACCTCGAAAAGCTGATTGAGAAAAAAGTCAAAAGCGGTCTTTATCAAAATCCAGGCGACGTCGTCCGCGATGCCTTGCGCCATTTGGAAGAAAATTCTGAACCGGACTGGTTGGAACAAAAGATTCAAGAGGGATTAAAGGGACCTTTCACGCCAATGACAAAAAAAGATTGGCAAAACATCCGCCAACGTGGGATGGCCAGATTGAAACTCCTGCAGAAAAAGAAATGATGCCGTTGGATAAATCGCGGCGTGCAGAGGAAGACCTCTCCGATATTTTCGCGTGGATTGCTCAGGACAACATTGAAATGGCGGAACAGTTTTTGGAAACAGCCGAAAGCACTTTTCAATTTATTGTCCGCAATCCCGGAATTGGCCGCGAACGGTTTAATTACAGCGGGCTGCGTTCATGGAGAGTTCCAAACTTTGAAAATTATTTGGTTTTTTATCGCGTGCAAAATGAAGTTTTGCAAATTGTTCGCGTCCTTCACGGCGCGCGGGATTTGGAAAAGGAATTTAACTCAAATCCTTAACCTCTATTCATTGGCAAATGTAGCGGCGCGTCTGTGACCGCCGCTAATTTTCTCAGGCTCTATTTCACCGGCGCTCACAGAGACGCCGCTACAATTACACTTCCCGCATTTGCACGGCTTTAACGGTCTGCCCATCGACGTCGATTGAACTGATGACAACCACCGTGTTTCCTTTGCCCAACAATTTCTGCTCAACCAATTTTTCAATCGAGTGAGAAATAGTTTTCTCACGATTGCTGTGGTCGAACGAAATGACAATCGGACGCACACCCCAGTTCAACGTGAGCGAATCGGCGACGGGTTGCGTATCGCAGATCGCGTAAATCGGCGAGTGGCGCGGGCGCATCCAACTGGCGTAACGCGCCGAAGTTCCGCTCAAAGTAAAAACAAGAATTGCCGCCGCTTTCAATTCGTCGGCCATCACCACGGCGCTCTTCACTAACTTTTCGCGCGGGTTAGTCAGTTCGGCGCGTTCCTGAAAATTGGCGCCCCCGCTGCGTTCAATTCGTTCCGCCACGCGATTCATCACTTCCAAACATTTCAACGGATATTTTCCCACGGTCGTTTCGCCGCTCAACATGATGGCGTCGGCTTGTTCATAGACGGCGTTCGCCACATCGGTCACTTCGGCGCGAGTGGGAATGGGATTTTCCATCATGCTTTCGAGCATGTGCGTGGCGACGATCACCGGCTTGCCGATGCGCAAAGAATATTTCACGGCGCGCCGCTGGATGATCGGCAATTCTTCATACGGAACTTCGATTCCCAAATCGCCGCGCGCGATCATCAGCCCGTCCGCCTCCTGAATAATTTCCTTCAAATTTTCGACGGCTTGCTGATCTTCGAGTTTCGCGATGATGAGTGGCTTGTCTTTCGCATTGGCAATCACCGCTCTGAGTTGCCGAATATCTTTCGCTTCGCGCACAAACGAGAGCGCGAGGTAATCCACGCCCAGTTCCAATCCGAGCGCAACATCCTGCAAATCTTTTTCGGTAAGCGCGGGCAAACTGACCCGCACGCCCGGCAAATTGATATGACGGCGGCTTCCCAATTTTCCCGGCGTCAAGACTTCGCACTCAATTTTGTTGGCGAACTTTTGCAGAACCTTCATTTGAATTTCGCCGTTATCCAGCATCACCACGTCGCCCACGCTGATGTCATTGACGAAATTCTCGTAGTTCACGTCCACGGAAGATTCTTCCTCACTTTTTTCGCCGCGAACGGTGAGGGTAAATTTTTGGCCGGGTTTTAAATCAAGCGCGGTCTTCAATTCGCCGGTGCGAATGGCCGGCCCTTGCGTGTCCATGAGAATTCCCAAAGAAATTTTCCGGGAGGCCGCCGCGGCGCGAATATCTTTCACCACGCGACGCACCCAATCATGCGGAGCGTGCGACATGTTGAGCCGCGCCACATTCATCCCGGCGTCAATCATGCGCCCGATCATTTCCGGGGAATCTGTGGCGGGGCCGAGCGTGGCGATGATTTTGGTTTTTCTCATCGCCGAATTTTTGTCGGCGCGGCGGGAAAATGCGAATTAAACTTTGGGGCAAAAGAAAATCGGATGGTGAAGTTAAGCAACTTTGGATTTATTGCTCTTCATCTGTTCGACGCGCGTAATGTGGTCAAAAAGACAAATCACGAAGCCCGCACCATCGATCTCATGGCCCGGCCCATTGCTGATAATAATCGCGCCATCTGCCACAAACCCAAAATCAGGATGGGAGACGGTGTAGCTTTTTCCGTCGTCCATGCTGATCCGAACGGGCTTCAAATGGGATTCGCGGATCAAAACTCGCAGGTCACTTTCCTTCATGTTCAAAACGTGCCTAAAACGATTCTGCCTGTCAAATGGGTGATTGGATGGAAAGAAAGACAGGTCTATTATTTCGGTCTCCCAAAATGTTTGTCCGCGAAATCGAGAAAGATTTTCCAATCGTCTTTGGTCATCGAATGTTTTCCCGGTCGAATGGAGTAACCCAAATTGCTGTCCATGAGATTGCCGACCTCGGGCATTTTTTCCGACGCAATCCCTTCAGCGCCGACGAGCCGATAAACTTTGTCCGCCGCTTTCAACATTTCAAATTGCCCTGCCGGATTTGCCCACGTGTCTTCCGTCGCGTTGGAGAGCAGAACCGGACGCGGCGCGCACAACGCGATCAAGCAATGTTGATCAAACGGCAATCGCTCCGGCTCCTCATTGAACTTTTTGAACTCGTCGCAAAACCAATGGGGAAAATGTTCGTTGATTCGTTTTACCGACTCGCCGATTTTTCCCCGCGCAGGCGACGTTCCCCCGCAGCCGGCTTGTAGTGGGATCACGAGTGCAATCCGTTCATCAAACGCTCCGGCAAGCATCGCCGCTTTTCCCAAACGCGAATGCCCAACGACCGCAATTTTGTTTCGGTCGATGGCCTGGTCTGTTTCGAGATAGTCCACCGCGCGATGCAAACCCCACGCCCACGCGGCAATCGTCCCCCAGTCGTCTTCAGGATTTTTTGAGCCGTGAAAAGCTTCGCGAACTCCAGCGGTCGCATTGGTTCGGTCGGGCTGAATGTCGTCGCAAAAAATTGTTGCCACTGCGTAACCGCGATCAATCGATTGTTCGATGGCCCAGACATCAATCGATTTTCCACGACCGGCTTCCGTCGCGCGGTTATTCGTCGCGCCAGCAATTTTCGCGTTCATCCAACCAGTCGGCATTGGCACAAACGAATTAGTGACGAGTGCATAATTACCGGAAAAATTCAGTCCAAAAAAAACGGGCGCGGGATTTTTTCGGTGGTTGGGCACTACGAGCATGAGATGAATTTGCGGCGCGTTCGTCGGCTCGAATGAAATGTTGACCAGCTTCAAAGTCGCTTTGCCGTCGAAACAATTTTTATCGACTGCTTGAACTTTGGCTTTGATTTTCGCGGGCGGCGGGAACCAGCCGTATTCGTAATGTTGAAAAAGCGCTTTCAATTCCGGGCGGCGTTTGGTGAACCAATTTTTTTTGTTCGTGACCGGTTTGCCGTCGAACATGACCAGCGGATCAGGCGGCTCGGCGATGATGGGCAGTTGCGAAACAGGCGGAAATTTCTCAATGGCGCGCGCGACGCCACAAAACAAAATTGCCAAAATAAAAATTCGGAAAACGATTTTCATTTCTGAGTTTCGTCAAGTTCCGGGGCGCGGGCAAGCCGCCAAAATTTTCACGCAGAGAAAAATGTCCGATGGAGCCGCCGAGGTGAGGAGGCGGATTCCGATTGAGAAAACCATGAATCCGCCTCCTCACGTCGGCGGCTACAATTTGGCAGGCGGCTTCCCGAAAAAAGTTGCCGCGAAAAATTTGCGGTCGCTAGAATTGACACACCAAGGAAACACCTAATGTCGTTGCGAATTATTTTCATGGGAACCGCTCCGCTCGCTTGCCCCAGTTTGCAAACGCTGGCGAGCCTTCGCGGGTTCGAAGTCGTGGCCGTCGTCACGCAGCCTGATAAACCGAAGGGTCGCGAATTAAAAACGCAACCTTCCGCCGTCAAACAACTCGCGCAAAAATTAAATCTGCCGATCCTCCAACCCGCCAAAGCGCGCGACGAAAGTTTTGTCAGCGCCTTGCGGGAATTAAAACCGGACCTGATCGTCGTCGTCGCCTACGGACAAATCCTGTCGCAGGCCATTTTGGATTTGCCGAAATTTGGCTGTTTGAATGTTCACACTTCGTTGCTCCCGAAATATCGCGGAGCGGCTCCCATCCAATGGGCGATCCTCGACGACCAGCCGGAAACCGGCGTCACGATTATGAAAATGGACGCCGGCCTCGACACGGGCGACATCCTTGCGCAAACGAAGACGCCGATTCACGCGCATGACACTTCCCAAACTCTGCATGATCGCCTCGCCATTTTGGGCGCGGAATTGTTGGCCGGGACGATTCCAGATTTTGTGGAAGGAAAAATTATTCCGCAAAAGCAAGCGAAGGAAGGCGGCAGTTATGCGCGAAAAATTTCCAAGGAAGACGGTCGATTGAATTGGACTGAGCCCGCTCGAAAGTTGTGGAACCGGATTCGCGCTTTGACGCCGTGGCCTGGCGCATTCACTTTTCAGGTTAGCGAAACTCGAAAGTCCCGCGAACCGGCAGACTGGAAAGTCTGCCCTACGCGCGGCGGTGAAATTCAGCGGCTGTTGAAAATCTGGCAGGCCGAAATTGTGGAGTGGCCGGTGAGTGAGCCGGGGAAAATTCTGCAAGCCGACAAAAATGGAATTGTCGTTGGCTGCGGAGAAAATGCGTTGCGCATTGTCGGTTTGCAACGAGAAGGAGGACGCCGCCTGACCGCTCAAGAATTTCTGGCGGGCAACGTTTTATCGGTTGGGGAGAAATTAGGTTAGAGCGAGCGCGGGATTTTTTTTCGGATGGGAGCGCCGATTTCCAAATCAGCACAGGTTGGACGCTCAATGGCGAAGAGCCGAACCGGAGTTCGGCGTTCCGTTTGCGAGAGGCCTTTTCCAGAAATTTTTTTGGGCAATCAGTTTTAGAAATCGTTTTTTTGCAGTTGTGCAAAAAAATCCAGAGGAAGATTGGAAAAGCAATCGCTGGCTTTACAGCGGCCAAACGAGATGTTTAATCTCTCAACATGCCTACGGAATTTGATGCATCGGATTTTGTGGATAGCGATTTTCAACCGTCTCGAAAAACGGGATACCCCAGCACTATGATTTCTCCAAGCAGCGGATCAGATCGGCCTCCCACGCGCGAAGAAGTGGAGTCGCGCGTGAGTGAAACGCACAACAAAATTTCTGAACTCAAACGCGCCCAGGAAGAATTGGAGCGGGAACGCGCCGGCCTCGAGGAATTGCGCCGACGCCAGATGGAATTTCAAACCGGGCGCGAAGAGATGTTGCAGAATCTCACGCGCGGAGTGGGCTTGTTGGCGGAAGCGGAGTTTGCCGCGCGCCGCGACGCCGAACAAATGGCCAAAGTGGTTTCCGATTTGAAAGACGCTTTGCAAAAAGTGCAAAGCATCAATGACCAAACCTGGAGCAAAGAAAACTTCAACGTCGAACTCACTCGCGCCCTGACTCTGATCGAAAATGGCCGGATGGAATGGAATTCCGCGCGGATGAAATTTCCCGTTCTTTCCGGCGCGCCCCTGACGGAGAAAGAAAATCCAACCTCCAATTTCGGTCCATCACTTTTCGCCCCGCAAAGTTTGGGACAACTTTTTAAACTAGGCCTCGCTCTGACCTGGCCGCTGGTCCTGGTCGGACTGGGAATTTTTTTACTGCTGCTCTTGCGGCGCTAGGTTGACTCGCATGGGACTGTTCAAAAAAAAAACCGATCCCATCTCTGAACGCGCCAAGGCGCTCCAGACGGAAATCGCCGCCGTGGAAGCAGAGATAAAAAAGTTGCACGCCCAACCCCAACCAATTTTTTCTCATCCACGCGTTCGTTCCACTGCCTTGCCGCACGGCCCGACTGTTCCCCTGCCGACGGTCCCTCCCCGAGAACCGATCTTCGAGAAAGTGGAACAAGTCCGTTTGCAGGCCAAGGACCCACCCGCCGTGCCGGAACAGTTCAATCAACTCGGAATTAAAAAATATGATCTGCTCGGATTTTTCGGGCGGATGAAAAATAATTTTCGCGCTCGTCCCGCCGCCAATCCGAAACTGGTTAGCTATTTGGTCGCGGGAAGTATTCAAGGGTTGCGTCCGCTTCGTTACGAAAAGCGCGTCGCGCGAAATCGTTTCATCGTTCTGACGATTGTCCTTTTGCTCCTGCTTTGGGGAATCATCACGATGTTCTTGCGTCATCGTTGAGCGGCGCGACATGAAATCAATCCATCGTTTGCCCGTCGCCTCGCTCCCGATCGAAACAGCCGAGGGAACGTTTTTGGCGCACTATTCGGCGAAGGGATTAATGCGGTTGGATTTTCCGTCACGAAAAAAACCCGCGGGCGGCTGGGTGGATATTCCTGGTGTGCGCGCCCGGATTTCCCGCTGGCACAAACTGACGACGCGCGCTTTGAAAGCAATTCTCGCGGGAAAACCGTTCTCGAAATTGCCGCCGTTTGATTTGAGCGAGACGACTGTTTTTCAAAGAAAAGTTTGGTCAGCGTTGGAAAAAATTCCGGCAGGCCAGACTAAAACTTATGGCGAACTGGCGCGGGAACTGGGCAATCCCAAAGCCATGCGCGCGGTGGGGCGCGGGTGCGGGACGAATCCAATTCCCATTTTGATTCCGTGTCATCGTCTCGTCGCCGCGCGCGGAAAGATCGGCGGTTTTTCCGGCGGATTGAAATGGAAGGAAGCGCTGCTCAAACGAGAAGGCGTTCTTTTCCTTTGAGATGGCGTCGGAGCGCGGACGTTCTTCGTCCGCCAGTGGCGATGTTGCGTAGGGAATCTCATTTTCTTGCAAAAATAACGGAACGTCGATCTCCTGATCGGCTCGCGGAAAATGTGGACGTTCCAAGGCCGATCAGGAGATCGGCGTTCCGTTGCCGCCTCTTTCCGAAGGTTTGAAACCTGCAATTTAGTGAGATGCGCCCCATCTCGTGGTGAAAATAGGTTGATACTTGCGACGAGGAACGAGACCAGCGTTCATATCAATTTTCGGAAACTCGCGGACGGAGAACGTCCGCGCTCCTTTTTTTCTCGAGCTAAATTATTTTTTCGCCGCAGTGCTCATCGGGAAATTGTCCGTGCGAAATGGACTAGCGGGTAAACCTTCTTTGTTCCAAAAATTCACCACCGGAAAATCCGCCCAGCCAAAACGGACCGCGATCGGGTTGCGCACCTCGGGACTGCTGACGACGACCGTTTTTCCCACGATCTCGGCGTTGGCCAAAACGAATTTTTTGTCCGGCCCGCAAATGGAAAAACCTTTCAACGCTCCATCGCGCGCTTCAAGTCCGCCGCCGACATTGTCGAAACTTAAAATCGCTTGGTCTCCTTTGACCTTCATTCTTTTGAAAGTGGGTCCCGAATAAACAATTTTTTGGCCGTAGGCGATTCCGCGCGCCGCAATAGCCAGCCGTTGACCAACCGGCGCTTTTTTCGTCGGATGAATGTCGGTTTGATCACCCACGTCCGTGATCACAGCCATCCCAACGTTCGGCAAAATTTTGGTCGTGTTCAGTTGCGCCTCGCGAAGTTCAGCCCAGGCACTTTCAGCCGGCTGTTTTTTTATGGCCATGAACGGCGCGAGTTGCACCGCCAGAAATGGGAAATTGCCCTGGCCCCAATCGTTGCGCCAATTGCGGATCATGTCGGGAAAGAGGGTTCGATATTGTTCGGCGCGTCCGGCGTTGGACTCGCCTTGATACCAGATCGCTCCCTTGATCGTGTAGGGGATCAACGGGGCGATCATGCCATTGTAAAGTTCGGCGGGTTTCCAGGGCGAGCGGGGCGCTGGCTTCTTCATCGCGTCGCTCCCTTTTTCTTTTGGCAGTTCGGCCAGGGATTTCTGATATTGTTTTTCACTCTCAAGATAACCTTCCAAAATTTCTTTTTTGTAACGCGGATTGTTTTCCAAAACTTTTTCACTCATCCAGACTTCCGCGGGCGAACCGCCCCAGTCGCTTTGAATCAACCCGACCGGAACGGCGAGAGCTTTTTGCAAGTCGCGTCCGAAGTAATACGCGACAGCGGAAAATCCTGAGGACGTTTCGGGATTGGAAACGCGCCAATTTGATTTCACATCGTGGAGAGGTTCGTTGGATTTGACTCGCGGCACGACGAACAAATGAAGCTGCGGACTGCTCGAGGCGGCAATATCGTCCTGCGCATTGAAGGAACTTTTCAGAGGGAATTGCATGTTCGATTGCCCGCTGCACAGCCACACCTCGCCGACCAGAACGTTGGTAAGCTCAATCGAGTTTTCGCCCGCGACTCGAAAGATATCGGGACCGCCCGCTTTCAACGAGGAGAGTTTCACCGACCATTTTCCACCTCTGGCGACGGTGGATTTTTTTTGATTGCGAAAAGTGACGGTGACCTTTTCACCGTCGTCGGCCCAGCCCCAGACGCGGACGGTCGTGCCGCGTTGCAAAACCATGTTGTCGGAAAAAAGGGCGGGAAGCCGGACGGTGGCGGACGCGGTGAGAGCCGCGAGAAAAAAAACTGCCGGAAAAAGGAAACGAATTGTTTTTTGCATGGCGGTAGTGCAACGCAACGAGGGAAATGGGTCAAGCGCAGGAAACATTAATTGCCATCACCGAGGGAAAACGGCCGATCCATTTCGCTCGAATGGGAAGCATCTGCCTCCGGCGGGCGCGGAAAACCAATCGATGTTCAGCGTTCGAGGTTGGATGTTGGATGGAAATTAAGGCCAATACCGAACATCGAACATCGAACACCGAACATCGAACATCCAACATCGAACACCGAACATCGAACATCCAACATCGAACACCGAACATCGAACACCGAACATCGAACACCGAACATCGAACATCCAACATCGAATTAAGAAACGGCATCCTGGTGCACGGCGGGAGGAAAATTAATCGATGCGGACGACTACGGCGCCTTCAAGTCTCGATTCCGTAAACTTTGATCTTGTTGTAGAGCGTCTGGCGTCCGATGCCGAGGCGCTTGGCCGTTTCCAATTTGTTGCCGCCCGTTTCTTTGAGAATTTTTTCGATGGTGTTGCGCTCCATCGCCTCCATCAGCGTGAGGTCTTCGACTTCATTCTGACTCATTACAGTGGTGATGGAGAGGTCTTGCACATCGATCACATTGTTCTCGCACATCAGCACGGTGCGCTGAATTTCATTTTGAAGCTGGCGAATATTTCCCGGCCAATCAAAAGTGCGCAACATCTCCGCCGCTGGAGTGGTGAAGCCGCTGATATTACGATCGGCTTGCGCCGCGTAACGTTTCAGGAACGTGGTGGCCAGCGGCAAAATGTCCTCGCGCCGTTCGCGCAGCGGCGCCAGGTGGACCGAGATCGCGCTGATGCGATAAAATAAATCCTCCCGCAGTTTTCCTTCTTTGATCGCCACTTCCGTCGGGCGATTCGTCGCGGCGATAATTCGGCAATCGCTCTTG
The DNA here is from genome assembly GCA_038214755.1 of Verrucomicrobiota bacterium. Lineage (GTDB taxonomy): Bacteria > Verrucomicrobiota > Verrucomicrobiia > Limisphaerales > CANJXF01 > CANJXF01. The sequence continues at coordinate 26,770 of JBBQRQ010000002.1, forward strand.
TAGCTGACTTTCCCACCGACGGGGCGCACTTCTTTTTCCTGCAAGACGCGGAGTAATTTGCTTTGGGTATCAATCGGCATCTCAGAAATTTCATCGAGAAAAAGCGAGCCGCTTTCTGCTTGTCGAAACAACCCATCCCGGTCGGCGTTCGCTCCGGTGTAAGCGCCTTTGACCGACCCAAACAATTCGCTCTCGATCAGTTCGCGCGGCAGGGCGGCGCAATTGATTTTGATGAGGGGCCCTTTGCTGCGTGGACTTAATTTGTGAATCAAATCCGCGATGACTTCCTTGCCCGTGCCGCTTTCGCCGGTGATCAATATGGAAACATCACTCGGCGCCACTCGTTCGATGGTGCGGACCGTATTGCGCATGGAGGCGCTTTGGAAGATGGGGAAAATCGCTTCGCGCCGTTCCAACAAAATTTGCCGGTGCTCCAGCGCTTTCTCCACCGTGAATAAAAGTATTTTGGTGTCGAAAGGCTTGGGTTGAAAAGAATACGCGCCGCGCTTGGTCGCTTCGACCGCCGTGTCGAAATCCGCCTGCCCGGTCAGAATAATCACTTGGGTGTCCGGCCAATGTTTTTTGATTAGCGGCAGAAGCTCCATGCCATTGCCGTCGGGCAACGCCAGGTCCAGCAGGATCGCGTCCGGTTCCGGGCCGGAAAAAGAAGCCTTCAGTTCCGCCGCGGCGCTTTTTAAAAGGGTGTCGTAACCGCCCGATTTTAAAATCGAATTTAACACGTCGCGAATCTCGGTCGTGTCCTCAACCACCATCACTTTATGTTTCATATTTTTTTCGCGGTTGCGGCAACGCAAGCGCTGACAAAACTTTTAAATAATTGCCCAAACTCCTGGAACCGATCCGCCAGCCGTTCCGGGTGAAATTGCACCGCTAATAAATACGGCAACAAGCCGGGTCTTTTCAACTCCATTGCTTCGATAATCCCGTCGGAACTTTGGGCCGTGACTCGCAACGGCCCGGCCACGCGACCGACGGATTGATGATGCGTGCTGTTGACTCCCAGCGTGCGCGCGCCGGTGACTTTGGCCAAAATAGAATCCGCCGTCAATTTCACTTCATGCACTTTCTCGCCCTTCAAATCAGTGCGGCGATGATTCATGGCCGTGGGAACTTGCGTGGGAATATCGACAATTAAATCTCCGCCGAGCGCGATATTCAAAAGCTGATGCCCCCGGCAAATGGCCAGCAGCGGTTTTTTTTGGCGGAAAATTTCATCGATCATCATCAACTCCAAAGCATCCCGTTCCGGCTCGACTGGCCCGACGGTTTTCGCAAGCGCATCCGATAATTTTGGCGAATAAAGTTTCGGTTGCACGTCATCGCCGCCCGTCAACAAAACCCCATCGCTACGACGAACATATTCCGAAACCAATTCCTTCGACCCAGTGCAGGGAATGATGACAGGAACGCCGCCTGCGTCGATGATCGCTTGAGTGTAACGATTGGAGAGGCTGATGGACGCGTCGGCGAATTCCGCGCCCTGCCGTTGCGTGCTGGGGGAAACTAGAATCAAGGGCCTGTTCATAAAATGACGAATGACGAATGACGAATGACGAAAGAATGACTAAATCCCAATGACGAATTCATTTTCTCCAGATTGCGGCAAAGATCAAATGAAGCTCCTTGGCCTCCTGCCAGAGGATGCGCGCTGCTCCTTTTTCCCCGGGTTCAGCGGTCGCGATCATTCGCAACCAATATTTCGTTTCACGGGCTTCCTTCTTACAAGTCCCAATTTTATGACGAAGCTCTTTCTTCGAAACGGCGTCATCTGCTTCGCAATAATTGGCGCCAACACTTGTGCCTGCTCGAACGATTTGTCCGATCAAGGGAATATTGACCGGGTTCAGTGGAATTTCTTTTGCGAAGCTGATTATCTTCTCTCCAAAACCAGCCGTCCTTTTCCTCCAAATCGTATTTCGGCTTTTCTGGGTCAGGAAGGTTATCGCCATTCGTCATTAGGAATTCGTCATTCTTTCGTCATTCGTCATTCGTCATTTCCCCAATCAGGAAATCTTTCTCGAATCGCTTTCTTAATCCGGTCCTCTTCTTCCGGACGCAAGAGTCTCCGATTGATCCGCCTCTGGGCCGAGTCGAGCAACTCCAGCCAATCTTCCAAGGGCGGATTTTTTATCGACTCCCATTGGTCGTAACGTTTTCCGCGACTAAAAAACTTCCACTGATCTCCGACGTGCTGCGCATAGACCTGAATTTTCTCTCCATCGCCGGTCGTGCGCCGCCAACTGATTTCTGCTTTGGCCATTTTATTTTTCCGGCAAATCCACGCACGCCACCGCCATCGCGGCGATGCCTTCGCCCCGGCCAATGGATCCCAAACCTTCATTAGTCGTGGCCTTGATTCCGATTCGAGTGGGATTGATTCCGAGCGCCTGGGCGATGCCAATTTTCATCTCATGCACGTGGGGCATCAGCTTGGGTTCCTCGGCGATGATCGTTGCGTCCACGTTGATGATTTTTCCCTCCCGGAAACCGACCTGTCGCGCGGCCTCCTGCAAAAATGTTTTGCTCGCCGCTCCACGCCAGCGCGGGTCCGTGTTGGGAAAAAATTTGCCGATATCGCCTTCGCCCATCGCGCCAAAAATCGCGTCGCAAATGGCGTGCATCAAAACGTCGGCATCGGAATGTCCCTCCAAACCTTTGCTGTGCGGAATTTCCACCCCGCCAAGAATAAGTTTTCGGTCAGCCACCAACGGGTGAATATCGTAACCAATTCCAACGTGAATCATCGCCGAGAAATTACCGTCAGCGGCGTGACGATACCAAGCAATTTCGTTTTGGCGTAGAGAGGATTGACCCCGCACTAAAAAATATCGATGGCTTGAATGAGAGCGATGGGGAGCTTTTGGCGGGAAGGTGCAAGAAGGCGGAGACTCATTGAAGACCTGCTCGTCACGCCTTGGGAGGGGGCGTTCTCCTTTCCGGGGTTCTGATTTAAGGATTGTTGTTGATCAAATTCGTCGAGCGCCACCGGACGGCGCTAAAGGGCCCAGCCTGGCCAGGGTAGTAGATCCACGTGCCCGTGTAAGTATTGGGCCAAAGGGTGCCGCTTAACTGGATGTTGTAGTCGATAATGTTCGTCGGCCACCAGATATACATATCGGCATATCCAACATTCAAGCTACCACCCAAGGAACCTGTGCCGATTTGGGGGCCAAGCCACCCAAGCTGATTTGTCGCTGGCCCGGCGTACTGAAGATTCCACGACCCATGAATTCCATAAACAGGATTGGCAGGATTGGTTGACAGAACAGTTGTCGAAGAGATGTTCAGATGCCCCGTGATGACGAGCGTCCCTTGGGCATCGTAGCCGTGATAATCCCACACGCCGATCGGATCGGGCGGAATCCACGCGACTCGGTAGAACATCGGGGAGTTTGAAAGCGGCACCTGAGCCGTGACGCGGTTGGTGTTCGCTAAAATCAAATTCAAATTCGTCAGGTCGGCGAACGGCTTCCACAGACCGGTCACTGAATCCCTCGACTCAACGCGATACGCGCCGACTCTCGCGAAATTGGTGAAGGTGAGTTGGCCGCCGGAATTGAAGGAGGTAATGCGCAATTGCGCGAAGGCTGCCGCCCCAAGAAGCACCGCAGCCGCCACCAGAACGAATCTCTTTTTCATACTGCTCGGGTTGTTACGACATCGCGCATCATGGGCGCGCCGCAGACAAATGGAAGAATAAATTCAAAATGTAGTGGGGCAGGCTTCCAGCCTGTCTAAGCGGGCATCCTGCCCGCGAATGCTGGGGCTGGAAGCCCAGATGGCAGACAAGATGTCTGCCCCACTACTTTGGTGGTGGTGTCAAGCTGCGCTCCCGCCACCGCAATCTTCGTTTTGCCACGGACGATGAGGAATTTTTCTGAAACTGTTTGGAGTGTGACAGCGTCATTTCAACAAACATGAAATTATTTTCGCGCCTCTTTGTTTCGTCGCTGCTGGTCAGCTTTTGTTGGACCGATTTCCTTATTCCGCAATCTTCCGCCGCGGAAAAACAAAAACCGAACATCATTTTTATTCTGGCCGATGATCTCGGTTACGCCGACGTGGGCTGCTATGGACAGAAACTCATCAAGACGCCGAACATCGACGCGCTCGCCAAACAAGGAACGCGCTTCACGCAGTTCTACGCGGGCAGCACCGTTTGCGCGCCATCGCGCTGCGCATTGATGACTGGCTTTCACACCGGGCACGGTCGCATTCGCGGCAACGGAAAAAAGATTGAAGGCAGCACCCTCCAATCGGATGACGTCACGGTCGCGAGAATTTTGCAGCAAGCCGGATACACGACGGGCTTGATCGGCAAGTGGGGATTGGGAAACGAAAACACCAGCGGCGAACCGAAGCAGCAAGGTTTTGATTATTCGTTCGGCTACCTCGACCAAACGCACGCTCACGAATATTGGACCGATCATTTGTTTCGCAACGGAGAGCGTGTTGAAATTCCTCCGAAAACTTATTCGCACGATTTGTTCGCGCAGGAAGCGTTGGACTTCGTCAAGCGCGAACACGAAAAACCATTCTTCCTTTATCTCGCGTTCACCATTCCCCATGCGAATTTCGATCCGCCCAGCGACGCCCCGTATTCGAAGGAGAAATGGCCGCAACCGGAAAAAAATATCGCCGCCATGGTGACGCGGATGGACAAGGACATCGGAAAACTAATGGCGCTGTTGCGAGAATTGAATCTGGAAAATGACACGGTCATATTTTTCACGAGCGACAACGGCCCGCGCGAACAAGGCGCGAAATTTTTTAACAGCGCCGGGCCGTTGCGCGGAATCAAACGCGATCTTTACGAAGGCGGCATCCGCGTGCCGATGATCGTGCGCTGGCCGGGAAAAATAAAAGCGGATTCCATCAACCAACACGTCGGGGCCTTCTGGGATTTTCTCCCCACTGCTGCTGAAATCACCGGAGCAGACGCGCCAAAAAACATCGATGGAATTTCCCTGCTGCCGGCGCTGTTGGGCAAACCGCAAAAGAGCCGCGATCTGCTTTATTGGGAATTTTTTGAACGCGGCTTTCAACAAGCTATTCACATGGGCGATTGGAAAGCCCTGCGCCTCGCGCCTGGAAAAATCGAGCTCTACAATTTGAAAACGGATTTGGGCGAACAGCAAGACCTGGCCGACCAGAATCCAGACCAAGTAAAAAAATTTGAAACGCTGTTTCAAACCGCTCGCACCGATTCCAAAGAGTGGCCAGTGAATTTTCAGAAGAAGAAAAAGAAAAAATAATTCGCTTTTTTTTTGGGAAAAATTTCTTCCGGCGATTGGATGTCGGCGTAGCGCAGATTTCCAACCTGCTCTAACGTCGCGCTTCCAGCCTGCATCGGGTGGAATATCTTGGATTCAGAGGTGATTACACACCCGGCCGACTGGAAATCTTCGTTACAGCAGATTGGAAAACCTGCGCTACGAGTATCGTGACCGCTACTTGAAATCGCCTCTTGTCGGAACTTTACCACCTCAAACTATTTGTTAGCATCGCGGCCATGCATTCAAAAGTCCATCGGGTCCGCCGCGCCACGACCGACGACGTGCCGGGATTGATTGCTCTCTGGAAATCCGCGCATCTGCCCGCCGACGAACTGGACAAACGTTTTACTGAATTTCAAATCGTCGAAACCGCTGATGGAAAATTGTTGGGCGCGATTGGCCTGCAAATTGTTGGCGCGGAAGGGAAAATTCATAGCGAAGCCTACTCTGATTTCGGATTGACTGATCAATTGCGCCCCTTGCTTTGGGAACGACTTCTCAATGTCGCGACCAACCACGGATTATTTCGATTGTGGACAAATGAATCGGCGCCGTTTTGGAAAAAAGATTGCGGATTCATCTCTCCGCCGGTCGAAGCGCTCGCGAAATTGCCGCCGCAATTTGGAAAAGCCGCCGCGATGTTGCAACTCAAGGAAGACCGCGCCGCGCCCGCCGCGCTCGAAGCGGAATTCGCGCGCTTCAGAGCAGAAGAAGGCGCTCGTTCCCAAAAAATGTTTCGGCAAGCGCGCCTTTTCAAAGGCCTCGCCTGGGGTCTGTCGGTCCTGCTGTTTATTTTTGTGGCGATTGGCGTTGTTTATTTGTTGCGAGCGCGATCGACTTTGCCGCATTAAAATTTTGTTCACGCCAGTAATTCTTTCACAAGTGCCCAGCATTTTTTCGTGACTTGTTTGCACAGAACGCAGGGACTACGATAAAATCGGCAATGAAGAAACAAATTGCAGTTCGCCCACAAATTCATTTCGGCAAGCCGTGTGTCGCAGGCACGCGCATCCCGGTGCAGGATGTGTTGGAACTTGTGCAGGAAGGACTGTCCTTCGCGGAGATCACGAAAGATTATTATCCTGATCTGACAGCGGATGACATCCGAGGCTGTATTCAATTCGCTCGGGAAGTCATCGCCGCGGAAGACCTCCATGTCGCTGCGTCGTGAGGTTTCTTCTCGATCAAGATGTCTATGCCGTGACGGCGCGGCATCTTCAAAAACTCGGCCACGACGTTGTCACCGCCAAGTCCTTGGGGATGTCGCAAGCAGACGATGCTGACTTATTGACAACAGCCGGCGTGGAATTGCGCATCGTCGTCTCTCGAGATCGCGATTTTGGCGGATTGGTTTTTGTGGAAAGAAAGGGAAGCGGCGTGATTTATCTTCGCATCAGACCTGCGACGGTGCATGCGGTTCATGCGGAATTGGAAAATGTCTTGCGGCGCTATTCGGAAGACCAATTGAGGAAAGCTTTTGTTGTAGTTGAACCTGGACGCCATCGTTTCCGCCAACCGCCTGAGGCGAATTTACGCCAGTAATTCTTTGATCACCGTTCCACCCACCTGACTCAATTGTTTAAATCGCCCGGCGTGAAAATAATTCAGCTTGTTGTCATCGAGGCCGAGCAAATGCAGAATCGTGCAGTGAACATCTTTGAGCGGATGCACCACTTCAACGGCTTCGTTGCCAAGTTCATCCGTCGCGCCGATGACTTGTCCGGCTTTCACGCCGCCACCCGCGAACCAGAGCGTCATCGCTTTCGCGTTGTGGTCGCGACCGAATTGCACACTGCCGCTGCGAATTCCGTTGTCGGGTGAGCGGCCAAATTCTCCGCCCCAAATCACGAGCGTGCTGTCGAGTAATCCGCGACGTTTCAAATCTTTCAGCAAACCGGCGATTGGTTTGTCCACGGCGCGAATCCGGGCACTGTGCGCGCGTTCGATGAAATCATGCGAATCCCAACCGCCGGAATAAACCTGCACAAAACGCACGCCTTGTTCGACCAGTCGCCGCGCCAGCAAACAGCGACGGCCAAAATCGTCGGTGTCTTTTTCGCCGACGCCGTAAAGCGATTTCGTTTCGTCGTTTTCCTTTTTCAAATCGATGATGCCGGGAATCTCGCTCTGCATTCGGAACGCGAGTTCGTAGGAATCGAGTCGTGCGGGCAACTCCTCGTGGCCGGGATATTTTTGCTGATGCAAACGATTCAGTTCCGCCATCAAATCCAAATTCTTCCGCTGCTCATCGCGCGTGACTCCGGCGGGCGGATTCAAATCGAGAATCGGCGAACCGGTCGGACGCAATGGCGTTCCTTGAAAATGCGCGGGCAGAAAACCGTTCGACCAATTGGCCGAGCCACCTTGCGGATAAGCCGATTCGGGCAAGACAACGAACGCCGGAAGATTTTCATTCACCGTTCCCAAACCGTAAGTCGCCCACGCGCCCATCGCCGGATCGCCGCCGAATTGATTTCCCGTGTTGAGATGATAGAGCGCCGTCGGATGATTGACGCTTTGGGCAACGGCGCCTTTGTATATGCAAAGATCATCCACACATTCCGCGAGATGAGAAAAATTTTCGCAAATGTCGATGCCCGCTTTTCCTGCTCTGCGAAACTTAAACGGACTTTGCACGTAATAGCGTTTCCCACTGGACATCGCCGAAGCGAATTTGTCTTCCCGCACAAATTCCCTCATATGCATTTCCGCGAGTTTCGGTTTCGGATCAAACGTGTCGATGTGACTCGGCCCGCCTTCCATCAAAAGAAAAATGCAGGATTTTACTTTTGTCGGAACCATCGGCTTCTTCGCCGCGAGCACGCCCGCGCGCGCTTGCTCCTGCGCCAGCAACGACGTAAACGCGAGTCCGCCCAAGCCATATCCAAGCCGATACATGAACGCGCGCCGATTGAGCGCCAACGCTTCACGATGAGAAAGCATGTGCGGGTTCATGGCTCAATAAATGTAAACAAATTCATTTGCGTTCAAAATCACCAAACACAAATCGGCCAGCGCGCGTGTCTCCGGTGAAACTTCGCTCGGTCGCAGATTGTATTCGTAGTTCGACATATCCCAATCTTCCTGGAAAGCAAACGGCTCGCCGCTCAATTCTTCGACCATCGTTCGCACGACTTCTTTCGGAAATTCAAAATCAACCGGCCTGATTTTCCGATGATGCGCGGCCAGTTGTTCAACATGTTTCAGGCAAATTTGTTTTTCGCTGGCGTTCGGAGTTCGTCCGTAAGCGAGCGCGAAAATAGTTTCAATTTGCTCGCCTCGATTGGCCGACAATTTTTCCGAACGTGCCGCCATCGAAAGTGCGGCATCGTAAGCGCATTGGCTGTTGAATAACGCGAACGCTTGCGGCGTGATCGTCGTCGCGTCGCGTCGTTCGCACGAGTTTTCCGTCGGCGCGGCGTTGAACACTTCCAACATCGGATTCAGCAGACTCCGAATTTGAAAGGTGTAAATCGTGCGGCGATTTCGCTGCGCGCGCTTCGGCGAAGGAATGTAAGGCGGCGCGGTGCTGCCCATGATGTGGCGCGGTTGCAACGCCGCTTCCAAATTGATTTCAGGAAAAACTCCCGGCCCGCCCATTTCAAAATTCAAATCGCCGGAAACGAGCAAAATGCTGTCGCGCAATTCTTCGGCGGTCAGCCGGCGTGGAATGAAATGGGAATACAAATTTTCCTCGGGATCGTTTTTCCTGGTCAACTCTGCATCAATCGCCGTCGCGCTCTGCTGATAAACCGCCGACTTCATAATCAGCCGATGCATTTCTTTCATGCTCCATTGGTGTTCGACAAAATAATTCGCGAGCCAGTCGAGCAGTTCAGGATGCGTCGGGCGTTTGCCCATTTTTCCAAAGTTGTTGGGTGTGGCGACGATTCCTTTGCCGAAATGATATTGCCAGATGCGATTGACCATCACGCGAGCGGTCAGCGGATTTTCCGCGCTGGCAATCCACTTTGCCAATTTCAAACGGCGTCCTTCATCGGTCTGCGGAACTGTATTCCAATCGGTAGGGTTTTTTGAATCGTCGGAATTGTAAACGACACTGAGCAGACCGGGCGTGACCGCTTCCCCCGGGGATTCCAAAGCGCCGCCGACCAAAATATTTATCACCGGCGTCGCAGCTTTCTTTTCCAAACCGCCACTGGAAACGCTGAACGCCTTTGCCTGAAACCGATCGAGTTCACGCTCGTAGTATTCGATTCGTTTTTGCAGTGCTTTTTGTTGTCCTTGCTCGTTTGTGGTGAGACCGAAGTCTTTTTGCGGCCGATCTTTCTCCGGCAAATCTTTCAAATCTTTGACACCTTTTTCTTTTAAAAATTCCTGAACAGCGATATTCCGTTTCTGCCGAATCGTCTTCAACTTTTCCTTGGTAGATTTCATCGCGACATTGACGCGCTCGATTTCTTTTGCAAAACCTTTGGTGTTTTCAGTCGGAAGAAAATCCACTTTGCGCGACTCAAATTTTGTCGGCGCGAAAATACTTTGCAGCCGGTAATAATCCTTGGTCGGTATCGGATCAAATTTGTGGTCGTGACATTTCGCGCAGCCGGTCGTGACTCCGAGATAAGTCGCGCCGATGCTTGCCGTCACGTCATCGAGAAAAAGTTGGCGCGTCACGGCAGCCACGCTCATCCCGGTCTGTTCCCAAGGACCCATGCGCAACATGCCGGTCGCGATAAAAAGTTCCGCGTTCTGAGTTCCGAGTTCCAAGTTAGCCAGCTCGTCCCCGGCAATTTGTTCTGCGACAAATTGGTCGTAAGGTTTATCGGAATTGAAACTGCGGATGACGTAATCGCGATAACGCCACGCATTCGGCCGTTCGTAATCGTTGGAAAATCCATCCGTGTCTGCGTAGCGAACCACGTCCAGCCAATGTCGCGCCCACTGTTCTCCGTAATGGGGCGAAGCGAGCAATCGCTCAATAACTTTGTCAAAAGCGTCAGCCGACTTGTCCGAAAGAAAATCCTCAATTTCTTTCGGCGTCGGGGGCAAGCCAGTCAGATCAAAAGTGGCGCGGCGAATCAAAGTGATTTTGTCGGCGCGGGGAGCGGGAGATAAATTTTTCTCCACAAGCTTTTCGGCAATGAAAGAGTCGATGGGATTTTGGATTGGCGATTTTCGATTTTCGATTTTCGATTTGGAATTCGGGATGGATAAGCGATTGGCTGTTTCGGGAACTGAAACTTTTTTCACCGGTTGAAACGCCCAAATATCTTCGGGCTTGTAACTCCACTTTGGTTTCGGTGCCGCATTGGTTGGAGCGGTTGCCCAAGGCGCGCCCGCCAAAATCCACTGGCGAAAAATTTCGATTTCAGTTTGCGAGAGCGCGTTGCGATCTTTCGGCGGCATTTTGAGCTTTTTGTCCTGACGCAGAACGGCGCGAAACATCGGACTTTTTTCCGGCCGGCCGGGGACGAGCGCCGGTTTGCGACTTTCGCCGCCGTGCAACAAGCCTTCGCGAGTGCGCATATCCAGTTCGCCTTCGATATTTTTTTCGTCATCGCCGTGACAGCCGAGGCATTTGTCCTGCAAAAGCGGGCGGACTTTTTGGAGGAAAAATTCTTTGGCCTTGCCCCCGGACATCCCGGGGTCAACTTCGCCGGCCAGCAAATGGAAATGGAACAACATTCCGAGAGCAGGTAGCGCGAACGTGGGCCAATGGAATTTCATGAGATCCCGAAAAGTCTCACATTTGGCCGCGTTGGACAATCCAACGGTTACAAGTGTTTTGAATTTGGGGTGTGATTAAAAGTGGTGAGGCTGGATTTGGTTTTGCTTGGACTGCGGCGGCAGGACGCCGCTTTTCCTGCACGTTACGCGATGGAGGAAGTGCTCAACATGAAGAACCGTCCCGGCTTTCCACAGTGCAGCCAAAGCGGGGACGTGTCCCCGCAGTCCCAAATAAGACCGGTTCCAAGTCGAGGACGACACAGCCGCGTTCCGCCCATTTCAGATTAGGCCTCTACCCGTTCCAAAAGAGCGCGGCGAAATTATTTTGTTTGCAGAGCGGACTTGCGTCTAATCTCGCGCGGAATGAAAAACCTGCTGCGCGCTCTGAAATATTTTCGGGCGGATTCGCCGCGCCTGGCGGTGGTTTTTTTGCTGATGATCGCGAGCATCGGCTTGAACGTCCTCAAGCCGTGGCCGCTGGCGATCATTGTCGATTCAGTTCTGGGCGATAAACCGTTCCCCTTTTTCAGTGGCAAAAATCCAGGCGCCAAATACGAACTGCTGCCGCTCCTGGCGCTCGCGATTTTTCTTTTGCACCTTGGACAAGGCGGACTTTTCGCCACGCAAAATTTTCTTTCGATAAAAATCGGTTTGCGCGGGCTGACGCGAGTGCGCAATGAAATTTTCGGCAAGTTGCAAAGGCTTTCGTTGCGCTTTCATCAAGGCGCATCAGCCGGCGATTTGATTTATCGCGCCTCGTGGGACACCTACGCTTTCCAGACTCTCTTTCAACAAGGACTAGTGACGTTCGTCACCGCATTTCTCTCGCTCATGCTGATGGTTTTTGTCATGGCTCAATTAAACGTCCGCTTGGCGCTCATCGCGTTGGCGCTGGTTCCCTTTCTCCTGCTGACGATCAAATTATTTGGAAAAAAAATGAGCGGACGCGCGGCGGCGGCGCAACAGGCGGACAGCCGGGTCACGTCACTGGTGCAACAGAACATTGCCGCGATGCCATTGATCCAGAGCTACACGCACGAGTGGTTTGAAAAAAAACATTTTGGCGACGAGGTGTCCGTCGCGGAGCGGCGTCGGATTTCGCAACATGGTTTCGAGCTTTTGTATTGGTTGATGCTGGCCATTCTTTTCGGCGCGGGAACAACGCTGGTCGGCTGGCTGGGCGCGAAAGAAGTTTTGGCGGGACGTTTGAGTGTCGGACAGCTTTTGATTTTCATCGCGTATCTGGCGCAACTTTATGAGCCGCTCAATCAACTCTCGCATGTGGGCGCCACGGTGTCGGGCGCGGCCGCTGGAACCCGGCGTGTCTTTGAAATTTTGGACGCGACAGAAGAAGTCAAAGACTCTGGAACCCCGAATGAGAAGTCGAAGGTCAAAGGCCAAATCGAATTTCAAAATGTTTCTTTCGGCTACGAATCCAATCGGGAAATTTTGCACGGGATCAGTTTCACGCTGGAGGCCGGGAAATGCGCCGCGCTCATCGGACCCAGCGGGTCGGGCAAGACGACCCTGTTGAATTTACTCCCGCGCTTTTTTGATCCAACCACCGGCTCGATAAAATTGGACGGAGTTGATTTGCGAGATTTCCTTTTGAAAAATTTGCGGCAACAGATCGCGCTGGTTTTGCAACAGCCGATTATTCTTCCCGCGACCATTGCCGAAAATATTTCGTACGGAAAACCGGGCGCAACCTTTGCCGAAATCCAACGGGCGGCGGGCCAAGCCAACGCCGACGCCTTCATCGAATGTTTGCCGAATAAATATGAGACGGTGGTCGGCGATGGCGCGGCGCGGTTGAGCGTGGGCGAGCAACAGCGCATCAATTTGGCGCGCGCCTTTTTGAAAAATGCGCCGATCCTTCTGCTCGACGAACCGACCAGCGCGTTGGATGCGGAAAGCGAGTCGCTGATTTTGAAAAGTTTGCAGGACTTGATGCGCGACCGAACGACGTTGCTGGTGGCCCATCGGCTCAACACCATTCGGCAAATGGACAAAATTCTAGTCCTCGAAAACGGGCGACTCTCCGAAATGGACGCATCCGAAACACAGTCGAAAGGCGGCGATTATTTTGCGCGTCTCATGACGCGTTAAGTCGGGTGGTTTTGTCAGCGAGCGTCAATTCCTGAAAACTGGAGCGAGGTTTTTTGTTGCTCGCACTTGGAGGGTCGTCCGCTAAATTCCGCTCCGCCAATGAAAACGCCCTTTGATTCCATCGAATCCGTTATCGCCGATTTGCGCAAAGGCAAACTCGTGATCGTCGTGGATGACGCTGACCGCGAGAACGAAGGCGATTTGATTATGGCCGCGGAAAAAGTAACGCCGCAGGCCATTAATTTTATGGCGAAATTCGGTCGAGGTTTGATTTGCGTTCCGACCACTTCCGAGCGGTTGAAACAATTGGGCATCGAGCAAATGGTCGTGCAAAACCGCGATAGTTTTAAAACCGATTTTCAAGTCAGCGTGGATGCCGCAAAAAATATTTCCACCGGAATCAGCGCGGCCGATCGCGCGCACACGATCAAAGTCATGGCGAATCCCACAGCGGTGGCGAATGACTTGTTGCAGCCGGGTCACATCTTTCCGTTGCGCGCAAAACCGGGCGGAGTTTTGCAACGCGCCGGTCATACGGAGGCGGCGGTTGATCTGGTGCAGCTCGCCGGGTTCCGTCAGATCGGCGTGATTTGCGAGGTCATGAATGACAGCGGCGAGATGGCGCGCCTGCCCGAACTGCGAAAATTCGCGCGACGACATTACCTGAAAATTTGTTCCATTGAAGCGCTCATCAAGTATCGCCGCACCCGCGAAAAACTGGTTGAAAAAATTGAAGTCGTAAAAATGCCGACCGACTTCGGCGATTTTGATTTGCATTTATATCGCTCGCATCTCGACGGCCAGCATCATCTCGCGTTGGTGCGCGGGGAGGTCGCTGGGAAAAAAAATGTTTTGGTGCGCGTTCACAGCGAATGTTTGACCGGCGATGTTTTTGGTTCCCGCCGCTGCGATTGTGGCCCGCAACTGCATCAAGCGATGCGGCAAATCGCCAAGGAAGGTCGCGGTGTGATTGTTTACATGCGGCAGGAAGGTCGCGGCATCGGTCTCGCGCCAAAAATCCAAGCCTATAAATTGCAGGAAAGCGGCTACGACACCGTCGAGGCAAATCTAAAACTCGGTTACAAAATGGACCTCCGCGAATATGGCCTGGGCGCACAAATTCTCGTTGACCTCGGTTTGAAAACCATTCGCTTGCTGACGAACAATCCCAAAAAAGTTGTCGGGTTGGACGGTTATGGTTTGGAAATTGTCGAACAAGTTCCGATTCGCGTGAAATCAAATCCGCACAACGAAAGTTATTTGAAAACAAAACGGGAAAAGTTGGGGCATTTGTTGTGAAGCTAGTAATTCGTTGAAAAACGGCTCGCATCCGCCGTAACCAAAACGTAAATTAGCCGCGTTATGGAAATTGATTACACCGTCCAAATCTGGCGCGAAGGGGGACAGTTTATCGCCCACGCCATGCCGCCGGATGTGGCGAGTTCCGGGCCGACCCAGCAAGCCGCGCGCACCGCGTTGGACGAGACGGTAAAACTTTTTCTCAAAACGGCGGAAGAGCACGGCACCCTGGCTGAAGTTTTGGAAGACGCAGGATACGAGCACGACGGCTCGCGCTGGCGCAGTCCAGATTGGGTTTGCTTCGAGCGTCATTCCGCGCCGATGGTGGCTTGAGCGCTCATGCCAAAATTCGCGCCAGTTGATTGGCGGACGCTTGAGAAAATTTTTCTGGCGACAGGTTTTCGCTTCGCACGGCAGGAAGGAAGTCACCGCTCTTACTTGAAACAAGGCATTGCGCGTCCGGTCGTGATTCCCACCTATCGCGAAGTTCCGGTTTTCGTCATTCGTAACAATTTGAAAAACGGCCGGAATTTCCCGCTACGAATACTTCCGCCTTTTGGAGCAATGCCGTTAGAGTTGAATCGTGTTAAAACCCGTCAAAACTAAAACCTCTCGCGTCAGGGGCAGCACGTTCGCCATCGTCGCCTCGCGTTACAACGAGCGGTATGTGGATGCGATGTTGCGCGCGGCGAGAGCGGAATTTTCCCGCGCAAAAGCGAAAGTAAAAATCATCCGTGTGCCCGGAGCGTATGAAATCCCGGTGGTCGCTGCAAAATTGGCGAGTAATCCATCTCAAGAGTTATCCGGCATTATTTGCCTCGGAGTTATTTTTCGTGGGGCGACGACTCACGCTGAACACATCGGGGAAGCGGTCAGCCACGCGTTGGCGCAAATCCAAATTGATTTTCAAATTCCCATCATCCATGGAGTCTTGCTTTTGGAAAATGAACAACAAGCCAAAGTGCGTTGCCTGACCAACACCCACAATCGCGGGACGGAGGCGGCGCAAACCGCCATGGAGATGGCGCGCGTGATGAAATCGCTGAAATAATTTCCGACGGGCAAATTCGCAAACGGCGGTCCCTTTCATATTCTGAACTAAATCGCGCGGATGGCGGCGACGGCTTGACGGAGAGACTGTTCCTGATCGACGACAATTCCTTCAAAGCCGAGATACTTTTTTTGGAGCCGATTTGCCGTAGAATTTTACAAGCCTCCTGCTTGGTTCCCTGATGTTTTTCCGAGGCAGAACCGAGGTTGATCAACAGCACGCGCACCAGAAGGGCGTCATCCATCGCGACATCAAGCCCTCGAAATTCTCGTCACGGAACAGGACGGCGCGCCGACGCCCAGAATTATTGACTTCGGCATTGCCAAAGCCACGACCGACCAGCGGCTCATGGACAAAACTCTCTTCACCGCCTTCGAACAATTCATCGGCACGCCCGCTGACATGAGCCAGGCATCTCCTTGACTGGATACATCACGCCCGCCTGTCCGTAGATTTAAAGGTGATGACGCGCCAGTAATGTGGCTCCAGACGTTTTATGCTTCGAAGGCCTTTGTTGCTGAAATTTCCTGCCCGGTAACAACCTGAAACATTCTAGTTGGGCTGGCTCACTTTTCCCTTCCAAACAAACCACCGATATGGGGCGCCGCTGGAGTTTCCGTGGCGGTATAGGCTTGTTTGACCAGATCGGCCAGCACTTCATCACGCTGCGAGAACTGCGGAATGGAACTGGATTTCCACGAGTAAATCCATTCGACGACACGCTGGCCGAGGGCGCGGTAACTTTCGAACTGGGTCTCGCCAAACCATTGGTCACTGGTGGATTCATGGGGAAATTCTTCGCTGCACCTGGAATAATTGTAGATGTCTCGCGGCTCATTTCCGAGTAACGCCGGCTTGAGGTAAATGAGCGTCCCCTTTTTTCCGTCGGTGTCAGCCGAGCCATAATCAATTTCCCCGACCGCGCAATATTTGCCGATCTTTTTTCCTTCCGCATCGGCTCGGGAAAAAATTTCAAATTTGTTGATGTCGATTTTCACTCCCAGGTCCACGCGAATTTTCCGAATAGCGTTGCCCAGGTCTTCCAGACTACAACCCGAATCACAACCGGCATCGCTGACGACGATGAGCCGGCAGCGGCGCAGGACCATTTCGTATAAGCCGAGATTTTCGAAGTGGCCGCCGTCGGAAAGATAAACATACGGATTAGTGCTATCGGTCAAGCCCAGCCCTTCTTTGACCATGTAGTGAACAGGGGAATCAGGAGAGGAATCGTGAAAGGTATCGTGGCCCATGGCGCCGGGATTGCCGAGCCACCAGCCGAGGCGCACGTTAAAAAATGTCATGAGCAACGCCACCATCGGCGAGGAGTGGTAGCCTTGATTGGGGCTGGCCGCCGCGCCCGAAATAGCGACGGCTGTGCCGAGAGAAATCCCATGTTTGGGTTGACCGCCTTTTCCGGAATTTTGCGCGTAATGTTTGGTGAAGCGATAGCCCAGCCGAAAGTTGCCGCAATGAAGTGTGCTGGCCGTAAAGGTCTCTGCTTTGCGTTGTTGCCACGCGAGGTTTTCGCCGGTGACAAGGTTCAACGCCATGTTGACGATGTGCAGCGGCCGTTGCGGCAACGTGGGATTGATTGGATCACGCAGGTCTTGCATCGGCAAGTTATCGGCCGGGTCAAAGCCGGTAAAAGGATTTGGATCTCGCCTTGGATTGGACGCGCCCAGATAAGCGCGCACGAGGCGATTGCGGTAAATGGCGTGGAGAGAGAATTTGTTGACGTTGATGAAACGCGAGAGTCCCCATCCAAAAAAAGCGCACACACCAAAGAACGCGCCGGTCAACCACCAGGGCGCATCACTCACCATCCACCAGAAATCTTCCGTCGGTTTGAGTTGGGAATAATTTTCCAAACCGGCCAGCCATGGATTTAGTTTTTTCGCGGCTACGCTCAGGAGCAAACCTGTGGCGAGTGAAAGACTGGCGACCAGGGCCGCGAGTGAAAGTGGCGCAGCGAGCGTCAATGCCTTATCGAGGACGAAGGCGAACAGGTTGTCCTTGGCTTTCCGCTCTTTATTTGCCGCAGTGCCGGAACTGTGTCCGACGATCAACGTGAACAATCCGGTGAGACTTCCGAGCGAGCCTAGAATTTTCGGCATGGCCAGCAATCCGGCCGCTCCAAATAAAACAAGCCCGCTAAACACGCTCCATCCGCCAATCGCGATGAGCAGCCAGGCGCCCATTCGCGCCCACCATTCCCGATCTTCGTCTGAAGTCACATCGCTGGAGACGCCGATGAAAATGGTCGCGGCGACCAGGAACAAACTGAGAAACACCGGCGCGGCGAAGCATCCGTAAAGCGCCAGACCAACGGCGGAATTGACCGTTCGGATATTCATCGCCGCGGCGCACCAAAGAAAAATTCCGCCGACTGCGCCCGTGATGATCGCGAGAAAAAACTCCAGCACCAGCGTGGACGCTTTGCCGCTGCGCCAGCGTTTCAAAAAAAATTCTGAGATGGACCAGCCGGTCAAATGCATGGCCGCGCCGATCCAACAATAATTATAAATTTTGGGAGGCGCCGCTGAAACGCCGGGCGCGGAGGGAGTGCCGGAGATGATTTCCAAAAACCATTTTAACAAAAAATTTTCTGTGATAATGGGTTTTCCGCTCTGGGTCCACGCCCACGCGGTTGTGGCACAAATGGCTCCGCCGCACAACGGCAGGAGGCACCAGAGCAGAAAATCATTTTGATCGCGGCGAAAAAACCAGGGGCCGCCATTGGCTTTCAAGTCGTCTTGCACGGCGGGGCGGTTCATTGCGCTGTAGGCCATTCCCCCGGCGATCAGCAGAAACGCGAGTAAAAATCCGGAGGCGACGACCCAGGCTGGAGGAGCCAGGTTGAGCAGGGAAGCATGCACGCGCGGCACGGCAAACAGCGCGAGTAAAATCGGGATGAAGACCAGCCAGTTCAACAGCAGGTTGCGCAAATAAATCGCAGCCAGCACCCAGGTATCCGCCGAGAACAAACCAAGTTTGGGCGTGAGGTAATTGCTGTATTTGCGCAGATGGCTCACCGGCCCCGGTTCCGGTTCTGTGACGGACTCCGCTTTGCCGCCTTTGAGTTTTTCGAAAACGCTCTCCGCATTTCCAGCGTGATGAATCCACGAACTGAGCCAACTCCCGATGTAGCCGCCGCCCGAAACCGTCGAGAGATAATCAAAATGCCTCAGCACTCCGCGCCGGGCCAGTCCCTGGGTGACGCCGAGCGCAAACGTCGCGCTACGAATACCGCCGCCGGAAAAACAGAGCGCGGAACTGCCTTCGCCGGCGTGGATGCGGCGATAGATTTGATCCAGATAAATATCGGAATTTTTTTTGAGATATTCAGGAAATGCTTCCTCCAACAACAAACGGTTTAACCGCGCCACCTCGGTTGGATCAAGGTCCAGCCCGGTCATGGCGATGGTTTCTTTTTTCAAACCGGCCCTGGGAAAATCTGCATGGCAATATAAACAGCCCGGAAAGTGCAGCAGTTTGTTTAGCCCATGAGCCAGTTCTTCTTTCGTGGCGCTTTCGAAGACCGCGAGAGGTTCGTCGGGCGGGAGCAGGAGTTTTATTTTTTCAAGAAGCCCGTCGGCCGGGTCCTTCAAATGGTCCGCCGCGAAATCCCAGGAGAAAACCATCCTCGCCCCGCCGTGGAGCGCGGCCTGTTCCTGCTCCAACACTTCGAAGAACGGAACAGGCAGCTTTCTCTTATAGCTGGCGGTGTGGAAAATTTTTGAGAACACGGGCTAAAAGTTTTTCAAGATTTTCGTAGCCGCTGAAGTGATGAGGCGGATTTTCGTAAAACCTCCAAATCCGCTTCCTTACGTCAGCGGCTACGAAAATATTCGAGCCATCTTCACGCCAATAACCCCGTTAATTTTTTCCCAAAAAAATGGTGCGCTTAGCAGGACTTGAACCTGCACGGGTTACCCCACTACCACCTCAAAGTAGCGTGTCTGCCAATTCCACCATAAGCGCAGCGCCGTCAATGAAGCAGCAGGATGCGGAGTCTGCAAGCGCATTTTCCACCTCGGTCCGCAACCGCGCACGGGTCGCGACCAGCCGGGTAGCATCTGCCTCCGGCGGGTGCGAAAATTTTTCAATTCGATGCTCGAAAAAACAACTCAACGTCGAACACCCAACATCGAAATGGATTTGTATTCCGGTTCTGGATTTCCAGTAGATTTCTTTTTTTGATTCCATTAAACTTTTTTTATGCCAGAGAAAAGTAAGGATCAAGTTTCGCGCGCCCTGCGGGAACAATACGAAAAAGGCGTCACCAATTTTCAACGTCAGAATTTTGATTACGCCATCGCCATTTTGAATCAGGTCTTGACGCAAGAACCCGGTTTTTACGAATGCCGCCAGGCGTTGCGCGTCACCCAATTCAAAAAGGCCGGAGCGACTTCGGGTTTTTTTAAAAAAGTTTTTAGCGGCGCAAGCTCTTCCCCGCTCGTCGCCAAAGGGCAACTCGCCTTGCGCAATAATCCGCTGCAAGCGATCACCATTGCCGAACAAATTCTCAACACCGATCCCAACAGCGGTTCGGCTCACAAGCTTATTGCTGATGCCGCGCTCGCTGCCGATTTCCCCAAGACGGCCATTTTATCTTTGGAAATTCTGGTCAAGGCCGCGCCCAAAGATCGCGCGCTGAACGAGGAATTGGCTGAGGCTTACGCGCGCTCCGGCCAAAACGCCAAAGCGCAGGCGATTTACAGCGACTTGATTCGTCTCTATCCGAACGACCCGAATCTCTTTCAGGCGTTGAAAAATATTTCCGCCCAACAAACCATGAGCGAGGGCGGTTACGAAACTCTGGCTGACGGCGGCGGCTCTTATCGCGACATTTTGAAAAACAAAGATGAAGCGGTTTCTCTCGAGCAGGAAAATCGGCAGGTGAAAACGGGGGACGTGGCGGACAAATTGATTCGCGATTATGAAACGCGCATCGAAGCCGACCCGAAAAATTTAAAGCTGCTCCGCTCGGTGGCCGAACTCTACGCGCAAAAAAAAGAATTTGATAAGGCGCTGAATTATTATCAGAAAATCGTGGCAACAGAAGGCACGACGGATTCTTCCCTGGAAAAAGCGATCATCGACACCACCATCAAAAAACTCGATCACGCGTTGTCGCAACTCGATCCGCAAACGACGGATTACGCGGAACAAACCGAGCGACTCAAAGCAGAACGCGACAAGTTTTTCCTCGAAGAATGCAAACGTCGCGCCGAAAAATATCCGAACGATTTGCAAATCCGTTTTGAGCTTGGGCAACTTTATTTCAAGACGGGAAAATTCGGCGAAGCGATTCAGGAATTGCAAAAAGCGCAGGCCAATCCGCATCGCAAGTTGGCGGCGATGGGTTTGCTCGGCCAATGTTTTTCCAAACGCGGCATGAACGACATGGCCGCCCGCAAATTGCAGGACGCGCTGAAAGAAAAACTCACCTTCGACGACGAGAAGAAGGAACTCATCTACGCGCTCGGTTCTGTCCTGGAAAAAATGGGCAAAGCCGACGAAGCGATTGAGCAATTCAAACAAATCTACGAAGTGGACATCGGCTACAAAGACGTCGCGGCGAAGGTCGATGCGTATTACGGGGGGAAATAAATCTCGATCTGGCTCGCGCGGTTTGACAGGAAGCGGTATCCCTTTTCCGATGAAAAATTCATGGTTGAACGAATTGCTGGAAACGGTGGAAACGCTGGAAATTGTTTCGGACGCAAACGCGATGAAGGCCATTCAGGACGCCGAGGCTGGCCGTGGAAAAGTATATGACGTAAAGGATTTGCCGGAGTGAATTACCGGGTCAAAGTTTGGGAGCAGGTCTGGGAATTTGGTTCTTCGACATTTTCAGTGGAACAGAGTCCGGTTGTTCCCAAAAAGCGGTGGAGGGCCACCGCAGTCCAAGACGCTCTCGCGCGATTGATGCGCCATCGAAATTCGCGCGAGCGTCTTGGACTGCGGTGGCCCTCCACCGCTCTGGCCACGACGACCGCAAAGCTCCGCCGACCTAACCTTTGGATCATTGAGCAAAGGCTCGGGACTCTTTTTCAGAGGCGCACACGGAGATGATTTCCGAAACGGAATTAATCAGGCGCTGCCGGCAAGGAGAGTCAGCGGCGTGGGATGAATTGTTTGATCGGCATTACGCCGCAACCGCGCGGTTTATTTTCCAGTTGTCTCCTGATGTTTCGCGCGAAGACGCCGAAGAAATTTGTCAGGAAGTTTTTTTGTCCGTCATAAAAAATCTCGCGACCTTTCATGGCGGGAGCCAATTGCAAACCTGGATTTTTCGCATCGCGTCGAACAAAACGCGGGACTTTCGCGAGAAACAGCGAGCGGCTAAAAGAGGCGGAGGCGTCGCGCCCATTTCGTTGCAGGCCGAAAATATTGAAACAGGATTAACGCTTGATCCGGCAAGTTTGTTGCCCGGCCCCGATGAAATTTTGTCGAGCGCCGAACAAGCGCGACAGGTCACCGCCGCTCTGGAAAAGCTGGAGCAACCTTGCCACGAAATTATTCATCTGCGTTACTTCGCCGACTTGAGCTACCAGGAGATTTCCTGCGAGTTGAAGTTGAACGAAAAAACGGTCAGCTCGCGTTTGAGCAAGTGCCTTGATCAATTGGAAAAAATTCTTCTCTCCAGCGAGGAGAGGAAAACCAGTTTTCCCGTCTAACTTGATATGCCAGAGGAGCCGAACAAAAAAATGGAGGAGTTGCTCAAGCGCCACGCGCAGGAGCTTCGCGAAAAAGCGACGGCTGATTTCGAGTTGCATCCGGCGACGCGCAGAATTTTGCAGGACGAAGCGTCGCGAGTTTATCCGAGCGAGATCGCGAAACCTTCGCGAAAAAATTTCGTTTGGTTCTGGCCGCGGCTCGCTGTCGCCGGTGTTTTTACCGCTTTGTTTGCGGTGATGTTGCTGCAATTGAACTCGCCCAGAAATCGTTCGCTCCCATCCGTTTCTTCAATGCGAAAGGCAAAGGATTTCTCCGGTGCGCCCGTACTGGAACAGCCAGGAGAAGGGCCAAAAAGGTTTTTCTCTGCGGCTGCCGATAAAGCGGAATTGTCACAGATTTCTCCCGCGACTCCTCCGTCAAGTTCTTTAGCCACGCGTCGGGAATTTGGCGCAGTCGGGGGTGTCAGCGGATTGGCCACGGAGGCGAATCAGGCGAAGCAATCGTCGGATGATGCGAATCGCTCAATTACTGCCTCTAGCGAACTTGACACTTTGGCCGCAACCAAATCTGTCCCACGCGGAGACACAGCGGAAAATTCTTCGCTCCCAGCGCCCGCGTCCACGATAAATCCAAGGCAGGCGGCCCCGGACAAGTCTGACACCAATGCTTTGTTGCCTAATCGACGCCAATTTGTGCGCCAGGATCTGCGCGCCAGCTATCGACAAAATCTTTTGTCCCCAGCGCAACCAAAAATTCTGGAGACGTTTGAACTGGCGCAAGCGGGAAATAAAATTCAATTGATCGACAGTGACGGTTCGGTTTACGAGGGAGAAATCGTTGACGCGAGCGCAGACGTTTCATCCGGCAGCGAGTTGAAAAGAAAGGAACCCTCGCGATTCGGCTTTCGAGTTTCTGGAAAAAACCTTCATCTCAATCAGACGGTGACTTTCAGTGGGAGGCTTGAGGAAACAACCAAGGCTTCGACGAAAGACAGATCGAAAATTTCAGAGGAATTTAAAACAGGACAAACAAATAGAACGCTTCACGGAAAGATTTCTATTGGCGGAACAAACGAGTTTGAAATCCAGGCTATCGAATTGCCGCGATGACTTGCAGACATTCCGAGCGAGGTAGGGCGGGCCAGTCCTCTGCCCGCCGCTATTTTAAGGCGAGACAAGGCGGCAGAGGACTGACCCGCCCTACCTTTTGGTTTGCAAAAAATGGTTTGCCTCACCAGCGGTTCAGTTGGAAAATATTTTCCCATGGCGAAGCTTCTAAAAATTCCGCGACGATTTCGTTTCGAGCATGGCCTGTTGCAAAATGGCATCACACAAATCGCCGGCATCGACGAAGCGGGCCGCGGGCCACTGGCCGGGCCAGTGGTGGCGGCGGCGGTTCTTCTGCCGGTGGATTGGATTCTTGGCGGCCTTCCGAAGAAGTTGAAAAAGACCAACGACTCCAAACAACTCAATCATCAGGAGCGTGAAAATCTTTTCGCCGAACTCACGGCGCATTCTGCGATTCGCTACGGCGTCGGGCATGTTGATGAACGGATGATCGATCAAATCAATATTTTGCAAGCGACCCATCGCGCCATGAATTTCGCGCTGGCGCAACTCGATCCTTTTCCGCAGCACGCGCTGGTCGATGGCTTGCCCGTCAAAACTCTCTGTTGTCCGCAAACGGCGATTGTCGATGGCGATTGCCTCAGCTACTCCATCGCGGCGGCGAGCATCATCGCGAAAGTCACGCGCGACCGGATGATGATCGCGTATCACGAAGCTTTTCCGCTCTACGGTTTTCACGAGCACAAAGGGTATGGGACGCCGGAGCATGTCGCCGCTCTCAAACAGCACGGGCCATGTCCGATTCATCGAATGACATTTTCTCCAATTCGACCGGAGCAAACGGAATTTTACGGGCAGAACGAAATCTGATTCGAGGGAAGGAGTAGTGGGGCAGTGCTTCCAGCCTGCCATCTTTAAAAATTTTTGGTCAGGTCACAAAACAAAAGTCAGGCTGGAAGCTCTGCCCCACTACTTTCTTCCATGAATTTTCTCCAACAAATGAAATCGTTGTTCGCCGGAAAAATTTTGCCGGAACATTTGCGGCGTGGCGCGCTCGGCGAAAAGGCGGCAAAAAAATATTTGCAGAAAAACGGATTGAAATTTCTTTGCGCCAATTACCGCTCCGCTCGCGGCGAAATGGATTTGGTTTTTCGCGAAGGCGATTGCCTGGTGTTCGTCGAAGTAAAAACTCGTTCCTCAGAAGGTTGGACCCGCCCCGCTGCCGCCGTGAACGCGCGTAAGCGAAAACTTCTTTCCGGCTGCGCGCTGGATTATTTGCAACTGCTGAAAAATCCCGAGCTGAAATTGCGTTTCGACATTGTGGAAGTTTTGTTGAGCGACGGCGCGGTGCGCGAGATTCGCCATTTGCCGAATACGTTCACGCTCTCAAAACCGTATCGTTACGGATAAAAATCTTAAAAACATCTTCACCTTGTAGGAGACGACGTGAGGAGTCTCTGACTAAAATTGGCCGATCCTGCGCTTCGTAAAAATCAGAGTCTTTTCACGTCGTCTCCTACGGTGAGAAATTCGGGATCGTTGAAAATAGAAATAGGCGCGGAAGAGCATGATGCTACGATGCCAGCCATGAAACCTTTCCCCAATAAAGTTACGCTCCTGCTATTTACCTTTGTCCTGCTCCTGACGGGCGGCGCGGAAGCGGTGCGCGGGCAATCCGCCCTCGACGGTTTCGACCCGAACGCCAACGGCGAGGTCCGCGTCGTCGTCGTCCAACCGGACGGCAAGATTCTTCTCGGCGGCGATTTTACCACCCTCTCACCAAACGGCGGGGCGGCGGTCACGCGCAACCGCATCGCGCGTTTCAACCCGGACGGAACGCTCGACACGGCTTTTAACCCGAACGCGAGCAATAATGTCTATTCAATCGCGTTGCAGTCGGACGGCAAGATTCTGGTCGGCGGCTTATTCGGCGGCGCGAACAGCATCGGCGGGGCGACGCGCAATTATATCGCGCGACTCAATGCGACAACCGGATTGGCTGATTCGTTTAACCCGAACGCGAACAATTCTGTCAATTCAATCGTGGTGCAGTCGGACGGGAAGATTCTGGTCGGCGGCGCATTCGGCGGCGCAAACGGCATCGGCGGGGCGACGCGCAATCGTATCGCGCGACTCAGTGCCACAACCGGATTGGCTGATTCGTTTGACCCGAACGCGAACAATGTTGTCAATTCAATCGCGGTGCAGTCGGACGGCAAGATTCTAGCGGGCGGCAATTTCTTCGGCGCAAACAGCATCGGTGGGGCGACGCGCAATCGTATCGCGCGACTCGATGCGGTGACCGGGTTGGCTGATTCGTTTGACCCGAACGCGAACAGCACTGTCAATTCAATCGCGTTGCAGTCGGACGGGAAGATTCTCGTTGGCGGCTTTTTCAACGGCGCAAACAGCATCGGCGGGGAAGCGCGCAATCGTATCGCGCGACTCAGTGCGACAACCGGATTGGCTGATTCGTTTGACCCGAACGCGAACAATGCTGTCGAATCAATCACGGTGCAGTCGGACGGGAAGATTCTCGTCGGCGGCTTTTTCATCGGCGCAAACAGCATCGGCGGGGCGACGCGCAATCGTATCGCGCGACTCGATGCGACAACCGGATTGGCAGATTCGTTTGACCCGAACGCGAACAGTGTTGTCTATTCAATCGCGGTGCAGTCGGACGGCAAGATTCTGGTCGGCGGCTTATTCGTCGGCGCAAACGGCATCGGCGGAGCAACGCGTAATTATATCGCCCGACTCGAACGCGACGGTACGCTCGACAAGACGCTCGATCCGAATACGGTCGGCACTTTTGTTACCGCCACCGCCGTTCAGCCGGACGGCAAAGTCATCATCGGCGGCGATTTTACAAGCGTTCTCGGACAACCGCGCAATCGCATCGCCCGTTTGAACGCCGACGGAACGCTCGACACGGTTTTCAACCCGAACGCGAACAGTTCTGTCAATTCAATCGCGGTGCAGTCGGACGGCAAGATTCTGGTCGGGGGTACTTTCAGCGGCGCAAACAGCATCGGCGGAGCGACGCGCAATTATATCGCGCGACTCAGTGCGACAACCGGATTGGCTGATTCGTTTAACCCGAACGCGAACGACACTGTCTATTCAATCGCGGTGCAGTCGGACGGCAAGATTCTGGTCGGCGGCGTATTCGTCGGCGCAAACAGCATCGGCGGGGCGACGCGCAATCGTATCGCGCGAATAGATGCGGTGACCGGGTTGGCTGATTCGTTTGACCCGAACGCGAACGGCGTTGTCATATCAATCGCGGTGCAGTCGGACGGCAAGATTTTAGTGGGCGGCTTATTCAACGGCGCAAACGGCATCGGCGGAGCAACGCGCAATCGTATCGCGCGAATAGATGCGACAACCGGATTGGCTGATTCGTTTGACCCGAACGCGAACGCCATTGTCTATTCAATCGCGTTGCAGTCGGACGGCAAGATTCTGGCGGGCGGCGAATTCACCAACATCGGCGGACAGACGCGCAGCCTTTTCGCACGTTTGAGTAACGACACCGCCGCGCTGCAAAACCTCGCCGTGACCCAAACCACCATTACCTGGACGCGCGGCGGCTCCAGCCCGAAATTCGCGCGGGTTACCTTTGAGTATTCAACCGACAATGTGAACTACACTCCCTTGGGCAACGGCACGGCAGCCGGGAGCAACTGGACCCTGACAGGTTTGAGCCTCTCCACCGGACAGAACATCTACCTCCGCGCGCGCGGTTATTATCGCAGCGGCTACCTCAACGGCTCGGAGAGCATCACGGAATCGGTGCGGAATGCGTTTCTGAGCGCGACGCTACAGCCGCTCTTGAATATCCAACGCAGCGCGAACACGAATGTCGTGCTGTCGTGGGCGACGAACTTCACCGGCTTCACCCTGGAGTCCAACACCAACCTCAACACGAATGTCTGGAGCGTCGTCTCGCCCGCGCCCACTGTCAGCGGCACGAACAACGTTGTGACGAATGCCATCGGCGGATCGACGCGCTTCTACCGCTTGCGCCAATGAAAAGTAGGGCAGCGCGTCTCGCCTGCCCAGCTGAACGCGTCAGCGTGAGCGTAATGAAATTTTGTTTCCCACATGGGAAGGCAGGCTGGAAGCACTGCCCTACTTTACAAATGTTCCCCCGCCATCACGTCAGTTTCTTTTAATGCGAGTGCGAATGGTTCCAATGGCATTGGCTCATCGTGCTCTAAAAACTTTTTGCAGAGTTGGAAAAAATCGCGCTCCGTGGTCACGCGGCGAATCGCGTGGAGAAATTCTCCGGTTGGCTCGATTCCCATGCCGATGTAGTTCATGTATTTTTTCATTTTCTGGACGTGCGCGTTCTCGCTGATTTGCGGCGGACGAACCGTTTCAAATAAGTCGCGCAAATAATTTAGAACCTCAAAACCTTTCGGAACAAACAGCGCTTCGCCCTTTTGCTGTTGCCGAATTTGTCGAAACAACCACGGATTGCGAATTGCCCCCCGCCCAATCATCAGACCGCGCGCGCCGGTGTTTTTTAAAACTTCATCCGCCTTTTTTGCGGAATAAATATTTCCATTCGCGAGCACCGGGAATGGCAGTTCTGCCACGGCGCGCGCGATAAAATCGTAATGCACTTCGCTGCGATACATTTCCTTCACCGTGCGTCCATGCACCGTCAGCAAATCAATTTTGTGTTTCGCAAAAATCGGGAGCAACTCGTCGAACACGTCGGATGAATCAAATCCGAGCCGTGTCTTGACCGTGAACTTGATGGAAATCGCCTCGCGCAATGCGCCGAGAATTGAATCGACTTTTTGTGGTTCGCGCAACAAACCGCCGCCCGCGCATTTCCGATAAACCACTGGCGCGGGACAACCGAGATTCAAATCAATCGCCGCGATGGGATATTGCTGGAGTTCTTTCACCGTGCGAATGAGCGACGGAATATCATTGCCAATCATTTGTGCTACGACCGGTTTGCCCGTGGGATTTCTTGTGATCGATTCGAGAATCCATTTCTCAAGATTGGAAGTTGGATGAACGCGAAAATATTCTGTGTAATAAACATCCGCGCCACCATAGCGCGTCATCAATTTCCAGAACGGCAAATCGGTCACGTCCTGCATCGGCGCGAGCGCGAGGATCGGCGCGGGATTTTTTAGAATGGAATCGAAATTATTCATCGGGATTTCTTAAACTGGACTCTGGAAGAGTCCGCAACCTGCACGCAAGATGCGTGCGCTACGTTGGTAGCGCAGGCTTCCCAGCCTGCAGGTTGCGGGGGCTTCCAGCCGCCAGTGAAAAAAAGTTTCTCAGAATTGCGGATGACTTTGCAACTTCTCCCACGTTTCCTCCGACAATGGCGCTTGCCGATAAATCGCTGTCCGCATTGGTTCAGCGCTAGTCGAATTTCGCACCCGCTCCAGCCATTTTTTTTCAAGTGGTTCTTCAATCAATTCCATTGTGTTCGCGGCAATCGTGGTTTCTTCTTTTTCGCCAGTGGCGTGACCGACACCGACAAAAAATCCGGCGAGCAGTAAAGTCACTCGCAACATGGTCGCGCGCGAATACGTCGGCATCGCGCACGGTTTTTGTGGATCGAGCAGACGAAATAAATTTGTGAAAAGCGGCAGTGTCCACATCGCCGGATTTTTCGCGGGAGAAAAAGCGTCGAACAAAATCGCGTGGGGCGCGGGGAAAGAGCGAGTGGGTAAGTGAGAAAGTGCGCGGGTGAGAAGCGAAGGAAAATTGGCGAGATGAAATTCCCAGATCACGAGTTGTTTTTCATTGCTGAAATTAATTCGTCCATGCTCGATCAATGCTCTCACCTTCGTCTCATAATCGGCAAGGTAGCCGAGGTCTTCCGCATGATTCATCGCAAATTCCAGAGGAGAAAGGGTGTAATCAAAACTCACAATCCGAACCGTCGATGGAACATTTTTTGTTTCGCGTAAAACGGTCAGCACATTCGCCGCCGCACCGAGGCCAACGTCCCAAATGACAAATTCGCCGATGTGTTTCGCGAGGCGTTCGCGTAATTGGAGTTGCCTGACGTAAAGCGCTTCAGCTTCGGCGACCGGGCCGATGACGGGATGAAACGTTTCCCGTTCAGCGAGCGAATGGATGCTGTAAGTTCCATTCGCCAGTTGCACGATCTTGTAGTCGCCAGATTGCACCGCCAATTCTTGCCACAAAAAAAAGAAAAAAACACAGAGAGGAAAACGAAAGCCGGGTAGCATCGGCCTCCGGCGGGTGCGAAGTGACGATGATTTTTTCGCACCCGCCGGAGGCCGATGCTACTCCACGCCTGGTTATTTTCTTTGTGCCTTTGTGCCTCAGTGGTAAAAACTCCGGGATGGATCCGCTCTTAAAACTTTTGCATGACAACGCCGCGCTCAAACCGGCGCAACTCGCGTCGATGTTGAATCAGTCCGAAGCCGAAGTGGCCGCAAAAATAAAAACGTATGAAGCCGACCACGTCATTCTCGGCTACCGCACGGTTTTGAATGAAGAAAAAATTGGCGTGGACATCGTGCGCGCTGTGATCGAAGTGAAAATTACGCCCGAACGCGGTGGCGGTTTCGATCGGCTGGCAGAGCGCATCGCAAAATATTCCGAAGTTCGTTCCTGTTATTTGATGTCTGGCGGCTACGATTTACTCGTCATCGTTGAAGGCAATAACCTTCGCGAAGTGGCGGCGTTCGTCTCCGAAAAGCTGGCGACCATTCAAGGCGTCGTTTCGACGGCCACGCATTTCATGCTTAAGCCTTACAAAGAGCAGGGTGTCCTGATGCAGCGCGAAAAGAATGAGGAACGGCTGGCGATTTCGCCGTGAGGGGAGCGGGGCCAACTGCCGGTGGGTAAGAAATATCTCGTGTTGAGGAATATTCCGACCCGTCAAATTCACCAGCAAACTGGCGCGAAATCAAATCAGCTTCTTGTACCTTTTATCTTCGGACATTTTTTTCACCAGCTCTTTGACTTTTTGCGCCTGACTTTTGTGCGCGAGCAAAACGGCGTCGTCGGTTTGCACCAGGATTGAATCGCGCAAACCGACCACCGCTATCGGCGTGCGATTTTTGGTGCGCGCGTCGAAAATAATATTTCGCGCAGCATCGACGTGGATAAAATCGCCCACGGCGCAGTTGCCTTCCGCATCGGATTTCAAGTGGCGGGCGAGGGCGTTCCAGGAACCGAGGTCGTCCCACTCAAAACTGCCATCGGCGACGACGACGTTTTGCGCCTGCTCCATCAGCGCGAAGTCGATGGAGATTTTTTTTATTTCGGGATATTCCTTCGCCAAAACTTTTTCGAGTTTCGGTGTCCCCGCCGCTTTGAACCAACGTTGACACGCCTCCGCCATTTCAGGCTGATGTTTTTCCAGACCTTGCGTGATGGTGACGAACGACCAGATAAACATCCCGGCGTTCCAGCGATAATTTCCGCTGTTCACATATTCGACGGCGCGGTCGTGATACGGTTTCTCGACGAACTGTTCCGCTTTGAAAAAAGTTGTCTTGTAAGGTTTGACTCCGCTCGGAGGCGGCAATGCGTTGCCCGTCCGAATGTAGCCGTAACCGGTCGCAGGTTCGGTCGGTTTGATTCCAAGCGTGACGATGACTCGTCCGCGACTGGCGAGATCAAAAGCATCGGCGAGAACCTGCTGAAATTTTTTCTCATCGGGAATGACGTGATCGGCGGGCAAGACGGCCATGACCGCATTCGTCGAACGTTGTCCAACCATCGCCGCGCCGAGCGTGACTGCGGCGCAAGTGTCGCGGCCAATCGGCTCACCAATGACATTTTCTTTTGGCAATTTGGGAATCTGTTTTCGCACGGCATCCGCCTGCACCGTGTTGGTGATGATGAAAATATTTTTGAGCGGCACGAGCGGCAAAACACGTTCGACCGCCTGTTGTAAAAAAGATTTTCCGCCGAACAAGGTGATGAGTTGCTTCGGCATTTTCTCGCGGCTCACCGGCCAGAAACGTTCGCCTTTTCCACCGGCCATGATGATGACGAAACGATTTTTAGTGTCCTTTGAAGTCATAAAGTTTTTTGCGTTGCAAAGTGGTCGGGGCTTTTAAACAACATCATAGCGAGACGAAATTAAAGGTTTTGTCGGGAAGCGCGTCTCAGCATTGCCCAACCTTACTACTGCGGGCCTTGGCACTTTGACTCTTACTTGCTCGCTCAGGAAATGAATCTAAGTGAACCGCTTGCGAGGTCAAAACAAAGATATCCGGACGGTGCGGAACTTGACCCCTCGAAGCAAGGCGGGCAAGGTAGCGAGGCTTGAGACGGCCCACGAAATTCCATGATACGGCTCACGCAGAAAAACGGAGAGGGGAGCGCGGGTTGTCAGTGGTGGGAATGCAGGAGGTTGTTTGCCAGGCCGACCGCTGGATCCAGCATCGGCGTGGCGAGCATGGCGGATTTGTTTATGAATTTATTCAACGGCGCGGCGACATCACCGTGACCGTAATCGCCGAAATAAAAAAATTAGACTGTTGGCTCATTACCGGCTGGAGCGAGTGATATGAAAACCCATCACACCGAAATCATCGTAGTGAAGTGCAAGACACCGCCAACGGTCGAGATAGATACCGAGGCCTCGGCTGCTTACGTGCGCTTCAAGCGCGCGAGGGTCGCCAGGACAGAGCGGCATCGTGTGAAATGGCCAATCGTTACGCTCGACTTCGACAGTCATGGTGAAGTTATCGGGATCGAGTTCGTCGGAGTCAAAAAATTTAATTTGGGCTGGCTGCTCAAACAAGTGCCGCTCAAAGCGTCGTCCCGCGCTATTGACAAGGCCAATTACGTTTCAGCGGAAGCGAATGGCGTCGCAGCTTGAAGAAAGATTTAGATATTCCTTCACTTTGCTAGACTATTGACTCGAAAGGCTTCTGGATTTTCGCTTAGGCGGCCGTGTGGCGTTCCTAAAGTGTAAGCTTCGAAACAAGCTTCACAAAATTTCCGGATAGAATCCGCGGGGCGCGCAACCGAAACCGCTACTCGCTTAACGGCTTCGTTGTCGCAGAACTGGTTGTCGCAAAATGTTGTTTTCATTTTTTCCTTCTACGTAAATATCCCTTTCAGCAATTTTTCGAGCCGCGCTGGAGTCACCCTCGAAGTCAGGTAATTCGGATTTCATAAGAGACCAGCCAAATATCGAGTTGCCGGAATCGTTGTTTCAAAGTGGATTTGAAGTTCGCGAAGAATTCAGCGTTTTCCGGCGTGTCCTCCACGTCCACGAAGAAGCGGACATTTTCCTCTTCGTAACGCTTTGCTTCGTGATGCCAGATGCCGCGAAGGATTTCCGGTTGCCAGGTGATTGCCCCAAATCGTGCGACGATTTCTTCCGCCGTTTCCCAATATTTCGACGGCTCGATTGGAGCACCGTCGTTATACCGAGTGGGCAAGGTTATCTCGTAGCGCCTGAACGACATCGTCCTGATGGAGTGTTTGCTGAAGTGTGTAGGACAAATCTTGAGAGTCCAGCCATTCGAGCGCCGCCGCAGGAACGATGAACACCTGGTCACGCAGGACTGTGACGCGGCCGCGCTGCATCATTCCCCGCAACGCGCGAGCACAGTCATCGGAGGATTCGATTCTGATTTTGGCAAACTTCATCGCGCGAATTAAAGTAGTTATGCCGAAGTAAGCGGTCAAACTATGATTTAATCGCAAGCCCAAGCGACTTCACGAATTCACTGACGCGCTTCACAAGCTCCGGCGATTTTTCATGCTCCGCAATTTGATTCACGATTGCGCTGCCCACGACCACCGCATCGCCGTAGGTCGCAATCGTCTTCGCCTGCTCCGGCGTTGAAACACCGAACCCGATGGCAATCGGCAGGTTCGTGTGCGCGCGGATCTTCGCTGTCATCGACGAAATGGTGTCGGAAATTTTTTGCTGCATTCCGGTGACACCTTCGCGCGAGACGTAATAAATAAATCCAGTGCCGCGTTTGACGATGAGTTCGATTCGATCATCGGGCGTCGTCGGAGCAACGAGATAAATTACGCAGAGGCGAGCATCGGCCATGAGCGTTTCGTAATTTTCAGATTCTTCGGGCGGCAAATCCAGAACCAGCAAACCATCCACACCCGATTGCGCGGCGTCTTGAATAAATTTTTTCAATCCGTAGCGATGTATCAGATTGAAATAAATGTAGAGCACGATGGGAATTTGCGATTCACGACGAATGGTCGCGACCGTGTCCAAAACTTTCGCTGGCGTTGTGCCAGAGGCCAGTCCGCGTTGCGCTGCCAGTTGATTGACCAATCCATCGGCCAGCGGATCGCTGAAGGGAACGCCGAGTTCGAGAATATCCACGCCCGCTTTTTCGAAAGCCAAAGCAAGTTCCCGCGTCGATTTTAAATCCGGATCACCCGCGCCGATGTAAACGATGAAGCCTTTTTGCGAATTTTTTTTGAGTTGGGCGAAGCGTTCGCTGATGCGGTTCATTGGCAAACGAGGATGCGGACAAATAATGTTGGAGTTCAAGCTCCGGGTAGCATCTGCCTCCGGCGGGTGCGAGGCATCTTCACTTCATCCGCCATGCATCCAAACTATCCACCAATCCAATCATCCAACCATTCAATCTCGGATTGTGAACTCGCACCCGCCGGAGGCAGATGCTACCCGACCGCCAGCACGCGCAAATCTTCCGGCGTTTGAGCGCGGTCGATGATCTGCGCGTAATGTGAAATTTGCATGGGAGAAAATAAATCCAGCAGAGAAATTTTTATCGGCCCCAACTCTCCCGTGAGCGTCACGTGATCCCATTGCGCGGAAATAATCGCATCGCAAAATTTTTGCACGCACTTGCCGCGAATCAACGCGCGCGTGGTCAAGGGCGGACCGCAAATCGCCGCGCGCACCGCTCCCTCGGCCGGCACATTTTCAAAAGCGCCGGATTGTTCCAAGCCGAAATAGAGTCCTTCGTTTCGGTCGAGCCGGTGATATTCCAAGTCGAGACTTTGCAGCCACGGATCGTCGTCCCCTACATTTTGCGCGGCTTGAAATTCACGGATGAGCGCAAGTTTCGCCACCCAGTCGAGCCGGTTTCGACAGCGGAGATAATCCGTTTCCAAATCGTCGAGCACCGTTTCCCAATGGGCGACCACTTGCGCTTTGGACGAATCGGACAAATCGCAAACTTCCCGGACCGCTTGCAAATATTTTCGCTGAACTTCGACGGCGGTGGACCTTTGCGAATTTTGCAAAATCAGTTCCCAACGACATTTCGGGTCGCGCGAAATGGCCGGCAGCGCGCCGAGCGGGTCGCTCAAAATTGGATAAACTCGCTGCGGAAATCGCGTCAACGCCTCCAGCACGAGCGCCGTGGTGCCGACTTTCAACCGCGTGGCAAAGGGCGACATGTTCGCGTCGCCGATGATGACGTGAAACCGCCGATACAAATTAGGATTGGCGTGCGGTTCGTCTCGAGTGTTGACGAGCGGACGCCGCTGCATCGTGTCCACACTTTGCAGTTCGCTGAAAAAATCGCTGCGTTGAGCAATCTGAAATCCGGGCGAAACAAATTTGTCCTCGGCCTCGATGGCAAATTTCCCCGCGCCCGCGAAAATTTGCCGCGTGACCAAAAAAGCCTGGATGCTTTGCGCGAGTTTTTCCCAGGGCAAGGAGCGCGGCAGTAAATAATTTTCATGGCAACCGTAACTGTGTCCGCGAAAGTCGGTGTTGTTTTTGTAGAGGCGGACCGTCTCGCCGCGTTGCTCAGAAAGCTTGCGCGCGCAGCGCATCAAAATTCTTTCGCCGGCCCGATCTTGCGCGACGAGTTCATCGAGCGTGCTGCATTCCGGCGTGCAATATTCGGGATGAGCGTGGTCATTGTAAAAGCGCGCGCCGTTGCCGAGGATGAGGTCGCTTTTTATTTCGACGAAAGTCAATTCGCGTTGCGCGTCCTGGGCAAAATAATTTGCTTCATCCGTATCCTGCCGAAGTTCCTCGACGTGAAAACCGCGCATGTCGGCATGTGGATCTTCGCTTTCATAATCCCAGCGCATCCAGACGCCGGGTTCCGTCGCGCTGCGCACCAGCGCGATGGATTCGGCGACGACGTCGAGTTGCTCCACGTTGTCTCGCGCGATGCCGAATTCTGTTTCGATGCCGAATTGGATGTTCATTTCAGATTTGAAGGGTAGCACAGGCCACTGGCCTGTTCCGTCCGGCGACCCAACGGACGGAATGGTGAGAATGTCACACTGTCTAAAAAGATTTTTTTGTTCCGCGACGCCCTTCCCATTCCGCTCGGCGGGGTCGCCGAGCGGGACGGGCGAGTCGCCCGTGCTACCCGTTAATTCGGCGACGTCAAACAATTCCTTTGCCGAACGAATCGTCTTTTCT
The DNA here is from genome assembly GCA_038214755.1 of Verrucomicrobiota bacterium. Classification (GTDB taxonomy): domain Bacteria; phylum Verrucomicrobiota; class Verrucomicrobiia; order Limisphaerales; family CANJXF01; genus CANJXF01. The sequence continues at coordinate 62,338 of JBBQRQ010000002.1, forward strand.
GGGGCGAATCGGGCCGAGCTTGATCACATTCTCTGGATCGAAGTCCGTCAGCTTGAGCCAATCTTCCGTGATGTCGGTTGGCGGAAACAGGTCGTTTTCTTCGTACTCCTTTTTCAAGCCGTTCAATAAATCTTCACGCGTCAGTTGCGTTTCCTGGTTCGTTTCAATGGTGCGTTTGATGGCAAGGCTTTTCGCCCGCTCGACCACCGCCGCGATGATGGCGCCGCTGGCCAGATCGCCTCGATGCAGAAAATCTTTTTTCCCGCTGCGATAGACAATTTCCAAAAATTGATTTTCCGGCGTGCGCGCAAAATGCGCTTCGGTGATGGCTTGCGCCAAATCTTTTTTCGGTTCGGCCAGTGGCAACGAGTCGCGCAAATAAATTTCGTAAATATTTTGCGCGCCAGTTTTGTCCGGGCGATTGACTTTTATTTTTCGATCAATGCGGCCGGGACGCAAAATCGCCGGGTCAATCAAGTCCGCGCGGTTCGAGGCGAGAATTACGACGACGTTGTGCAGCGGCTCCAATCCGTCCATCTCGGTGCAAAACATCGGGACGAGCGTGCTCAAAATGCTGGAGTAACGCCCCGCGCGCCGCGTGCCGAGAATGGATTCCGCCTCGTCGATGAAGAGAAATGCGAGAGCGCCGTCGCTGGCCCGTTCGCGGCATTGGGAAAAAAGATCGCGCACCTGCCGTTCGGATTCGCCGACCCACATGTTCAAAATTTCCGGGCCTTTGACGTGCAGAAAAAATTCGGGGTGATCGACACCGGTTTGATTTTTAATTTGTTGACGCAGGTTGAACGCGGTCGCTTTGCCCAAAAGAGTTTTTCCGCAGCCGGGCGGGCCATGCAAAAGAAAACCTTTCGGGACGGTGTGCTGAAAACGTTTGAACAAATCACGGTGCAAGAAAGGAAGTTCGATGGTGTCGCGAATCGCTTGCACCGCTTCTTCCTGACCGCCGACGGCAGCCCAGGGAAGTTCATCCACTTTTTCCAGCGAGCGTTCGATGCGTTTGCCGACGCCGATGACTTCGAGAGCGACACGCTGATTGGCGTCGAGGCGAATATCCATTCCCGGCTTCAACTTTTCTTTGGCGAGCAAGGAGGAACGAAGAAGGACGAGCGGCGAAAAGCCGGATTCCTGCCCGATGCGCAGACGTCCGTCGGAAAGCAATTCGTCGATGCGAACAATCGGGCCGTTGCGATCAAAGCCAAGTCCCTGCACGACGGCGAAAGCTTCGTTGCACAAAACGCGCTGGCCGATTTGCAAACTGGCCAGCGGGATTTGCGGGTCGAGCCGGCAAACGTAATCTGAGCCACCGACGCACACGTGCGCTTTGTCCGGATCAATCGGCATGAGAAAAGTGCCCACGCGAAAGGCGGGCGAGCGGAGTTTTTCGACAATCGCGTCGAGCTTTTCAATGGCTTGACGCGCTTGCTCATTGATTTCTTCCATCTCAGAAATGCGGTCGCGCAAATAAATCAAATCGAGGATGGAGGTGTGGCGTGGAGGAAGTTTTTGGGCGATGAGATCGACGAGTTGCAGCGTGGAAAGGGAATCCAATTGCTCGCGGGAAAGGAAATCTCCGAGCGGCGCAACCGGCTCGGGTTTTTCGCGCGGTGTTTCCGTTGGAGGTCGGGGCGCGGGCTTTTTTTTCGGTTCCGGCATGCGAGAAGTTTAATCGCCAAAATTAGTTTTGCAAACTGCGCGAATTTTTTTTGGACACGGCGATGAGATTCGACGCAAAGTAAAAAATATGAAAATTGCCAAAATCGTTGTCCGCCTGCTAATGGGATTGTTGTTTCTGCTTTCATCCCTTGTTGTCCTTTTTAAACTCGCGCCGCAACCGGAGTTGAAAGGCGGCGCTAAACTTTTCATGGAGGGATTGATGGCGTCGGTTTATTTTATCCCGCTGCTGAAGATCACCGAGCTCCTCTGTGCGATTGCTTTTATTTCGGGCCGGTTCGTGGCGCTCGCCACGGTGGTGATATTTCCGGTCGTCTTGAACATCGTGTTGTATCACGCCTTTCTTGATCCGAAAGGTTTGCCTGTGGCGATAGTGATTTTGCTGGCGAATTTATTCCTGGCGTTTGCCTACAGGAAAAATTACGCAACGCTACTGGCGGCGAAATAATTGTTACGGGAAGAATGCCTCTGAAGAATCCAATTGCGAAAGTGGAGGCGAAAGTCGGGATTGATCCAAAACGCAGTGATCTTGGAAACAAACTACGTAGTTTACGATTTTTTGATTGCGTGTCGACCCTATCAGAAATCATTTCTTTTTCATTTTCAATGAGCGAGTTGCCTCATAAATAAAGACACCGAGGGGAAGCTTGGGAGAGGGGGAAAAACAATACGTTGCCTCACGGGAAAATGACACCGACAAACTGGAGGATGAAAATGAAAAAGAGCAGTTGTCGGCAAGAAGAGTTGGAGCGGTTGCAGCGGCGTTATGAAGGTCGCGGCAAGGAAGGCAAGACGCGCTTGCTCGACGAGTTTTGCGAGCAGCACGGCTACGAGCGCAAACATGCGATCAAGCTCCTGGGTGATCAATTGCCCAAAGGCAAAGGCGTGGCGCGCGTGGGAGCCGAACCGGTCTATGAACCGGTGCGGGAAGTCATCGAACAGATCTGGAAAGCCAGCGAACAACTTTGCGGCAAGCGGCTGGAACCGGCGCTGGAACTGTGGCTGCCGCATTACGGCAAACATTATGGAAGCCTGTGGCCGACGCAAAAGAAGCTCTTAAAAGAAGTCAGCGCGGCGACGTTGGATCGGATGCTGGCCGGGTTGAAAACGGAAGTGCCACGGCGTTTGTGCGGCACACGCCCGGGGACATTGTTGCGCCAACAGATTCCGATTCAAGGGGAAGTGTGGGATGAAAAGCGGGCGGGATTTCTGGAAGCCGACAGCGTGGCCCACTGCGGGTCGAGTCTGGCCGGAGATTTTATTTGGAGCCTGACCTATACGTGTTTGGGCAGCGGCTGGACCGAAGGCCGGGCGGTGTGGAACAAGGGCGCGCACGGGGTGGTGGAGCAAACCAAAGACGTGGAGGAGAATCTGCCCTTTCCATTGTTGGGGATGGATTTTGACAACGGCAGCGAATGGCTCAACTGGCATCTGGTGCATTATTTGCAGGAGCGGGTGGCGCCGGTGAAGCTGACGCGCTCGCGTCCCTATCACAAGGATGACAACGCGCATGTGGAACAGAAGAACTGGATGTGGCCGCGCCAGGTGTTGGGTTACAGCCGGCTGGAGAAAGCCGAAGCCGTGCCGTTAATCAACCGGCTCTACAAAGAAACGTGGGGGCCGTTGCAGAACTTTTTTCTGCCCTCGGCCCGGCTGGTGGAAAAGCATCGGGAAGGCAGCCGTTGGGTGCGGCGGCTGATCGTCCGCAAACGGCGTATTAACGATTGGCGCAGGGCGGGCAGTTGAGTAAAAAAGAGGCGAGGCGATTGCAGGATTGGAAAGAGTCGTTGGATCCCTTTGAACTGGCGGGCAAACCGATCTGCAACTCAAACCGATATTAAGATGAAGCAAAAAGAAATCAGTCGCCAAATTTTTTGCTCCTGCTGCTGCGCAGCAGCAGGGGCCAAACCCCCTCCTGACGGAGGCGAAAACAAAAAACCCGTCGGTGTCATTTAACGTGAGGCAACGATTACCCTAAATTACCAAAATTCTCGGTGTCATTTATCCTTGAGGCAACAGGTTCCTCATGTCCAATTGATTTCGATTACGGGCGGCGCGCGCGATTTTTAAAATTGCGAAACGGTTTTTTTCGTCTGACTGTTTGGGGCGTCCGCATGAATTTATATTCCCCCAAAGCTGCCACGCTGATTCAACTGGCGTTGCTTTTTTTTGTCGGCATCAACGCCAAGGCTCAATTCATTCCACCGCGCGCCGACGTGATTTTGATTTCGGGAATGGCCGGTGATCTGGAAACGGAAAAGGAATATCGCGACCAACTCCATTCGTGGCTGGAATTTCTCGCGACGCAAAAACCTGCGGGCGGCATCACGGTTCTCGCGGATGTCGATCTGGAAAATGTTCCCGTCGATTTACCGGTGAAAAAACTCAAAGCCACGCGGGAAGCATTCCTCGCGGTGGGCAAAACGCTCGCTGCTTCGACGAACAAACTATTCGTCGTGGCGTGGGGACACGGCGGTTTGCAAGGACGCACTCCGGTTTTTCACGTCCGCGGGCCGCGCCTGACGCCCGCCGATTTCAAGGCTCTCGCCGAAAGCACGAAAGCGCCTTCCGATTGGATTTTATATTTTCGCAGCAGCGGAAATTTTGCGCAAGAACTCGCCGCGCCCGATCGCAAAATTATTTCTTCCGAAAACGAAACGATTTATGCCAGTGATCCGGTCGGCCTTTCCGTTTTGTTGAAAAAACTGAACGCCGATCCCTCGCTGGATTTTGCGAAAGGCGCCAGCGAACTCGGCTTCGGCGTCGCCAGTTGGTATCGCGACCGAAATCTTGCCCGCACTGAAGAACCAACGCTTTGGCTGGGCTCGGAAAAACCGCTGACGTTGATTTCCACGGAATCCGCAGCGCAAACCAATTCAGTTCCAAACTTAAAATCTCCGCTCCCGCTCACCAAGGATTTGCCCGCCGCCTGGAAAGAAATTCAACGCGTCGAAGCGCAAAAATTTCCCGACGCGGACGCGGTGGTGCTGAATGCCCGCCAGGTTTATACGTTGGGAAATCGTCCCGCGCTTTCCGTCGAGGAAGAACAATTCATCCAGATTCTCACCGAGGAAGGCAAAAGGTTTGGCGATTTCGATTTCAATTATTCACCGCCGTTTGAAGACATCAATTTTTTAACGTGCGAAGTGTTGCGCCCGAACGGCGAATTGGCGCGACTCGATCCCGAGGCGATTCGCGATGCTTCCGATTCCTCTTTGCGCGATTACAAAACGGGTCAGCGAAAAATGTTCTCGCTTCCACAAGTCGGTCCCGGCGCGATTTTGCACATTCATTACACGCGAACCTGGCAGAGCTTCCCGCTGCCGCATGTCTCCACAAAAATTTCGCTGGCCGGAGAATCGCCGATCTTGCAGGAAACCATTCGCGTCAGCGTTCCGCGAAATGCGGCATTTAATTTTTCGTTCGAGAACATGGATTCGCGCGATCCTGAACTGAAACAAACCCAATACGGCACGACGTATATCTGGAATTTTAAAAATCTCGACGCTCACACGCGAGAAGCCCTTTCCCCGCTGGACGGCGAGCCGCAACTGTTGATTTCAACGTTCCCCGACTGGGCTGCCTTCACCGGCTGGTATGCGCGCCTCTGTAAATTGTCGGATGAAATCACACCGGAGATTTCCGAGAAAGCTGCCGAGTTGACGCGCGCTTGCAAAAGCGATCAGGAAAAAATCGCCGCGCTCTACAATTACGTGACCGGCTTGCGCTACGTCGCAGTGGAAATGGGCGTGAATTCTTTTCGCCCGCCCGCCGCCGCCAATGTTTTGCAAAATCAATTTGGCGATTGCAAAGACAAGGCGAATTTTTTCAACACACTCATTCGCTCGTTGAAAAAGGAAAATCTGAATGCGCATCTCGTTCTTGTTCCGCGGTTCACTCAAGCCAACGAAGCAATGCCCGGGCTTGCGTTCAATCACGCCATTTCGCGAGTCAAATTGGGTGACGAAGTCTTTTGGATCGACACGACCGATGATGTTTGTCGTTTCGGAATGTTGCCCCCCGGCGACTCGGGCAGAAAAGTGTTGGTCATCGACGAACAGACCACCGCCCTGGCGCAACTGCCCAAACCGCAGGCGCGCGATCATCAACTGGTTCTTCGCGCCAAAGTGAACTGTTCCGCGCTGAACGAAAGCGAACTGCCTTTCGCAGCGGACATTTCCGGCCTCGGCTACGTCGATTACGAACTTCGCTCGCTGGCCCGTCATTTCAAAACCCATTCGGCCAATGTGCCGTTGCTGTCCGCAAAGTTTCGCATGGCCAACTCCAGTTTCAGTTTGGACAAACAAACTTATTCGCCTATTTCCGCGTTGAGCAAAAATTTCAATTTGCAAATGGATGGAAAAATTATCGGCGGGAATTCTGTTTTGCCGGCGGGAAAATCTTTCCTGTTGAAAGCGCCGTTTTGGATTCCGACCGAATGGGATGTCGCATTGCATCGCCGGAGCGCCGGACTTTTTTTGAACCAGGGCTATCCCCTCGGACTCGAAGAATCCGTGGAGTTTGAATTGCCGCCCAATCTTAAAAATATTTCGACGCCTGCCTCCCGCGAAAACAAGGAAGCGCCGCTGAAGTGGAAAGTCGATTGGCAACGCAACGGCACACATTTAATTGCGAAACTAAATGCGGAATTGGCGAGCGGCGAAATTTCCGCCAAAGAAGTTCCCGCGTTCCAAAATCAAATTCGTAATCTGCTTTCCGCGCTCGCCGTTGGCGCGGAGATCTCGTTACCTTGAAAAAAACACCCAATGAAAGGTCACCATGTTGGACAATGAAATCGTTGTTCCGCCCGAAATAAGCGCGCCGCCCGTTTCCCGTCCGCCGCCGCTTCCGCCGGTCATCAACCCCGATCCCACGGCTGTTTTGGAAAAACTTCCGGCCAAGGTCAAAGCCATTCAAAACGAAATCTCCAAAGTCGTCGTCGGCCAGGACAACACGGTGGAGGCGATGCTCAACGCGCTGTTTACGCGTGGCCATTGTTTGATCATCGGCGTTCCGGGACTGGCGAAAACTTTGCTCGTCCATGCGCTGGCGCGATTGCTCAATCTGCCGTTTTCGCGAATTCAATTTACGCCGGACCTGATGCCGTCGGACATCACCGGCACGGAAATTCTCGAAGAAGATTTGGCGACAGGCCGGCGGCAATTCGTCTTCACGCGCGGACCGGTTTTCACGCAGGTTTTGCTGGCGGATGAAATCAATCGCACGCCGCCGAAAACGCAGGCCGCTTTGCTGGAAGCGATGCAGGAAAAAACAGTGACCGTCGCCGGGAAAAGTTATCGCCTCGAAGAACCATTCATCGTTCTTGCGACACAAAATCCAATTGAACAGGAAGGAACTTATCCATTGCCCGAAGCGCAGCTCGACCGATTTTTATTTGAGTTGCCGATTGAATATCCGACGGCCGCCGACGAGTTTCGCATCGTCGAGCAACATTCATTCACGCCGCTAACCAAGCTGGAGCCGATTCTTAGTCGCGAAGATATTTTGCAATGGCGTGAAGCGATTGCGCAAATTCCCGCCGCGCCGAATGTGATTCAATACGCGGTGAATCTTGCGCGCGCCACGCGGCCAAATGATCCGAAGTCGCCCGATTACATCAAGCGGTGGATTCGCTGGGGCGCAAGCCCGCGCGCCAGCCAATATCTCATCATCGCTGGTCGTGCCCGCGCCGCGATGCAAGGCCGATTCAACGTCGCGTGCGAAGATGTCGCCGCGCTCGCGCCCATTGTTTTCCGTCATCGTTTGATTCGCAGTTTTCAAGCGGACGCTGACGGAAAAACGAACGAAGAAATCATCACTAAACTTTTGCAGGACATTTCGCGCTAAAAACATTTTCCTGTGCAGATCGCGTCCAAACACCTGGCGAAGTGCGCCGTGAAAATCGAAGAAAAATCCCATTGCGAAATGAGAAGTGGGAAGGCGTGGTATGAAGCCTTTTGACCTTTTAAAATTTCGAGAGTTCGTTACGGCGGAAAAAATCGAATGGCGGAAGCACGTTCTGCAAAAGCTGGCCGAACGCGCTATCCCCCAGCAATTCGTTCGCGATGTATTGCTGGCCGGCGAACGAATTCGGGACTACGCGGATGACAAACCTTTTCCGAGCGCGCTTTTTCTAGGGTATGTTTCCGGCAAGCCGCTTCATGTGGTGGCAGCTTGTGATGAAACGCAAGGACAGGTGTTCATCATTACGGCTTACGAACCGTCGCTCGAAATTTTTGAACCGGATTATAAAACAAAACGAAAATTATGAACGCGAAAGACAATCAATGCCCGCTGTGCGGCGGTAGGAAAACAAACGGCGAAACCACTTTCACGGCGGATTTAGGAAGCGGCGTGGTCGTCGTGCGGCGCGTCCGCGCCACGGTTTGCGCGCAATGCGGCGAAGAATGGATTGATGATGCGACCGCCCGCCGCCTGGAGCAGGTCGTCAACGAAGCGCGGTTAAAACACAGTGAAGTGGAAGTGACGGCCTTTGCATGACTCAATCTTGAAACCAAAAACGCCCGGCGATTACGCCAGCCGATAAAGACCAAGCCTGATCTAAAAACAAATGAGTTTGTCGGCCCACTACAAGTCCGATCTAACCGACAAACCAACACCCTCATCGTTTCACGTCGTTAAAATTTTGAAACCGTGCAAAACGCATCCAATCGAAGTCTGGCCGATCAATTTGATCCGCGCGCGCTCGCTGCGCTGGAAGGATTGGATTTCAAAGCTCGTTATGTGATGGAAGGTTTTTTGAGCGGCTTGCACGAAAGTCCCTTTCACGGTTACAGCGTCGAGTTCAGCGATTATCGAAATTATCAACCGGGTGATGATCTGCGCCATTTGGATTGGAAACTTTATGCGCGCACTGACCGCCTTTGCATCAAGCGCTACCTGCTGGAAACCAACGTGCAATTTTACGTCGTTTGCGACACGAGCGCGTCGATGGGCTATCGCGGTTCGCGCGCGTGGGAAACAAAACTTGGTTGCGCGCGGATAATTTCTGCGGCGATGACCTGGTTTCTGCTGAACCAAAACGACGCGGCGGGATTGATTGCGTTCGACGAAAAAAACGAAACGCGTTTTGTCCGTCCCTCTTCGCGTTCCACCCAATTTGGTTTGATGCTCCGCGAGATGGAAAAATTGCAACCCGCTGGCGGCGCGAGTCTCGTGAATTTGCTCACCCAAACCGCGCGTCTGGTGCATCGGCGCAGCGTGATTTTGTTTTTTTCCGATTTGCTGGAGCCGAGCGCGGAAGTCGAACTTTATTTCAAACAGCTTCGTTTTCACGGCCATGAGTGTCTTGTGTTTCAAGTGCTCGATCCTGATGAAATTGATTTTCCGTTCACTGAATCGCATTTGTTCGAGGACATGGAGACCGGCGCGCGCCGACAGGTTTCGCCGGCGAACGCGCGGGGAAAATATCTGGAACGGTTCAACGGTTTCATGGACGACCACCGCAAATTTTTTCAAAGTTTGGAGATTCCTTTTTGCGTCATCCGCAACGACGAAAATCCGTGGCGCGCTTTAGCCCTGTTTCTTTCGGAACGAAAAAGGCTGAAATGAATTTCTCATTTCTCAATCCGCTGTTCTGGATTGGCGCACTGGCGCTGGGCGCGCCGATCTATCTGCATCTCCGACGCAAGCAGCCCCAAAATCTTTTACCATTTTCCACACTCCGTTTTCTCGACGACCAACCGCAGCCGAAACAAAGTCCGCGCCATCTTCGCGATTTGTTTTTGCTGGCCTTGCGCGCGCTCGCCTTGCTGCTCTTGATTGGCGCTTTTGCGTGGCCGTTTATTCGTGAGGCGACCACCGTCGTCGTGAAAGAAAGTCGCGTTTACATTCTGGATAATTCTCTCAGCCATCAGGTTGATGATGGATTTCAAAAGGATCGAGAGCGTTTGTTGAAAGAGTTCGGCCAAGCGGGCAAGGAAACGCAAATCGCTGTCGTCGAACTTACAGCCAATCCGCGCGCCATCGTCAGTTTCGGCGACGACCACGCCGCTGCCGCGCAAAAAATTCAGCAGCTTCAACCCTCATTTCAACGCGGCTCTTACCTTGCGGCCTTTCGGCAAGCGAACACCTTGTTGGCAAACTCACTCGGCGAGAAAAAGAAAATTATTTTGCTCGGTGACAATCAGGAAAATCAGTGGGCGGACAATTTGAACACGCCGGCATTTCTTGAGGACGTTGAAGTCGAAATTCCTAAGACCAAATCAACGGCGCGTTCAAACGTCTCCGTGTCGGATGCGCGCGCCGAACGGATTTTTCTCGGCGATAAATCGCTCGTGCATTTTACCGCGCAAATCATTCACAAGGGAAAATTTGCTTCGGCGAAAATGTTTTTACGCGTCAACGGACAGGAATTGCTCGCGCGCGAGATCGATTTTACTGACAAAGGGGAGAACATTGTTTTTCAAACGGAATGGGAAGCTGAACCGTCGTTGCAATTGAGCGGCGAATTGAGCGTGCAAGCGGAGGGCGATTCTCTTGCTGGCGACAACAACGTCTTCTTTTCGCTCGCGCCGGTGCAGGAGGGAAAAGTCGCCATGCTGGCGCAATCTTCTTTTTTGAAACTCGCTTTGTCGCCGGAAATCATGCGTGGCCATTGGGCGGCGCGGTTTATCGAGCCAACGAAAGTTTCCAGCGAACTCGACGCGAACAACGACGCCGAAGTGCTCTGCATCGAAGCGAGCTATCTGCAATCCAGCGATGCGCGAAAATTGCTCTGGCGTTATCTCAGCAATGGCCGTGGCGTTTTTCTGATGGTCAATCGCGTCAATCCTTCCACGAAAGGTTTTCTCAAGGAATTGGGTTTTGAAATTTTGTCGCCGGATCCGGCCAAAGCGGGCGCGGCGACTTTCCAATATATTTTTGCAAACCACCCCGTGTTCCACCCCTTCACTTCGCCGGACTACGGAAATCTTCTGGAAATAAAAGTCATCGATCCGGTTCGCCTGCGCAGCAAACAGGCCGTGCCGCTGGTCTATTCTGACAAAGGCGAGCCGGTGTTTTTTCAAAATCTAAAACAGCCGGGGAAAATGTTTGTGTCCGCGTTCGGTTTTGAGCGCGCGCAAACTTCCTGGCCGGTGCATTCAACCTTCATTCCGTTTCTCGATCTCTGTTTGCAAAATGCGCGGCCCGCCGACACCACGCCCACGAGTTTTGAACCGGGCGATGCTTTCGCGCAAAGTTTTCCTACCAATTCCACAGTCAAGACGCTGTTGTTGCTGAAGGATCAAAAAGAACTGGACCGCGCGCCGGTGAGGAATGGAAAAGCGCAACTGCGTTTGCCGGATCAGCCGGGACTTTACCGTCTGGTTTGTGAAGGTGGAGTAGAACCGGAAAAAATCATTTCCATCAATCCGTCGCCCAAGGAATCGCAATTGATTTACGCCGCCGCGCCTCCCGCATTACAGGCGTGGCAGCTTCCGGCCAGCGCTAAATCGTCTCCCGCAGTGCAGACAAAAACCATGGGCGCGGCCAGTTTTGCCAGCATCCGGCAACAGCGCCTCTGGTGGTGGCTTCTGCTCATCGCGCTTGCGGGATTGTTTTGTGAAACGACTTGGACAAATATTAAACGGAGGATCGCATGAGCGCGCCAAAATCCAAAATCATCGAGGCGAATCTGGGCAGGGCGGGCGCAAAATGGAAATGGCTGCGCTTTTTCCAACAGCTCGGAACGTTGGGTAGCGTGCTCACTTTGCTCGTGTTCCTGCTCGGCCTCGCGATGCAACGAGGCTGGATCGCTTCGCGTGCTTCGGCCATCGGGGTCGTCGTCTTGATTGTTCTCGGGGGCGGGACCGCTTTTCTGTTCATCATCGCGTTGGTCGCGAGCAAATTTCTGGCGCGCCCGTGGCTGGCGGAAAAAATTGAGCAAGGCGAACCCACCTTGCTTGATCGTCTGAACACGCTCGTTTTTTTGGAAAAACTTCCTGATAATTTCGATTCGCCATTGCAGTGGTTTCAGAAACGCATCTCCAATCAAGCGGCAGCCGTGCTTTCCGAAAAAACGCCGCGAATTCCTTTTCCCGCTCGCGCTGCGCTCATTCATAACGCCGTTTTTGTCGCCGTGCTCGTCGGCACAATTTATTTTTTCCATCGCTTTGCACCTTGGGAACAATTGCGCTCCAATGTCGAAACGAGGAACGCGTCGAGCGAACGCGATCCCGGCAATCTCGCATTGCCCGATGCCAATGCCGTCGAAGCAAAAAAAGAGTGGGGCGAAGTGCGCATCACTGATCCCGCGCAAGATTTGAAAGTGACGAAAGTGGATGCCGTGCAATTGCAAATCGAAGCAGCGGCCAGCCGGCAATTGACCAGCAATTTTTGGTTCAGCACGGTGAATGGTCTCGCCGAAGTGTCGCACGTTTTGCCCGCATCCCCCGACCCGAAATACGCCGTGTATCAGCCGGTGATTTATGTGGATGAATTTCATTTGAGCGACTGGGACGTGATGACTTATTACGCGCAAGCCCGCACTGGCAGCGATCAAACTTATGGCTCGGAAGTTTACTTTCTCGAAGTACGCCCATTTCGCGAAGACATTTTGAAAATGCCCGGTGGCGAAAGCGGTTCGGCGTATCAATGTTTGAACCAACTCACGCAACTCATCAATCGCCAGCAACATGTCGTGCGGCAGACGCACCACTTTTTGCAAACGCCTCCCGACGCGGAAAAAATGCAGGAACAGGACCGCGAAAAACTGGCCGAGGCGGAAAAAGATTTAAGTGAAGCGACGCAGCACCTTTACGCCGAGATGACTGTAAAAATGGAAAACAAACCGATTGGCGAAGTGCTGGATCAATTGGCCCTCGCGGAAAAAACTTTGATCAAAGCCTCTGGGTCGTTGCGGCAAAATCAAATGCCCGTGGCGAAAAATGAGGAGCGCGAGGCCTTGAAGCAATTGATCGAGACGCGGAAAATTTTTCAGAAAACGGTTTCGGATCATCCCGACGCGTTCGACGATAAAAAAGAAAATTCTGATGATGACGCCAGCCCGATTGCCGATGATGCAAAAGACAAGTTGAAAGAAATGGCGGAGTTCCGCAACGAAGAGAAAGCGACGAAGGAATTCGTCAAACAAACTTTGGAAAAACAACAAGCGCTGGCGGCGAAAGCCCGCAAGGCGCGTGCGACGAATTACACTGCGCTTGCCCAACAGCAACGCGATTTGAAAACGGAACTCGAACAATTCCAAGCGCAGCATCCGCAGGTTTTCAAGCAGGTAACGAATGAATCAGCGCAAGCCACCAGCGCCATGGAAAAAGCCGCAGCTGATTTGGAAAAGAAAGTGCCTTCCGCGAAAAAGCAACCGCAAGTTGCTTCAGAAAAACTGGAGGAATTGAGCAAGGCTCTTGATGAGGAAATGTCCAATCAGCAATTAAGCAGCGCTTACAAGTTGAAAAAACTTTTAGACCAGCAGATTGGAAAACTGGAAAAGGCGGCGGAGCAACCGGACTTGCGGGAATTGAAAAAAACTGCGCAACAAGCGAAGGAGACAACGGATCAATTGAAGCAAACCGCCGAACAAAAACCGACGAGCGATTTGTTTGGCCCTGAATTGGCGAAGTCTTTGAACAAGGAAAATAAAAACACGCTCGATAAAAAATTGGATGATCTCGCGCACGCCAGTTCGCCGGAAAATCAGCAGGCTCTGGCGGTCAAGGCCAAGGAAAGTTTGCAGCAAGTCAGCAAAGCTTTTGAACAAAGCCAGCCGCAGGCGATGCAGCAGGCCAAGAAAAATGATGCGCTCAAAGAAGGCGATCAAAACACTTTTGAAAAAGGGATGGCGCAATTGCAAGGACTTTTGAATCGCCTGCAAAATAACAAGCCGCTTTCGCCGGAGGATTTAAAAAAATTGCAGCAGGAAACGAGTTTTAATTTGCAAGACGGGTTGAATTCTCTTTATGGCTCGAAGGAAAATTCCAAAAAAATGTTGCTGATGATCGAGCAGGAATTGAAGGAGAAAGGACATCCCCTCGATATCGAAGGCGTAAAAAAATTGATGGCCGAGCTGGAACATTTTTCCGCCGAAGTCAAAGACCCTTCCAAAAAATCCGACGATCCAGTGGTGACGAATATTGACCCGACCCGTTTACCGCCAGCTTATCGCGGTCGCGTGGAAAAATATTTTCGCAAATTGTCCGAAGCCAAATAGGTGATGCGCTCGATCATTTTTGATTTTCCCTTGGCGCTGCCGATTGGTTTGGCTTTGACGCTCGGCTTGCTGGGATGGTCGATTCGGAGTTTTCGGAAACACGGGTTGTCGAAATCACGCATCGCATTGTTAACGACGTTGCGTGGCGCGACTTTGCTTCTCCTGGTTTTTCTCGGGGCGCGTCCGGTGTGGGTCGAGAAACAGCGCGAGCAAAAGGAGAGAAGAAATATTCTGTTGCTCATGGACAAAAGCGAAAGCATGTCGCTTCAGGAAAATGAGCAAACGCGTTACGCACGCGCCATCGCCTTTACTCGCGAACATCTTTTGCCGGGCTTCGAAGAAGCAAAATTGAAAGTGCAGCCGTTTCTTTTTGCTGAAGATGCCGAGCCGGTCGATGGGCCGAAACTGGTCGCGGCAAAAGCTGACGGCAAACGATCCAATCTCGGACGTGCCATCGCTCGCGCGTTGGAAAGTTCGCCCAACGCGCTGGCGGTGATCGCGTTGACCGATGGCGCGGCGAACGAAAAATCCGACAACATGCGCGCGCTTTCCGCCTTGCTCGATTCCCATGTGCCGTTCATCGGCATTGGCTTCGGCAGTGACACAGGAGTAAAAATGTTGTCGTTGCAACAAGTTGAAGCGCCGCCGATTGCCGCGCCGAACACGCGCTTTGAAATAACCGCGCACCTGGAAACAATGAACGTGAATGATCTGCCCGCGTTCGATCTGGTTTTGTTGCGCGACGGACATTTTCTGCAAAAGAAAACGGTGGTGGCCAGCAGCGGTTCGCGATTCTGGCTGGAAAGTTTTCGGGTCGAAGAAAAATCTGAAGGCGCGCACAACTACGAAATTCAACTTGCGCCGCCCAATCTTCCGGGACTCGCCAGAGCAGGGACGACGGGCAGCGTGGCGGTGCGCATCGCGTCCGAGCGCGAGTTGCGGGTGTTGTATGTGCAAGGCGCGTTGACGTGGGATTACAAGTTTATCGCCATGGCGTTGCACGGTGACCCGACGATCAAACTCACTGGCCTGACGCGCACTTCGAGCAAATCAGTTTTTCGCCAGAACGTGGAGAACGCAGGCGAATTGCTGGAGGGTTTTCCAAAAACGATTGAAGGCATCGCGCCTTTTCGCGTGATTGTGCTTTCCAATTTGCGGCCAGTGGATCTTTCGACTGAGCAACAGGAGTTGCTGGCAAAATTTTCCGGCGAACTGGGCGGTGGCGTGCTGATGATCGGCGGCCCGGAAACTTTTGATTCATCGTGGCGCGACAGCCGGTTGGAAAAATTGTTGCCGGTTATTTTTTCTGAAAACGGCGGCGTGCAAGGTCTGGATCGCCCTTTTCAACTCGAACTGACAGACGAAGCTTTGCAACATCCGGTTTTTCAAATCAGCGACGGCGGCGCGTTGCGGCGCACGTGGAACGCTTTGCCGAAATTCCACCAATACGGCCGCGTTGATTCTGCGAAGCCGGGCGCGCAAGTCTGGGCGTTGCATCAAACGGATGAAGGCCCGAAAGGCCGGCGCATTTTGATGGCGTCGCAACATTATGGTTCTGGATTGAGCGCGATTTTGACGGTGCAAAATTTTTGGTTGTGGCGTCTGGCGAAGGATTCCGAGCCGCAGGAGTTCGACCGTTTTTGGCGGCAACTGTTTCGTTTTCTCGCGGAATCGAGCCGGCAGGATGTCGCGATTCATATCGCCGATCAGGAACTTCGGCCTGATGTGGATATTCGATTGGTTCTAGAAAAAGAGCCGAGTCCAAAAGATGTCACCACTTCGAAGGCAAAATTTACGGCGCGGGTGGAAGATGCGCAGAAAAAAATTCTCGCTGAACAAACTTTGGAATTGCCCACGGGGCGTCCGGTTGATTTTTCATTTCATCCAAAGAACGCAGGACTTTACACCGTCTCGATTTTGAATGAGTTGAAACAGCCGGTTGCGACGCGTTCGATTGAAATTCGCGAGTTGAATGTGGAGTTGCAAAATTCGGCGCGGAACATGGAGAACCTGCAACAATGGGCTTCACTCAGCGATGGACTGGCTTTGCGCGCGGAAGATTGTCGCGACGGCGCAGAACTTCTGGCGCAATTGAAACCGAAGCTGGAACAGGCACGGCAGTCGCCCAAAGTGCGCGCGCCGATTGGCGTCAACGGCTGGACGTTTGCCTTTTTGCTGGGCTGCTTGAGTTTGGAATGGGGTTTGCGCAAACGATTTGGCATGGCCTGAAAATTTTTAATGAAGAATTCGCTTATGAAAAAATTAAAAATCCTGCTCGCGATTATGTGCTGCGGCTTCCTGGCGCGCGCGGAAAATCCGCCCAAGCGTGAGGACAGGCTCGCCACATTTTTTATGGGCCGCGTCAAATATGCGAGCAACGACGGGCGCGATTGTGGCGGGGTGGGAGAAGATTTAATGAAGCTCGTTTCACGCGCCTCGACGATTAAGATTCAGGAAGAACGGCAGGTAAAATTGGCCGAGGCGCTTCTTTTTGAAACGCCGTTTGTGTTTATGAATGGCCACGACGATTTCGTTTTGACTGAAGCCGAGTTGCAAAATCTGCGTAAATATTTGAGCCACGGCGGATTTATTTTTGGCTCCGGTTGTTGCACGAATCCTAATTTCCCAAAAGCGTGGCGGCGCGAATTCAGTCGTGTTTTTGCAGGGGAGTCGGTCAAAGCGTTGAGCTATGACCATTTGATTTACCGTTCGTTCTACAAAGTTGATCGCGTGAAATGCCTCGATAAACCGCGCAACATCCAGCTTGAAGGTTTATTTTACCAGGGAAATCTCGTCGCGGTGATGTGCGAAGATGGCCTCTGCTGTTCCTTCAGCGCGAACAACACTTGCAACGACGGTAAAGGAATAAGCCCGAACGATGGACAGAAACTCGCGTTGAACATCGCGGTGTTCGCGCTGACGCATTAATCAGGTTGGCGAATGGTTCAAATTCAGTCTTCAGCGCGCTCGCCATGCGGCGCCATCTTCACGAGCTTCGGATCGAATTGGCCGATCGTTTCCACCAAGTCGGATTGCGCAGCCATGACCGTATGAATGTCTTTGTAAACCATCGGCGCTTCGTCAAGGCCAGCGGAAATGAGCGTCACTCCGCGTTCGCGCAGAAATTGATTCACTGCTTTCCAATTGAAAGTTTGCGACGCGCGAGTGCGGCTCATGACACGTCCCGCTCCATGCGAAGCAGAATGCAAAGATTCAGCATTCCCTTTTCCACGAACAACAAATCCGGGGGTCGCCATTGAGCCAGGGATTATTCCCAACACACCCGTGCCCGCTGGCGTGGCACCTTTGCGATGCACCACGACCTCACGCTCTACGCCCTCGATAACGTGCTTTTCTTTCCAGGCAAAGTTGTGGTGGTTTTCCAGATCGAGCAAGACCTGCGCGCCGAGATTTTCCGCGATGTGTTTATGAATGCAGGCGTGATTCGCGGCGGCGTATTGTCCCATCAATTCCATCGCGTTCCAATACTCCTGCCCTTCCTGCGAATCGAGCGACAACCACGCGAGCCGCTTCAATTCGCTCGGCAAATCGGGAAACTGGCTGAACGCGATCTTGCTGTAGTAATCGCAGACCGACGCGCCTGTGCCGCGACTCCCGCTGTGTGACAGCAACGCCACATAAGTGCCCGGTTCCAATTCGTTGATTTTCGAGTGCGCCGTGAATAGACCAAACTCGACAAAATGATTGCCGCTGCCGCTCGTGCCGAGTTGCGACCACGCGCGGTCTTTGTTTTGTTTCGTAATTGGACTGACCGACCAGTCCGCGTCGAGCACGCCGTGGTGGCGACGCTCCTTGAAATTCGCGCCGATGCCGAAGCGCGTCTCCGCTTCGATGGCGCGCGTGAGCCGGTCCTGCTTGCGTTCCAGATCGCGCAACGGCAGATCGAGCACCGTCATCTTCATGCGGCACGCGATGTCCACACCAACGGCGTAAGGAATCACCGCGTTCTCGGTGGCCAGCACGCCGCCGATGGGCAGGCCGTAGCCCACATGCGCGTCCGGCATGAGCGCGCCCGCCACCGAGATCGGCAACAGACACGCCTTTTCCATCTGCATCACCGCCTCATGTTCCAAACCTTCGCCCCATTGCCGATACTTCACCGGCTCGGCGCGCGGCGGCGGTGGCGCATGGAGCAACGCCTTCGCAAGCTCGCCGCGCAATGCGTCATCCACGAACGCCGCCGGATTGGCGACAATGGCCGCGACATCTTCGTGCAACCGCGACTTGTCGCCGCCGCCGAGGATAAACTTGCAAACAAAATCCGTCGCGCGCCGGGTGGCCTCGCCGAGCGGAACTCCCGTTCGTAAAAAATCTTTCGCATTCATAACAAAATTGCTTCTCCCGGTTTGAGGCGGAAACTCACTTTTGCGCCTTGCTCAACTCCGATTCGATCTCCTCGACCGTCGGCAGGCTGCCCTTCAGATTCTTCGGCAGGGATTCGACGAGCTTGGTCTGCCATTGCGCGACGCCGATGGGCTTCTTCAAATCGCGCAACGCATATTCCACCGTCAAGTTGTCGCGCTCCTTGCACAGCAACAGTCCGATAGACGGCTTGTCATCTGCGTGACGCAACTGATCGTCCACGGCGGAGAGATAGAAATTCATTTTACCGGCGAACTCCGGCTCAAAGGCTTTCATCTTCAAATCGATCACCACGTAGCTGCGCAACCGCAGATGATAGAACAACAGGTCGAGATAATAATCCTGCCCGCCAATTTCCAGGTGAAACTGCCGTCCCACGAACGCAAACCCGACGCCGAGCTGAAGCAGGAACTTCTGGATGTGATCCAGCAAACCCAATTCAAGGTCGCGCTCATGCGCGTCGGCGCGGAGCGTGAGGAAATCGAAGGTGTAAGGGTCTTTGAGCGTCTGCTCGGCCAGATCGGATTGCACCGGCGGCAACGTGCGCTGGAAGTTCGTAACCGCCTTGCCTTCGCGTTTGTGCAATTGCGCTTCGATGTGGTGCGTCAGCACCGCGCGTGACCAGCCATGCTCGACGGCTTTGCGCGCATACCAAAGGCGGTCAGCGGCGGATTCGAGTTTTTGCAGCAACACAATGTTGTGACCCCACGGCAGCGAAGCCATTGGTTCGGGCGGAGCGGCAAATTCTGTTGCAGGCTGTGACAGTTTTTGCGCCGGGAATTCTCTTACAGCTTGTGAGAGAATCTGCGGTTCGGATTCTCCAAGTCGCTGAGGAAGAATCGCCTCCTCCGGCAATTGTCGCACAAGCTGTGCGACAATTGCCGAACCCGACTGAGCAGCCGCCTTTTTCCCGCCGCCCGGTAATTGTCGCACAGGTTGTGCGACAATTGCGTTCGCCGGTGCATAACCCAGGAAGAACGCCCTCATGCGATAAAGATTCTTGCGAGAAAATCCTGCCATCTCGGGGAACTCCTCGGTCAAGTCATGCGAGAGGCGATCAAGCACGCGGTCGCCCCATTTGTGCGTTTTCTGTTGTTCAACGATGGCTCTGCCAATGTCCCAATACAACGCGATCAGCTCGCGATTGACGGAAACCGCCGCGCGAAGTTGCGACGCGCGGACGCGCATCTTGAGGTCGGCGAGAATGGTGGCGTAATCGGCAGGCAATGCGCTGGACGCTTTGCCGCCGATGGCTTTTGCCAAGCTGATGGTTGATTTCTTTTTCGCCATACCCAGAGTTAGCCGGTGATTCCTGGTTGATGATGTTAAAGGTGGATTGGGTTGAAAAGCCTTTCCAAACGGGCAGCTTCACCCAGCGGCACACCGAGAGGAATAAAATCTTTAGTGTTCATGAAAAATGCGTTTCAACAGGAACAGTGCCACCACCACCAAGCTCACGCTATCGCTTGGCGCAATTCGCCCGGCGAAACAATTGAAAGTTTCAGCCTATCCTGAACCCGCTCATACGCCGGGCCGTTCAATGGGCTGACCACATAGTTTTTCCCTTTTGGATACTGTTCGCGAAACGCCGCCAGCCCGCGCGTTTCAAACGCATCCGCTTTCCATTTGCATTCGATGGCGTCAACGGCATCGCGGCCGCGCGGCACGACGAAGTCCACTTCGCGCTGCTGTTTGTCGCGCCAGAAATGAATCTTCGGCAGATTGGCGGCGATAAGGGTGTCCAGCACGAGATGCTCCCACAACACGCCGCAATCCTCCGTTCGCAAATGATCCCAGCCGCGCGCGTGGCAGACCAACCCCGTGTCAAAACCGAACACCTTCGGCTGCGCCACGATCTCCCGCCGCCCGCCTGCTGAAAACGGACGCACCAAATGCGCCACATGCGTGATCTGATAAACCTCCAGCCAGTTCGTGACGGCAGGCCGGCTGATCTGGCTTTCGGCGGCCAGCTTCGTCACGTCCAGCATCCCGCCGCTTTGGCGCATCAACAATTCCAGCACGCGCAGAAAACCGGCGCGTTTCTCCAGCCGGAAAAGCTCCTGGACGTCGCGCGCGAAATAGGAATCCTGCCACTCGGCGTAGAATTCTGGATTGTGTTTCTCCGCGAGCAGCGCGGGCGGCAATCCCCCGCGCAACAAACGTTCCCGCAAATCCGTCACGCCGAACGCCGCCAATTCCTCGTGCAACACCGGCACCAGCTGCACCACCCGCTTGCGCCCCGTCAGGCTGTCGCGGAACTTTTGCGTGGCCGCGAGCGTGGACGAACCCGTCGCCAGGATTTTCAATTTGGGAAAATCATCCGCGCCAATCTTCAACAGCCGGCTTGGATCGGGAAGCTGATGCACCTCGTCGAACACCACCAGCCGCTTTTTCACGGAACGGAAAAAACTCTCCGGATCGCGCAGCCGTTCCGCCACGCTGGGCAGGTCGCAGTTGAGAAACTCCGCGTCGGGAAAGCTCTGCGCCAGCACCGTCTTGCCCGCGCGCCGCGGCCCGCTCAGCCAGACAATGGACGCCTGTTTCCACGCGGCGACGAGCCGTTCAGTCCAAAAAGGTCGGTCAATCATGGCAGGCAGACTTTACGTTTAGACGGCTAAAAGTAAAGTCTGGATTCGGCGCGCGGCGTTTACGCCGCTTCAACTCCCGGCTGTTGAGCGCCGCAGAGATGCCTCACGATGTCGTGCGGTGAAGCGGACTGAACTTTGAATCCCAACGGGATTCCAGCGTTCAGCCAAAGGTTGCGACGAAGGAGCTATCTTGGGTTCGCATCCCAAAATATCCACAACCCCAACGCGGGTTGCATCGTTTTCATTTATCCGTTTCTGATTCACGGGCGGACGCAACTCCTTCAGAGTTGAAATTCTTTTTTCACGTTTTCCCAGGGTAGCTCGTTCCTCGCAACCTTGGGCTGACTGACGAAATCCCGTTGGGATTTTCAAAAGCATGAGCCGTCGCGCGCCGCGTGGCTTCACCCGGCGGCACGTCTTGGCGCGCCGAAGTTGGACGCAAGGGGGGACGAGACGGAGAAAATCTTTGGCGTTCATGTCAAACAAGGGTCGTCCTCCCATTCGAGAACTTGCGCGTTCGTCGCCCCCGTCATGTCAGCCCACGTTTTCACAACCAAATGTCCGTTCCTGCGGCGAGCCAGTTCGGAACCATCTTCTGATGCTGCCAGTGTTCGCTTTGCTGCACCTTCTCCACAAACTCCGGACGGACCAGTTTGGCGCGGCCTGTCACATAGCCGTCGGCCTCACTGCGAACGTAAAGTCCTTCCATCAAATTGTCGGTCTTGCCCGTGATTGGATTTTCAAAAGCGCTGTCAAACGCCGATGGCACGATGAGCGATTCCAGTTCGTCTGCCTTGGCGCGACCGCGATGAACGATAGGCACAGTATGAAGGCCGGTTCCGTCCAACATTCGCTGACGAGCGGCGAGGTCGAGAAACTGCCCGGCGTCCTTGTCGTAAATGTCGAACTCGAAAAAGTAATGCGGTAGCTTGCAATAGTGGACGGAGTGCTTCGCGTAGAGCCATTCGCCGTAGAGGATAAACTGATTACCGAGCATTCCTTCGAGGACTGGGCGCTTCACCGAAGTCCACTGCTTGAAGAGATCATATTGCGGATGCATGCCCTCGGTAATTTCGTGACCACGGCATTGCAGCACCATGCGTCCACGGGACGTGAAATGAATTCCAACGTTCGTGCCATCAATCTTCTCCGCCACAATCAACGAAGGGTCCGCGATCAACCTCTCAGATTCTTTTTGGCCAAGATGTTTGTCGCCAGCAGTTCCCTTCGACCCGAACAGATGCGGTGTGCGTGGGTATTTGATAAAATCATCGCGGGTCGCTCCCATAGCAGTAATCGAGTTTGGTTGAATTAAGTTGGGAGAGCGAGCTTTGACGCCCGCTCTCCCGTTGTTTCATTCGTTCAAGAACAGTTTCCACTCCGTGATGCCGTGGGCGTTGCGGAGGAGCGCCGTGACCGGCAGTTTCCCGCCTTGCGCGACCGTGGTACGTTTTCACAGACAAGACCACGGGAGCGCCGTCACCTTGTCGTGTATTTGCAGCGGCTGACGGCAGCGGCAAATGATGTAGGCGTGCTTCGCGTGTTTCGGATGTTCACCCAAGAACGTCAGGAGATGACGCGCGTCGGAGAGCGTCGGGTTCTCCGTCCATTTCACTTCAATCGGCGTCAGGCCGCCTTCGCGCTGGATGATGAAGTCCACTTCCGCGCCGTCATGGGTGCGGAGGTAATGCAACGTGCCCGTGCCAAGGTATTGCAGGCGTTTCCAAAGTTCGACTCCCACCCATTGCTCGAAGAGCGGGCCGGGATTCGCCAGCACCACATCGGTGTTGGGCCGCAACCCGGCGGCGGCGTGGCGGATGCCGAGGTCGAAGAACAGGAAGCGGTCGGTGGAGAGCAGATTTTTTCGCGGGCTGCCGGAATATGCTGGCAGACGGAAGCCGAGAAACATGTCTTCCAAAAGCTGGTAGTGGCTCTTGATGGTCGGCACGGACAGGCCTACGTCCTTGGAAATTTTGTGGTAGTTCACCATCTGCCCGGACTCGACGGCGGCGAAGCGCAGGAAGCGCACGAACGCGGGCCAGTCCTTCACCATCGCTTCGCGCCGCATTTCCTCCTCCAGATGAAGTTGCGTGTAGGCGTGCAACATCTCGGCGCGATGCGCTTCGTCAGCGGTGACGACGCCCGGGAGTTCGCCGAAGGCGAGTCGTGTGAGCAGGTCGGCGCGCGGAAATGGTTTCGTCGGGCGCTTCCCGTCCGGCCAGTCGAGCGGCAACGGCGGCGGGGCGTCAAACTCAGCGGGCGATTCGGCAGGCGGGCGTTCAGTCAGCGTGAGCGGAAAAAGGCGGTGCAAAAAGCTGCGGCCCGGCAGAAGGTTCGCGCCGGTCTGCCGCAACTTGCGCGCGGAACTGCCGCAGAGGATGAACCGCCAGCGTTTCTTGTCTCCGTCGTAAAGATGCTGCACGGCGTCGAACAGCGCGGGCACGTTTTGCGCCTCGTCCACGAACACCCACGCGCCGCCTTCGCGCTGTCGCAGGCCACGGCAAAGTGCGATGAGGTCGTCCGGGTGGTTGAGATATTGCGCCCGCACCTTCGGAATGGAGAGGTCAATGCGCGCGGCGTGCGGCGGCAGGAGATTCTGAATGAGGGTGGATTTGCCCGTCTGCCGCGCGCCGAACACGATATGCACATACGGGGCGGCGAACTTCTTTCGCCAAAGGGATTCGGGCCAGCGGGTGAACACGGCTTGGTTTTAATCGCCTGTTATTGAAAGTCAACTTTCAATAACAGGCGTTTAATGAAAACGCGATTCGCGCGCACCTCAGGCATTGAGGAACAGTTTCCACTCCGCGATGCCGTGCGCGTTTCGGATGAGCGCCGTCACCGGCAGTTCCTTCGGCGCGCGCGGAACGTTGAGCAATTTCAATACGGCTTCGTGCGGCAGGCGGTTGCCCTTTTTCGAGTTCACCGCTTTGTTCGCCCAGACGCAATTCTCCCACGCATCTTTTCCGCCGCGCGAACGTGGCAGGATATGATCGATACTGCCTTCCTCCGGCTTCAGAATTTTGCCGGTGTATTGGACCAGCCTCCCGGAATTGAATGGTGCGGCAACCGGGAGTTGCACCCGGACGAACGGAAGACTTGCAGGTCGCCGCCTGGGCTACTCGGCTAATAGGACATCAATCGTTACTCTCGGAAGTAATGATCGCGCCGACTTCCGTCATAGCAGCCAGACTGCAATCAACAATTTTTGAAAGCTGCGTCCTGAGCCGCACGAACAAAGATCGTTGCGTCCGAGCTTTTCATGAAGCTCCTTAGTTCCATAAACGATGCGGGAACCTTTTTTCAAGCGAGTTTCCGATGGATACCCTTTGCGACGTTTGCTGGTGATCTCGAAAAAACGGGCTGTCTTGATGAACCGATTGATTTCCCTTACGGCCTCCGGCTTAGGGGTTGTGGTTGTGAATAACTAATGCTTGAAATTTTTTCCTTCTAACGCGACAACAGAACTGCGCGACGAACAGCTTTGATCCAAATACCGGCTTTGAGATCTTTGTGCCGGGGCGTGGATTGCTCCTCGGAGCAGTATTCCGCTTGCGGAAGCGCCTATCTCCTTTGAGCGTTCGCCGCGCATTTACTTTTTGAATTGGTCAGGAAGCCGGCATTTGCACGCGGACCGTCTCCTTCACAGGGAGAGATGCTGCTAATTACACCACGATCCTGATTTGAGCGCGGAACGCAGAACGCGGAACGCGGAAAGAAAAACTCGCGCGCGATTGATCTGATTTCCACGTTCCGCATTCCGAGTTCCGCGTTTGAAATGCTCCCACGTGGACTTGCACCACGAACCTTCTCCTTCGCAGGGAGACATGCAGTTCTATTACACCTTGAGAGCGGAAAGAAATTTACGATTTACGAATGACGATTTACGCGGGCAAATCCAAATCGTCAGCCGACTCGTAAATCGTAAATCCAAAATCGTAAATCGAAATGGTATCCGTGGCCGGACTTGCACCGGCTAGGTGGTGGAGATGAAGCGGTCGCGGAAACGTTTTAAAACGTCGCAAATAAAAGGAGCGGCATGACGGTGAATGAGTTGTTGATATTTTTCATAGCGGGAAAGTGGCCGGAACCCTCCACCGTTTCGAGTCTTTTCGTCGGCCTGCGCTACGCTCCGGCCTCCTCCAAGACTCGAAACGGTGGGAAGAATAAATCACTGAAGGTTTGATCGCACACACTGAAGGTTTGATCGCACCGCGACAGCTACAAATCTGAGTCGTGGCGACGGCGCGCTGCTCGTAGCCGCCGACGTGAGGAGGCGGATTCCGATCGGAAAACCACGAAACCGCCTCCTCACGTCAGCGGCTACAACTTATGAAATTTTGATGGAGCGCGAACCAGATTTTTCCCGGAGATTTATTCCTTTTTCTTTTTGAAAAATCTTGGGCCAGCCTCGCCTTGTCGTTGTTGAACTTTGAGTTGGCCAAGAATGGAGACCCAACCGATAAAAATTTTATGCCATTGATTTTCCATGCTGCGGATGACGCCATCGGCCATTTCGCTGAGGTAGCGAATGGAGGGCGCGCTCGAGATCAGGGCGAGGACGTCTTCCTTGGTCGGGGAGGGGCATTCCACGGAAGCGAGGATCAACTCCATTTCCTGAACGATGACGCTTTTGACTTCGAGGAATTGGATCTCGTCTTCGCTGCTGAATTTTTTTGAGCGGGCGAGGTTGACGAAATAATTAAATTGCTTGAGGCATTCCAAATAATTTTCCAACTGCAGGATGAGTTGTTCGTGGTCTTGGTGGCGCATAAAATTTAATCGTTGTAGGG
The DNA here is from genome assembly GCA_038214755.1 of Verrucomicrobiota bacterium. Taxonomy (GTDB): domain Bacteria; phylum Verrucomicrobiota; class Verrucomicrobiia; order Limisphaerales; family CANJXF01; genus CANJXF01. The sequence goes on from JBBQRQ010000002.1 coordinate 87,960, forward strand.
CTGAAGTCCTTTTGGTTTGAGAAAAATAATGGCTCCGCCGCGAAGCTCGCGCGCGGTGATTTTAAAGCCGCCATAACGCACGATAATTTCGGACAGAGGCAAAGCGGCCTTGCGCGCATCCTGGAATACGCCCAAAACGGTGCCGCTGATCTCGCCCATGTATTTTTGGGAGAAGGAATGCGGCAAGGTCGAGGCGAGCAAACGGCCCAGCGCATCGACGGTGAAACTGCCCGAAGGCAACCGCGCCAGTTTCGGAATCGGTTTGGAAAAAATATTTAAGAAGCCCATTTGATTGAGATGTTTTTTAAGGTTTCGTAAAGTTGGTCCGCGCTCAACGTGCGCTTGAATCCAACGCAAAGTTCCGTGTCGCCGCGCGAGGCGATTCCTATGTGCCGCTGCAATCCCAGCCCTTCAACCTGCTTTAAATCGCCCGCCTGCAATTTTTCTCCGAGGTCGCGCAAGCGTTTTTGGGTTTGTCGGGTCCACGCCGCGACCGGGCTGGAATTTTCCAGTCCCCAGGAATCCGGCGCGGCTTTTTGATCGGCGGGAACGGTCATGACAAATTCCACGCCATCGATGCGCGAGAGAGCGGCCAGCGGGGAGCGCGTCAAAAATTTCGTGTCGCACGCGGCGGTTTGCGCGGAGGATTCCGAACCTTTATTCTCGTCAAAGGCCTGGGCGAAATCCAGAAGCAATCCTTGATAGGGAGTTAAGATCACCCGCACATGGTCCGGTTCACCAGGCAAAATCTCGAAGCTGCCATTTTTCCACGACAAAATTTCTTTGAAAGCTGCTTCGCCACTCATGGTCAAGGTCGCCGCATCCATCACTTCGCCATCCGTCACCCAAATATTTCCCTGCCGGCCTTCCTTCGTGATTTTCAAAACAGAGGAACTGTGCGAGAGACATTCCAATTGGATCAGATCAACCAGGCTCTTGCTTTGGATTCCGCGAAACCCGTTATCGACCTGCTGGCCGAGCAAGGATTCGATGCACTCGCGGAACAGATTTATTTCCTCTGACGTGCTGGGCTTTTCCCAAAATAAATCGATGCCCATGGCGTAAGCGCGAGTCCGATATTGTTCATCGACCACCGCCGTCATCACGACGATTCGCAGTTGAGGAAATTTCCGGCGCACGATGGAGAGCACTTGCAGTCCATCCATCTTGGGCATCCGCAAATCAGAAATGAGCATCGTAAACGGCTCGGATTCCAGTATGGCAATGGCGCGCGCGCCGGAAGTGGAGGTGTGGATTTCCGGCTGGCTGGGCAATTGCCGGAGGACCTCCTGAAACAAATCGAGCAAGTCCTGCTCATCATCCAGCAGTAAAATTTTATGGGGTTGGGACATTGGTCTTGAAAATCAGGACATTTTAATTTGGCGCAAAAAATGCGAACCGCACAGAACGAATGAAAATGCAATCAGTGAAAATAACCGCGACAGCCACACTTTATTAAAGGTTAAAAACATGTTTGGATCACTCAAAAAATTATTCCGTAAGGACATGGACGCTGGCCTAGCTACTTCTATTCCAGAGACATTTCATTCCACCGCAAGCCCCTCGTGGGCGTCGCGTCCGGATGCGCCCGCCACCATGACGTTTTCTCCCGAAATTCTCGCCCCTACTCCTTCTCTTACGGGAGTGGCAAGTTCGGTCGAGATTGTGGCATTGCCGGTGAGAAGCATCCTGGCTTCGTTGCCCAGTACGCTAACTTCTCTTGTCCAATCTCAGGGCAACGGCTTTGTCAACCTGTCCGCAAAGCGGATTTTGCAAGAGCTACCTAAGGGTTCGGTAAAACTTCCTTTTGCCGAAATTCGGCACGCCGCTCCCAATGGAACTTTTTTCGACAACGCGCGTTTCGATCAGATGCTGATCGAACTGCCGCTGGCCGAAATTTTGTCGCGGCTCCATCCTTCTCTCTTGTCGCGCCGCGCCAATCAAAAACAAACTTTTGTCTCGCTGGAAGTCACCAATATTTTCGGTCCGCGCGGTCAGGGTATTTCGATTAGCCAGCCTGAGAGATCGTTCAAGCCCGCGCCAGCAGTCGGTGAGACGACGAATGCCCACGATGCGACGCCCACCGCCATGCCGACGTTGGCCATGCCAATTGCAGTTCCAATCGTGTCTCACGTTCCGCAACTCCGAGTGCTGCCCCCCGAACCTGCGCTCGCCGGAAATGCGGATCGGCTGGAAATCCCGATCGCCGCTCTTTTCGAAAAATGGCCGCAAGCCATTCGGAGGGAGATAGCGGAATCTGATTTGATTCAGGCAACGATTTCTTTTCCGATGGACAAGATTGAGCCGTTACTGAAAGCCGGAAAAATTATTTTTACCTGGCAACAAATCTGCCAATGGATGCAACCGCGCGTCAAAAATGTTTCCGCCGAAGAGGATCTGCCCCTTGAGTTGCCGCTCGAAATCGTCGCGCCCCTTTTTATGGCGCAACACCGCCCGGCCAAAGCACAGAAGAAAATTTCCATGGGCGAAATCCCGGACCTGTTCACCAACCTCAAAACGGAGCGAGTCGCCGTTTTGAAACACGAAATCACCGCGCCGGTCCTGCACCTGGAATCCATCGCGGCGCCTCCGAAAATAAAACCATTCGTGATGCCCGTGGCAGTAGAATCTGTTCCTGCGCCGGTTGAAATAGAACCGGCGGTCGCGCCGATCCAGCCAGAGAATCCGGTCGGAGAAATTTTTGGGCGCGCGGAAAAACAGGATTGGTCACCCGGCGAGATCGTGAAAAATTTGGCGGCAATGCCCGACTTGGATGGAGCATTCATCGCCATGCAGGACGGGCTGCTGGTCGCAGCAGAATTACCGGGGAAATTCAAAGCGGAAACGGTCGCCGCTTTTCTCCCGCAAATTTTCGGACGCATGAATCAATACGCCAAAGAGCTTCAACTAGGCGGTCTCTCCAGCCTGGCTTTCGAAGCGGAAAACATTTCCTGGCAAATCGTGAAGGCAGAAGGCGTCTATCTCGTGGTGCTGGGCAAACCGGGCCGGGATTTACCGAAGGCAACACTCAACACAATCGCGAACGCAGTCAGCAAACAGATTCAATAAAGGAAACAACGTATGGCAATTATCAATCAGGCAACCAAAGAGCTTCAGGTAAAAATCGTTTACTACGGCCCCGGTCGCGGTGGAAAAACGACCAACCTCGAACAACTGCACAGCAATGTGCAAAACGTGCAGGAAAAAGGAAAACTCGTCTCGCTGGCGACCAGCTCCGACCGCACGTTGTTTTTCGATTTCCTCCCCATCGAAGCGATGTCGATCAAAGGTTTCAAAACCAAATTTCAACTCTACACCGTGCCGGGACAGGTCATTTATAACACGACGCGCCAACTCGTTTTGCGCGGCGTGGATGGCATCGTCTTTGTGGCCGATTCGCAATACGACAAGATGGCCGAGAACGTGGAAAGTTTCGCCAACCTCGAAGAGAACATGAAGGCATTGAAGTTGAACCTGGGCGACATCCCGTACGTTCTGCAATACAACAAGCGCGATTTGCCCAACGTGGCGCCAGTGGAATACATGGATTTTCTTTTGAACAATCGCGACGTTCAAGTCCCGTCGTTCCCCGCCTGTGCGACCCGATGCGAGGGCGTCTTCGACACGCTCAACATGATCACCCGGCTGTTGCTCCATAAATTTATCAACGAAGGAACGCGCAAAGTGGCTTGATATGTTCAGCCTCCCCCCATTGCTCGAGGAGGACATCCAGTGCATGGAATCCGCTCTGGACGAACTGCTCCAAAAAAGCGAAGCGACCACCGCGCTGATCATCGACAAAGGCGGTCCTTTGATCACCCAGCGCGGAACGCTCAACGCTTTCGACACCACGACCATGGCCGCGCTGACGGCAGGCTCGTTTGCCGCGAGCGAAGCCATTGCAGGGTTGGTGGGCGAATCTTATTTCAGCAGTGTTTACCAACAAGGCGAGCGCCAGAGTTTATGGATCGGAAATGTTGGCTCTAATTTATTGGTGATCGTGATTTTCAAAGCCTCCCTCGGCGTCGGCGTCGTGAAATATTTCGCGGTGCAGACGACTCAACGCATCGCCGCCCAGATCAAAAAAGCCCGGTCGCGCACCGATGAAAATTTGGATTTGGTCTCGCTCAATCTCCTGGATTCTTCGGAGCTTTTTAAAAAGAAAGCTTGAGCCGTCCGTTTCGTCAGCCTTCAGAAATTGATTTCCACCTGCTTTGTTGGGAGGTCTTGACGCAGCCCAATTTACACTTCTCAGGAGCGATGCGGGGTGTGATTTAAACTGGCGGTCACTTGTAGCGCAGGATTGCATTCTGCCGTAGCGCAGGTTTTCAACCCTTGTCATTACCCACAATTCCTCGGCGCCTTTTCAATCCCAACGGGATTGAAATCAATCAGCCCCGCGTTGCGAGGAACGAGCTACGCTGAGTCATCGTGCAAACAAATCCTCAACCCGGAACGGGTTGCATAAAATCCCCTCTTACATCGCTACGAAATCGAATTTGATGAACGGAAGATTGGGATTAATTTCGCGATTTGATTCAACTCTTTCAGAGTTGATGCACTTTTATTGACATCCCCCAGCGTAGCTCGTTCCTCGCAACGCTGGGCTAAGTGATCCCAATCCTTTCAGGATTGAAGAAACACGGGCTGCGATGTGGGTAATGACAAGGATGCAATCCTGCGCTACGTGACCGCCACTTGAACTCACACCCCGGCGATGCGTCGGGGGGCCTTATTTTTTCAACGGCTCACTCAAATAAAAAGCCGGACTTCATCACGAAGTCCGGCTGGATCTGGCAAAGATTTTTATTCTGCCGGCGTTTCGCCAACTTGGAAACGCACAAAACTGCGAATGACGATGTCGTCGCCGAGTTGCTTGGTCACGGCGCCGATATGTTCCTTGACCGAAATTTCAGAATTCTTTTTCACGAAACCCTGATCGAGCAGGCAATTGGTCTGATAAAACTTTTCCAACTTGCCTTCGATAATTTTAGCGACGGCTTGCGGCGGTTTGCCTTTGACTTGTTCCCCGGCGATTTCTTTTTCCTTCGCGATTACGACCGGATTCACGTCAGCGCGCGTGACCACGGAGGGATGAGCCGCCGCGATTTGCAACGTGATGTCGCGCACGAGTTGTTTGAATTCTTCGCTCGCCACCGTTTGCTCCTTCCCCGCGCCGACTTCCACCAGCACTCCCACTTTTGCGCCGGTGTGAATATAAGCGGCGACCAATCCGCTGCCAGTCACTTCAATGCGATGGAACCTGGAAATTTTTATGTTCTCGCCAATCTTCGCAATTTGCGCGGCGCGGTCGGCTTCCAAATCCACCTGAGGATTGGCCGCGGTTTTTTTTGCCGCTTCATCGCAGAAGGCGCGGAAACTTTCGTTGCGCGCGACGAAATCCGTCTCGCAATTAATTTCAACGAGCACGCCAACTTTTGCGCCGGGCTGGATGTGTTGAGCGATGACGCCTTCATGGGCGGCGCGGGTCGCTTTTTTCGCAGCGGAGGCCGCCCCGCGTTTCCGCAAGAGATCGACTGCGGTGTCCAGATCTCCTCGCGCTTCGGTCAGAGCTTTTTTGCAATCCATCAAACCGGCGTTGGTCATTTCGCGCAGCTTGCCCACTGATGCAGCAGTAATTTCAGTCATAAAAATTTTGATCGGACGAAAATTGAAAAGCGGAATGCGCCGGAAAACTTTTCGGCATTCGCTGAAACTTTGGCTAAGCGGTCACGGGAGTTTCCACCGGAGCTTCCACTGTGGCGGGAGCCGGAGTCGCCGGCGTAGAGGCCGCGTCCTGAGCCGCGGCCGTTTCGGTTTTGCGACGAGCATGTTTGGAATCAAATTCCGCTTTCGCCTGAACAATCGTTTGCACGACCGTCGCCAAAATTACGCGCACGGAGCGAATCGCGTCGTCGTTGGCCGCAATGGGGTGATCAATTAAATCAGGATCACAATTGGTATCGACAATGGCGACGATGGGAATTTTCAAACGGCGCGCTTCGGCAATCGCGTTGTGTTCGCGCTTGATGTCCACGACAAACATCGCGGAAGGAAATTTGTCCATCACGCGAATGCCGTCCAAATTTTTGAAAAGGCGAACGGCTTCACGGCGGTAAACGGCCTGTTCCTGTTTGCCGTATTGATTGATGCTGCCGTCGGCTTCCATTTTCTCGATCTGTTTCATGCGAGCGATGGAGCGCTTGACCGTTTGAAAATTCGTCAGCGTGCCGCCCAGCCAGCGTTCGGTGATGTAAAGTTGTCCACAGCCTTTGGCGGATTCTTTGATCGCTTCCTGCGCCTGCTTTTTTGTGCCGACGAACAAAATATTTCCGCCCTTGCTGATGGTCTGCTGCAAAAAATTGCAAGCCGCTTCGAGCTGCGAAAGAGTTTTACTGAGGTCGATGATGTGAATGCCGTTGCGGGCATCGAAAATGAAAGGCTTCATCTTCGGGTTCCAACGCTTTGTCTGGTGTCCGAAATGAACGCCCGCATCCAATAATTCTTTTACGCCAATACTGATCACAATTTTCCTTTGGTTAGAGACTCGGGAATTTTTCCCAAGCCATCCCGCGGAAGACGGGATTATTTTTGATGTTGTTGTGGCCGCCCGACTTCACACGAAGACAGATTTGAAGGCCGTTTTCCTTTCCTCAACGTGGCAAACCGCGCTCTGAAAAGGGTGTGAAACTTACCAAGAAAAGAGACCGTAGCAACTTCTATTTTCGACCGGTCGCACGCCATTTATATATCAGGCAAAAAAAATCAGGATGACCCTGAAAATTTCGGCTCAAGAGCGGCTGGACTTTCTTTTGGGGGGCAATTTGGTCACGCAAAAAATCGCGAATGTCATTCCCGTTTTGGCGTAGCATTCACCCCATCCGGAAAATCTGAAACCGGTGCTGCTTGGTTCCAAAATCCGGCAAATCTTTTTTCGTATAGATTGAATCTTTGGGAATAAGCCATCCGGAAATGACAATTTGCTATTTAGGGAATGCGGGTGTCATGTAAGTCTTATGTCAGAAAAAAACAAAAAACGGTTCGGAGTTTGGATGGATACGCACCACGCGACCATCGTAGGCTGCAACCCCACCGCCACTGAGTTCAACGTCCTCGGTCATGCCAAGAATCCAGGTGCCGGAGCCAATTCGAACGAGAATGCCTCGAACAATCTCGAAATAACTTTGGTTCGAAAGTATTTCAAAGAGATCGGCCGCCATCTGGTGAACGCGGAGGAGGTTCACCTCACCGGCACTGGCACAATCCAAGAGCAATTCAAGCACTACCTTGCGGAAACCCCCCAGTTCAAAAGGACGGTCGTTTCCGAAAGCACCTCCAACCAAATGAGCGATGAAAAGCTGGTTGAGTTCGTAAATAGCCATTTCAACTAGGAAGACGTCATCCAGTTTATGGCCTCAAAACACACCGCGCGACTCGCGTCATCGCGGTAAAATACGAGGCAGTTGCGAAATCCGTTCACGGGCAACATTCTCAGCTTTGGCAATGCCGAGTTGCGCGTGCGAAAAATCATTCCGCATTCGGGATACCGGGAAATCTGGTGAAAGGTTTCATCAATTGCGCCAAGAACCTGTTCGGCAGCGGCGGGATCATCTTTTGCAATAAAAACGTAAATTTCCGGAAGATCATCCTCGATGACGGAGGCATGCCGTTCGATTCGTTTGTCAGCCACGTTCTTGAGAGGCCTTCCGGACGCGCTCTTTCCAATCGGGCTCGAGCGGGGAAAAGGGGCCTTTGCAACGTTCTTCCAAAACCATTTCGAGTTCGGTTTGTTCGCAATCCGCGCGCGCCAACGCGAGCAAGTATTCTTCTTTCGAGCGAAAACCGCCCGCTTTGAAGCGGTTCTCGATTTGCGCATCCAGAGTGTCTGGCAATGAAACGGTGACGTTGCTCATATTGAAAAAGTCTGTTTGAATTCTTCGATGACGTGCAGTGCGCTCACGGATTTAATTATGCACAAAGAATTCTTTCGGGCAAGCAACCGCATGGGGGTTGTAATTCAACAATTCTGACGTTTGCGCGAAATCGCGGAAGACCCGTAAAGGGTTTGGAACTTACCAAAGAAAAAGTCCAGGGCAACTTCTATTTTCGCCCAAACGCACGTCGCAATTCGTGGCAAAAAAGGTTCAGTCTTTGCCAATAGGGGTGTAGTTGCGTTTTTTCTTCAGGCCTAGATTTAGATCAGCAAAACAATCTAAAAATTGTAAAACCATGAAAACTTCCTTCAATGAATTGGAAACGTGTCTTGATGAAAAATCTCCACGGACACGGCCGTTGTTTAGAGTTTTAATTCTTTTTGAAGACGAAGGCGTGAGTGACCGGGCGAAGCGGTTGCATGGCCATTTATTTCAAAATGTAAAAGACCATTGCCGCCTTGAGACATACCGTTGGGGAACGAAACAGCGTGGCGGAGTGGAGGAATTGGTCGAGACGATCACGATGGCGGACCTCATTATTGTCGCGGGGCGTGAGACATCGGAATTGCCAGAGGAGATTCAAACCGCGCTGAGAATTGGACTGGCGGAACGACGGCTGGAGAGCGGCGCACTCGTCGCGTTGCTGGGGAGAACAAATATCCGGGAACAAAATCCATCGGCGCTCCATTTGTTTCTGCAAAAAGTTGCGCGAAAATCCGGGCTAAATTTCTTTCCCGGCGCGTTTGAGTTGCCACAGGACGATCACGCTTACGACATCGATTCCATTCACGACCGAGCCGAGCGAATGACGCCGACGATGCACCGCATTCTGCACCGCAACATCACGCCTATTGGTTACGGAATTAACAAATAGAAACTCGCAACAAAACAAATCTATGAAAACTAAAAATATCTTTCTCACTCTTTCACTGGTGGCGTTTGTCGTCGGATTCAGCGACCCGGGCGAATCGGCCTTGTGGTCTGTGGGGCTTCCGGTCGGCGCGATCCTCTTTTGTCTCTTTATGATTTTCAATTTGTTAGAAAAAGAAACCGCGCTTTTGGACGATCAAAACCGCGAGGCTGCGGCCAAACGAAATCCTGCCAACGGAAAAGTTTTTTCTCCTGCTCTGGAGAAAAGCACGAAACCGGTTTATGGTTCCAGCGCCAGTGCCATTGGAAAACAAATTGCGATATGAAGCAATAAAGGCTGATTCAGGCGAACATCTATTTTGAAACAATCAAAGCTTCAGCATTCCGCTACTTTTTATTTTTTGGTTGTATTGGTCTTTCTGTCTTTTAACGCACGGGCGGACGGCGATTTTCAGGGCGCGACGCATCTGGTGTCCTTCGACGAAGGCACTTTGAATTACAACAAACTGGTGCCTGACGACCCGGTCACCCGTTTGCAACAAGCCATCGAAAAAGGCGAATCGAAACTCAACTACAATTCCGAACACGGTTTTTTGGATTCCGTCCTGAAAAAATTGGACATTCCAAAATCGTCGCAAGTCCTTGTCTTCTCCAAAACTTCCTTCCAGCGCGACCGCATTTCGCCGCGAACGCCGCGCGCGCTCTATTTCAATGACGACGTTTATATCGGTTTCATTCCCGGCGCACCGCTGATGGAAGTTTCCACGGCAGACCCGAAAATTGGCGGTGTTTTTTATACGCTCGATCAAAGCGGCGACAACAAACCGAAATTCGCTCGCACCGATCAATGTCTTGAATGTCACGCGTCGGCCCGGAGCATGGGCGTGCCGGGCCATCTTTTACGCTCTTCGATGACCGATGAATCGGGCGCGCCGGATTTGAGCAGCAGCATTTCTGACGTGAACCATCGCACGCCCATCGAGGATCGTTGGGGCGGCTGGTATGTGACTGGCAAAAGCGGCGAGCAAGCGCATCACGGCAATCTGATTGGTCAGGCCGATTTCAAGCGCGCGGAAAAAAATCCAAATTTCCTTGGCAACATTTCTGATTTGAGCCGCTTCTTTGATGTCACGCGTTATCCGGGAACGAACAGCGACATCGTCGCGCTGATGGTCTTGCAGCATCAGATTCACATGCACAATTTCATTACGCGTTTGAATTACGAATCGACGGTGCAACTGGAGCGCTACGGGCACATCAATTACGTGACGAACATTGCGAATGCGTTTCTGAAATATCTGCTCTTTGTCGAAGAAGCGCCGATGAAAAGTTCGATGCGCGGCGACTCAACATTCACCGACGATTTCCAAAATCGCGGGCCGAAAGACAAACAAGGCCGTTCCCTTCGTGATTTTGATTTGCAAACGCGCCTGTTCAAATATCCGTGCAGCTATTTGATTTATTCCAAGTCCTTCGACGCGCTTCCCGCGAAAATGAAAGATTATGTTTACCTGCGCCTCTGGGAAATTCTCACAGACAAAGATGATTCGCCCGACTTCGAGAAAATCGCACCGGGAACCCGACAGGCGATTTTGGAAATCATTTCCAGCACCAAACCCGGTCTGCCGGGTTATTGGAAAATGAAATAGATGGATTTACGAAAACTCTAATCCTGCGGGGCGCAAGAGTCCCATCCTCAATTGAAATGTATCCGCAATGCTCCGAGCAAAGTTCTTGGCCTCATCCGCTTTCGTTCCTGAGAAATTTTCATCCACGGTTTGGACAAACAGCGAAACCCACCGCGTAAAATGCTCTTTTTGCAGCGGCAACACGGCGTGTTTGGGAAAAGGCTGGCCCTTATAATTTTTCGTTTGGAAAAGAAGCGCGCTCCAAAAACTATAAAGCAAAGGCAGATGTTCATTCCAATCCACTTTGGCGACCTCGTTGAAAATGGGGGAAAGCGTCTCGTCCGCCTTCACTTTGTCGTAAAACAAATCTACGAGTTGCTTGATATCCTTTTCAGTTTGAATGTCCCTTTGCAAATCCATCATTAAGGATACATCACCCGAGACCAGAACGAATAACAAACATCCTGCTGTTTTATAAGAAAACAACCCGTTCGGCTGCCGACAAAAAATGATGTGTATCGGACAAAATGTGTGAAGTTAGAGAAGCTCAAAGGGATGATCTATTATACGTCGGTACAAAACCAATTTACTGAAGCGATATGAACACTGATTTAAAAAGACCGGATGAGGTCAGCCAGCTTGCCAGTAGTATTGCAGCGCATCCTTTTTTAAAAGGATTGAGCAGCCAACATTTGCAAGTGCTTTCGGACGCGGCGATGCTGAAGGACTTTGCGCCGGGCGAAATCATTTTTCGGGAAGGCGATCCAGCCAATCGTTTTTACCTCATCGAATCCGGCAAAGTCATTCTGGAAACCTCTGGAAAAGACCGGGAACCGAGATTGATTCAAACCATCAGCGCCGGCGATGTTCTCGGTTGGTCGTGGCTTTATCCGCCTTACTATTGGCATTTCAATGCGCGGACCACTGAACCCACGAAAGCGATTTTCTTTTACGGCACTCGTTTGCGTGAGAAATGCGAAGAGAATCACGACCTCGGCTATGATCTCATGAAACGAATGGCGGGCATTGTGATCAATCGTTTGCAGGCGACCCGCCAAAAAATGTTGGAGACGCCAGAGAAAAAGGAAAATCGTGAAAACAGACATTGAAAGCGGAGGCCTAGCGAAGTTGCTGTTTGCCGAATCAAGTAATCTCGTCGCTTTCAGAAATTAAGAGTCATCTGGAGATAAACCCAATCGGCATCAGTCGCGCCACTGGTCGGCGATAAAGAATTTTTCACGTAATCGCCAACGAAGAAATGTCCATAACCCGCCTGTACGTTTGCTGCTTTGCATACGTTGTAAGTCGCAATCAAATCAACTTCTGAACCAACGTAACTGCCCGCGTTCGCCTTGATTCCGTAACCGCCCGTGCTGCGCGGCGCACCGCTGGCCTGATAAAATGAGTCGCTGGTGTTTGCCAGCCAGAACGCGTGGTAATCCGCAGTGAGCGTAAGATTTTTCAACGGTTTCAACGAACCGGTCACGCGCACGTTGTGGATGTTTTGCCATGAAACGAAATCCATGTTGCCGTAAAATTTATGATTAGTCGGAAGTAAATTGTCGAAGGTTCCATGTTTGCCGTCGGTGGAATCGCTGTCGCCAGAAGCATAATTATATTCGAGTCCAGTGCGCGGTTTGCCGAAAGCATTGGTCCAGGTGTAACCGCCCGCCACATGCGCCGCGAACGCTTCGTGATCCAGTCGCTGACCCGTTCCCGATTTGAAATCACCCAACTGGCCTGCCAGTTCGGCGTCGTAATCCCACGAGCCAAATTCGCCGGGCAACGATTTGACGCGTAGTCCAAGCGTGTAAATGTCGCGGGCTGAAGCGCCGGTCATAAACGCGGGCAATCCGGCACCGATAGCCGTGGGCGAATCAGGACTGACATTTCGCGCGAGAAAATAAGTTTGCACTTCATTTTTCGGAACAATCGTTCTGCTCGATGCGTAAATTCCGGAAAAGAAATCGTAATCATTGGCTTCGTTAAACTCGTCTGGATTCGTGAGAACGACGCGGCTGACAAAAGCATCAATCCAGAAATCCGAATTATCGTAGCGCAATTTCGCCGCATCGAACACGCGTCCGATGTTGCTCCAATCGAACGCGCCGATCAGTCGTTCGTCGCCATAACTCAATTCCTGCCGTCCGACTTTCAACGTGAGTGGAAATTCCTTCGCGTTGCCGAGCAGCAAATACCCCTGATGCAAATCGAGCGGATCCGTTTCGGGATGCGGTTTACGCTCGTCGCTCGCGGTTCGACTGTCACGAGCTTCCCCATAAACCGTCAGCCAATCCATTTTGTAACCGGCATGAAATTTTTCGCGGAACAAAAAATACGTGTTATCCGAATTACCGCCGCGACCCTGAAAATCAACCGTGCCTCTTCCGGGTGTGGCAAAATTTTCTTTGTGTTCCATGCGGACACGAAATTGGGCGCCTAAATCCCAGGGATCATACGCCGTCGATTGTTCACCGAGCCATTGGTTGAGCGGTGCATTGGTGTTTTTCGTTTGCGCCAATAATCCGGATTGGGCGAGAAACACCGAGAGGACGATGAAACAAATCACTTTCATGGTGTAATTGAACTGCATTCAAAGAAGACATCCAACCGTGTATTGTCGATCACTTCACATTTCTTGCTGTCGCGCGGTGCCGATTGGGAACTTCCCGCTTCGCTCAACGCTGTGGTTTAACCGAACCGGACGACTTACGTCCGGCGAAATTTTTCCAGTCAGGATTGAAATCACGTCCGCGACGTGAGGCCATTTCTCGTCCCACATCGGCAATTTGTTCTTCGTTCAAGACTTTTGCAGCAAGTGGGAAGATTTCCGTGTCCTCGATTTCGATGTGCCGCACGTAGGTTTGTTGCAGTTTGTTCAAGGTCTCGGTGAGCGCTGCGAGTTCATCCGGCGAAAGCGAATTCTCTTTCAGCCATTTCTGACCGAGTTGCTCCACAAATTCATGGCCGCGATTAGCAATTTCGTGGTCGGCTTCGAGCGCTTTGATTTTTTCCAACGCTCCTGAAAGTGAAGCGGGATCAAGCTCGCGCATTCGCGGAAAAAGCGATTCCTCCTCGTCGGCGGTGTGTTTCGGCGCGGCTTCGCGAAAATAACGGAGCGCCGTTTCCAAGCCTTCGCGTTGCTGTGAATTTAACGCGTCGCCTTGCGCTTGTTCGGCCACGAGAATCAAATCGCGCAAAAAACTCTCGATGCGACGATGGCAATCCGACAGCAATTCCAGCGGTTGCTGAAAAGTGGGCGAAGGTTTCTGTCCAATTTGAATGGCCATATTTTAGTTTCGATTAATCTTCCTTTTCCACAGTCAGAACTTTGGGAAGCACATAAACTGACCAGAGCAAAACGCCAGCGATCCAGAGAATTGCGCCGTAAATATAATGCGACTCCGTGAGCTTCGGCCAGAAGTCGCCGCTCATGCGTGTCGCCATGCCAAAGAGCATCATCCCGATCGCCACGAGCAGCCAGCGATTGCGGCCTTTCAGCAATTCGATGTTTCCGCTGTGGCCGAAGACGACGCGCGTCGCCACCACAAATGTAATGATCGCAAATCCGCCGACCAACGTGAGGTGAAGCAGGCTGACGCGATATGCCGGAAAAAATATAATCGCAAGAAATCCGGCGAGGACGCCGATGAACGCGATGCGAATGCAAATTCCCAAAGCGCTGCCGACATTGGGCGCGCGATGAAATGGCATTTCTAAAATTAAATAAATGAGGGTCGCGGCAAAACGAATTGCGCAGGCCGAACGGAGCCAGCCATTGGCTTCCATGCAAAAGGAAACGATGATGACCACAGCCGTCGTCAGCGCGAGCAGCGCCTTTTTCCGCCAATCTTTTGTCGGAACGAGCATCTCTGGAAAATCGTGTTGATTCGGCATTCCGAAAAGACGCGGCAAAATAAACGGGCCGATGCCAAGAATTGGGAAGAGAACAAAACCTTGATACGAAAGCAGTCGTTGCAATGAAATCCAGAACAGGTCGATCTCTCGAAAATTTTGGATGAGCGAGAGAATTGTTCCCGACAAGACACAAAGAAACGCAACTCCCACCAGCACGAATCCGGGCGGCGGTGTGTCTTCGCGTTTCGTGGCTCGAACGGCCACACAGATGAAAAAGCCGATAAGCAACGTGAGAAACAAGACATCGCCCCAAAATATTTTTCCGGCAGCCAGCGAGAAAACCATTGCGAGATGCAGAGCGAGCAGCGGAAGGATTTCGATGAGGCGAAAGGGATTTGCGGAAAGCATTCGCGGCATGGCCGTACCGAGAAATCCAAAAATGAAGCCACCGAACAAACCGCCTATCATGATTCGAGCATGAGTCTGGCCGGGATAAAATTGGGTAACGCCCCAGAAATAAAGCGGCCAGAGCGAAACGCCGATAATTCCGGCGAGAACTGCGGCAGGAAAGAAAATGCGAAATGGTTCTTTGCCGAAATCCTTCAGTGTAATTCGTTGTGAAGTTCTTAAGGGTTGAAAACTCAGCGGATTCAATTCGCGACCTTGCTTAAGTTTTTCGCGCAACGAAAACCAAGGTTGTGGACAGTGTAATCCATTTGGAGACTGCTGCGAAAACCGAATCGCATGAACGCCGGATAATCGCCGCGATCTTTCGCATCTTTTGCGCCGCCGCCGCAGACTGCTTCGGCCATTCCCAGCGCAGTGTAAAAATCTCCCGTCCATTCCCACACAAGACCGTGCAAATCCTGTACTCCGAAAATATTTGCGCGATTGCTGCCAACGTTCGGCAACGTGTCGGGTGACGGACTGGAATACCACGCCAGAATTTGTTTTTGGAAAGCTGCGTCGTTTTTGCCGTCGGCGCGCGTGGGGCTGGCGGCACCAACGTATTCCCATTCGGCGACGGTCGGCAATCGTTTGTTGCGCCATTGCGCGTAAGCTTTGGCGGCGTAATACGAGACAAATGTCACCGGCGCATTTTTGATTTTCTCATCGAACTGCAAATCCCCTGACCATTGCTTGAGATAAAGTTCATCGGCGGCGGCGTGGTTGACTTGCGAACGACGCCACTTCGGATTCGCCCGAACAAATTCCAAAAATCCCTCGTTGGTCACCGGGCAAATATCCAAATAAAATTCTTCGACGGGAATTTGATTGGTTGCGCTCACTTTGCGGAATGGCGGCGTGTAGATTCCTTGTGGGATAAGTGCCATTCCAATCGGCGACAACGGCGCGACGGTTTGAGCCATCGGGCAAATCACGCCGCCCAACAAAACGAGCGCAAGAACCAGCCACCCGGTAATTTTCGTTTGCTCACTTTTCACGATTGATTTTACTCGAATTGGCTCGAGGCCGATGGCGGAGCGGGCGCTTCGGCGCGAATGACGCGGACTTCATTCGCGTTCACGGCATCGCCGGAATTGCCGAAACTGTTGCGCACATAAGTCAGGACATTCGCAATATCGTCATCCGACAGATAATTTAACGGCGTCATAATTCCGTTATATTTTTTCCCATTCACCACGATTTCGCCGGAGCGTCCTTGCAACACACCGCGAATCGATCCAACTTTGTCCGCCATCAAAGCATCCGATTTCGCCAGCGGTGGAATCTGGTTTGGAATTCCTTCTCCGTTCAGTTGGTGACAAACAAAACAAGTCTGCATGAAAACGCCTTTGCCTTTTTCCATTTGAATTTCTTTCGTCAGGCTGGCGATTTTCGGATTGCTTTGAATCTCTTCCTTGCGGGCGGCACGAAGTTCTTCCACTTTTTTCTCAGAACTGGAACCGGTTCCAGCCTGGCGTCCCAGATAAACTGCATCCACTTCTTTGCCGGAATACGCGAGAAGATTCGGTTCGCCTTCCACTTTTAACATACCGAGCGCGCCTTTGTTGAATGCGCGAAAGATCGAGTGATCCACCAGCACATAAGTCCCCGGCACTTCGACTTTGAACTCAACGATCGCCGCGCCCCCGGAAGGAATGAGGGTGGTTTGCACATTATGTTGCGACGGAATCATGCCGCCTTCCTGGTAAACAGTGTCGAAAATTTCGCCGATGACATGGAAGGACGAAACCAGATTTGGCCCGCCGTTGCCCACGAACAACCGGACACGTTCACCGACTTTGGCCGTGAGAGCGCGCTCGCCCACGAGTGAATTGACCGCGCCGTTGAATACGACATACGAAGGGCGTTCATCAACGGCCTTATTCATATCGAAAATTTGCAACCCTTCTTCGCCAAACTTTCCTGCCGTGTAGAACTCGCCTTGCATCACATAATATTCCTTGTCCACCGGCGGAAGCCCTTCTTTCGGTTCGACGAGAATCAACCCATACATCCCATTGCCGATGTGCATCCCGACCGGCGCGGTGGCGCAATGATAAACGTAAAGCCCCGCATTGAGCGCTTTGAAAGAGAATTGCGAACTATGTCCCGGCGCAGTGAAAGATGACGCCGCGCCGCCGCCCGGCCCCGTCACTGCATGAAGATCAATGTTGTGCGGCATTTTATTGTTCTGATGATTATTCAAATGGAACTCGACCTGATCGCCTTCGCGAATTCGGATAAAACTTCCCGGCACGTCACCGCCGAACGTCCAGAAAACGTAATCCACCCCGTCGGACAATCGCTTCATCACCTCAATCACTTCCAGGGTGACGCGAACTTTGGTCGAATGAGAACGCTTGAGCGGTGGCGGAACATGCGGCGCTTGCGTCACCACAGCGACTTCCTCACCAGTGACGGAGGGATCAACCGGTTTTGCACTGGCGGAATTTGGCGATTGAGCCGCGACGTCCGCAGCGATGAGTTGAGCGGTCATTGACATCAGCGTCAGTACGCACGTGAGTCCCAGTTTTTGTTTGTTCATAGATGTGTGTAGTTCTTCTTCCAGTAATTGTTGGGAATATCGTCACTCTTTGGGGAACGCCCCAGTGTGACAGCTGTTGCAAATGGCTGGGTTATATCTAAAGCAAAAATCTTATTTCCCACATACGGTGTTATACCCATCACAAATCGCTTAAGCCCAAACCGCTCTTGGGATAAATTTGGTTTTACCTTCATTAGCATAGAATTTCTTCCAGAACGATGAGCGAAATTTGAAGTAGTCACTAACCGTCCCTTGTTGATTCGTGAACATTTCTTGTTAGTTGCCCGAATAAAGCCGACAATCGAGGTCGAATCGTGCCGCAAATTCCCAACAAAAAACTCATTGAGCATTTGAGCCGCTCGAAAATCTATCAGGATTACGAACGCGCTTTCACTGAAGCTACGGGCCTTCCGCTGACCTTGCGTCCCACTGAATTGTGGCAACTCGCGCAGCACCAAAACAAAAATCAAAACGAATTTTGCTCATTAATGGCACAGCACAGTCGAACGTGTGCTGCTTGCCTGGATGTCCAACAGCAATTAAGCGAAAACACTGCTGAAGATTCCAAAACAGTCACCTGTTTCGCCGGATTGTCTGACACCGGTGTTCCGGTTCGCGTCGGCGATCAACTCATTGGTTTCCTCCAGACCGGCCAGATTCTCCTGAAGAAACCGACGCGTGCCCAATTTGCGCGCACCACAAAACAGCTCCTTGAATGGGGATTGAAAATTGATTTGAACAAACTGGAAGAGGCCTATTTTCACACCCGGCTTTTAACCCGCAAACAATATGAATCGATGGTGCGTTTGCTGACGATTTTCGGGCAGCACCTCTCGCTGGTGGCCAACCAGATTACCCTTCAACAGGAAAATTCTGAGACGCCCGCCATTTCTCGCGCAAAAAAATTTATCAACGAACATCAATCAGAAGATCTTTCGCTGGGACAAGTCGCGCAGGCCGTGAACACGAGCACGTTTTATTTCTGTAAAATATTCAAGAAAGCGACCGGGCTGAATTTTACCGATTACCTCTCACGTCTTCGCATCGAGAAAGCAAAAAATCTTCTACTCAATCCGAATTCACGCGTGAGCGAAATCGCGTACGAAGTCGGTTTCCAATCCCTCACCCATTTCAATCGCGTGTTCAAAAAAATCACCGGCCAATCGCCCACGAAATTTCGCGCGAAGTTATCTTCCAATTGAAGGCTCTGGTGGAAATTTGCATTCTGGCCGGCGGACTCAGTTCGCGCATGGGCCGGAATAAATCCCAACTGCGTCTGGGTGGGAAAACTTTACTCGGACACATCCGCAGAACGGCGAAAGCCTTGGATCTTCCGGTGCGCGTGATTCGACGAGATCTCGTTCCGCGTTGCGGGCCGCTCGGCGGAATTTACACCGCTTTAAAAACGACTCGCGCAGATGTTGTTCTCTTTCTGGCGTGCGATATGCCGCTGGTCAGCGAACCGCTTTTAAAAAAATTCCTGAAGCGAACGGCGCGAACAAACGCCATTTTCATCTGGAGCAACGGCGCGGCGGGATTTCCATTTCTGCTGAATAAAAACACGCTTCCGCTGGTCCAGAAGCTCATGCAAGAAAAACATTTCTCTCTTCAGACATTGGCGAGAGAAACTGGCGCGAAACATTTCCGGGTCAGTCGTGCCTTCGCCGACGATTTGCTCAACCTGAACACGCCCGCCGATTGGAGCAAACTCCAGAAAACTTTTCGCGAAAAAGAACTGAACTTTGGGAAGGGCAGCTTGTCAATTGATGACGCGACAGTATGATTCTCCTATGCGATTCCTGAGTTTATTTTGTCTGATGTTGACCGGATTGCCATTCGCGAACGCAGCGACGGTTCAGTTAAAAGACAAAGCTTCCGTCACTGGAAAAATTCTCACTGAAAAACGTGATCAGGTGGTCGTTGATATTGGCTACACCGCTCTTGTCATTCCGCGCAATCAGATCGTAAAAATTTTACAAAACGATGCCGCGCTGGTTGCGACGAAAAGCGACGTGCCTGCGATTCAAGTTCCCCTCGTCCAGATCAAGCAAGGCATGTTCACCACCTCCACCAAGCCGTTGCCGGAACGCAGTGTGCGGGAGTTAGTGAACCAGCTCGGCGAATCCGTGGTGCAAGTGCGAACTCCCGGCGGACTTGGCTCGGGATTCATCATCAATGACGAAGGTTTTTTGATTACAAATTTCCACGTGATTGAAGGTGAGACGCAAATTTCCGTTGAGGTTTACCAACAGAAAAATGGCGAACTGGATCGGAGCAGTTACAAACAAGTGAGAATTATCGCGATCAACAAATTTCAAGATATTGCGCTCTTGAAAATTGAAGACAAAGACGCGCCTAAGTTTTCCCGTGTTTCGCTGGGCGATTCGGAAGCGCTCTCGGTGGGTGAACGTGTTTTCGCCATCGGCAGCCCACTTGGACTTGAACGCACGGTTACGGAAGGAATCGTCAGCACCAAGACTCGCCAACTCCAGGGCGATCTCTATTTGCAAACCACGGCGCAGATCAATCCTGGCAACAGCGGCGGACCGCTTTTCAACATGCGCGGCGAAGTGATCGGGATCACGAACATGAAAATTACTTTCGGCGAAGGTCTAGGTTTTGCGATTCCAATTGAAGCCGTTAAATTTTTCCTCAACCATCGCGACGCCTACGCTTACGACAACGACAATCCGAGCAACCCATTTCGTTATCTCGAACCGCCCAGCCGTTCCAAACAAGGCGTTGAAAAATAATTCCAGCGGCGCAATCTCCGATTAACTTTTCCAAAAACATGAAACATCGCTTTTTATTCACGACGCTCCTTTTTTCTTTTCTCGCCCGCGCAATCGCTGAACTCCCGCCTGCTGAAAAATTGCTGCCGAACGACACGTTGGTTTTGCTCACGACGCCCGAAGTGACGAAGTTTTGTGACGCTTTCAAAACTTTGCCGCAAAGCCGGCTTTGGAATGACGTGGCGATGAAACCGTTTCGAGAAAAATTCACGAGCAAATTTAAAGCAGACCTGGTGGTGCCGCTGGAGAAAGAACTCGGCATTAAATTTTCCGACTACCAAAATTTGGCTCAGGGGCAATTTACTTTTGCGCTGACGCAAAACGGCTGGCAGGGAAAAACCAATGAATCTCCGGGATGGATATTTCTCCTCGATACGAAAGACAAAAGCAGCATTTTGAAAACAAACCTGACCAGGCTGAAAGAAAAATGGGTCGAGTCCGGCAAACAAATCAAGGCGGAGAAGATTCGCGATCTGGAGTTCACCACGTTGATTACTTCGACCGATGTTCTCGCTGATCTGCTGGGAAAAATTTTGCCGAGCGGCACCGGGGAAAGCGATGAGCCAAAACCTCCTGGTCGGAAATTGGAAATCACCATTGGCCAAAGCGGTTCGCTGCTCCTCGTCGGCAACGCGCTCAACGTGATCGAAAAAGTTTTGGCTCATCAGAGCGGCGGTCTCGCGCCCTCGTTGGCGGAGGAAGCGGCCTACGCGGCGAATCACAATTCCATGTTGCGCGATGCCCCTTTTTATTTCTGGGTAAACGTGAAGCCGCTCGTGGAAATTTTTACCCGGCAGGCGGCCAACAAACCTTCCGATAATCCGCTGGCGCCCAAGCCGGAGAAACTGGTGGCCTCGACCGGCATTGGCAACTTGAAAACGATTGCGTTCAGTTATCGCATCGCGGACGCCGGAACAGCCATGCAACTTTCTCTCGGCGTTCCTGAAGCCAATCGCCAGGGCCTTTTTAAAATGCTGGTCGCGGAATCGAAGGAGGCCAGTCCGCCCACTTTTGTTCCGGCGGACGCGACGAAGTTTATTCGCTGGCGGCTCAACCTGCCAAAGGCGTGGACGGGCCTGGAGGAAATGCTGACGGATATTTCTCCCGCCGTCGGGGGCGCGTTCAAGTTGATTTTTGAATCCGCCGGAAAAGACAAGGACCCGAATTACGATTTAAAGAAAGAGTTGCTCGCCAATCTCGGTGATGACCTGATCAATTATGAAAGGAAATCGGCTGCGGGAGCGCTGACGGATTTAGCTTCGCCGCCCTCGATTTACCTTCTGGGTTCGGCAACTCCCGACAAACTCGCCAGCGCTTTCAAAGTGGGAATGACGCTGCTTTCTCCGACGCCATTGGAGGAACGGGAATTTCTCGGCCGAAAAATTTATAAGATGCCGCCCTCGCCGCTTTTGTCGAATGATCCAAAAAAGCCCGGTCGCAATTTGAATTTTTCTGCGAGTGGCGGCTATCTGGCTTTCTCCAGCGACGTGGCCATGCTCGAAGAATTTTTGCGCAGCAGCGATACGAAAGCAAAGGCACTCTCCGAAATTACCGGCTTCAAAGAGGCGGCTGAAAAAGTGGGCGGAACGGGGGCAGGTTTGTTCGGTTATCACAATCGAACGGAAGAAATGCGCGCGACCTTCACGGCCTTAAAAAATCAATCGGTCACGTTGGCTGATTTGCTAAAAAATCCCGCCATCGCCGCCAAGACTCCCGCCGAGGTGAAAAAGATTAACGAATGGGCCGATTTTTCGCTGCTGCCCTCTTACGACAACGTTTCAAAATATTTCTATTATTCCGTTTACGGCGGCGCTTTTAACGCCAATGGATTTACGATGAAGTTTTTCTATCCCACGCCACCGCAATTGAAGAAGTAATTTTCCGCGCAGGGTAGCATCTGCCTCCGGCGGGTGCGACCTGAATTCGAGGTTCGATGTTGGATGTTCGATGTTGGATGTTCGATGTTAATTGTTTTCTAAACATCGAACACTGAACATCCAACATCGAATTGGTAAATCCGCACCTGCCGGAGGCAGATGCTATCCTTCGTTTCATTCCTGGGGATAAAGTAAAATCCGATCATGCACCAAAAGAATGAGGTCGTTCTTTCCGTCGCCGGTCACGTCGGCCACGACCGCTTCCCGCGGCTCAGCCAGATCATTGCGACGGGAACGGAATGTTCGCTCTTCAAACACGGGCCACCGATTCGCCGGAACAAGCTGATGGGGCGCTTCGAACAAAACCATGTCCACGTAATTTCTGGCTGTCTCCAGAAAGACCAGGTCTTTGCGTCCGTCATTATTTAGATCTCCAGAAATCACATCATTCAATCGGCCGTCCTTGATCGGGGTTTCGTAGCCATCCAGTTCGGAAAATTCCCACGTTTGACCGGAAAGTTTCATCCACGCGACTGAATTATTTCCGAGAAAAGCGACGCTATTGGCGTTGGTCGATTTCAAACCGATACTTTGCAACTCGGCGAAATCCGTCACGGGCAGAAAAATATTTCGCAACACCTGCCACACGCCGGCCTTGTCCCGCTCCGAAAGCGTCAACGCCTTGCGTTCCGCATCGAGCAAAAACAGAGATGGAATTTTATTAGTCCCATTGAGCAAAGGAGTCGCCCCGACGATTCGCGAATTACTCGACGCGCCGTTGATCTGTTCCTTGACTACAAACGACCACGATGGACGGGCCGCCGTGCCTTTATTTTGCGTATCGGATTTCAACACGACGGCGCGCAAGAAATTTTTCTGGGCGAGAAGCAATTCCGGTTTGCCATCTCCATCCACGTCCGCCGCGCTCAACCACGGCTGTTCGACCGCGCCGCCCGGCGGGACAATGTCCTGCTCGTCAAAACTTTTTCCGGACACTTGCAATAAAATCTTAATTTTTTCATACGGAATTAAAATCACCACATCAGGAAGTCCATCCTGATTGACATCGTGAATGGCCATCGCGCTCGGATTGGATTTGAAAGTTTCGCTCAGACGCTGCGTGCGAATTTTTTCATCCGCTGTCCGCGTCACCAACACGCGGCGGCTGTCCTGTTCCAGAACGACGGCCAAAACCGGTTTTCCTTGCTGATCGATTTTCCCAACCGCCATGGCCAGCGGTTTTCCCTCAAACGGAAGAATGGTGGGAAAGGCAATTCGACCGCTCTTGTCCAAATGCGTCACTCCAATTTGCCGCTCGTCCGCGCTCAAAAGAAAAATCTCCATCACCCCATCTCCATCCCAATCGGCGACGGCCAATGCGCTGACGCCCGTCAAGGTGGGAAATTTTTTCGCAGCGCCCAGCGTCCCATCGGGCTTTTGAAAATAAACGGTGAGTTGTCCGCTGTCCGGTTCGCTCACAAGCAAATCGGCCAGCTTGTCGCCGTTGATGTCCGCCCAAAGAATTCCGCGATGGGCGCGACTGGTTTTATTCAGGGGAAGAACCTGAAATTGCCCTTTGCGAAAACTTTCATTCAATGGCTCGGCTGGTTTCAAAACGAAATTGGAAACCTGCGCGCGCCCGGAATTTTGCGCGATGGTGATGATTTCCGTTTTGTGGTCTCCATCCAAATCGTCCGCCCAATACGAACGAATCGCCGGCAACGCAAAATGGATTTCTGGACCGAGTTGCCCATCCGCATTTTGCAAACGAAAACGAAATGGGTTTGGGCTGTCCCAGTTGACCAGTAACAAATCTTCGCGACCATCCCCATCGACGTCCAAAACTTGAATCGCTTTGACCACGTCAGTGAATGGAATTTTCTCCGGTTCACCCAAAGTTTTATCCTCGTTCTGATAAAATGCGTAAATGTGACTGTCGCCGAGCAAGAGCAGATCCGTTCGGCCATCACCGTTCAAATCGCCGGTGATCAACGCATTCTGTCCGAGTTGCCCATCCTCAATCGGCCAGCGCTTCGACGCGCTCCAGCCATTGGTGCCTTGGTTATATTGCACGACCAACTCTTTTGGATCGCCGTAGTAAGCGAGATCCGGCCGCTTGTCTGCGTTCAAGTCAGCGACGACCAGCGCCGAAATTCTTTTTTCCGATGCGATGGAATCGATGCGAAAACGCGAGCCAGGCGGCAGCTCATTCAATTCTCGTTTAAAGCTGACGCGGTGAGGAATAGCGGAAGTGCTTTGTCCGGTTTGATTGTAAAGCAAATTTATCTTGGAGCGTGAATTGTTGACCAAAATTAAATCAATCTTGCCATCTCCGTCCAAATCCGCCTCGTGCAACATTCCAATTTGATTATCAATTGGGAAAATTTCCGGGCCGCTAAATCCGAATCGGTTGAGGTTTGTCTCGGCGTGAAGAGAAAAAGTTTTTGCGCAACAGAGCGCCGCGAGAAAAATAATTTGGGATTGAAATTTGACTTTTAACATCGTTGTCGTCACGCGCAAAAATTGCCATCGCTCCCCCCGCTTCGCCAGCCATTTTGTAGCAGCGCGTCTTGGAAAGGGGTGAAGGCGGTCCGTTGCCTCAGGCGAAAATGACATTGTCAAACTGGAGGATGAAAAGGAAAGAGAGCCTCTACCACGCAATTCTCTCGACATCGAACGGACAAACTTTAAAAGGAAAACAAACAAGGAGAAATTCTATGAAAAAACGAAATGCGGGTTTGTTGTTTATTTGCGGCGCGCTGTTTGGACTTTCGATTGCGCTTTGCCTGGGCGCAGTGGAAAAAGCCAAAGACGCGCCGAGGAAAGATTGGTCGCAATTGAAGTTCGTGGCGTATCCGAATGGAGGCACCGGTGTCTTCGATCCAGAGACGGCGACGATCTACGTTTACGATTCCGATTTGCGCGGATGCTATTTGATTCGGCAACTGGGCACTTTGGGTCAGCCAATGAGACGGCCTTAATCGTAACTATTCAGTAGAGAAAGGTTGCTCGCCTCACCCTAACGCTCTCCCCCGAGGAGAGGGAACTTGGAATCATCATCACGCTCGATCAGTCACTCAATGGTGAACATTTTCCAGCACTCAATATATTCTCCCTCTCCTCGGAGGAGAGGGCTGGGGTGAGGTCGAGCGTTTCTTTCCAACGAATAGTTACGGCCTTAGCCATATCTATTCAGTCGGAATTCAACGGAAAGACAGAAGGTGGACACCGCCTCACCGGAGCCGACAACTGGCGCTGACCAAACAGTGACGGCCGAGATTGCCAGCAAAATTTTTCGAACCTTTGCGCCTTCGCACTTTCTGCGTCTGTGCGTTAAAAGTCTTCGGGCGTTAATGTCCGTTCTTTTGCACCTTGCTCCTTCTGCCCGGGCGAACTGACACGACATGCAATGGATCAATGATGTCAAGAAATCCGTTCTGGTGCTCCACAACGATGTTGTGCCTACCTATGAGCACGAATTCAGAATGAGGAACGGAATATTCGTTACCGTCAGAAGTACGAATTAGGAACGGCCCTCGACCCGACAAGTTTTGGCGAATGAGTTCGCGATTCATAAGATTTTATTCGCAGTGGAATGAGACAGGGTCAAGCCTTCTGTTTCCTGGAGTTATTCCTCTTCATCCTTCACACCCTGAATTCGTTTCGTCGGGCAACCGGCGCGCAACCACGCGTTGACGTATTGATCCAGATCGCCGTCCATCACGCCTTGCACATCACTCGTTTCCACTCCGGTGCGCAAATCTTTTACCATTCGGTAGGGTTGAAAAACATAACTGCGAATTTGATTTCCCCACGAGACGCTGCCTTTTTCGCCGTAAAATTTTTCCATGTCCGCCTTCTGCGCATCGACGCGTTGCGCATAAATTCGCGAGAGCAAAAGCGTCATGGCCGTGGCGCGATTCTGATGTTGCGAACGCTGGGCTTGGGAGGCGACCACCAGACCGGTGGGAAGGTGCGTGATGCGAACAGCGGTTTCGACTTTGTTGACGTTTTGTCCGCCTTTGCCGCCCGACCGAAATGTATCAACTTGAAATTCGTTCGGCGGGATTTGCAGGTCGGATGACGTTGCTTCAATTTCGGCAATGGCATCGACGCTGGCAAAACTGGTGTGGCGTCGCTTGTTGGAATCGAATGGAGAAATGCGCACCAGCCGATGCACGCCGCGTTCGGCTTTGCAAAACCCGTAGGCGTTTTCACCCTGGACGAGCATCGTCACGCTTTTGATTCCGGCAGTTTCTCCGGCGAGCGCGTCGGTGATTTCCAGTTCCCAGCCACGCGATTCGCACCAGCGCTGATACATTCGCAAAAGCATGTTCGCCCAATCGCAGGATTCAGTGCCGCCCGCGCCGGCGTTGATGCTGAGGATGCAATTATTTTTGTCGTGTGGCCCGTTGAGAAAAACTTTCAACTCAGCGGCTTCGAGTTCGCGAAAAAATTTCGCCAAATCAATTTCAAGTTCTTTTTCGATTTTGGCTTGGGACGCTTCGGATTCACCCTCGCCCAATTCGACCATCACTTGAAAATCTTCGAGTTGTTTTTCCGCTTTGAGGAGCGGCTCGATCTTTTTTCGCAGGATGCTCGCTTCGTCGAGGGTTTTTTGCGCTTGCTCGCGATTGTTCCAGAAATTGTCCTGGGCCATCACGTCGTCCAACTCCATCAAACGTTTCTGCGTATTGGCGACGTCAAAGAAACCTCCGCAGGTGGGCGAGTTTTTCCGAGGCGTTGGTCAACTGGGCTGAGATCGTTTCGAACATGCGGGAAATTTACAGGAGTCCGGGACGGGAGACCAGCGCGAAGACCCCGGGAAATCCGAATTCCGAAATCCGAGAGCCGAAAGAAATCCGAAGCCCGAAGACTAAAAGTGCTGCGGAACGGTCGGGTCGCAAAGCGCTTTTGCGGTCGTTGGCGCGGACCGGAAGTCGTTTTCGGTGTTCGGATTTCGGCGTTCGGATTAAACCATCCGCCGTCGTGATAAGATCGGAGCGCGCGGCTTCAGCCCGCTTCACTGTTCGAAGTTGTGCGGCTTTATAAAAAATCTGGGGCGATGGATGGTCGCGAGTTGAAGCGGCGTTGAACGCCGCGCTCCATTGCCAGCGATCCGCGTCAATTCAGCAGACAATTAGATTGAAACTTCACGCCGCTTGCCGCAAAAAATTCTCATGGCAAATCCACTTCCAGAATGGCGCTTCGTTTCCTTCGATGAAGCGGAGGTCGAACTTCTGCCCGGTAAAACGCATTATTGGTTTTGCAAACCCGGCATGGTGCGCGACACCAATTTGATGTTCGTTCGCGCGCAACTCCCTCCCGGCGAAGCGCACAAATTTCATTTTCATCCGAAGATGGAGGAAATTCTTTACATCCTTTCCGGCACCGCCGAGCAATGGGTGGAGCGCGGAAAAAAAACCATGCGCGCGGGCGATTCACTTTATCTCCCCGCCGGAATTGTGCATGGCACTTACAACGCGGGCGCCGACACGCTTGATTTTTTAGCGATCCTTTCTCCCGCAAAAAGCGAAGGGCCCGTGACCATTGAGGTCGGCGGGGAAAAACCGTGGAGCACGTTGCGAAAATAATTTGATCCGTTTTACGGATGGTCGTCCTTGAAAGGGTCGCGAATGCGTTTGCCGTGATCGTCGGACACAATCACTTCTGCCGATCACGGGCGAGAACTGCGAGCATAACGGTGCCCGGAATCGAACCCTGTGGTCCTCCGCAGACGTCTCAAACTTAAAACGTCATCCCAAAATTCGTTTGCCTTCGCTGAGGAAAATTCCCTGGAAATTCATTTCCAGCGCTTGTGCGTTCGTGGCTTTGGCCAGCGCTTCTTCGCGTGAAACTTTTCCTTGTTGCACGAGCAGCAATAACGATTGATTGAAATTCAACATTCCATCGTCGGTGCCCGTCTCGATGGCGGCGGGCAGTTTATCGAGGCGATTTTCTTCAATCAATTTTCGCACGGTGCCAGTGTTCAAAAGAATTTCCTGCGCGGGTGTCATGCCACCGGCGAGAGTGGGAACCATGCGTTGGCAAACCACGGCCTGCAAAGTTCCGGCGAGTTGGCGGCGGACCTGTTCGCGTTCCTCCGCTTTGAAGAAATCCAGGATGCGGTTGACCGACTGCGCGGCGTTGGTCGTGTGCAACGTCGAGAGCACGAGATGCCCGGTGTCCGCCGCGCTCATCGCCGCGGAAAAACTCGTCGCGTCGCGCATCTCCCCGACCATGATGATGTCCGGGTCCTGACGCAAAACATGTTTGAGCGCGTGCTCGAACGACAAGGTGTCCAACCCAACTTCGCGCTGTTCGATGATCGATTGATTGTCTTCGAAAACATATTCAATCGGGTCTTCCATCGTGATGATATGTTTGCGGCTGTTGGCGTTGATGTATTCGATCATGGCGGCAAGCGTCGTGGATTTGCCGCAGCCTGTGGAGCCAGCGAGCAGGACGATGCCGCGCGGCGATTGCGCAATTTTTTTCAAAACTTCCAACAAGCCGAGTTCTTCAAAAGTGGGCACTTGCGTTTTGACGAAGCGCATGGCGAGACAATATTGACCGCGCTGTTGAAAAAGGTTTGTGCGGAATCGTCCGACGCCGGGGAGGAAATAGGAGAAATCAATTTCGTGATCTTCCTCGAGACGTTTTGTCAAATGTTTGGGAACGATATTGTCCACGACCGTTTGCATCCACGGCGCGGTGGGAGCGGGCGCTTCGATGGCGACTAAGTTGCGGTTGATGCGAAAGACAATCGGGTTGTCGATTTTGATGTGAACATCGGAAGCGCCGCCTTCGACAGCGGTGGTTAAAATGCGTCGAAAAATTTCCATGCGAAAACTTTAGCAGACCCACGCGAGCGTGGGCAAATAGAACTCGTCGGCCATCCGTGACGGAGCGCCGGTTTGCAACCGGCTTTGCGTCAATGCGCCGAGACCAAGCCGGAACGATTCAGTTCGCTACGTGCCAGAGCGGCGACGGGCTGATGGTGCGAAGGAGCGCGGAATTTATTCCGCTTCCGGGTGACACGCTGTTTGGTGCGCGGTGATCGTAAGTCGTGTTCGAGTTGAAGCGGAATAAATTCCGCGCTCCGGTCTTTGGACGTTGCTGTCTCAGTTGAATCGGTTCGGTTAAGCCGGTTGCAAACCGGCGCTCCGAGAGGTTTGCGACTTTGCCGCTCTGTGCGTTGGCGCTGCGAAAGATGACAATACTGTAATCGCGGTGTCATTGACGGTTCATCCTGAATCTGCAAATTTTGCGTTCGCCATTCGTGATCGGGAAGATTTCAGATGTTATGAAAAAAATAATTTTTATTCTTTGTGCGGGCGCTGTTGGATTTGTTTTCGCGTGGACAATGGTTTCGCAACGTTCTGCGCAAACACTCCTGCGCGAACGGGCACTTTGGGAGAATGAGAAGTCCGCTTTGCAGACGGGGTTGGACAGCGCGCGCAGCCGTAAAAGAGCGGCTCCATCGGTGATTGAGAAAACGAAATTCGTTGGCGTGAAAGAAGAAATTAGTCCGCGCGAAATCATTGACCGCCTTCAGAAAATTAAAATTTCCTCCGGCGTCGGCCAGAACAAAAACACCCGCCTCGCCATTCACCAGTTTGAAATTCTCATCGCGCTCGGCCCATCCGCGCTGCCGGCCATTCGGGAATTTCTGCTGCGCAACGAAGAGATCGATTACGAATCAGGGTTCAATAAAAAAGAGTCCAAAGATGGAAAGATGGCGACGGATTTTGTGCTGCCGCCGTCGTTGCGCTTTGGTTTGTTCGACGCGGTGAAACAGATTGGCGGAAGCGACGCGGAAAAATTATTGGCGGAAATTTTGGGCGGGACCGGGCGCGGCGCAGAAGTCGCCTACCTCGCTCGCGCCTTGCAGGAAATGGCCCCGAACAAATATCGCGACATCAGCCTCCATGCCGCGCGCGAATTGCTCTCCGCTCCTCTCGCCGCCAACGCGTCCGGCCTCGACAAATACGACCGCGAATATCTTTACGGCGTGTTGGCCCTCTACGGCGATGCCAGTTTGACCGCGCTGGCGCAGACTCAATTGATTCGTTCCGATGGCGGGATTGATCGCGGCGCGTTGCAATATTTGCAGCAGACGATGGGCGTGCAAGCCTTGCCGGCGATTGCCCAAGCTTATCAGGACGCGACTCTTGATCCGTCGAAAAAAGAGCCGCTCGTGCGTTACGCGTTGAGTTTTGCCGGCGCGGATGAGCAGGCCACTGCGTTCTGGCACAAAGCGATTACCGATCCCGCCTTGCCCTTCGGCCAACGCCGCGAGTTGATTGAAGACTTGAATCAGGACGGTTTTCAAAATGAAAAAAATCCGACGGCGCGAGATGCGCAACTCATCGCCCAGCGGCTGGCGCTCGTTGATCAACTTCATAATGAGATTGATAATCCCGTTCTTAAGGACGCCTGGAGAGAAGCGGGTAAAGATTTGCAGAACATGGGTCTGAAATATCTTTCCCAACCTGAAGCGCCCTACGCATTGGGAAAAGATTTAAAAGATTTGCGCCTCAGATTGTCCCAAACAACTCCGTAGAACTGTTTTAATAAAACCATTATGAATCACAAAACTATTGCTTCGCTTCTGTTGGTTGCCGCTGCTCTCGCTCCGACCACAAATTTCGCCAAAGAAAAAAAAGAGAGTTGGAAAGATAATCTCACTCCGCCCGATGAAAAATTTTCCAGCACCGGCCGCAATACTTATTTCATTCTGGAGCCGGGCTATCAACTCGTGCTCGAAGGCGAGGAGGATGGAAAGAAAACCGTGTTGACCATCACCGTTCTCAACGAGACGAAAAAAATTGACGGTGTTGAAACGCGCGTCGTCGAAGAAAATGAAAAGATGGACGGCAAAGTCGTTGAAATCTCCCGGAATTATTTCGCCATCGGTGTCGATACAAAAAACGCCTATTACTTCGGCGAAGACGTGGACATTTACAAAGATGGCAAGGTTGTTCACGAGGGTTCCTGGCACGCGGGCGAGAATGGGGCAAAACATGGGATCATGATTCCCGGCGAACTCAAAGTCGGCGACCGCTATTATCAGGAGCGCGCTCCGAAAATCGCGATGGATCGCGGAGAGAATATTTCCATCACTGAAGCGGTGAAAACTCCCGCGGGCGATTTCAAAAATTGTTTAAAAGTAAAAGAAACCACACCCATCGAACCTGGCACCGAGTATAAACTTTATGCGCCAGAAGTCGGTTTAGTGGTGGAGGGCGAATTGAAGCTCGTTAAACACGGCTTCGTGAAAAAGCCTTAAAATTTTTTGCTTGGTTCCGTAGCCGCCGCCGCTGGAACGCCGATCTACTGATCGGCTCGTGGCCAGCGAAACGTTTCTTCCGAGCCGATCAGGAGATCGCCGTTCCTACCGGGCCTTGGCTGCGATGGCCGGTGGGCGACCAAGACCTCCACTCACGTCATCGGCTGCCTGCTACGCTTCCGGCGTGAATCCCATCACGATATCGAAACGCGCGGCGAGTTCGTTGGCGCGCGAATTTTTCATTGGGACAAATGGGATGATGACAGATTTTTTTGCTTTCGCGTCTTTGATGGCGTTAAGCACAAAATCCTTTTCGTTCTGAGCTTCTCCCGCGACGTAGCATTGCGTCGTGAATTTTTCCCGCCCTTTAAGTTTCACCGCGTAATGAATGTGCGGAGTTCGACCAGGATATCGAACAGGTTTGATCGTGCGAAAAAGATATTCGCCCGTCGAGCCGGTGAAAAATCGTCCGAACCCCTGAAAGTTTGTGTCGCGCGTTTCATGCTGGTTACTGCCGCTGTGTAAATAAACGCCGTTCTTGTCCGTCTGCCAAATTTCGACGAGCGCATTGCGAATGGGGTCGCCGCGAGAATCGAGTATTCGCCCACTCAAATAGGTGACCTCACCCACCGCCGGAGTCACCGAGTCGTTGACGATGACGAGATCGTTGTCGGTGTCGAGAGGAAGATGGTCGGGATAGAAAGGGCCTTCGGTTTGGCGCGGTGTGCGAACCAGCTCCTCCGCGAACGCGCCCGGAACCGTGAGGAACAGCGTGGCCCAAGAAAGTTGCCCGATGAACTTTCGTCGATCCTGGTTGGGAAGATTTTGCGTGGTGGTATTCATAATTCCACCATAGCGAAAAATGAAATCACTGCGAGAAAATTTATGACTGCAAAAACGCGGGGGGGGTAGCATCTGCCTCCGGCGGGTGCGAAAATTCTTCATTCAATAATTCTGGCCCGCCAATTCGTAGCGCAGCTTTGCAAGCTGCCGTATCGCAGGTTTCAAACCTGCGTGAATTTAAACGTTCAAACGCGCCGGGTTTTTGGAACGTCTTGCCGGTTACAAACCGGCGATACGGCAGGATGCAATCCTGCGCTACGCTCTGAACATCGAAAGTGAATTCGCACCCGCTGGAGGCAGATGCTACCCCGATAAAAATCTTCTCTTGCCTTATCCGCTCCTGGTCAATTCTCATGCTGCCGATGAAGAAATATTGTTCCGAATTTCTCGGCACTTTCGCGTTGGTCTTCGCCGGAACAGGCGCAATCGTCATCGATCAAGTCAGCCACGGGAGCGTCTCGCACGTCGGGATTTCGCTCACCTTTGGGCTGATTATTCTGTCGATGATTTACACCTTCGGCGATGTCTCAGGCGCTCATTTCAATCCGGCGGTCACGATTGGTTTTTGGGTGGCGCGCCGTTTGGAAGGGCGATTCGTTTTGCCGTATATCGTCAGCCAGTGCCTCGGCGCAATAACGGCCAGCATCGTGTTGCGATTACTGTTTCCAAAAAATATTTTACTCGGCGCCACGATGCCCGCAGGCACGGACTGGCAATCGTTTGTTCTGGAATTTATTCTCACATTTTTTTTGATGCTCGTCATCCTCAACGTCTCCACCGGCGCGAAAGAAAAGGGCGTGACGGCCGGCATCGCCATCGGTTCAGTGATCGGGTTGGAAGCGATGTTCGCCGGACCGATTTCCGGCGCGTCAATGAATCCCGCCCGCTCGCTCGCGCCCGCGATTGTCTCCCGCCACCTGGAACATCTCTGGATTTATTTGGCCGCGCCGATTCTGGGAGCGATTGCGGCGAAGTTCGCTTGCCAATGCGTCCGCGAACAAAATTGCTGCACGGCCTCATCGAAAATTCCATCGGATGAATAAGATTTTAAAACCAACCGTTCTCATTCTTTGCACGGGAAATTCCTGTCGCAGCCATTTGGCCGAAGGAATTTTGCGAGCGAAAGCGGGCGACCTTCTCGACGTGCAAAGCGCGGGCAGCAAACCCGGCGGTTGCGTCCATCCTCTCGCGATCAAAGTGATGGCGGAAATCGGGATTGATATTTCGCAACACCGCTCCAAGCACCTCGATCAATTTCTGGATAAAAAAATTGAGACGGTCATCACCGTTTGTGGAAACACGGATCAAGCGTGTCCAAATTTTCCGGGACAGGTGAATCGTCACCATTGGAGTTTTTTCGATCCGGCAACAGCGGAAGGAACGGAGGCAGAGAGATTAAGAATCTTCCGGCAGGTCCGCGACGAAATCCAACGGGTCTTCGAAGCCTACGCGGCTGGTCGCCGTGATCAGATCGAAGCGCAGGCGAGATAATTTTTCGAGCGAAAGAAAAGAATGAACACGGGACAAAATAATTTGGCGGGCACAGGACGTCGCTGCATCAATCCACCGCCGAACATCGCGCATGGAGGCTGGGGCGCGCAGAAGCACGAACAGGCGGAGGGCATCGACATGGATTTGTGGGTGACGGCGTTGGCGTTGTCGGACCACACGACGACGGCAATCGTGCTCGATGTTGACATTCAAATTCTGACCAACCAACGCGCTGATCAAATTCGCAAAGCCGTGAGCAACGCGATAAAAATTCCGATTCAAAATATTCGCGCCTCGGCCACGCACACTCATTCCGGGCCGGTGCCGTATAAAAGTTGGATCGAAAAAGGTTTCGAGATGGTCGAGCCGTGGTTTGAAAATCTGGCGCGCTGGGCGGCCGAAGCGGCCATGGAAGCGATGGCGAATTTGCAGCCGATTGAAGCGCGCGCTGGACGCGGCCAATGTCACATCAACACCAATCGTCGCGCGGTCACGGCGAGCGGTGAACGATTTCTCGGAATCAATCCCGACGGCACTTGCGATCACGAAGTTCTCCTCGTGAAACTGGATTTGCTCGACGGAAAAACTTTGGCGACACTGGTGAACTTCGCCTGCCACGCGACGATCATGGGCCCCCCTTGCCGAGTGATTACGCCCGATTATCCCGGCGCGATGAAACGTGTGGTCGAGGCGGCGCTCGGCGGAAAATGTTTTTTTCTGCAAGGCGCAGCGGGCGATCAAGGGCCGCTGCAAAGTTTTATTGCGGACACTTCCGTTTACAAAAAACTTGGCGCAATCCTTGGACATGAAGTGGCAAAAATCGCGTTGAGTTTGAAGAGTATTCCGGCCACGCCGAAATTTCGTGAAGTGATTCCCTCCGGCGCGCCCCTCGGCATGTACGATTGCGAATTTCCTCCGCTCAAAACGACTCCCTTGCGCGTGATGGAGAAAGAAATTTCCGTTCCATTGCGCGAAGGCCTCCCGGAAAAAACAACCGCTGCTGAAAAACTGGAATTTTGGAAACAAAAACTGACAGTCGCACGCGAGAAGAACGATACAGTTGCGATCACCGAAGCGACTTATATGGCGCGCCGCGCGGACATTCAATTGCGCATGGCCGATGATTTTGGCGGCAAAAGCAACGCCGGAGTGCGCACGCATTTTGTCACGTTCGGCGATGTGGCCATGGTCGGTTGTAACATTGAGCCATTTGCAGAAACAGGTCTGGCGATAAAAAAAGCGTCGCCCTTTCCAATGACGTTTATGTCCGGTTACACCAACGGGCGCATGGCCTACATGGCGACGGCGGAGGAGTGGCCGAAGGGCGGATACGAAGTGGAGAATTCGCCATTTGGTCAGGACGCGGCGGAAGTTTTTCAGAGCGAAATTTTAAAAATCCTGAGTGCGCTGCGACAAAATTAGCATTTTGGAAATCGTGATTTAACATCTTCGTTCTCTCGCAACAACCCGCATCCCGCATTTCATGCACGCGATCTTTTTTTGTCGGGTCTCGCTGGTGTCATCGCATGATTACAATTTTGCGTTGGCGATTCATCCGGCCCTTGGGCGACTTGAGCGCTTGCTCGTATTGGAGCAGGCAAGTAGGATAAGCGCATGAAAACCGTTACCCTTACCGCACATTTTGACGGAAAGAACATTCAACTGGACGAGCCTTTTCAGTTGCCTTCTGCGGCACGGCTTCTGGTTACGATTCTTCCCGATCCATCTGCCAATACAGAACGACAGGACTGGTCCGCGCTCTCCAAAGCCGGTTTGGCCCGTGCATACTCAGACGATGAGCCGGATTACCCCGCCAGCCTCGTCCGCATTCACAGCAATCCCCGATGAAAGAAGGCGACGTAGTGCTGACGCCCTTTCCGCAGGCGGACGGCAAAAACAAAAACCGCCCGGCGATCGTTTTGCGCGTCATGCCGCCGTTCGGCGATCTGCTGGTGTGCGGTATCAGCCGGCAGTTGCGTCACCGAGTTGCTGATTTTGATGAGGTCATTGCCATAACGGACGCGGACTTCGATTCGAGCCGCTTGATGGACACTTCGCTCATCCGGCTCGGGTTTCTCGCGCTCCTCCCCGCGTCAGAGTTCCTTGGAGATATTGGTTCGATCTCGACGGAGCGTCATCATCGTTTGCTGCGCCGTCTTGCAAGCTATCTGCAAGAGCCTGCTCTTGAACCGTAAGTCGCCGCCCGTTGGTCGGCCTGCGCAAATAACCTGTTCTGGGTTTTTAAAACGGAGAAAAAGACTTTCAACTGATTTTTTTCAACTTGTTTCAGTCGCTCCGCGAACCATCCAGAAAGCCCCGCTGCCTGAGCGGGCACGTCACTTTTTCAGTAGGCAATTAATTTCTCGCTGATAAATTCGCCCCATGCGCACGGTCATTTACCCCGGCAGTTTCGATCCTCTCACCAATGGCCATCTCGATGTCATCCAGCGCGCCACCAAACTTTTTGACAAGGTCATCGTGGCCGTCGCCAAAAACGAAAGCAAAAATCCGCT
The DNA here is from genome assembly GCA_038214755.1 of Verrucomicrobiota bacterium. Lineage (GTDB taxonomy): Bacteria > Verrucomicrobiota > Verrucomicrobiia > Limisphaerales > CANJXF01 > CANJXF01. The sequence continues at coordinate 124,050 of JBBQRQ010000002.1, forward strand.
GTTCAATCTGCGCGAACGGCTTGCTCTGGTGAAAAAAGCCATCGCGGAATTGCCACAGGTCGAAGCCGATTCATTCGACGGGTTGCTTGTGGATTATGTCGAAAGCCGTTCAGGTCAGGCGGTGGTTCGCGGGCTGCGCGCCGTGTCCGACTTTGAATTTGAATTTCAACTCGCGTTGATGAACCGTAAATTAAACGAGCGAGTGGAAACGATTTTCATGATGCCCAAAGACACCTACACTTTTCTCAGTTCGCGCATCGTGAAGGAAATTGCGCGATTGGGCGGTGATGTCAGTTCTTTCGTTCCCGCGCACGTGCAGGCCGCACTGAAAACAAAGTTGAGCAAGTCCTGAACTGGCTTGTCAGAACTTCGGAATGCAAAAGGAGACCGTTATGTCGCTACTCGTCAACCTTCGTCACCTCGAACATAAAGATGCCATTTTGAAAGGCGATTTGCCGGTGGAAGAATTAGAATTGAATGAAGTCGATGAATTAATCCATGCGAATTACCCGCTGCAATATGACCTGGAGATTCAGCGGCTCGACGGAAATTTATTAGCGCACGGCAAATTGCATTTGACGTTGGAATGCGAATGCGCCCGTTGCTTGAAACCTTTTCGCCGCGAATTGGACTTCAAAAATTGGGCCATTCATCTGCCGCTGGAAGGCGAAGAAAAAGTGGAAGTGGTGGGAGATTGCGTGGACTTGACGCCTCATATTCGCGAAGATATTCTCCTGGCCTTTCCGCAACATCCGTTGTGCGAAAATGAGTGCGGCGGACTGAAAAATCATCCTGTCACCTCCGGAAAAGAACCGAACGGGCTGGGTCAGAGTGAGGAACTCGCGTCAGCCTGGGCGGAATTAAATAAACTGAAATTATAAAATTATGGGTGTTCCCAAACGTAAACCGTCTCGAAGCCGCCAGCGTATGCGCCGCGCCTACAACAGCGTCTTGAAATTGCCGCAACTGGGCGTCTGTCCACAATGCGCCGCGCCTACCCTCCCGCATCGGGTTTGTCCCGCCTGCGGATTTTACAAAGGCCGCCAGGTCAAGACCATCAAAGCAGCCGCTTAATTCGTTTTAGGGAGCGCGGACGGATTCGTTCCTTCTGCGCTCTTTTATTTATGCGAATCGCAGTCGATGTCATGGGTGGCGATCACGGGTGCGGCGTCATCATCGATGGAGTCAAGCTTGCGTTGGCCTCCAATGCGAAAATCAGTGAATTGTTTCTCGTCGGCCAACAGGAGGAAATTCAAGCCGCGCTCGCCTCCAGCCAATTTCAGGATCACCGCCTGAAAATTGTGCATGCCACTCAGGTTCTCACGATGGAGGACAAACCGGTCGAAGGTCTCCGCCGCAAAAAAGATTGCTCCATTCTTCGCGGGGTCGAACTGGTCAAAGCAGGAAAAGCCGACGCCATTATTTCTCCAGGTAACACCGGCGGCTTAGTGGCTGCTTCCACCATTCGTTTGCGTCAGTTGCCGGGCGTGGATCGCCCCGCCATCGTCACGGTCATCCCCACCGCGAAAAATGAATTCGTTCTCCTGGATTCAGGCGCAAGCATCGAGTGCCGGCCGCTGCATCTGTTGCATTTCGCCGTCATGGGCAGCGTTTATTCCCGCGAAATTCTTGGCCGTAAAAAACCGCGCGTCGGAATTTTGAGCAATGGCACCGAAGACAACAAAGGCAACGAACTCACGCTCGAAACTTTCAAGCTTTGCAAACAGATTGATTTAAATTTTATTGGGAACGTTGAGGGTCACGATCTTTTTCACGATCACGTTGATGTTGTCGTGTGTGACGGATTCATCGGCAACATTGTTTTGAAAACCATCGAGAGTTTTGCCAAAGGAATGAGCGCCTGGCTCAAAGACGAACTCACCAGAAATCCCAAACGAATGCTCGGCGCGGTGCTGGCGCAAAATGCACTGCGCACGATTAAAAAGCGCATGGACCCCGACGCGTATGGCGGCGCGCCTTTGCTCGGTCTCAATGGAATTGTTATGAAAGCCCACGGCTCCGCTCGCGAACGCGCCATCATGAATGCGATTCGAATCACGAGCGAACAGATCCAGCACCAAATCAATCGTGTGATCGAAAATGAAATCGCCTTAGCCAACGCTCGGCTGGCTCCCGCGAAAGTAGCATGACTTCCGCAAAGAAATTTAAAAACCCGCGAGCCCTCCACAATTTTCAGGGGCGAACCTGTTCCATCACCGCGGTTGGGTCATATGTTCCGTCCCGCGTTTTGGCCAACGCCGAGTTGGAAAAAATGGTCGATACCACCGACGAATGGATCACCACCCGCACCGGAATAAAAGAGCGGCGCCTCGCCGCCGCCGACGAATTTACTTCCGACCTCGCCGCCAAAGCCGCCCTTGCCGCGATGGAGCGCGCGAATGTTTCCGCCGAACAAATCGAATTGATCATCGTCGCGACGATCACCCCCGACATGCCGTTTCCTTCGGTGTCATGTCTCGTTCAGCAAAAAATTGGCGCGCGCCGGGCCGCCGCGTTTGACATCCAGGCCGCCTGTTCAGGATTTATTTTCGGCCTGGAAATCGGCCAGCAATTTATCATGTCCCGCACTTACGACACCGTTCTCGTCGTAGGCGCGGACAAACTTTCTTCTATCGTTGATTGGAAAGATCGCAACACCTGCGTCCTTTTTGGAGACGGCGCAGGCGCCGCGATTTTGCAACATCGCCCCGACGCGCACGGGTTGCTCACCGTGTGCATGGGCTGCGACGGCTCGAAGGCCGAACTTCTTTCCATGCCTGGCGGCGGCAGTCGTTGTCCCGCGACATTGGAATCGGTTGCGGCGGGGCGGCATTTCTTGCGGATGGATGGCAAAGAAACTTTCAAGAGCGCGGTCAACGCCATGTACACCGCCGCGCAGGAAGCGTTGCGCCGCTGTGAAATTGATATTTCGCAAATTAAATGCGTCATCCCGCATCAAGCCAATCGCCGCATCATCGATGCCGTGGGCGAGCGGCTGGGCGCAACACCGGAACAAGTTTTTGTGAACGTGGAAAAATATGGAAACACCTCCGCCGCTTCGGTCGCAATCGCGTTGGATGAAGCGGTCGCGGCGGGGAAAATTCATCGGGGCGACCTTGTCCTGCTTGTAGTGTTTGGCGCTGGTCTCACGTGGGGGGCAGCCGTAATCGAGTGGTAAAAAAATTGGACGGCTCTTTAATCGGTGCTAAGGTTGGATTAAATATGAGCGCAAAAAAGATCAACACCTCTCACTCACACCAAACCCATCCCCACACCCGTCTTACTGTTTCCTCGGACGCGGTTCGAATTTTAAAAAGCGGCATTGAATTCCGCGTCGCGGATGCGGTTCCCATCTGGAGCGAAATGTCGATTGACTTGGAATACCCGGATTCCAAAAAAGTGCATTGCACAGGAGTCGTCGTTTCCTGCGACGGAAACCGCCACGCCGGATACGTCGTTTCTTTTTTGTTCACAAAACTTTCCCGCCAATCCGAAGCACTTCTCAGTGCGCTGGCCTACACCTAGTACATTGACATTTAAAACGCCGAACGATGCCGCCGGATTGAAACTGCTGTCGCCGCTGCCGTCGGCGTTGAGCCGGGCGATACCGGGGCGCGCGAGGCCTTTGACCGTGGTAAACGCTCCGGCAATGATCACCTTGCCATCCGGTTGCAGCACGACGGCGTTCACCGTGCCGCTGACGCCAGAGCCGGGATCAAAGGAGAGGCCCACCTCCCCAGACGCGCCGCGCGAGTGAAAACAGAGTGCTGAGTTGCAGCAGGAGGCTGCCCGCGAGAATGAGTGTTCGGATCAGGTTTAGGTTTTTTCATAAAATCATGTTCAGCGTGTTCCACCCCGACATGAGCCAAAACCCGGCAAAAAGGCTCACCCAATTTTTCTTTTCGCGGGGAGCACACGCGCCCGCGTGTTCCGACCCGCGCCCTCGCGGGTCGGATTGAGGCGCTCGTAATTTAAGAGCGCTTGGAAATGTCACGCGCTCGTGTGTTCCGCGAGGGCGCGGAACACTGCCCGCGAGGCGCGTGCGCTCCCCTGAAAAATTTTCGCTGCGTCTCATTTTCTTTTCGTGTGGTGAGCCTATTTGCGCTCGAACGGCTCGGCCCGACTTTTGTCTTTGCCGCGCCGGGCAAAGCGGATAGATTCAACCCATGCCAGTCACATTGGAAGATCGGGTCAGCACCTTGGAGGAGCGCCTCGAAGCATTGGCCAGCCTGCTGCGAAGCGCGCGCCCGGCGGCCCTCGACTGGCGCTCCACCTTCGGGTTGTCCAAAGACGACCCCGGCTTCGAGGAAACAAACCGTCTGGGGCGCGATTACCGCACCGGCACCGACCAGAGCGCCCATGGTCGTTCTGGATACCGATCATTTGTCGGAACTTGATCGCGGCTCACCTGCCGGAGCCAGACTGCAAGCGCGTCTTCTGGAGCGGCGTCAAGAACCGGCCGCGACCATTATTTCCGCCGAAGAACAATTCCGCGGATGGCTGGCGCAGATTCATCAAGAGGCTGACCCGCATCGGCAGATAGCCGCCCACGCGCGCTTGCAGCGGCGGATTGAATTCTACGCGGCGTGGACAGTCCTGCCGTGGGACGCCGCTGCCGCTGACATTTTCGCCCGGTTGCGCGCGCAGCGTCTGCGCGTTGGCACCATGGATTTGAAAATTGGCAGCATCGCGCTCGCTCATGGCGGCACGGTGTTATCCGGCAACCGGCAAGACTTTCAAAGAATTCCAGACCTGCGGGTTGAGGATTGGTTGCGAGAATGATCCGCCATCGTCCACGCGGCTGCCATCGTGCGTGATTTGAATTTCAAATATTTGCAAGAAGGCAAAGGCGCGCCCGTCACCGCGCGATTTGGCAAAGATGGAATTACCATCCTCGATCCGAATCGCGCCGGTGAAACGTCTGACAAGGTGTTTCAAAACATTTATGCAAGGCCAATTTGAGGGCGTTCGATCCGCAATTGGAATGGAAAGCGCAGGCAGGGCTGACACATTTAATTTCTGCGGGACTCAACGTTGTAGCGGGACAATTGTTTGGAGGAGAGAACCGTGAAGACGCGGCGCGTGTCAGCAGACCGCCTCGATCGCGTTCACGCCATTGGTTATCTCACCCCGCCAGCACGCAACTCCTCGATCGAATAAAACGTGTCGCGCCAGCGGACGCCGCCCTGACGCAGTGTCACGAAAGTCGAGTTGAGCAAGGCATACAGGAACACGGGTATCATGAACGGCACGCCCAGAGCGCAATGCCAGGACCAGCCCAGCCGCCGCGCCAGGATTCCTGCCGGCAGAATCAGCGAAAGCGGCGACAGTACGGCCGCGAAACCCACCGCAGTCCCCATCACCAGCCCAACGACCAGAGTACAGAGAACGAGAGTCATGGCCACGCTGCCCATGAGCACCAACCAAAGCCTGAAGTCCAGCACCGCAAAATAATTCTTCTCCATCACCCGGATCATGTCCCGCAGCGTCGTGCCCCAATGACACTCGATGTCGTTCGCGCCGAGAAAGCCACGCGTCCTTTTGCCGGCGCGACACAGGAGCAGGCCGAGCTTGATGTCATCCACCACCGTCAAGCGCAACGCTTCATAGCCGCCGCACTGGCGGTAGGCGGAGGCACGCACCAGATTGAAGGCGCCGATCCCGAGATACGCCTTGGGCCGGTTGCGATTCACGCCGGCGATCCAGCTTAGAAAGCTCGTCAGGAACAGGAGATACCACGCCCGGACGCCAAAGCTCTCCAGCACGATTCCCGGAGTAAGCGTTATGTGATCAACTCCATCACGTCGCGCCACCTGTAACGCGCGCGCGATCACATCGGGCTTCAACCAGCAATCGGCATCCGTGAAAAGAATCCAGTCGCCCGTGGCCGCGCTGGCGCCGACATGACAAGCGTGACACTTTCCCAGCCAACCCTCCGGCAGGGTCTCCACCCGAATGACTCGCACGCGCGGGTCTTCCGTCGCGAGACGAGTGAGGATGGCACCCGTTCGATCTGACGAGCGGTCATCCACCGCGATGATTTCCACTGACACGCCCGACTGGTTAAGCAAATGGCGAATCGTGTTCTCAACGCGGTCTTCCTCGTTGCGCGCCGCCAAGACCACTGAACACCGGACCCGCCCTTCATCGGGAGAAGCGGGCAACTCCCCGAGCGCAGGCAATCGGCGCGCCCATCGCAAATGAATGAGCGCAGCGATGCTCATGGCGAGAAACAATGCGGTCACACCGCCAAACAGAAAATTCATGTACTGTCGCCGATGTCGGCGCCTACTCCGTCCTCTTGAGAAGCTAGACTTCGATAATCTTCACTTTCGTTAAGAGAGCCAATCAGATACGTGAGGTAGCCGGGAGTTGATACAATCGGCACTCGACCTGAACGCCAGGAATACGTCCTGGCCCCGGTAGCCTCGGCCAAGCGTTGAAGCTCCGGCGCCGAATATGCGCGCAACTGCGACACGACTCCGTCCCACCAACAGGTCAGCGGGACCAGCGGAAACACGTATGTCCAGAGCAAACGCCGCCAGCATAACGGCCGGATGAACGGCGTCGCTGCCGCAACCAGAATGGGCGTCAGCAAGAGTAACGGCAGCAGTGTGCGCAAGCTGCGATCTGGGATTTCAAAAATGCCAATTGCCTGCCGTGCGTCCACAGCATCACGCAGCACTGCGAGCGCGTCGCTCGGCGCAAAGTGATGGAACGAGTTAAACATGGTGCGAAATCCATGCAGTTCAGGGGGGACCGCTCGCGCATCCACTGGTTCGGAGTGAAAGGAAATCTGTCCATTCGATTCATCTCCCGCCCGTTGGAACGCCGGCATGTTCGGGAATCGATCCGTGAGAGTGACATGCGGCTTCATTCCGTCCGCTGCGAGTGCATGGAGAAGCGCGGGTATCGGGCCGCCTCCGCCGGAGCATAGGTCAACGACGTGCGTGGTCCTGCTGAGTCGCAACGCTTCGGCTACCAGCGGCACCGCAGGCCGGTGCAGCGCAAACCGCGCCTCCAGGAAGTGCAGGTAATCCGTGGCCAGATCGCGAATCGTCGCGGGGAACCACGACTGATCCTCCAATTCAAATAAATGCAGTCTCGGCAGCATCTTCATGCGAACATAGGTCCCTTGATTTGCCATTCGTGGCATCTTCCCCGAACGATTGGATGCGGCCGATCACTTTCCCAGTTTGTCGAAGTCACCAAGCCGCCGTAATTCATCAGCGGCGTTGGCGTCGCCCTGTTCGATGCCCCAGAATTTGCGTGACGTCGCTCATGCTGGACTCATCCCAAGTTTATCTTTGGAAGCTTGAAAACCAACGGCAAAATGTGCGGTTAACTTTTTACGACGAGCCGATTTAACCGGCAAATGCACGAAGACATTCGCATTGGGTTAATGAGTTGGGTCTGCCAATTTAATTTTTCTCCGCTCCAAGCCGGTTGATCGTGTTGAAAATTTCGCCGCGAATCGTTTTTCCATCAGCCGCGTTTACGTTGTATTGAATCTGCATCTGCATGACCGGTTGAAGATTTGGAATTTCCAAAAAAACGGTGCGACCGCCCGCCAGCAATTTCGCTGATTTCACATCCATCGCATCGTGGCCGACTTCTTCCGGCGAACTGACGGAATATTCCTTTGAGCCGTAATCTTTCGAGTAGCGATAATTCCATTGTTCAATGCCGTAGCTGCCGGGGTCTTCCGCCGTTTCTTTTTCCAGAGGATCGCTGAAGGTGAGTCGAATTCCGTTCTGTTGAACTTTTAATTGCAGAGGAAGGTTTACATTTTTTCCGGTGTAGCGAACGCGTTGAAAACTGCCGTCGCGAATTGCGCTCGTTTGCCAGCCGGTCGAGCCGACCACATAAAGTTGTCCGTCCTGTTTGCGAAACGTTCCGCGCATCGCGCCGGAGAGAAAACGAGGTTTCATTTGCACAACGCCTCCTTGCGCGCACCCATCCACGACTTCGCGCAAGACGAGCATCATCGAGCAACGACCGAAGGAGAGGTTGAGCATTTGTCCTGCAAGCGGCCCCCATTTATCACTCGTGACCCAGAGTTGGCTGCCGGTGGAATTATCCATGATGTGAGGAATCCAGCAGAGCGGCGCGTCGTAACCCAGCGGTCGTGCCGAAGTGATTTGCGGCCCGCCGAAACCGTAAAAGCCGGACGGCTTCACTTCGAAAATCGCGGAGGTCGGCGTCCAGTTTCCCTCTTGCGGCGCGACGGTGATGACGCCTTCAGGACTGACCGACATTCCATTTGGATTGCGCCAGCCGGTGGCAATTGTTTCCTGTTTCCGACCGTCTGGCGAAACGCGATGCACGCCCGCCGGATCAACGTAATAAAAATTTTTCTGCCTGTCTGTTTCGAGACAGGTCACGTAATCATGACCGCCTTCGGATGTTTGAATTCCATTATAAAAGTTTTCGTAGAATTCAGCTTCTCCGTCGTGATCACGGTCGTGCAAAACTGTAATTTGATCGCGACCCAGGACGTGGACCTCGCCATTTACAATTTTTAAACCGAGCGGTTGAAAGAGGCCGGTGGCAAAACGTTTCCATTTTATATTTTGCAATTTGTCGTCGATTCCGCTGACGACCCAGACGTCACCGTGAATGGAACAAACGGCGGCGTCTCCGTTGGGAAAAAAATCGACGCCCGAAAGAAACATCAAGGCTCGGTAAGGATTTTCGTAGGGGACGGTGATGGTATCGACCACGTAAGGTTCGGTCGCACTTGAAGAAACTTCTCCTTTCGTGGTAATGATTTCTTTCCAACGCGGTTCACCGGGTTTTGTTAGCTTCTGTAAATTTTCCGGCGAGGAACTTTTCTTCAAGAGCCTGACAAATTTCGGAAAGTCGGCGGGGGTGCCCGTCCAAATGAATAATTTGCACGAGCGCGTTTTTCTTGCCGATTGGAATTTAAGAACGAGACGACCGTTGTCCGCGAAATTTAGTTGTGCGCCCGCATTTCCGACGACCGCAGCAGCCAATAATTTTCCATCTTTTTTGAGAACACCGATTTCATAGCCATCAATATTTTTTTGCTCGGCGTGCGCGCCTTTTACTTCCAGAACATACAAACTGTTGGGGCCAAGGTAGGGCGCGTCACTCCGTGCGCGCCGAAGCTCGTTGGTTTGATCGGTTTCGGCGCGCACGGAGTGACGCGCCCTACCTTTAGTTTCAATTTGAAATGTCCGAGTGAACGCTGACGTTTCTTCCCCCGACTCGAACCACGGCGATTCGAGAATTGAAATTCCATTCAGTTCGTAGGAAAGCACGACGCGTTTGTCGTTGAGATACAATCCTCGATATTGCGGCTTCGCGTCCCAGCCGCTTTCGCCGGAGACCGCAAACTGAAATTCGCCCGCCATGGTCGGGCTTTTAATTAATCCATAACGGGCCGGATCGAATTGGAGAAACTTTCCCGTCCATGCCGCGCGAAGATTGGCGGATGCGGTGTCGTAACAAACTGCGCCTTCATCATGTTCACCGATTTTAATGGAAAGACCTTTTAGCACCGTGCCATTTGGCGTCGGTAAAAGTGAGCTGAAGAATTGCCCGCTATCAGTCTGGTTCCAGCGATTGTCTTTCCATGCTTCTTCTTTTGCGACTTTACCGCTGTCCTTTTCCAAATTGGGCGGCCGAATTTTTTTATTGGAATTGAGAGGAGGAATTTTCGCCGGAGAAACTGGCGTGGGATTGATGATAGCTTTAATTTTTTGTGAAGCCGGTGATTGAAAATTTCCTAGAGACGAATCGATTCCGTTACGCGGCACATCTATTTTCGCCGTCCAGGCGATTGCATTCAGAACAAGTTTCCGACAATCTGGAATCCACCAGTTCGTGTAGAAATGTCCGCCGGTAAATCCAAACCCGCGTCCCCCGCCCTCGCGCTCAACCGCCCAGGCCACCACATTTTCTTTGGAATCGCCGACGGTGTCTTTCAGCAGAATCGGCGTGAGACGCGGATCCTTTTCGCGAAAGCGAATGTTGAAATAGAATTCCTCGGTTAAATCAAACGGCTTCAAACCGAAACCAACTTGATGGGTGGTGGCGACAGGTGTTGCCGTCCAAGTGTGATTCTCAATTTTTGAAAACCATTTTTTAGTCGGGCCGCCCGTTCCCGTTTCATAATCAAAATAGCCACCGACCCATTCCGTAATTTTATCGTGCGCCCGGCTCGGATGAAACGTGCTCCAATGATGCAGCACCAGGCCGCAGCCACGTTTCATTTGTTTTTCGAGTTGAGAAAAATGGTCGCCGACATACAGCGGGTGATCCGTTTCCTTGCGATCCGAACCGCCTGAGGTGATAAAAATTGTATCGGCATCATCGAGCGCCGCCGCGTTTTCCGGCCAGCCGTTGAAATAAATTTCCGCTTTTGCGCCGCCAAAATCTGGCGAACTTTGGATGCAATGTTTCAGCAGACGAACATTGTTTTCATATTCGTGCGTGCCGAGTGGATGGTCATCCTGTGGCCCGGCGATCAACACAATTTTCTTTGGCGCAGCAAAAGCAATCGCGCAGCTCAGAAAGGAAATGAGAACCGCGTAATTTATAAGTTGTTTGGAAAAGCGGGTATTCACCTCTTCGCGCCCGGATTATTTTTTCTCTGCCTCAATTCCCGCAAATAAATTCTCCAGACTATGGAGCGGAACATTTTTCTTCGAGGCAGGATTGAGAACTTGTTGCATGTAATCAATCGCATCCGGAATGGACTTCACCGAACGCGGCAACGTCGCGCCGCAAGCATTGGGGTGACCGCCGCCTTGCAGCTTTTGCGCGACGGGCAACGCCTCTCCGTTTTTGCTGCGGAAACTTACGACCATCGTCCCGTTGGCTTTGCGAAACAAAGTCATGAGCACCGGATACCGCGTCGCTTTTTGTTCCAACATTTGATGCACAATTAAATTCGTGTTGCCGACCACCGTGTCCACGTAGCCCAGTGATGGAGTGATTTCGCGAACGTTATTTTTGCTCCAGGCAAAGCCGAGCGGATCTTCGATGCGGCGTTTGACGGCCATGACTTCCAGCAGCGGATGATCGAGCATTCTTTCCAACTCGCCCTCGATGAGCGCGTGAAGATTCCAAAACTGATACGTCTTGACCAGGTTCGCGTAATCGTTGGCGATGACGAAGTCCGGTTCATCTTCGAGAAATAAATCCGCGACATTGTTCAAATGAATCAGCCGATCCAATTCCGGCGAACCCATCCCATGTTCGCGGCATAACTCGTAGCAAAGAAGTGCCGCTGACTTGCCGGTGTCGTGAATGAGTCGCGCATTTTTCGGCGCAACTTCCGTCGTGTGATGATCGACGACCAACCAATTGGATTTGTCCGTGCGCGCTTCAAAAGTAAAATCACAAACCCACGCCGTCTTCTCCCGCAGATCGCGGACTTTCCAACTGTTGTAATGATGGGCTTCGAGTGGCGCGTCGATTCCAAATATTTTTTTTGCCAGCCGCTGCAAAAGGATTCCTGAAATAAATCCATCGAGATCGCTTTCGTGTGTGAAAATTATTTCCGGTTTCGCCAATGCATCCATAAAGAAACGCTAGGGGAAGCTCGCGCGCGTATCCAGCAGGGAATTGGGAATGTGAAAATACCGGGTAGCATCTGCCTCCGGCGGGTGCGAAAACATTTCTTAATTCGAGGTCCGTTGTTTGATGTTCCGTGTTGGACGTTGGTTTTAATTTTCAAAATGTCGAACATCGAACATCCAACGCTGAACATCGAATGGGTTTTTCACACCCGCCGGAGGCAGATGCTACCCGCCGCGCTCACCCGCACAGAACTTGCTTTTTTTCCGGGTTCCTGAGTTCCTGATAAAAATTTTCTCATGAATTTATTTGATTTGAAAAATGAAATCGCAGTCGTGATTGGAGGAACCGGAGTTCTCGGCGGCGCGATGGCGGAAGGGCTGGCCAGCGCGGGGGCGAAGGTGGCGCTGCTCGGACGAAATGTCGAACGCGCGGCGGAACGCATTAAAAAAATCTGCGCGGCGGGGGGCGAGGCTGAATTTTTTCCCGCCGATGCGGTGTCGCGCGCAAGTTTGCAAAACGCTCGCGAGCAAATCGAAAAAACTTTTGGCGCAGTGACCATTCTCGTCAACGCCGCTGGAGGAAACGATCCGAAAGTCACCGTCGTTGGCGAACAGAGTTTTGAGAGAATCACACTTGAAGATTGGCGCAACAATTTTGATTTGAATCTCGTTGGCGGAGTTTTGTTGCCGTGCCAGGAATTTGGTCCGGGCATGGTGTCACGAGGAAAAGGAAGCATCATCAACATCGCCAGCGTCTCGGCGCACACGCCACTTTCGCGGATCGTGGCTTACTCCGCGTCGAAAGCCGCAGTGTTAAATTTGACGCAATTTTTGGCGCGTGAATGGGCGACGAAAAATGTGCGAGTGAATTCAATCACTCCGGGATTTTTTCCAGCGGAACAAAATCGCAAATTGCTTTTTAACGACGATGGAACGCCTACCGCTCGCGCCGCTTCCATTCTTGGCCACACGCCGATGAACCGTTTTGGGAGCGCGGAAGAACTCATCGGCGCGGCTATTTTTTTAGCAAGTGCGAAGGCGAGCGGTTTCGTGACCGGAGCAGACATCCGTGTCGATGGCGGATTTTTAAGCCAGACGATTTGATGGTTGGATCGCAATTTATGCAGTCAGGCACCAGCGGGTTTCAGATCGACTACCTTCACCTCTTTGACCGCATGATCTGCCCAAAAGAAAACTGCCTGCCGACCGATAATAAGGACTTGAATTGGACGACCGATTTCGTCGCGCTCAACGTAATCGCCAGAGCGGTACGGGTCGTTTGCCAGTTCATCGAACAGTCGCGTCATGAGCAACTGCTCCTGGCGCCGGCAGGTTTTGAGAATCAAAATGACCTCCGCCGCGATGAAGACCCGGTAATAAGGCATTAGTCTTTCCCATTTTCTCCAACTTCCTTTTTCCAATCATCGAGCGAAACCCAATTTGAGGGCGTACGATCGTCGATGCGCTGAGTCATTTCCGAACGCCAGGCGGTGTCATGTTGGAGCCGCAAATGGAGCAAATAAGCAGCGAGTTCCTTTTGCTGTTCGGTGGGCAAACCGGAAACCTCTCGCATCAATTCGGCCATGTTCATGGAAAAAAAATGACAGTTCCTGGTAGAATTGCAATCCACGGATTTGCGCGCGGTGTGATGTCAAGTGGCGGTCACGTAGCGCAGGATTGCATCCTGCTGTATCGCCGGTTTGAAACCGGCTGAACGTCGCAAATAGAGAGAGTCTTTAGGTTTCGAAGGTATCCCGTTCTGGCGGCATCTCGCAGGTTGAAAACCTGCGCTACGGCAG
>JBBQRQ010000003.1:0-119058 GCA_038214755.1 Verrucomicrobiota bacterium
AGTGAATTGGGCTCGAACCCAGGTTCCGAGTTGATTTCGGTCGATCTCCGAGAGTTGAACCGCCGCCGCCATTTTCGCCATGAATCCAATTTTGCACGGAAAACCCAATATGTCTAGCTAATTACGGGACACTAGACTAGCGCCAGCATCGGTCACGATTCCGGGCGGTTCCAATTCGTGGACTTTCGCCTTGCAGGCAATGGATGATAATTTGATCGAGACGCCGACAATTGTTTCTGTGACCGCCTCGACGAGTGGATTTTCGAGCGGTTTCGCGAGCGTGACCATTCTGGATAACGATACGCCTATGATCAGGTTGAGTTTTGCTCAAACCAACCTCAGTGAAGGCGCGGGTCCCCAGGCCACCGTGGGTACGGTGACACGCAATTCAACGAATGGTGGGGACGTTGTCATTGGTTTACAAAGCAGCGACCCGTCCAGAGTTTTAGTTCCCTCTTCTGTGACGATTCCGACTGGAAAAGCGTCGGCCAGCTTCTTTGTTTCAGCAATCGATAACACGGCTGTGGATGGGCTGCACAATGTCAGAATCACTCCCTTTGTTCTCGCTTCGGCGGGCGGAACTGTGGTGGCGTCCGGTCATCCCGTAACTCTCACTCTTTTGGATGATGACGGCCCGACTCTAAAATTGGTAATCGCGAAGAAGCTGGTTCCGGAAGGGCAGAATCCCGCTACCACTGCCACGGTCACGCGCAACACGCCTGCGACCAACGAACTCATCGTGTCGCTTGTTTCCAGCGATGTAAATGAGGCGACCGTGCCTCCTTCTGTGACCATTCCACAAGGCCAGGTTTCAGCACAGTTCAACATCGTTAGCGTCAACGACGGAGTGACCGATGGTAATAAGACCGTGACCATCACCGCTACTACAGCGGGCTTTGCTCCCGGTGTTGATACTCTGACCGTGAGTGATGTTAACCTGCCTGACCTTGTTGTTACCGACATCAGCACGTCCACCAACGTAACAACTGAATCCTACCTCAACGTGACCTACCGGGTGGCCAATCAAGGCGTTACTACTGCGGGGAGCAACTTCTTAACGCGTGTCTTTCTGAGCACCGATCCCATCGTGGGGAACGACACGCTCCTCGGCCAATACACCTTCCCTGGCACGATGCCGCCGGGACTATATTTCTCGCAGACACTCCCGGTGTTGGCTCCTTCCACAGCGGGCAAGTATTGGATCGTTGTTAGCACAGACGTTGGTGACGTGATTCCGGAAGTTTTGGAAAATAACAACACCACGGTTAGCATTGCGCCAGTTACGGTGACCGCGGCGTACGGGGCGACGATTCACGCTGACTTGCATAATGCCGTTGCGGGCACACCCGTGCCGATGCACGGTCATGCCACTAATAACTTCGGAGCGTCCGCGCCATTCAAGCTGGTGAATATCCACATCGGGTCGCGCGGTACCTTGCGTATCATTTCGGCGCTCACGGATGCGAGGGGAAATTTCTCGACTGTCTGGCAGCCACTGCTTAATGAAGCGGGCCACTACACATTGGGTGCGGATTATCTGGGAGCGGCCACGACCGTCGTGCAAGACGAGTTCACGCTTTACGGATTTAAAGCCAATCCGGCTAGTCCTTCGCTGACGGTGGCGGATAAGTCCAGTATCACTGGGGTCATCTCGTTACAAAATCAGAGTGAAGTGCCGTTGACTGGCATGGCGGCAAATATTGTTAGCAAACCCTCAAATGTAACGGCAACGTTGAGCCTCAATACCAACCCGCTCGCAGGCGATGGCACAAACATGCTTGGTTATGCCATCACGGCAAACGACGCCAGTACAACCGGCGGAACCGTTCTCATCCGCGTCACGAGTGCGGAAGGCGCGACTGTGGACATTCCATTCGCCATCACTGTGCAAGCATTGCACCCCGTCCTGGTATCAAATCCGAACACCCTCTACGCTGGGATGATTCGGGGAAAGCAGGCCATCGTGACATTCGACGTGATCAACCAAGGAGCGGCGCCGACCGGTCCCATAGGGGTTTCACTACCCGATGCCCCTTGGCTCCGCCTGGCCTCCACCAACCCGATGCCGCCCTTGCCAATCGGCCAAACGAATCAGGTGACCCTCCAGTTGATCCCGGCAAACGATCTTCCTCTGACCTCCTATAGAGGAACTCTTGTTCTCGGCTCTGACTCAACCAGCGTCTCTGTCCCCTTCGAGTTCCGCAATCTTTCGGAAGGTAAAGGCGATCTTGGAGTTCAGGCGGAGGACGAATTCACCTATTTCGCCGCCGGTTTCCCAAAATTGGCAGGTGCGCGCGTGAGCCTGGCGGATGCTCTCACCGGCGTAACTGTCGCGACCGGGGCGACGGATACGAGCGGATCGTTCGTCGCAGGCCAGTTATCTGAAGGCTACTACACGCTCGACGTGACTGCCGATAGGCATAATCCCTACCATTCCACGATTTTTATCGGCGTGGCCAAGACCAACAGGGTGTCGGCATTTCTCTCTCGCCAAAGCGTCCACTATACGTGGACAGTCGATGAAATTCAAATCGAGGAACGAACACGCATCACTGTCGAAACGACCTTTGAAACATTTGTTCCGACACCCGTGATCGCGGTCAATCCGACCGTCATTGACCTCTCGCAGCTTACCAGCGCTGGTCAGCAAATGCAGGTGGACTTGAAGATTAGCAACCATGGGCTGATAGCTGCGCACAAGGGGCGACTCAGATTCGCAACCCATCCGTTGTATCAGGTCACTCCATTGATCGAGGATGTGGGGATACTTCCGGCCAATAGCGATTTAGTCGTACCATTGACGATTACTCGGCTAGTGCCGCTAACCAACGGCACAGCGGCTAAAGACCGCGTGCGAGAGGAATCCATTTCCAAAGCGAAAGATGTTTTGATAGTGTGTGATTTGCCCGGAAACTTTGATTGCGTCTGGACCTGCGGCCTCAACGAGGTCGATAATTTAACGGCAATCCTTTGCATCGGTCTTCAAGGCTGCCACGTCATTCCCAATCCGAACCGGTCAATAGATCCTGACAATCCTAACGCCTATATCACTTATGTGGATTTGTCGCCAACACCTCAATGCGAATGCACAGTCGATTGTATCAACCCCGGTCACCTTGATGTTGACGGAACTCCAAATGATACTGTGTACGCGTGTGAAGGCACAGAGCTTGAATTCCATCCCCCCACCGTTACCCACAAGGACGCAATGGTGCGCATCGTTTGTACAGACACGGCACCTCGGGAGGAACCAACAGCGGGGACGCCAGTCTTCAAGTGGACAATTATTCGTCCTAGTCCAGACAGCCCGATTTCGGGCGAATTACCACAACAGCCTGCGAAAGTTCTGGCGTCCCGTTCGGGCACTTATCGCTGCATATTTGAAGCGAGGATCGATAAACCGCCGTGCATTCCTCCGCCATTAACTTTGCCGGAACAGATTGCGAATGTCTCTAAGATCCGATTCGTGACACCGTACGGCGATCCCGAAAAGCAGCCGAAGAGTTCTCCCGGTGAAGGACAGAATGAGTTTAGTTTTGACGACTCTATTCCCGGCAGCTGACGATCGAGTTTGTTGCGAAACCCTGTGAAGGCCTCTCGTCCGAACAGATCGCTGAATTGACGGACCGCGTCCGATTCTCTGTTGACACCCTGGAGGGAACTGCGCTGGTTTGGTTAACGGGTGATAGCAAAGGTAAGGCTACTTATGACGGTGGACTGTGGAGGGCTACGGCGCAATTCGTCGGACTTCCCGCAAGGAATGATTCCTTTGGGAAAAAACGCGTGGTTGTAAAAATCGATGGTACCGACATTGAAGTAGAGGGAATTTACGAAATCTTTTATTTGCGAGAGGCGACCAATCACCCGGATGGGCAAAACGGTTCACCAAATTGGTTTTACTACTGGCTCCAGGCAATCAATGCATACGGCAATGTTCAATTCGCTGGCTCAGGGGGAACTGGTCCTTACGGTACGCTGCTGGGTGAGACTGGTATTGGAAACATCTGGAACTGGAATGCTGCGCCCGATAAGACTCAAATTCGAATTTTCGAGCAGGCGTCTCATGAAGCGATCCCGTACCCTCAGGCAACGTCGATTAGGTACAGCGGGATTGACCTTTTTGCAAATATTGTGGTGCATGAAACGAGGCACCTATACCAACAGACGGAGGCCGATAGGCTAATTCCAAATTCGCCAGGTACCTGCTTTCAGTACGGCTGGTCGTGGAATGCGCCCACGATACATAATCATTGGAAACCTGGACCCGACAGAGAGTGGGGAGTCGCTGGCAAAGACGATGACTTCAACGGGGTCATAGATGACGCCAAACCAAATCCATTGGACTTCAATTCGCCCTATTTTGAACCAGGTTGGCAGGGCTCCGATGACGAAGATCTAACTACTCATGAACCCAACGCTCGGGACTGGCCAAAGATATGGCAATTACCATCGCGCTATTGGCCGACAATTGAGGCAATCGAAGCTGACGCGGTAATCTACGCGGAGGGATTCACAGCCGAATTGGCTTAGTTGTTTTCTGGCTCAGCGCCTTGTCAGCGCCCGGCGGCGTTTGCGCCAAAGTTCGTCTTCGAACGAGCCAAGATGCCGTCATAACCCGAACTGCATTTCATGCACGCTTGGAACTTGTAAATGATAATCCAAGTTCTGCGCTCGAAGCGGTGGCTGCTACCGTCAGAATTCTCGATGAGGAGGGTTATCAAGCTAACGAGCGGTTTCTACTTCGGGCACCGGAGTTGTCCGGGTTGTCGGCTGTCGATGGAACAGGAAAAGTGGCTCCAAATTCGAGTGGGAGTGCGAGTTGGGTCATCATTCTCACGGACGAAGCTGCTCCTCAGGCTCCGGCGGTGTATAAGGTGGGTGGCTCCTTCAGCTACACGCAAGACGGGACTGTCGTGACCGTTCCACTAACACCCGTCAGCATCACTGTCCGCCCTGACGCGGCGCTCGACATTAAGTATTTCCATCAACGCGACGTGATCGCCGATGATCCTTTTACAACTACAATTGAGCCAAGCATCCCTTATTCGCTGGTGGTCATGGTGCAAAATAAAGGATTTGGAGCGGCGCGAAGTCTCAGTCTGAGTTCCCCTCAACCCAATATTGTTGATAATAACAAAGGTCTTTTGATAGATTTCAAACTGGTCGGTGCGGAAATTAATGGGCAGCAATTTACCCCAACTTTATCCGCCAATTTTGGGAGTATTTCTCCTGGGAAAATCTCTATCGCCAAATGGTTATTTACGTCCTCTCTCCAAGGGTTGTTCACGGATTACAAAGCAACGTTTCAGCATCTGGACGACCTTGGCAGCACTCACCTATCGACTATAAAAAATGTCGAAATCCATGAAATGATTCATCTCGTGCAAGCGCCCGGGGCGTTCGAAGATAACAAACCAGATTTTCTGGTGAATGATATTCCTGATTCACCCTATGATTTGCCAGACACACTTTATTTTAGTGATGGAACGACCAATCCGGTTGCCGCAGTGACAAGTGGAATGATTGTCGGCGTTCTCTCGCCTACCAGTCTCATCGTAACTCAAACCGCCGTGATGTCTGCCGGTTGGTCATATCTGCGCGTGCCTGATCCCGGCCACGGGCAATATACCTTAACAAGAGCCGTGCGTTCGGATGGGGTTCAGATTTATTTCAATACAAATGTGTGGACGACAGACCGAACGTTTATCGGCATGGGACAGCAACCCATTCGCGAAAATATCTTGCACCTACTGGATTATAACAGTCCGGGTAGCTACACGCTTTACTACACTGTGCCGCCTCCATCGGATACAACCGCGCCAGTAAGTTCGGTAGCGGCTTTGCCATCGGCAAGCTATCCGGGTTTTATTGTGAATTGGAACGGCGCGGATAATTCAGGCGGGAGCGTTCTGGCGTTTTTCGACATCTACGCGAGCGAAACAACGTGGCTGCAACATACCCCGTCGCGTAGCGCGCTTTATTCTGGAAATTTCGGCCATAGTTACGCTTTCTACAGCCGCGCGACGGATGCCAGCGGCAACGCAGAACCTGCCCCCTTCACTCCGCAGGCGCAGACCACCGTGAGCCTGAGCAATTCTCCGCCGACGATTTCTGTGATCTCAAACATTTTGATCGGCGCTGGCGAGACGCTATCGCTCAATGTATCGGCGAGTGATCCTGACGTGCAGGATGTTCTTTCGTTCAGCCTCGCTCCAGGAGCGCCGCCCGGCATGGTTATTAATCCGATGACAGGTCATGTATCGTGGTTGACGAGTGCGTCCATTCTTGGATCGGCACTGGTAACAACCAATCGCATCAACGTCGTCGTCAAAGATATCGGCCAGCCGCAACTCAGCGCCACTGGGATGGTCAGTGTGGTGTTGCATCAAATCAATACGGCACCGAGGCTTGCGGCTATTCCGGACTCTTACGCCAATGTGCTGGCAGCGCTTATATTTACAAACCGCGTGGTAGATTCTGATGTTCCGACAAATCACTTGACCTTTGCTCTCGGCACTAGCGCGCCTCTCGGCGTTCATCTCAACCCGACGAACGGGATATTCTCTTGGACGCCGAGCCGCTCGCAGGCAAACAGCACGAATCTTATTTCCATAAGCGTTACGGACGACGGTATTCCGTTACTTAATGACACAAAATCTTTTACGGTGATTGTAAATCCTTATTTGGAATTGTTTCTGGGTTCGAGTGTGTTGCGTGCCGGTGAAACAGGCAGCATTCCGATCTCTATCGTTTCCAGTACGCTCATTACCAATCTTGGTTTTGCTTTTGGTTATCCGCAGAGTCGACTGACAAATTGGGAAATACAGCCGACCGCATCTCTTAGCGCGAGCACGTCCGGTTCAAATAACATGCTCTTCGTATCAATTTCTTCGCCTGACGGAATAGGATTAGTGGGAACTCAGGCGTTGGGTCAGATGAGTTTTGTTGCCGTAAGCAACCAATTGTCCGCATTCATTCCTTTGGTTTTCAGTAATGCTATTGGCGTCGGAATCGATGGTGCGGTAATTCCTCGCAATCTTTTCAATGATGGCCGGGCTACTGTTCTTGGTACGCAGTCTCTTTTGGAAGGAGCTTTGGCAACCAACGGCCAGCGATATCTCATCCTCTATGGTTTGCCCGGGACGAACTATATTCTTCAAGCTTCCCAGTCGCTTTTGACTCCTTCATGGATGGATATGGGATTCTTTTCTCCCAGCAACTTCACACTGCCTATCTTGGATATTGGGAATACGAACTCCCCTGTTTTCTATCGCGTAAGACAGTGAGATTAGGAATGCTCGAAAAAACTTCGTGGCAATTGTCCTCAGGAGGGCAGTTGGTCAGGTAAGGACTTCGTCGATGGCCTCGCGCAAAACCGCCAGGCCGTCTCGCAACGCCTCCTCTGTGGTCGTCAGTGGCGGCGCGATTTTTACTGTTTGTCCCCAGGCTCCAACCGGCGAGAAAAACAAAAGTCCTTTGTGAAAACATTTTTCGATGATGGCGTGCGCCAGATCGTGATTGGGTTCTTTCACACCGGGTTTCAGAATTTGCATTCCGCCAACAAGGCCAGTGGCAGACACATGGCCGATGATGTTGGAATGCTGACGTTTCATTTCTTCCAAACCGGCGAGCAGAATTTTTCCGAGGCGCGCGGCATTCTCGGTCAGCTTTTCGTTTTGGATTTTCCGCAAACTGGCGAGAGCGGCTGCAACACAGACCGGGTTTCCGGTGTGGGTGCTGGTCATCGAGCCGGGGGGAAATTGATCCATGATGTCGGCGCGGCCAATTACGGCGGAGAGTGGAAGCGAACTGCTGATTCCTTTTCCGCAGCAAATGATGTCGGGCGTGACGCCGTAATGTTCGAATGCCCAGAATTTTCCCGTGCGCCCAAAACCGGCCTGCACTTCGTCGAAAATTAAAACAATCCCGTTCGCGTCGCACCATTGACGGAGCTTTTGCACGTACTCGACTGGGGCGAAGTCTGGGCCGACGCCTTGATAACTTTCCATCATGACCCCTGCAATATTTTCTGGGGACAGCCCTTTGCTCTGAATCGTTTTGAGCAACGCGTCGAAACTCGTGTCGGTCTGCCAGAAGCCGTCGGGGAAAGGCGCGTTGATGATCGCGGGGTCTTCGTTGACGATCCAATCTTTTTGCCCGGCCATGCCGCCGGCCTGTTGCGAGCCGAGGGTGCGTCCGTGAAATCCGCGCTCGAAACCGACGATGCCGATTTTCTTTTTCCCGCCGGTTTTGATCCCCCACGACCGCGCGAGTTTGATGGCGCATTCGGTCGCTTCGGAACCGGTGGTGAGCAGAAAAACTTTCTCCAGATTTTTCGGCGCAAGGCTGATGAGATGTTCGGCCAGTTCAGCGCGTTCTTCGCTCGGAAAAACATAATTATGCAGGAGGCCGCTGTTGACCTGGTCGATGATGGCCTTCTTGATTTCCGGCGCGCTGTGGCCGGCATTGGTGACGAGAACGCCCGAACTCCAATCGAGCCAGCAGTTGCCATATTTGTCATAGACCTGAAAATTTTCAGCGCGATCCCAGACGAGTGGGGGCTGGCCGCGCATGGAGAGCGGTTCGAATTTGCGCAGTTTTTCGAGAGTGGCGAGTGAATCCGGGTGCGGCAACGGCGTGATGATGCGGCGAAATTTCGTTTCAACTTTTGGAACGTTCTGCGGGGTGATGCTGAATTCTTTTCCCATGATTTAATTTTTAAATTTTAAAATTGACGGAGCGCGACCGGGTCGAAGGCGACACACTATTTCCACCGTGCTGCGGCTGGTCGCGGACGACCCAGCCGCGCTCCAGCCGGTGACTGATCAAACACCGGTTGAAGACGGAAGAAAAGTGGGAAGTGACGGATGACATTTTAACGGGCGCATTTTCCTAAATTGAAGGGTTCAAGTCTTGGGAAAGAGCGGCAATGGCACGCCGATCTCCCGTTCGACATTGGCATACTCCCATTTTCACGAGCCGATCAGGAGATCGGCGTTCCGTTATTTGGCCAGCGCAACGAGGTAGCGTTGCAACCGGGAAATTTCTTCGTGCGCTTCAAGCTGCGTGTAAATCTGATGAAGGTTGGCGCAAATGCGGAGCAGAATCCGCCGCGCGCTCACCGGCATCAGATGGCCTTCCTGCAAACTGTGATTGGTGTGCTGTAAATATTTGACGCAATCGGCCTTGGTCAAAATTTTTCCGCGATTGAACGCATCAATGAAAAATTCGCTCTTCGTTGTTTGATAGCGGCAAACGAAATGTCCGGGCAAACCGATTCCCGTCAGCGGCAGTTTCAGGCGGCGAGCGACAAATAAATAAATCAGCGACAGACTGATCGGGTTTCCCGTGCGTCGATCCAGCACGCAGTTGATGAAACTATTCTCCGGCTCGTAATAATGTTCCTCGTTCCCAGTGAAACCGAGTTGGCGAAAAAGAAAATCGTTGATCGTCGCTAGAATCTGCTCGGCTTCTCCGTCGAAAGGAATTTGCTCTCGCAGATCGATGGCAAAACTATCCAGTAAAGCGCTGTAAGCCGCCCGGTTGATGCTCGGATACTGCGTTTGCGCCAGCAGCAAAACTCCTTCTTCGATATCAAACTCTTCACCTTGACTCAGACAGAAAGCGAGGAACCGCGTATCTGCTTCCTGCCGCCCAAAATGGTCAATCACTTCTCTGGCGCGACGGCGCAAAATCGGGTCGCTGCTCAAAAGATGCGGGTGCAACCAACCGACGACCGGCGTGCCGCAGGAAATTAGTTTTGCGCGAACGGTCTGGTAAACCGCGGGGTCCTCGTCGGCGAGTAAACTGATCAATGCGGCGCGCTGACTTTCACTCAAAACGCTTTTGATTTTGGCGAGAGGAAGTTTCATGGGTTGTCCGCGTCAAGAATTTGGCAGAACTGCTGGAGGAATTCAATCGTTGGCCGAATTAAGTTTTATAGTTGCTCGATGATTTGCCGGGTCGAGAAAAGCAGACCGACCAGGTTTAACGCAGAGGACACAAAGGTTTTCGCAGAGGAACGCGGAGTTAAAACTTTCCTGCCAAACTCTTTTTTTCCCACATCTCTTTGCGAACTCTGCGTGAACCTTTGCGTCCTCTGCGTTAATCGGGGAAATCAATGGCGAATCTCTCCAAAAATCCCATAACCACCAGAGAACCTCCAAGGAACAATATTATTCTTTTTGCAATGATCCTTTTGCTTTCTCCGAGCGCGCGTCTTCCACCGTGGATTGAATGAGTTGCTGTTGTTCTTTGCGCAATTTTCGGCGAATGAGCGCGAGATCGGCCAATGCAGTAATCGCGGCGATGCCGGTCAGTAAAAAACAAACCAACCAATAAGTCGCGAAGTTCACTCCCGCGAGTTTTGCTGAAAATAGGGTGAGGCCCAGGGCGAGCATCAACAACGCGAGAAAAAGGAACAGGCCGGAGATCATGCGTCTGATCGCGCTAAAATTCATGGGAAAAAATAACACGAGTTTTTTCAGAGGCCAAAATTTTTTCTATTTAGTGGAACAAGGTAGTGGGGCAGACATCCTGTCTGCCAACGGGGCTTCCAGCCCCAGACCACGATTCGCGGGCAAGATGCCCGTTTGGCAGGCTGGAAGCCTGCCCCACTATTTGTCACGCATGACGGTCTCAGATGCGCCCAAATGGAATTGAAAACAAAAAGCCGATTGCACTGCGAAAGTGATCTGTTAATTCTTTTCGGACAATGAACATCACCCAGCAACTTGCGCTCTTCCTCGAAAATCGCCCTGGCGCTCTGGCCCGAGTCTGCGAAGCGTTGAGCAAAGAGAAAATAAATATCTACGCCATTTCCACCAGTGACACGATCGATCACAGCGTTGTTCGCATGGTGTTAAGCGACCCGCGGAAGGCGTTGCTGCTTTTTGAAGAGCACGGAACTTTAGTGGTGGAAGATGACGTGTTGATGATTGAGGGAGATAACAAACCTGGCTCGCTGGCCAGACTCGCCAACAAACTGGCGAACGCAAAGATCAACATCGAATACGCCTACTCCGCCACCAATCCTGCCGCAAAAAAAGGCTTGCTGATTTTACGCGTGTCCGACGCGAAGAAAGCGTTGAAAGTGTTGAACGCTTGACCGGGTAGCATCTGCCTCCGGCGGGTGCGAAGATGTCTTCATTGGGTGTTGGGCATTCGATGTTCAGTTAATTTCACACATCGAACATCGAACATCGAATGTTTTGCCGCACCCGCCGGAGGCAGATGCTACCCGGCGCAACGAAAATCAAAACTTCCCGCACAGAATTATTGCAGTCAGGGGATTTTGCAGTAAATACTAACAAAATTTTATACCGGGATTTTGCGGCACTGAATAGAATCAGTCACGACGATGAGCGACGAAAAGAAAATCAGCGTTTCAAGAATGAGGTCAGGCAAACTGCCGCCGCCACAGGGTTTGTATGATCCGGCATTTGAGCATGACGCTTGCGGCGTCGGATTCATCGCGCACATCAAAGGAAAAAAATCCCACCAGATCATCCGCGACGCGCTGCAAATTCTTTTGAACCTCGATCATCGCGGCGCGTGCGGCTGCGACCCGAACACCGGCGACGGCGCGGGAATTCTTCTGCAAATGCCGCACAGGTTTTTTGCGAAGATGTGCGCCGCTTCGAAAATCAATTTGCCCGCGCTCGGTGAGTACGGCGCAGGAATGGTTTTTCTCCCGCGCGATGCCGACGAACGCGGGCGTTGCGAAAAAATTCTCGAAGAAATCGTCGTGGAAGAAGGCCAGACTCTTCTCGGCTGGAAAGATGTTCCCACCAATAATTCTTCCCTCGGCAAAACCGGAAAAGCCGCCGAGCCGCTGATGCGTTACGTGTTCATCGGGCGCAATCCGAAACTCAAAAATGATTTGGCGTTCGAGCGAAAACTTTACGTCATTCGCAAACGCGCCGAAAATTCCATTCGTTACACGCCCGAACCGGAAGGCGACGCCTTTTACATGCCTAGCCTTTCCTGCAAAACTTTCATTTACAAAGGTCTGCTCACGCCGTCGCAAGTAGATCAATATTTTCCCGACCTCTGTGATCCCGACATGGAGTCGGCTCTTGCTCTGGTCCATTCACGCTTTAGCACGAATACATTTCCAACGTGGGAGCGGGCGCATCCGTATCGCTACATTGCGCACAACGGCGAGATCAACACGCTGCGCGGCAACATCAATTGGATGCGCGCGCGAGAGGCGATGTTCGCGTCGGAGATTTTCGGCGACGACATCAAAAAAATTCTGCCAGTCATCAACACCGACGGCAGCGACTCCGCCATGTTCGACAATTGTCTGGAAATGCTCGTGCTGACCGGCCGCTCATTGCCTCACGCGATGATGATGATGATTCCCGAGCCGTGGTCGAACCACGAATCGATGAGCGATGAGAAAAAAGCGTTTTATGAATATCACAGTTGCCTGATGGAGCCGTGGGACGGTCCGGCTTCAATTGCTTTCACCGACGGCGTTCGCATCGGCGCGTCGCTGGATCGAAATGGACTTCGGCCATCGCGTTATTATGTGACGAAAGATGATTTGGTCATCATGGCTTCGGAAGTCGGCGTGCTCGATGTTCCGCCGGAACGCATTTTGCAAAAAGGTCGCTTGCAACCGGGCCGCATGTTTTTCATCGACACGGAGCAGGGGAGAATTGTCGCCGACGAAGAAATCAAAAACACGATTGCCGCCGAACATCCGTATCGCGAATGGCTCGACCAATACATGTTGGAACTCGCGCACGTTCCCGACGCGCCACATTTGCCCGCGCCGGATCACGACACCATTTTGCAACGGCAGCAGGCGTTTGGTTACACGTTTGAAGATCTGCGGATTCTCATGGCCCCAATGGCGCGCGATGGAAACGAGGCCGTTGGCTCGATGGGCACCGACACGCCGCTCGCCGTTCTCTCGGACAAGCCGCAATCGCTTTTCAATTATTTCAAACAACTTTTCGCGCAGGTCACCAATCCGCCGATTGATTGTATTCGCGAAGAAATTGTCACCTCGACGGAAACGACCATCGGTTGCGAGCGAAATCTTTTGCAGCCCGAACCGGAGAGTTGTCATTTGATCGAACTCAAGTCACCGATTTTGACGAACGCAGAATTCGCCAAGCTGAAACACCTCAATCATTCCGGTTTCAAATCGATTACGCTTCCGATTTTGTTCGACGTGAAAGATGGTGAAACCGCGCTCGCCAAAGCGATGGACGAACTTTGCGCGAAAGCGAGTGAAGCCATCACAAACGGGGTCAACATTTTGATTTTGTCCGACCAGGGCATCAACAAAGACCGCGCGCCGATTCCCTCGCTGCTCGCGGTTTCCGGTTTGCATCATCATTTGATTCGGGAAGGCACGCGCACGCGGGTCGGGCTGGTGCTCGAATCCGGCGAGCCGCGCGAAGTTCATCATTTTTCGCTGCTGGTCGGCTACGGCTGCGGCGCGATCAATCCGTATCTCGCGTTTGAAACTCTCGACGACATGATTCGTCAAGGCTTGCTCAAGGGCATTGAACCCAAAGAAGCCTGCAAAAATTTCGCCAAAGCCGGAGTGAAAGGCGTCGTTAAAGTCATTTCCAAAATGGGCATTTCGACGATTCAAAGTTATCGCGGCGCGCAAATTTTTGAAGCGATCGGCCTCAAGAAATCGGTCATCGAAAAATATTTCACATGGACTGCGTCGCGCGTCGAAGGCGTCGGTCTCGATGTTCTCGCCAAAGAAGTTCAGATTCGTCATCAACACGCTTTTCCCGACCGACAAGTCAACGGTCACACGCTCGATGTGGGCGGACAATATCAATGGCGCGCTGAGGGCGAAGCGCATCTGTTCAGCCCGCAAACGGTGCACAAATTGCAACTGGCTTGCCGCACGAATAATTACAAAGCGTTCAAGGAATATTCCGGGCTGGTCAACGATCAGACCAAAAAACATTTCACGTTTCGCGGGCTTTTGGATTTTAAACCGGCGACCGCGATTCCGATTGAAGAAGTGGAATCGGTCGAAACTATTTTGAAGCGATTCAAAAGCGGCGCGATGTCGTACGGTTCAATCAGCAAGGAAGCGCACGAAGGATTGGCCATCGCGATGAATCGCATCGGCGGAAAAAGCAATACCGGGGAAGGCGGCGAAGACCCCGCGCGCTATGTTCTCGAACCGAACGGCGACTCGAAAAATTCCGCGATCAAACAAGTCGCGTCCGGTCGTTTTGGCGTGACGAGTCTCTATCTCGTCAACGCGAAGGAACTGCAAATCAAAATGGCGCAAGGCGCGAAACCGGGCGAAGGCGGACAACTCCCCGGCACAAAAGTTTTTCCTGAGATTGCCAAGACGCGCCACTCCACTCCGGGCGTCGGGTTGATTTCTCCTCCGCCGCATCACGATATTTATTCCATCGAAGATTTGGCGGAGCTGATTCACGACTTGAAAAACGCAAACCACCACGCGCGCATCAGCGTGAAACTCGTGGCGGAAGTCGGTGTCGGAACCATAGCGGCCGGAGTAGCGAAAGCGCACGCGGATGTGGTTTTGATCAGCGGTTACGACGGCGGCACCGGCGCGTCGCCGCAAACTTCCATCAAACACGCGGGCATTCCGTGGGAACTCGGCCTTGCGGAAACGCACCAGACTTTAGTTTTAAATGGACTGCGCAGTCGCATCGCGGTGGAAACGGACGGACAATTGAAAACAGGCCGGGATGTAATTGTTGCTGCGTTCCTGGGCGCCGAAGAATTCGGTTTCGCCACTGCCCCCCTCGTTGCGCTCGGCTGCATTATGATGCGGGTTTGTCATTTGAATACATGTCCCGTTGGCGTTGCGACCCAAGACCCGGAATTGCGAAAAAATTTCACGGGAGATCCCGCGCACGCCGTGAACTTCATGAAATTTATCGCCGAAGAAGTTCGCGAACTGATGGCAGAACTCGGCTTCCGCACCATCAACGAAATGGTTGGCCGCGCGGACCGACTCGAACCGAGAAAGGCCATCGAGCATTGGAAAGCCAAAGGATTGGATTTCTCCAAAATTCTTTTCCAACCAGAAGCGAGCGAGGAAGTGGGGCGTTTTCAGACAGTCGCGCAGGATCATTCCATCGACAAATCGCTCGACATGCTGCAGTTGCTCAAAATCTGCGAACCAGCGATTGAGCGGAAAGAAAAAGTCATCGCTGATCTGCCAATTAGAAATGTGAACCGGGTCGTGGGCACAATTCTCGGCAGTGAAATTACGCGGCGGCATGGCGTCAACGGGCTGGCCGAAGATACGATTCGTTTGAACTTCACCGGTTCGGCGGGCCAAAGTTTTGGCGGATTTATTCCACGCGGGATCACGCTCACTCTCGCCGGCGACGCCAATGATTATCTCGGAAAAGGATTGTCCGGCGGAAAAATAATTTTGTATCCGCCCAACGGCTCAACTTTTGTTGCGGACCAGAATATGATCACGGGCAACGTGGCGCTTTACGGCGCGACTGGCGGAGAAGTTTACATTTGCGGCATGGCGGGCGAACGATTTGCGGTGCGCAACTCCGGTGTGAACGCGGTTGTCGAATCCGTCGGCGATCACGGCTGCGAATACATGACCGGCGGGCGCGTGGTAATTCTCGGTTGCACCGGAAGAAATTTCGCGGCGGGCATGTCGGGCGGCATCGCATACGTTCTCGATGGAGACTGCGACTTCGCCCGCAACTGCAATCAACAAATGGTTCTGCTGGAAAAATTGACTGACGAAAAAGAAATCGCCGAAGTGCGTGGCATGATTCAACGCCACGCCGATTATACGAAAAGCGAACGCGCAAAAAATATTTTGGAGAATTGGGAAACTTATTTACCGAAATTTGTGCGCGTCATCCCGAAAGATTACAAACGCATGTTGCAACTGGTGGCGGAGATGGAGCAAAAAGGTTTGAGCGGCGAGGAGGCGTTGATGGCGGCGTTTGAAGCGAACGCGAAAGATGCGTCGCGCGTCGGTGGAGGATGATTTATTGAGTCGAAATTCGAGACCCTCGAGACTCTAAAAGTTTTCGGCTTTGGTTTTTTCCGTATTTGCTGGACGTAATAATTTATTAAGAGAGACATCCAAGACTTCTGCCATTTTAAAGAAAATTAAACGTCCGGGAAGTTTTCCTGTTCTTTCCCAATAGGCCAGCGTGGTCTGAGGCACGCCTATCCGCGCTGCCAATTGTTCCTGGGTCAGCTTTTGTTCCTTTCGGAGATAGTGCAACCATGCTCCATAAGAGTGGCGGCGTGTCTTTGGTTTTCGGCCCATGCGAAGCGAAATGCTAGGCGCGGTCCAAAAAAAGATTGTGTTTTAACAATGTATTGTTAAAAACTCTGGGTGATTTAAGTCCTTCGTGAATCTTGACCCGAAAAATTGGGACGTTGTGACTTAAGCTTTGAGCAACCTAAAAAACCCCGCTGAAATCAGCTAACACAATTGACGAATGAAAAAACTAAATCTTCTAACCCTCTTTTTTTCCCTGACCAGCCTGAGCGTTTTCATCTCTCAGGTTCACGCGCAACAACTGACCAAGGTTTCCTCCCCACCGTTTTCCGGAACATTTTTTTCTGCGAAATTCCCGGACCAACCGCCGGTACCATTCAATTTTGGCTTGGAACTTGGACTGGAAATTTTTTCGTTTGGGAATGTTTTTATCGTAGATGATAGACAGGCTTACAGCGCGCAAAAGTTCACGTCTCCCTTTGCCATGAATGCGTCAGAGGAAAGCGGTCCGCCGGCATCGGGAAAAGGTGGTGGCGAAGAGACGCCCGATAATTTCGATCCGGCTTACGACTATTCGAGTTCAGATCTCTGGCTAGAAATCTTTAACGGCACGAATACTGCGCCGATAACTTTGCATAACACGACTCAGGGGGTGCGCTACCAGCTCTTGAGCCGACCGGAGGTGGCCCAGCCTCCGTGGCTCGTTGAACAAACTCTCTTTGGCGCGGTCGGAACCAATACCCTTACGACAGTCCCTTTCAACGAGAGGCCCATCCTGTTTTTCTGGGCGGGCGTGGACACCGATGGCGACGGCTTGATTGATTATCTGGAGACGCTCTACGGTACCGATTCACAAATCACCGACTCGGATTCCGATGGCGTCAATGATTACATCGAGGTAGTCCAGGGACGCAACCCGACCAATGGTGCGCCTGTGTCGGATACAACCGGACTGGTCAACTTGCAAGTTTACACCCCGCTCCGCTGATTCCGCCTCGCCGCCACACTCTACGCAAATACATCCCATGAAAACACAAACCTTACTTTGGAAACTTCCTCTCGCCCTTCTGCTCGCTGGCAATCTGCAAGCCGCTACTGTCAGCTTCCAACTCTTGGGATCGGTGCAAGCCTTGGACCCGTTTCCGAATCCTTCTGCCTATAAGGTCGATGCCTATCTTGACGAGGATGGAGGGAGCCAACTCGCACACCTGAACATCGCCAATACGGAAGAGTATTTTGACACGGTGGCTTGTCATGACACTATGCATCCAAGCTATTGTGGTTGCCATTGCGGCTGCGATATTCGTCCAACGGTTAGCTTGTCCGTCAACATCAGTTGCGGCAAGACTTACACCCTTACCTTGAACGGAACGGCCTGTGCCATCGGAGTCACCGCCCGTTTCAGTACAGCACCCGCTGGTTATATTTATGAGTTCCGGGATAACAGCAACAATACTCTCTCTGACAACAAGACTTCAGTTAAGATCACCAGTAGCCAAACCAAGACCTGGAAAGTGTCTCTTAAACCAAAACGAATTTCGTTCACGGTGGAATCGCTTTCTCCTGATGGCCGCAGCCAGACCCAATCCAAACTGAGCTTCCTTAACGGCACTGGCGGCTACTTCACCGGCAATCCGGCTTGGTCCATCGTCGGCGACAATCTCGGTTGCACGATTGATTCGAGCAGCGGATGGATTCGCGCCGGCCTTGAGACAGGCGAAATCATCGTGCGCGCGACGGACTCGACCACCGGCCGTATTGTCAGTGGCGCTCTGCGACTCGGCTGTCAATCCTGCGATTTATCGTGCGGTGTCGGTCAAGGGACGATTGGAAATTTGCGTAACGCGCTCACTGTCGGCTTGGGCCAGTTTCCATGCGATAACTCGTTCATGGGGTCTATTCGACTACCACTCACCAGTCCAGCCGCGTCGTTGAGCACGCCGACTGGTCTGGCCTATGACGCGACGAACAATGATAACACCTTGCCGGAAGTGCTGCGCGATGGAACGGGTGCGCTGCGTCAAGTGCTCGCGGCCCAATGTCTGGCCGATGTCGTCACCACAGTCGCGAACTCAGAGTATGAAATCCGTTTCTATTGGCCGGAGAACGCTGGCTCTAAGGTGAGCGGCTTCTATCAACCCATCAATTCCCCGTTCAAGACTTGGCGCGTGACCAGTCTGGCGAGCGGAAACACCCAGTTTCAAATCGTGGAGGATCCGGCGGGAGCCAACACCACTAATACCTTTACTTGGAATGCGGATGACAACGGTTGGACGCTCAATCACAGCAACCTGAGTCAGGAGCGAAAGATAGTTCGAGACAATCTCCCGGCGGTGGCCCCGCGTGAAGTATCGCGCCGCACGGAGACGAACGAAGTCAGTGCGCCCGGAGACTCCGCCATCGCTGCAAGAGCAACGAAGACCTATGCTACTCTCAGCCTCAACAGCGGCTCTTTGCAACGCACCAACGTGTTGGTAGAAGAACGGCTTGATGGCCGCAAGGCAGACGGTTCGGCAGCGAATCCCGACCAGGTGACTTCTTATTTCTACGCGGCGACCGCGACGGCGGACGGACATGAAAAACTACAACGAGTCACCCGCTCCGATGGATCATGGGAACATTACGAGTATGATGCCAGTAACCGAATAGCGACGGCTTATAGCCCGTGGCTCGATTCTACACCACCCTCAGACATTGACGTAGTGCCTACGTCAGTACCGCATCGTAAGATTGTTTACGCCTACTCACCGCTTACCAGCTCGGGCGATCCTGGAACCAATGACTTCGTTACGCCACGGCAAATTGAAACTTACGTAAACGACTCGGCAACGGTCCAATTGGTGTCCCGCTCTTTCGTGACACTTACCACCGACACCAACCGCTACCCCGCCGCTGACGTGCGCAAGGACATTGGCGCGCGCAACTCTTCCGTTCAGTGGAGTGACACCAATAACCTGGTGACCATCACCCGCACGTTGGCCAGCGGCTCATTCAAGGGAGCCGTTCAATCCATCGACCGGCCAGATGGCACTCGCACAGTCTATTCCTATACGGAAACTACTCAAGATGTGCGCGACGGCGCGGCGGGAGTCGCGCAGGACTCGGTTACCGATGGTCGGCGAACAACTACCACTAAGACTAGTCGAGGCTACATTCAAACCAATGCCGTGGTTGACATCCTGACGAACAAGAAACTCGTCTCAGATGTTTGGTCCGTGCCCAGCACAAACGATCCGCAAGGACGGTTCACACTACTCACTCATTTGGATGGCACGACAGAAACCTACACCTATGACTGCTGTAACCTCACTCAGAGCACGGACCGCGATGGCGCTACCACCGTGTTCACACCCGACGCCTTGAAGCGCATCTGGAAGACGACGGTCTATTACTCGGCGAGTTTAGTAAATGGTATCGAAACCCGCAACACGTTGGATGCCCAAGGTAATGTGACTCGCACCACGCGCGTCGGCACCGATAGCTCGATGATTGATACCTTGCCATTGCGCGAGTACGACCGGGCGGGACGGCCTGTCCGCGAACAAAATGCCTTGAGTGGATACACAACTATCGTTGAAGGGACTAATGCCAGCGGCGGGCGCAAGGTGACTACCACTTACCCCGACGGCGGGTCTGCTATTGAGGAACATTACCATGACGGACGGCTGGCGAAGATTTACGGAACCGCCGTGAAACCGGCACAGTACGATTACCTGCTTAACGCCAGCGGCGAACTTGTCCTAAAGGAAACCAAGCTCGACACCGCCTATGCTCCTACTTCGGAATGGGTCAAAACCTACACCGATTTCTTAGGCCAGGATTACAAGACCGTTTTTGCAGATGCGACGACCGGAACCGAAACCGATAATCCCTATAGCCAGCGATTTTTTAAGGACAACGGTCAGCTCTGGAAAGAGCGCGATCCTGATGGCGTCCTGACTGTTTCAATCTACAACGTGCGCGGAGAACCGGAATACACGATGGTGGGACAAAAGACCGAGCCGACCACGCCCCCCACCGCGCCAGATACCAGCGGCGAGCATCGTCTGACGCGCGTGGAAAGGTCGGTTAGCACCTACACGGATGGCTCCATTTACGACACCCTGCGAACGCGCATCACCGAGTGGACTAATCTCAACTCCGCGAACACCATTGTTTCTTCGGAAACACACACCTCGCTTGACGGCTTGCGCGAATGGAGTGTGGCCTATCCAAACGACACCTTCAAACAGGTCGTAAAAACCGTGACCCAATACGGCAGCGCTGGCGCACGAACCGCAACCACTACCTATCCCGACAACTCCTACCAGATCAGCCTCTTTTCTTATGGCCGTTCTTCTTCCGCGATCCGTTACGATTCTCTCAACAATCAACTCTCATCTCTCAACTATTCCTACGACACGCATGGGCGGCTCTGGAAATCCATCGACGCCCGCAATGGCACGACCACTTTTGCCTACAACAATGCCGATCAAGCGAGTTCAGTCACCAGTCCGCCTTCGGCGATTGGCCAAGCCGCGCAGGTGCGCCTCATCGGTTACGATTCGACGCGCCGTCCTAATCAGGTAACAGAACCTGACGGCGGCATCATTTACACTCGCTACTACAGTAATGGACTGGCGAAGCTAACCTGGGGCGCGCGCACAGTTCCGAGCGGTTATGAGTATGATGCCCAGCAACGCACGACCAAGCTCTACACCTGGCAATCCTTCACCGCGCCTGATCCGGCCTATACTGTCCCGCCTTTCCCCAGCGGCTCAGTTACTACAAGCTGGCATTACGACTCGTATCGCGGCTGGCTCATAGACAAACGTTACCCCGACAATACCGGCCCAGACTACACTTATACTCTAAGTGGCCGACCCAAGACGCGAAGTTGGTGGAGAGGTATTCCCGGAAATCCGAGCACGCGCGTGACAAGCACGAACACCTACGACTTTGATCCAGCGGGCGATAATTCAAACCGCAAAGCCGGTTATCTCGCCCGCATCGATTACAACGATGGGACGGCATCCCTTGTTTTCGATTATGACCGGCGCGGTCGTGGCCGCACCATTACGCAGGGAACTGGCGGCTCGACAATCACGACTACTTTGGCTTGGCATCCGGCTGGACCACTCGATAGTGAAAGCTACGCCGGCAGCTTTCTGGATACGCTTTCGGTAGTAGCTGACAACATTGATCCCGCCAATCTCTTGCGAAGGGAAAGCTTGGAAACGCGAAAAGCTGGCGCAGCCATCGGCGGCACTGTGACTTACGGCTATGATAACGCCTCGCGCTTGCAAAGCCTTACCAACGGCGCGTTCTCCGCCAATTATGCCTTCGCCGCTAATTCCAGCCTCATAGCCACCAATACCTTTAAGCAAAGCGGCACGACACGCCTGACTACCAGCCGCCAGTTCGATTTCCTGAACCGACTCCAATCCGTTTCGCATGGTTCATTGCCTATCGGCTATTCCTACGCGTACAACCAAGCTAACCAACGCATAAGCCGAACGGAGGCAGACTCCTCCTCCTGGCAATACCTTTATGATTCGCTAGGCCAAGTCAACTCTGCCAAACGAAACTGGAGCGATGGAAAACCCGTAACTGGTCAGCAGTTTGAATACGCCTTCGATTGGATCGGCAACCGACTCTCCACCGCTGCGGGCGGCGATGAAAGTGGGGCAAGCCTTCGCCCTGCCTTTTATACTCCGAACTCTCTCAACCAATACCCCCAGCGCACGGTGCCAACCTGGGTCGGCATCCTGGGCGAAGCTAGCAGCAACGCCACCGTTACCATTAATCGGCATCGCGAAGCCAGCAGCAACGTCACGGTCACGGTTGACGTCCAGCCCACCAAGCGCCACGGCGATTACTTTTGGACCGAACTATGGCTTAACAACAGCACCGGGGCCGTCTATCAAACCATCACCAATGTCGCAGCGTTGCGGCGCACAAACCTACCCGACGTTGTTTCCTCCACGATCGGTTCTCTCTTCCAACCCAAGACGCCCGAACTTTTCTTGCACGATGCAGACGGCAACCTAACCAACGATGGGCGGTGGACTCTGACATGGGACGCGGAGAATCGCGTGACCGCCTTCACCGCCTTTGCCAGCGCGCCTTCGGCTTCTAAAAAGAAAGTCGATTGCGCTTACGATTACGGCTGGCGCAGAAATCAAAAGATTGTCTCAACTTGGAATGGCTCCGCCTACGTCGCGCAAAGCACGAACCGTTTCCTCTATGATGGATGGAACTTGATGGCAGTGCTCAATGAGACGAACGGCTTGGTTTATTCCTTCGCATGGGGAACAGATGTAAGCGGCACACAGCAAGGCGCGGGCGGAGTCGGCGGTTTGATCTCCATGACCGTGCAGAGCGGCACTCTCGCAGGAACCTATTTCTACTGCTTTGATGACAACGGCAACGTCGTCGCGCTGGTCAACGGCGCTGACGGCACGATTGCCGCGCGCTACGAATACACGCCCTTCGGCGAACTGCTCCGCGCCACTGGCCCCATGGCGTTCATCAATCCATTCCGTTTCAGCACCAAATACCAGGATGATGAAACAGGTTTCCTTTATTACGGCTACCGCTATTACAATCCGAGCACAGGGCGTTGGCTAAGCCGCGATCCGATTGGGGAAGAGGGCGGAATAAACGTCTATGCCTTTGTCGTTAACGATCCACTCAGCTTTGTTGACCCACTTGGGGACGACTTCATCGCTGTATCCGATCGCCCAGTGAAAGGAACACTGGGACTTTTCTATCACTACTCGGTTCAATATTGGATTTCATGCGACGACATCGAACTGAACACTGAATACGATATTGAGAAGTGGTTGAAAACTCACGTCGCGAAAAAGAAGGCGGGCACCGAACTTCTCGCGGATGAGGGATGGAAGGTTTGGCGCGTAAATGGCGGCACCAAATGGAAACTGGAGGACACGAAAGTCTCCCTCATCTACTACAGGGACAGCGGCACCAAGTTCGCAGCGATTTACAAGGGCACGCCTCAACAGGTGAAGCAACAATGGGCCAAAGTCATCCAACAGGCCAACGGCTACAAATACGCAGAACAACCCGGCTTCAACGGTGCCTTCAAGAACTGGCCAAACTCCAAGTATGACGTTGGCGATGACGTCAACAACAGCAACACCTACATTCGAGACATTGTCACGAAGTCCGGCATGACAATGAAGGAGCTTGGAGGCTCACATCCCGGTAGAAACTCTCCGCAGCCGATACCGGACGATTACGGAGGACAAAAACCGTTCAAGGGACCGACGCCTGCGCAACCACCCACACCCACGCCGGGCCGTAACAGCCAACCCAACCCATGAGCCTGATAGCACGAATCTCTATTCAGGTTGTCGTCGTTGTTCTCGGCTTATTAACTGGATGTATGGCACAAAAAACACAACCCCAAGTGAGCGACCTGTTGGGAAGTTGGAAGACTGGCACGATCCGGACCGAGTGGGGACCAATGGTTATGGAAGTCACCTTCCACAAGCCATCTGACATTGAGATCAAAATGACACCCACTGAGGGAGGGAAGAGTTTCGTCCAAAAAGGCAAATATCGGTTGAGTGGCAAGCAGTTAATCTCGGAAGCCATCAACAAAGGAGAGCCGGTCTCGATCTGGCTGGAAGACAATCAGCTTGTAATCCAAACTCCGTCCGAGCCGCCTCAGTGCTTCACCCGCCAATGAAGAATTGACAAAGATATGCTCACACTACTTTTGACTTTAGGAACAATCGTTTTCTATTTCTCAGCGGAATTTTTAGTAAAACGGAGAACCTTTAGATGCATCTTACAAGTTGT
This sequence comes from Verrucomicrobiota bacterium, assembly GCA_038214755.1. Classification (GTDB taxonomy): domain Bacteria; phylum Verrucomicrobiota; class Verrucomicrobiia; order Limisphaerales; family CANJXF01; genus CANJXF01. Next base: position 24,038 of record JBBQRQ010000003.1, read on the forward strand.
TTTGATGTTTGCTCTCGCGATGATAACACTTAATGTTGGACGAGGAGTCGGCAGTGACCTCGCTCGGGATGATGTTGCTCGGGCAGTTCGAGAAGTAGCTGACGAGTTGTTGGAGATGTCTCGATCGAATACAGTTAGTCAATTGCAAGACAGCTTGAAAATCGTCAAAGTGGACCTGCCAAACGCTACTGGAGCGATGGCGCGCCCGTGGCCGGGCAGCAGTTCGAATACACCTTCGACTGGATTGGCAATCGACTCTCCACCGCTGCGGGCGGCGATGAAAGTGGAGCAGGCCTCCGGCCTGCCTCTTATACGCCGAACTCTCTCAACCAATACACCCAACGCACTGTGCCAACCTGGGTAAGCGTCCAAGGCGAAGCCAGCAGCAATGCCACGGTCACAGTCAACCTGCACCGCGAAGCCAGCAGCAACGTCACGGTCACGGTTGACGTCCAGCCCACCAAGCGCCACGGCGATTACTTTTGGACCGAACTATGGCTCAACAACAGCACCGGCGCGGTCTATCAGGCCATGACCAACGTCGCCGCGTTGCGCCGCACCAATCTGCCGGACGTTGTCTCCTCCACAGTCGGCTCTCTGTTCCAGCCCAAGACACCGGAGCTATTCCAGCACGATGCCGATGGCAACCTAACTAACGATGGGCGCTGGACCCTGACTTGGGACGCAGAGAATCGTTTGGTTGCGATTGAAGGCAAGCCTAACATCCCGGATGGAGCGAAGAAAAAGGTTGATTGCACTTACGATTACCGTTCGCGTCGAACGCAAAAGACCGTTTCGACTTGGAATGGTTCGGCTTATGTCGCGCAAAGCACGAACCGATTTCTGTACGACGGGTGGAATCTAGTCGCTGTCCTCAACGGAACCAATGGTTTACTCTATTCCTTCACTTGGGGTGCCGACTTGAACGGCAGCCTCCAAGGTGCTGGTGGCATTGGCGGGCTTATCTCGATGACGGTCCAGAGCGGCACTCTCGCAGGAACCTACTTCTACTGCTACGATGGGAATGGGAATGTCGTGGCACTTGTTAATGCAGCCGACGGAACGCTTGCCGCGCAATATGAATACGGCGCCTTCGGCGAACTCATCCGAGCCACCGGCCCGCTCGCCTTCCTCAATCCGTTTCGTTTCTCGACAAAATATCAGGATGATGAAACAGGCTTCCTCTATTACGGCTACCGCTATTACAACCCGACTACGGGCAGATGGTTGAGTCGCGACCCGTTGGGCGAAATTGGGTTTGAACTGTTACGCGGAAGGCGGTCACAGGTTCTCAATACTGCTGGTAATCTTTACAATTTCGCCAAAAACCAGCCGGTGAATCTGTTCGATCCTTCCGGGTTATATGACCTTCAATTTGACTCGTTCAACGGTTTTACAGATCAGGACAAAAAAGATATCGCTAATAGCATCTCTCGTACTGGAGGATCGGCTACAAAGCTTCGGGATGAGGCAAAAACCTTGCTCGATAAACTGAAGCAATCTTCGTGTCCCTGTCCAAAATTGCAGGACGAGTTGAACAAGCTAATCAAGATCGCCAACAAGGTTATCAACGGAGTCAATTCCAAATCTGAGAATCTGGAAATTGAACAAGGAGAAATTTCCGGCGGCACGTATGCGCTGACTACGATCTCCCTTGTTCCCGGTTATGATCCAGTGCTCAGATTCAATAATAAAAGTCTAGATTGGCACAAAGCCCCGCAAAATAATTTGGGTCTTACAGTGCTGCATGAACTGACCCATCTCTATGGGACGGAGGACAATGATAGTGCAGGCCGTTTTATGAATGCCCACACCATCGAAATATTGGTCGAGGGGATTGAGAAGCATATTTACTACAAAGACATGCTTAGAGAGTGCCAGAAAGCTCAAAAGAAAGCGCAAGAACAGAAGAAATGAAGCGAGCCGTGTGCATTTTGTGTGTCGGGCTTTTGTCTATCGCCGTGGCAACGATTGCTTTGGATTATTTTGGAGAGTGGCGGGTTTTTGGTTATGAAGATCAGGTGGACACAGGGTCAGGAAAAACACGTCACATCGAGTATATCCTTTTCCTTAAAAGATCGGTGACTGTCCAAACAAATACGATTGCCCAGCTTGCAGAATCTCTTCGAGCTAACACAGTTGAACATTGGGAAGTTGCTGTGAGGCGTCCAGCCCTCAGGAGAAAGGCTGAAGAACTAGGAGCCGCAAAGCTGTTAAATTCGGTCAATATTATGTCCGCGCTTTTACGAACGGCGCGTCTCGACGACGATCAGCAGAAGGAACTGGTTTCGCAATTCCTGGAACTAATGGCGACGAAATCTCCAAAAGAAGTGGACCAATGGGTTGATGCTCAACAGGCCTTGTATATGCCAACGCCGACTCGTTGAAGGGCGCAAATGAACAAAATCTTGAAAGCAAAGGTCTGCGCTATACTTGCAGCAGGTATTGTTTTACTGATGTTTGTTGCTGATTTTTTCGGCGAACACAGGATATTTGGGTATGAGATGCAAGTGGATGTTGCCTCCGCTCGCACTCGGTATATTCGTTATTTTGTATTCATTCCGATTAAGGATCGAATCGAGATCAATGCTGTGGCCGTTGAAGCGCTTGCGTTACGGCCGAATATTCGAAGCGACTGGAGAGTCGCCGTTGAACGGCCTCTGCTCCGTAGGCGAAGCGAGAGAACACAGAATGCGAGGCTGCTCATTTCAATCAAGATTATCGCTGGAATATTGGAGCATTCAAAACTTTCTGTAGCCGACCGGAAACAACTGACACTGTCATTTTTAGACAAGCTTCAGAACAAAGAGCCGCGAGAGGTTGGTAAGTGGGTTGACTCCATGTGGGATCGGTATCAGTCCACCTTTGGCTTAGATCGTTGAATTCGGAACGGCAACTAGTTGGAAAGCCTAAACCCACTTTGAAAGTCAATACCGGCGCAGCTTCCCGTTACTGACCTGTTCTATCACCACGGAGAGGAGTTTTTCACTGGTCATTCCGAACGTCTCATCGTGGGGTGGCTAGCCTTCCCAATACTTTTGCTCTTGCCTGAATTCCGTTTTCGTTCCAAGTTTTCCTCTCGAAAAAAACGAATGTAACAATAACTAAAAAACAATCTGCGTCTTCAGCCGCTGTCCACGTCGAAACTTGGAAATTTCACGGACTACAAGTGGCGCTCGAAGCACTCCCAAGTTGGGCGTGGTGAAAGCGTTCTTGTAGAGGCCTCCAAGTGCCTGACGTGGAGCGTGAGTAATCACGTCCTTTTTCGTTTCAGGCCGAGGTCAAGCCGCAAGAAAGCTGATATGAAAAAAGCACCCTCAAGTTCGCATGATACGAAAGTTCACATTACAAAACACATTGATTTAATGGATCAAGCGGCGGATTGCTGCGCGAATATTTCCACGCTCGGAAAATTACTTTCCGTCTCCGGCCACCAAATTTCCGAGGGTTGGGTAGAGGCTGAGATCATCGTTCAGGCCGGGCGGATGATAATGCTTGAAGCGGAGAAATTAAATGGTCTATTGCGGATGAGGACAGCAACTTTTCAAAAACGGAACCACCGGATTAACGCTTGATGAAATCTGCTGACGGGTCAAAATGTATTCGCAGTTAGAATTCAAAAAAATTAACCCTAGTGAAAACTCTTGCTTCCAAAAAACTCTGGACCGATGACAAGTTGATGGCGCTCAAGCCCGCCGACCACAAACACGAACTTTGGTTTGGAAAAATTATTGCTATGCCTCCCGCCGGCGCTGAACACGGAGATGTTATCGCGCAACTTCTTATCGCGATCGGTGCCCACGTTTATGAACATAACCTCGGACGGATTTACGATGGCCAAACGGGCTTTCGCCTCAGCCTTGACCTTTGTTTTTCTCCAGATATTTCTTTTGTGAGCAAGGCGCGTTTGAAATTAATTTTGCCCGACAAAGAAAAACTTTTTCACGGCGCGCCGGACTTGGCCGTAGAAGTTTTGTCGCCCTCGGATTCCATCACCAAGACCGAAGAAAAAATCAATCTGTATCTGACCCACGGCACGCAGCTTGCCTGGATGGTCGATATCAAACATCAGTCTGTGCGCGCCTATCGCAAGCCCGGCGAATTTGAGTTGCTGCGCCGCGGACGTTTTCTCAGCGGCAATTCCGTGCTGCCCGGTTTTCGCTTTGCCGTTTCCAAACTTTTCGGAGAGTAGAGAGGCGCTTGACGGAAATTATTCGACAGACCAAACAACCTGAGGCCGGATGATTTTATTCGTCGAAAATCGAAATCAAAACGGCTAAATCATTTTCATCTTGATTGATTACATCTATGCAGCGATGCGACACGCCAAATACGAAGTGATGGAAGACAATCGTTTTTTCGCGAGCATTGCCGAATGTCCGGGCGCGTGGAGCGATGGTGACACCCTCCAACTATGCCGCGAAGAATTACAAAGCGTGTTGGAAGAGTGGGCTGTTTTCAGAGTGAGCCGGAGCCTGAACGTTTCCTCCGTGGAGGGAATCGGTCCGGCGCTCGTGCGCATTGGGCGGACTCCAGTTGCCGACGGCGAACATTTATTCATGCAAAAAGATGATCGAACTTTTCGTATTCCAAATCCAAACGGAAAAGACATTGAGTGGAGTTTGATGAAAAGAATTTTGCAGCAGGGAAATATCGACCCCCAACAGTGGGAAGAAATTGAACAAAACTAAATGGGCAAGCCCACAGGATTCATCGAATATTTGCGCGAGTTGCCGCTCGACCGCTCCGCCGTTGAACGCATCCGCGACTGGAACGAATTCCATTTTCACATGGAGGAAGGGAAGCTCCGCGAGCAAGGCGCGCGCTGCATGGATTGCGGGATTCCTTTTTGCCACACCGGAACGTTGCTCAGCGGGATGGCGAGTGGTTGCCCGATCAATAATTTAATTCCCGAATGGAACGACCTTGTTTATCGCGGACTTTGGAAAGACGCGCTCGACCGCCTGCACAAGACGAATAATTTTCCTGAGTTCACCGGCCGTGTTTGTCCCGCGCCGTGCGAAGGCTCCTGCGTTCTCGGCATCAACAAACCGCCGGTCACAATTAAAAATATTGAAAACGCCATCGCCGATCGCGGTTGGGATGAAGGCTGGATTACCGCCGAGCCGCCCAAAATTCGCACTGGAAAAAAAGTAGCCATCATCGGTTCCGGGCCGGCTGGACTTTGCGCGGCGGCGCAACTCAACAAAGCCGGTCACACCGTCACTGTTTTCGAGCGGGCGGATCGCGTCGGTGGATTGCTCATGTATGGAATACCGAACATGAAGCTGGATAAAAAAGCGGTGGTGCAACGACGCATTGATCAGATGACAGAGGAAGGAATTTCGTTTCTCACCAACACCGAAGTTGGAACAAATTATCCTGCGGAAAAGTTGCTTCGCGAATTTGACGCCATCGTTCTTTGCACAGGGGCAACGAACGGACGCGATCTGCCAATCGAAGGGCGCGCGCTCAAAGGCATCCATTTCGCGATGGAGTTTCTGACGGCGAATACGAAGTCCCTTCTCGATAATCACAAGAACGGCGATTTTATTTCTGCGGCGGGCAAAGATGTCATCGTCATCGGCGGCGGCGACACGGGCACCGATTGCGTCGGAACTTCCATGCGCCACGATTGCAAGAGTTTGGTGCAACTGGAAATTTTGCCCAAGCCACCGATGGACCGCGCGAAGGACAATCCGTGGCCGGAGTGGCCGAAAGTTTACAAACTGGATTACGGTCAGGAGGAGGCGGCGGCGAAATTCGGCGGCGACCCGCGCGTTTACCTGACAACTGCGAAAAAATTTGTCGGCGACGATCACGGTGACGTCAAAGAAATTCACACCGTCGAGATTCAATGGGAGAAAAATGACAAAGGCCAGTTCGTGCCGAAAGAAATAGCCGGCACAAAAAAAATTCTTCCCGCCCAACTCGTTTTGCTCGCGATGGGTTTTCTGGGGCCGGAACAAACGCTCCTCGGACAACTCGGCATCGAGCGCGATCCGCGTTCCAATGCAAAAGCGGAGTTCAATAAATACAACACGAACATCCCAAAAGTTTTTGCGGCGGGCGATTGTCGTCGCGGGCAAAGTCTGGTGGTCTGGGCTTTCAATGAAGGTCGCGGAGCAGCGCGCGAATGTGATCGTTATCTGATGGGGCAAACCGATCTGCCGTAGTCATAAGATTCAGTAGAGAAAGATTGCTCGCCCTCAAAATTTCTCGCCCTCACCCTAACCCTCTCCCCCAAGTAAGTTACCGCCCCTCCTGGATGGAACGCGCGCCCTGTCATTCCCGCCTTTCTGGTTATTCGCAAAGAAAAAGCGCATGCCGAGCCGGTGCATCAATGTTACCCCGATGCAGCGAATAATTCCCCCTCTCCTCCGAGGGGAGGGCCGGGGTGAGGTCGAACGTTTCTTTTCACTGAATAGTTCCCGCTTAGAGTAACTCAATGTTCCCGATTAAACGCAGTGGAAGCGAAGGTTCACGCTGAGGTCGCAAGGCAAGCAGTGAAAAAGATTGGAGCGTCCAAGGAAGATTGTCGCCCCGCGTTCTTTGCGAAAACCTCTGCGGCCTTTGCGTTAAAAAACTGATGCTTCGGATACGCTATTCACAAGAAGCATCGAGTGACAGGATGCTTTAAGTTCGTGGCGACGGGTTTCCAATCCCACCCGTGCATCTGTGCGCGTCAAATTTTTTTCATCCCATCCACTCAGGATGATGCGCCGTCCCATCGAAGTTCGTGTTCGTTTTGAAAAGCTCGAACTTGCCGGTTTTCGCCGCGTCACTCGTGCGCGCCAGCAGCGCGAACGTCGCTTCTTCATTCATCGGCTTGAACGTGCGAACGGCTTCGAGCGCCTGTTCGAGATTCTCCATCGTCTCCATCCCGGTGATGACGACTGATGTCGGCAGATTGAGCGCGTAATGCAGACACTCGATTGGCTTGACCATCTGGCTTTTTAAGATGAGGCCGCTGCCGAGCGGTTTCATTCCGAGCACGCCGATCTCGTCTTTGACGAGGCGAGGAAGGACTTCATGTTCGAAACTACGAAAGTGCGCGTCCATCACATTCAAAGGCATCTGCACCGCATCGAAACGAAATTTGTGTTCCGCCGCAATTTGCAACATGCGCAAATGGATCGCCGGATCTTTGTGCCCAGTGAAACCAATGAAACGAATTTTCCCCGCCTTCTTCGCCTCCAAAAAAACCTTCAACGCTCCGTTCTCCGCGAAAAATCGATCCGGGTCTTCCATGCGAATGACCTCATGAAACTGCATCAGATCAATGTGGTCAGTCTGCAAACGTTTCAATGACTCATCGATTTGTTTGGCCGCAGCGGCTTTGTTGCGTCCATCGATTTTCGTCATCAAAAAAACTTTGTCACGATAGCCATCGCGCAACGCTTTGCCCATCCGCACCTCGCTCGCGCCCTCGTTGTAATCCCAGCAGTTGTCCATGAAAGTTATCCCGCGATCAATCGCGCTGCGCATGATCTTGATGCTATCCTGCTCGTCTTTCTGTTTGCCGATGTGAAAACCGCCGAGGCCGATGGCGGAAACTTTTTCTCCAGTGCGACCGAGCGCGCGATAGGTCATTCCATTTTTATTTTCCTCCGCCAACAGGCGCGGCGCAGTGGCGGCGATGACTCCGCTGGCCAGAGTCATTTTAACAAACCTTCGCCGAGTCAGCGAAGCGGCGGCAACGGTTGATCTTTCCACGTTCCTGTTATTTTCGGGATCAAGTGGTTCGCGCATAAAAGTCCTTTCCCCACGAGCATCATGGCTCAATCGCTTTGGTTCAATCGCATACCTTTAGTCTTTACGCGGATAGTTTTCTCAGTAGCAAGCTGACGTGGAGGTTGAGAGTTGAGAGTCAGAGCGTACTTCCCACTCAACACTCAACTTTCAACACTCAACTAAATTAGTGGAAGGTTGAGGGTTGAGAAGGTAAAACCAGTCCCGTCACTCAACTCTCAACTATCAACCCTTCCCCATCATGTTCAACTTTGAAAACCTTGAAACCTGGCACGAAGCCATCTCCTTCGCCGACCTGGTTTATATACTCACGCGCCGTTTTCCCGACGAGGAACGATTCGCCTTACCCATCAGATGCGGCGCGCTGCGGTCTCCATCTCATCGAACATCGCCGAAGGTTGCTCCCGATCTGCCCGCATGGATTACGCGCTTCGTGGAAATTGCGACCGGCAGTGTTTTTGAAGTCGTTTCCCAAGCTACCATCGTGAAGTTCCCCCGAAACGGTGGACAAGGGGCATTGAATCTATTCTCCATGGTTCTCCAAAGTAGCGGTTTTTACGGCACCGGCAATTCGTTAAAAATTTTCTGCACGATCGTCTCGCTCGTTTTTTCTTCTGCTTCGGCTTCGTAGGTGATGGCGACCCGGTGGCGCAGGACATCCATGCCGATGCTTTTTACGTCTTGCGGGGTGACGTAGCCGCGTCCGCGTAGAAACGCAAAAGCTTTCGCCGCGAGCGTGAGGGCAATCGTCGCGCGCGGCGATGCGCCGAGTTGAATCATGCCTTGCAATCCTCGAAGTTTGTAAGTGTCCGGCTCGCGCGTCGCGCAGACGACATCGACGATGTAATCCTTCACTTTGTCGTCGATGTAGATGTCGTTGACTACGCGTCGCGCGTCGAAAATTTCGTTCGCGGTGACGACGGGTTGTGCGCTCGGTGGCGGACCGGTGCGCGCCATCAAATCCAAAACCTGCCGTTCTTCCGCGCGCGATGGATAAACAATTTTCAATTTCAACATGAAGCGATCCACCTGCGCTTCGGGCAGCGGATAAGTTCCTTCCTGCTCAATTGGATTTTGCGTGGCGAGAACGAGAAACGGTTCTTCCAATTTAAAAGTTTGATCGCCGATGGTGACCTGCTTTTCCTGCATTGCTTCAAGCAACGCGCTTTGCACTTTGGCCGGCGCACGATTGATTTCGTCCGCGAGAACGAGGTTCGCGAAAATCGGGCCTTTGCGCGTGGTGAAGCCGCCGCTTTGCGGATTGTAAATTTGCGTTCCAATTAAATCGGCGGGCAAAAGGTCGGGCGTGAATTGCAAGCGGGCGAATTTCACGCTGAGACATTGCGCCAGCGTTTTGACGGAAAGCGTCTTGGCGAGACCAGGAACGCCTTCAAGCAAAACGTGGCCGTTGGCGAGCAGGCCGATGATGAGCCGCTCGACCAGATAAGTTTGGCCGACGATGACATGGCTCATTTCGTTCATGAGCGGGCGCACGAACGCGCTGGCGCGTTGGACTTCTTCGTTTATCGCAGTGATGCCTGTATTCATAAATTGATTTGCAAACTTGTATCGCCAAATGGACAGCAAAAGCAAAAAAACTGTTCAGAGAATTTTTTGGTAGGGCGAGACTCCGTCGAGCCTGATTAAATTCCCAAGCGAACTTAAGGCCACGCTTCGACCAAGTTCGCAAGTAAATGACTGAAAGTACCTGACACCCTTCTGGGAATAGACTTAACATCCAAGGAAGCTAATCAGTGAAGATCAATCCCGAAATTCAAATTCCGAAATCCGAGAGTCGAAAGACATCGGAAACCCGAAAGCCGAAAGTGCTGCGGAGCTGTGCTGATCCCAAAGCATTTTTTCGGGCGCCTGCCGGAAATCATTTTCGGCGTTCGGATTTCGGCCTTCTTTCGGATTTCGGGGATTCGGATTGCGGAGTTCACGCTAATAATTCATCTCCGACTGGTTCCGGCCATAACCCACGCTGGTCTGGTTTTACTCTGATTGAACTTCTGGTCGTGATTGCGATTATCGCTCTACTCGCCAGCCTCTTGCTCCCCGCGTTATCGAGCGCCAAAGAAAAAGCCCGCCGCACCAACTGTGTGAGCAACCTCCGGCAACTCGGCTTGGCGGTTCACACTTACGCCCTGGACAACAGGGACTTTTTATTCGATGGAATCCGAGATCGAGGTGATTCATTTTTGATTAGCATTTCGAGTCCCATGTACGTCGCCATCCGGAGCCAGTTTGGGGAAAAGGTGTTTGATTGTCCTAACATCTATCCGGTGCACTTTCCGGGAATCACCGATGATCCGAATGGACGCTATCAAACGGGTATCGGCTATTATATCGGCTACCATTATCATGGAGGGCGGACATTTCCGCTCCAAGCGCGCTGGAAATCGCCCTTAAAAACCACGGATCGTCCTTCTCCCGACACTAATTTTATCTCCACGTCTCAACTGGTGCTTTATTCGGATTTGAATAGCTGGAGCCAGGAATGGGTAACCGTCCCTCACACAAAATCCGGTGCCTATAAAAGAAATGGCGAATTTTATATCAGACCGTCCGGGGGAATGACCCCACTACAACTGGGAAGTGTCGGGGGTAATGTCGCTTACCTGGACGGCTCGGTAAGCTGGAAAAAAATCCAGGCAATGTATCAAAATTATTGGACCTACTCGGAAGATGGCAGTCATCGGGGCGCTTGGTAGTCCTGCAGGAGTTTTCTCGGGTAGGGAGACTTCCGTCGAGTCGTGACAAACCGATTAAAAAAATTTCTTCGCCGCTTCAACGTCTTTCGCGATTTGTTGTTTCAAAGTTTCCGCTGAAGAAAATTTTTGTTCGTCGCGCAACTTTTCGACAAAAGTTAATTCCATTTCCTTCCCGTAAATTTCGCCGGAGAAATCGAGCAGATGTGCTTCGACGTGCAGCTGCGGGGAAGAAATCTTCATCGTTGGTCGTAACCCAATGTTGACGGCGGCGCGGAAAATTTTTCCACCCACTTGCGCGTGCGCCGCGTAAACTCCGTTGGGCGGAAGAGCGAGATTTGTCACGTCGAGATTAGCCGTGGGAAATCCGAGTCGCCGTCCGACTTTGTCGCCTTCAATGATTTTTCCAACGAGCGAATAGGCGCGGCCCAACATTTGACTTGCTTGATCCAAATTTCCGGCGCGAATGGCCTCGCGGATACGCGTGCTGCTGACGCGCTCGCCGTCGAGCGAAACCGCGGCAAGCCCATGCACGATAAAGTTAAAATCTTCACCGAGTTTTTTCAGAAGATCCACATTGCCCAGGCGTTTGTGCCCGAAAGTAAACGAGCTTCCGACGCAAATGCTGTGAATGCTTTTAAAATCATGGACAAGTCCGGCAATGAATTCTTCAGCGGGAACTTCGCTAAACGATTTGTCAAAATGAATAAGCAACGTCGTGTCGATGCCGAGCGATTCGATGACACGAAGTTTCTTTGTCAAAGAATAAATCAGCGGCGGCGCGCGGTCAGGAGCGACGACGGAACTCGGATGGCAATCAAATGTGACGACCACGGAGATGGCTTCGTGCTGTTGCGCATCGGTAATAGTTTGGCGAACGACTTGTTGGTGTCCGAGATGCACTCCGTCAAAAACGCCGATAGCCATGCAAACTTTGCGATTGCGGGAATTTATTTGTTCGGCGGAGCGAATGACGTTCATGGGAAAATTCGACTTCCTAGTAGCCGCCGACGTGAGGAGGCGGATTTTCGGTTGCCCGGCCTAATCCGCCTCCTTACGTCGGCGGCTACGAATGGCAAGTTCATGGGAAAATTATTCCGCCGTCGCGAGTTTGAGAAAAGGAATTACGCGCCTCTCCAATTCACCAAGAGAAAGTATCAAAATGTTTTCCAACGGGATTGCGTCTTTCACATCGAAACTTCCTGACACCAGCCGCCGCAAAGTTTGCAAGTGAGCGCCACAACCCACCTTTTGCCCGAGATCATGCGCGATGCTGCGGACATAAGTTCCCTTCGTGCAGGCAACGCGAAACTGTCCAATGGGTTCTTCGTAATTTGAAAAACGAAAACTGTAGATGCGAACCAGGCGCGGCTTGCGTTCCACTTCGATTCCTTTGCGCGCGAGTTTGTAGAGCGGAACGCCGCCAATTTTTATCGCGGAAACCATCGGCGGCATTTGCATTTGATCGCCTTGAAACGTGGCGGCGGCTTCGTTCAATTCCGGCAACGTCATCGGCGGGACGGGCAGGGAAGCTACGAGTTCGCCATCGGCGTCGTAACTCGCGGTGGTTTCGCCAAACTTAATTGTGCCTTCATAGACTTTGTCGCCGCCCATGAGTTTCTCCGAAAGTTTTGTTCCTTTTCCGAGGACGATGATGAGAAGTCCGGTCGCGTTGGGATCGAGAGTTCCGCAATGGCCGACTTTTTTAATTCCGAATTTCCGGCGAATCGCATCCACGACATCGTGCGAAGTGGGACCCGCAGGTTTGTCGATGAGGACAGCGCCGTCGAGGGAGTCAAATTCTAGCATGACAGTTAGCGAGATGAAGGAACGGAGACGGAGAGTTTGCGGCAGATTTTTTTGGCGAGAAAAAAGTCTATCTCAACATGGCGCGGGACAGGTTCAATTGCGCCGGTCACTGGATTGCGCCAGATGGAATGAGGTCCCGTATCACGCGCGCAAAAACAACCTTCGGCTTCCAAGTGCCGAAGCAATTCGCGTCGTTTCATTCGGAGGTCAATGTGGTTTTTTCCGCCTGCGGAGGAATGTGCGCGAGTCCTTCGTCACGCTTGAATTCCAAAACAGATTGGATGGATGCCTCCAAATCTTTCAAACATTCCTCACGGGTTAATCCCTGTCCGTTGGCTTCAGGAACTTCGGGGCAAGAACCGATGAGGTATTTTTCTCCTGGCTCGATAACAGCGGTAAACTGATATTTCATTTGTGGGACACTAAGCTTTTCCCAGTTTGAAATCAATGACCACGACTCGCGCAATGGAGCAACTCGCCCTTTTCCGTCACCTCGCGCAGAAAAAAATCTCCGTTGGCCAGGCTGGCGATTGCATGAAATCATTTCCAAACTTCATCGAGCGCCTCGATGAAAAGTTTGTTTAATTCGGCAGTGTCCACTTGAGCGGCGGATTTCAATTTCTCGACGTTGGATAATCGTTCGAGTTCAACCTCGATAAAATTGTTCAACACTGGAATCTTAGGTTCAAGATCGAGTTCGTGGCCGCTCTTCTTACGTTCCAGCAACGCGTGGATTTCCTGTTTCAGAGGGACGGAGAGAACTAACCTTTCCAACAACATGTCGAACTCCATCGGCACGGGACCCAAGTCGGCTTCAATCCATTTGCAGCCCAACAAGGGGCGCAACACATAAAAATATTTCTTCACTCGCACAATGTCGCCTCTCAAATATTCCCGGAAATTTCCCCTCGCCATATGAAAGTAATGGCTCAAGCAACTTGATGGAGAATAGTACGCTGGAATCAGATTCCTAAGTTTTTCGATCGCGAAAAATTTTTGTTGATAGATCACCGGAGAACGCAGCCATTCCAAAAGAGGTGGGTTCGACTTTCGGAAAAGACGAAGTGCTTTGCGAATTTCCCAGCCGCTGAGATCAATATTTTCGGTGAGCGGGCGCTCAATTACCTCTCGCTGTTCGTCAATCGAAAGATACCAGTCGCGCGGATGAAGGTAGATAAATCGAACGTCATAATCGCTATTTTCAGAAGGGAAACCCCAAGCTCGGCTGCCGGATTCGCACGCGTAAAAAATGGAAATATTTTCCTGGCGCTCAACTTCCAGGAGCTTTTCTTTGATGATGTCTTTGACCATGTAGCTGAACAGCGTTTCTCATTTTGCGGAATCGAGCGCTTTTTTGATCGCGGCGATGACCCGGCGTTGCGCGGAGAGGGGACTTCCAGAAATCTTCGCGCCCGCCGCCGCTTGATGTCCGCCGCCTCCGAACAGCGCGGCGATTTCGCTCACGTTCACTTTGTTGTTTTTGGAACGGAGACTGATACGGGTCATATCTGGCTCGATCTCTTCAAAGACGCACGCAATTTCCACGGGCCGCATGTCGCGAATATGATCGATCAAACCTTCCGACTCCGTGGTGTCCGCGCCGGTGCGGGAGAAATCTTTTTTCTTAAGCCAGAGATATGCGATCTGGTCGTTGTGCGTCAGACGAAATTTATTGTAGAGATGTTTCAGCAACCGGACACGCGACATCGGATAGGATTGATAAACTTCATCGCAAATTTTGGCGACGTTGGCGCCGCGCTTCACCAGTTCGCCGGCGGTGTTGTAGGTCATCGGCTTCGTCGTCGCGTATTGGAACGAGCCAGTGTCGGTTGAGACAGCCGTGAACAAACAATCTGCAATCTTCGGCGTGATCGGCCAGGAAGCGGCCTTCAAAAGTTTGAAAATGAGTTCGCCCGTGGAAGCTTCGCGCGCGGAAATCCAATTGATGTCACCGTAGCGAGTGTTGCTTTGGTGATGATCGATGTTGATTAAAAGTTTTCGTTGCTCGATGGCGGGAACACATTTGCCCAAACGCTCGTAACTCGCGCAATCGGTGGCGATGACGCAGTCGAAATCCATTCCGCGTTCTGGTTTTTCCAGCAAATGATCGGGGTCAAGAAACGCCAGTTTGTCGGGAACAGAATCTTCATTCCAGCAGGAGACTTTTCTCCCTTCGTTTTTCAACGCCAGTGAAAGCGCCAGTTGCGAACCGATGCAATCGCCATCGGGACGGACGTGGCCCACGACACAAATAGTTTTACTGGCGCGAAGTTGCTCGATGATCCGGCCAACGACCTGCGGGTAAGATTTCATTCCTCCAGTTCCTGCGGTTGCGGCGCCTCCAGAGGAGAAGACTTGTCGAGTTCTCCGAGTATTTCCAGGACGCGATTTCCTTTTTCAATGGAATCGTCAACGATGAAGCGGAGTCGTGGCGTGTATTTGAGAACAACCGCTTTTCCGACAAGTCCTTGAAGGCGCTTTTGTTCTTTATGCAACAGGGCCGCGCCGCGTTTTTTTTGCTCGGCGGTTCCAAAAATTCCGACATAGACCAGCGCCGAATGCAGATCACTCGAGACCATCACGTCGTTGATGTTAATCAAGCCGGCTTCGCTGACGGGAAGTTCGCGGCGGATGACTTCGCCGATTTCGCGTTTCAAAAGTTCTCGAACCCGTTGGAGCCGGAGCGACATAAAAACCTCCCGTTGGAATTAAAGTTTGGAAGCAGCGACCTTCTCGACGGTGTAACACTCAATGGCATCGCCGATTTGAAATTCATTAAAACCATCGAGACGAATGCCGCATTCCATTCCCGCGCGCACCTCGTTGACCTCGTCCTGGAATCGGCGCAACGATTGCGTCACGCCTTCGTAGATCAAACCCTTCTTGCGCATAACGCGGACTTTCCCGCGAACAATGCGGCCGCTCGAAACCATGCAACCGGCGACGCTGCCGCCCTTGGACAATTCGAAAAGTTTGCGGACTTCCGCTGAACCGATGACCACTTCTTTACTGATTGGATCAAGCAAGCCGGCCATCGCGTCTTTCACGTGATCGATCAATTCGTAAATGATGGCGTAAAGTTTGACCTGCACGCCTTCGCGCTTGGCGGCCTCTGAGACTCCGTTGTCGATGCGCGTGTGGAAACCAAGAATAATCGCGTTCGACGCCGAGGCGAGTGACACATCGGATTCGGTAATCGTGCCGACGGCGCTGTGAATTATTTCCAGCGAAACTTTTTCGGACTCGATTTTTTTCAACGCTTCGACAATCGCTTCGACAGAACCTTGCGTGTCGGCTTTGACCACGACCTTCAACATTTTGGAAGCGTTGGCGTCGAGCGTGGCGAAGAGAGTTTCGAGCGTGACTTTGGTGCGGGCTTCACCGGCGAGTTTTCGCGCGTCTTGAAAACGTTGCTCTCCTAAATCGCGCGCCGCTTTTTCGTTCTCGACGGCGCTGAATTCCAATCCGGCTTCCGGGATGCCATTGAGTCCGAGTAATTTCACGGCGACCGACGGACCCGCTTCTTTTAAGCGCTGGCCTTCCTCGTTGATGAGTGCCCGAACTTTCCCCCAGTACTGTCCGCAAATCACGACATCCCCAACCCGCAAAATTCCTTTGCGAACCAGAACAGTCGCCGTCGGGCCGCCCGCTTCCAAACCGGATTCGATGACGTTGCCTTTCGCACGGCGATTCGGATTCGCTTTCAGTTCGAGCAAATCCGCCTGGAGCAAAATCATTTCGAGCAACTTGTCCACGCCCTGTTTGGTCAACGCAGAACAATCCACGAAAATGGTGTCGCCGCCCCAATCGTCGGGCACGAGACCTTTGTCTTGAAGTTGCTGGCGCACCTTCATTGGATTGGCGTTGGGGTGATCCATTTTGTTGACCGCAACGAGGATGGGCACTTTCGCCGCTTGCGCGTGACTGAGCGCTTCGAGGGTTTGGGGCATCACGCCGTCATTGGCGGCAACAACGAGAATGACAACATCGGTGACATTCGCCCCGCGCGCGCGCATCGCGCTGAACGCGGCGTGGCCCGGTGTGTCGAGAAAAGTAATTTGTTGAACTTCGCCTTTTCGTTCCGGATGCGGAAACGAAATCGTGTAAGCGCCGATGTGTTGCGTGATTCCGCCCGATTCTCCGGCGGCAACATTGGCCTTACGGATCACGTCGAGCAAACTCGTTTTGCCATGATCGACGTGCCCCATGATCGTAACCACCGGAGCGCGGGGCTTCATTTCTTCCGGCTTATCTTCGCTGTCCAGTTCAACTTTTTTAATCGGCGCGTGAACCACTCCACCGCCGCGTTCCCGTTTCTCAACTTCAAATCGAAAGCCGTACTTCGCGCATATTTTTTGCGCCGCTTCTTCGTCGATGGATTGATTGACGGTGGCGAAGACGCCCAATCCCATCAAGTCAGCGATTAATTGAAAGGGTTTGCGATTGAGTTGCTCGGCCAGTTCGCGAACGACCACCGGCGGTTTGAGCGTGATCAATGTTCCAGTGGTGGGCGGGACGAATTTTGGCGCGGTCGGTTTTTGCGGTTCGACTTTTCGGACGGGCAGGGCGGGCGCGCCGGGGGCGGACGTTCCTCCTTGCACCGAGCGAATATCGCCGCGCCGGGTAAAATCAGTGCGAGTGCCGGACTGGTATCGATTCGGAGCGCCTGGTCCGCTGCTCGGTCTTTCGCCTGTTCGCGGAGCGGCTTTGGTGGGCAACTGCACAAACCCAACTTTTTCGCCAAGCTGCGGCCCGGTGGGGGGTGGAGGAAGTTCGGGAACGGGCGGCGGTGCGGTAATGGTTTCGACAACGGTCTCTTTGGTTTCCGCCAGAATCTCAACTGGTTTTTCTTCGATGACGGGCGGCTGGGAAATTATTTTAATCGGAGCAGGTTCCGGCGCTGGGGCAGGGGGTGGTTCGGGCGCGGGGGTGACGTGTTTGACTCCGCCGAGTTGTTGCTCAAGAAATTCAGCGGTGATTTTATCGAGCGAACTGGACGGGACTTTTGCGGCAATGCCCAACTCCTTGGCTTTGGCCAAAACTTCCTTGTTCTCGATTCCGAGTTTCTTTGAAATTTCGTAAATACGAACGGGCATAATTTTTTTTCCGCAAACTGTGCGACCAGGTCATCATGCGCGTAACATGTTGAGGCCGCTTTTCATTTTAAGCTGCTGTCAATTGTCCAGCGCCGCCACTCTCGCCGCGTTTAGCCGCTTCAGCTTTGGCGGCTTCAATAATTTCACCGGCACTTTCTTTCAACGCTTCGATTTGTTCGAGGTCGCTCACTTCAACCTGCAACAAATCTTCCAAACTCAAAAAGCCCGCGTGAACCAGAGCGTCGGCTTGCTCGCGGGAAATTCCTGGAATGGCCGCAAGCGTCTGCACAGCCTGCGCTACTTTTTCCTCGAAGC
Organism: Verrucomicrobiota bacterium; assembly: GCA_038214755.1. Lineage (GTDB taxonomy): Bacteria > Verrucomicrobiota > Verrucomicrobiia > Limisphaerales > CANJXF01 > CANJXF01. The sequence goes on from JBBQRQ010000003.1 coordinate 41,721, forward strand.
CAAAAGTCACCACCGCTTCCGGTTCGATATCAATTTGCCAACCGGTCAGCTTGGAAGTGAGGCGCGCGTTTTGTCCGCGTTTGCCGATAGCGAGGGACAACTGATCTTCGGCCACTAAAATTTTTACGCGTTTGCGCGCTTCATCCATTTCAAATGCTTTTATTTTCGCAGGCGAAAGGGCGTTGGCGATAAAAGTTTTGGAATTCGCGTCCCACTTGATGATGTCCACTTTTTCATTGTTCAACTCGCGCACTATATTTTTCACACGCTGACCGCGCAGGCCGACGCACGCGCCGACGGGATCGACTTTTTCATCGCGCGTGTAAACCGCCAGCTTGGTGCGAAAACCCGGCTCGCGCGCGATGCCTTTGATCTCAATCGTGCCGTCGCTGATCTCCGAAACTTCCAGCTTGAAAAGTTTCACGACGAACTGCGGATCCGCGCGGGACAAAATAATTTCGGGACCGTGCGGGCCATTCTCCACGGCTTTGACGAAGCAACGAATTCGCTCGCCGATTTGATATTCCTCGGTGGGAACACGTTCGCGATTTGGCAAAAGCGCTTCGTATTTTCCCAAATCAATCGTCACGTCCGAGCGTTCAAAACGACGAACAACTCCGCTGATAATATCTCCGACGCGATCCTTAAATTCCGCGAAGATCATCTGCTTTTCCACGCGGCGCATGTGGGTCATCAGTGATTGTTTGGCGTATTGCGCGGCGATGCGGCCAAAACCCGTCGGCGTCACTTCGACTTCAACTTCGTCGCCAACTTTTGCATCGGGCTTGATTCGGCGCGCGTCGAAAACCGAAATCTCGTCATGCTTGGAAACGACTTTTTCCGAAACCTGCAACTTGGCAAAAGCGCGGATGTCGCCGGATTTTTGATCGATCACGCAACGCAGTTCGCGCGCGGGTCCGATCGCTTTTTTCGCGGCAGACAAAAGCGCTTCCTCCACCGCTCCGATCAAAATCTCGCGGCTGATACCTTTTTCCCGTTCCCAGAAATCCAGGACTGCTAAAAAATCTGCGTTCATATTTCAATTTTTCCCCACGTGGGGAACAAAAAAGCCGGTAGAATAATTTCTCCGACTTGGCGCGCTGGCGAACCAGCAAAAACTTTACGGCAAGGCAAACCATGCCAATGCTTTCTCGCGTCGTCAAGTTGCAATTCCTTCGCGCGAGTGCGCAGGACGCATCTCACTTTCTTGCAACTTTCTTTCGTCCCGGAGGGGCGTTTGAGAATAGCCCGGCGTTTCAACGCCGGGTTGGCGTTATACATTGGAGAAGTCCCGGAGGGACGGCTGAGAGGCGGAGAGGACTCCTTGGCAATCGTTTTTTCAGCCGTCCCTTCGGGACTCGTTCTGTTTCCACCACGATCCGGCGTTGAAACGCCGGGTTATTTTCGATTGTCGGACAACCGCACTGGCGAACATCTTGCAAAAAATTGAGATGCACTGTTCGCGCGACGTTATGCGGCGCATCTCACCAAATTGCAGGTTTCGATTCTCGAAAGAGGTGGCAACGGAACGCCGATCTCCTGATCGGCATTGGGAACCCTCCATCTTTCCGCGAGCCGATCCGGAGATCGGCGTTCCGTTAATTTTGCAAAAATTGAGATGCGCTCGAGGTTTGTAAAATTTGGGGAACGCGGATGGTCTGCAACACAGCGTGCCTCCTGCTCAATTATCCAATTCACCGCGCGAATTTTTTTTAATTTTTTGCAATTTGCCGCGCTCTGTTTCAATGTCTGGGCCATGACTGAACCGCTGGCTCTGGTGTTTTACGAAAAATTGCTGCCCGGCCAACAACTGGTCAATCGTTTGCAGGATTTGGGCTATCGCGTCGAGGCCGTGACGGACGCGGCGTTGCTGGAAGAACAGGCGCAACAACAAAGCCCGATGCTGCTCGTCGCAGAATTTCCCGCCGAGAAAAGTGCCGTGCCCGATGTTGTTACCGCGTTGAAAAAAAATCCGGCGACCGCGCACATTCCGGTGCTCGCCTATGTGGTGGAAGCCAGTCCGGCGTTTCAGGAAATTGCCCGGAACGCCGGGGCAAATTTAATTGCCAGCGAGGCGCATGTCCTCGATCAATTGCCTCAATTGCTCGAACAAGTTTTACGGCTGGACTAAAAGATTCCTCAACCGAGATTCGAATTCGTCACTTCAAAATATGTCTATCCCCGTCGTCAAACTGGATCGCGGCATTCACGCAATACATCTGTTTTATCGGATTGATCGCGTTCGCTGGACGCAATTACCGGCCGGCGAATCGCAAAGGACCCGTGAAAAACTGGAGAAACTTTGCTCGGCGAATTCCGCCGTGTCGCATCCGCAATTGCGAAGTTACGCGACGGTCGGCGGCAAAGCAGACCTCGCATTTTTTCTCCTTGCCGCTGAGTTGGCGCAGATCAGCCAATTGCATCGCGATTTGGAAAATTGTTTTCCCGCCGGAACATTGGTTTCCGTTTTCAGTTATCTCAGCGTGACGGAGCTTTCCGAATACATGACGAGCGATGAGGAAAATCAGCGGATGCTTTTGCTCGAAGAAAAATTATTGCCCGACTCCGACGAATTCAAGAAACGCCTCGCCGAAATTCGCGACCGCATGGCCAAGTACGAACATTACCGGCTGTATCCAGAGTTGCCCGATTGGGAAGTGATGGGTTTTTATCCGATGAGCAAACGGCGCCTGGGAAATGACAATTGGTATTCTCAGGATTTCGCCACGCGCAAAAAATTGATGGCCGGACACGCGCGAGTCGGGCGAAAATTTTCCGGCCGCATTTCCCAACTCATTACCGGCTCGACGGGTCTCGACGATTGGGAATGGGGCGTCACTTTGATGGCCCATCAGGTCGACGCGCTCAAAGATATTGTTTACGAAATGCGTTTCGATGAAGTGACCGCGCGCTTCGGCGACTTCGGGCCTTTCCACGTAAATCTGCGTTTGTCTCCCGAAGATTTGTGGGCGCATTTGCATTTGTGAAATTCTCAAAGGTGGAGCGGAATTCCCCCAAAGTAGCGCGAGACTCCGTCAAGCCCTGACATTTTCCTCCCGCGCAAAAATTTTAAGATTGATCTGGACGAAATCGCGCTCCGCCGTTTTTTGCTAGCGGACAAAGCCTTCCTCATTCCTTGAGAATTGGTTTGCCCTGCGCGGGGAAATCGCGGTTTACTGGAGCGGTGATTGACGAGTTTGTCCCCGACATCGACATTCTAAATTCCGAAGGCGCAATCCAGCACCGGCTGCATCAGCGCGCGGCCAGTGTCGCCTTGGAGCAATTTGGCCGTCGCGTTTTTATCCGCGCCGTGGTCGAGATCTCGAATTTTTGCCGCGAGAATTGTTCTTACTGCGGGATGCGTCGGGACAATCGCACCCTCGCCCGCTTTCGGGCGCACCATGAACAAATCGCTCAACTGCTCATTCATCATCGGCCCAAAAGTGTGACCGATGTAAACATTCAAGCTGGCGAGGATCCGGTGGGGGTTCGCGAAATTGTCATCCCGCTGATCAGGACACTTCGCCGTGAAACCTCCCTCGGCATCAGCGTTTGTCTTGGCAGCCTGAATCCAATTCTTTACTCCGAACTGCAAGCGGCGGGCGCTTCCATTTATATCATCAAGTTTGAAATCGGAGATCCCGCCCATTACCGCGAAATGTTGGCGCCCGGAACCTATGCAGAACGAATTGAAAATATTCGTTATCTCGCCGGACACGGCTGGAAAGTCAGTTCCGGTTTTATCGCAGGATTGCCCGGCCAAACTGCAAATCGTCTGCTCGCTAATTTTAAATTGGCGCGTGAGTTGCCCCTTGATGGATGCAGTGTGAGTCCATTTATTCCCGGCGACGAAACGCCCTTGAGCACCGAGCCGACGGCCAGCATTGATTTGACTTTGAATTGCATGGCATCGCTTCGTTTGATGCGCCCGGACTGGGTCATTCCCGCCGTCAGCGCGTTGAATCTGGCGGAACCGGGATGTGGCTATCAACGCGGGCTCCGCACTGGCGCAAATTTGGTCACGATTAACCTGACTCCATCGGAAATGCGGGACGATTATCTCCTCTACAAACGCGATCGGTTCATTATGACCGAGGAAAAAATTCTTTCCGCAATTTCTGCCGAAAGTTTGGTTCCATCGCAGCAAAGTCTCTCCGAATTTTATCGGGCGCAAAATCCGACGGCGATTTTTTCCCGCCCATCCATCGCGGCTCTCGCCTAGCTGACTGTGAGGAGCGCGGACAGCCTTGTCCGCGCGAATTCAGAGGAATGAAAAACGCTTAGGTTTTCGTCTATTTCAAAACGCACAGACAAGGCTGTCCGCGCTCCACTTGGTTTGGTCACGGCCCAGGATGCGTCCCGAATGAACGAGTGTGATTCAAACTGGCGGTCAGTTGCTCGGTTGTAGCGCAGGATTGCATCCTGCCGTATCGCAGGTTTTCAACCTGCGTGATGTCGCGAGAACGGGAGGCCTTCGGGAACCAGAGACTTTTTATCGTTGCGACATTCAGCCGGTTTCAAACCGGCGATAGGGCTGGATGCAATCCTGCGCTACGTTTGACCGCCACTTGAAATCACACCCGGAATGAAGTGTCTTCTTTCTTTTTTGGTGGGAGGCATTTACCTTTTCGCAAAGCCATGTTGCACGAAACCATTTCAAAAATCGAAGCCAAACTCCGAACGGCCAATTCAATCAAGGAGGAACATCGATCAGAACTTCTCGGTCTCCTTTCCACTCTGAAAAATGAAGTCGGCGCTCTCTCGCGCACCCACGATGAGCAGGCGCAAAGCATTGCCGGTTTCGCCGAACTTTCCGCGCACGAAGCGACCCGCGCGAAAAAAGATCCAGAGTTATTGAAGGTTTCTCTGCAAGGACTCGCCTCCTCGGTGGATGGATTTGAGAAATCTCATCCAGAACTGGTGGGCATTGTGAATCGCATTTGCACGACGCTCTCGAACATGGGTATTTAAAAAAGAACCGCGGCAAAAGCCGCGGCTCCTTTTACTAATTCACAACGCTGGAACAACGCCGAGTGGGTCAGGTTCCGCGACGCTTGGGAGTTATTTCACTTCGAGACGATTATCGACAGAGGTAACGCCGGAAACCGCTTTGGCCTGCGTTTCGAGATTTTGTTTTTCAGTTTCACTGCGCACGGCGCCTTTCAACGTCACCTTTCCATCCCGGGTGATGATGGTGATATTTTTGGCGGCGATAGAATTGTCCGTTCCCAGCGAGTTGACAATGGTCCGCCGAATATCCCGGGTGATTTGTCGATCAGCGTCAGACTTGCCTTGATCTTGAGCGGTCAACCCAGTGGATTTCGTATTCGCAGTGCCAGCGGCCTCGTCGATTTTTACTTGAGAATTGACCCCAGCTTTTGCCGCGTCAGCTTGCGCTTCGACTCGTTTCTTCTCTTCGTTGATCTGAGCTTTTTGCGCGTCGGACAATTCTTCGATTTGTTTTTTCTCGGCTTTGGCTTGCGCGTTTATTTGGGACTTCGCCTGATCGGAGGCCTGCTCAATATTTTTTTTCTCCTGATTCAGCGCTTCCTTTTGCGCATCTTTGGATTGCTCGATTTGATCCTTCTCGGTCTTGGCCGACTCTTTCACTCCATTGTCCTGTTTATTGCAGCCCACGAGAGCCAATGAGGCTGTGGCTAGAACGATTATCTTTTTCATGTTGCTCCTTTTTAAGTTATTTTGTTGCGACCTATTGATCATAGCATCACGGCGAGAAACGATTCGGTTCAAGAGGCGAAGCCCTGTTTTTTTATCGGGGAGAAAACTGACAGGGCGATGAGCAACACGGCGTCAGTCGATTGTATTTGTTTTTAGCCATTGCGAGACGACGCGAAAATTGAAGCAGCCAAAAGCGGGTTCCGGCTCCAACTCACTGAATCAAGAAACAGAACTATGGCGATCCCCGGGTGTTGAGTTCGCTCGAAGAATTTGAAACGCGCTATTTTGCCGTGACAATCTCCAGCGTCTCCTCGCGGGTGTGCGGCGCGTCTTCTTCCGCTTCGATGGAATCGCTCGCGGTCATGTTGACCAGCGACATCGCCGTGTGATCGGTTACGTCTTTTTCCGCTTTATGGAATTTCACACTCACGATTTTGCTCACGCCATGTTCCTGCATCGTCACGCCATACAAAACGTCCGCCATGCCGATCGTGCGTTTGTTGTGGGTGATGATGACGAATTGTGAGTGCGCGAGGAAACGTTGCAGCACGCGCACAAACCGATTGATGTTTGATTCGTCGAGTGGCGCGTCCAATTCGTCGAGCACGCAGAACGGGCTGGGCTTCACCTGGTAAATCGAGAAGAGCAGCGCGACGGCGGTCATCGTTTGTTCGCCCCCGGACAAAAGTGAAATGGTCTGCAATTGTTTCCCCGGAGGACGCGCCACGATGTCGATGCCGCTTTCCAAAACATCACCTTCATTCACAAGAATCAAATCCGCTTTTCCACCGCCGAAAATTTCGGTGAACAACAACCGGAAGTTGTCGCGGATTTTCTCAAACGTCTCCGCGAACATCTCCTGCGTCTGCGTGTTGATGCGATTGATCACTTCGAGCAATTGTGTTTTTGCCTGGGTCAAGTCGTCGTGTTGCGTGGTGAGGAAGGTGTGGCGCTGTTCGGTTTCTTCGTATTCTTCAATCGCGACAAGATTCACCGGCCCCATTTCCTCAATCCGTTTTTGTAACGCGCTGACTTGCTCGGCGACCGCATTCCAATCCGTCGAAGCGCCGTGCGCCGCCATTTCTTCTGGAGTGAGCGTATGAATTTTCGCTGCGCCTTCATCGGCGAAAGTAATCGTGATGCACTCGCTGCGAACGTCGTCGAGATTCACCTGATATTTTTGCTGAACTCGTTCGCGCAAATTTTGCACCGACATATTTTTCTGCGCCAACTCCACTTCGAGGGAGCCCCGCTGCTGTTGAATTTCACTCAGGCGTCGGCGTTGCTCGCGCAAATTTTCTTCACGCGTCGAAACTTCGTTGTCCTCCGTTTCCTTCTGTCCCATCAACTCGGCGGCTTGCGTGTTCACTTGATCGCGGTCGTGTTGCAACGAATCAATCTTCTGACGCGACTCAGCAATTTCCGATTCCGCCTGCGCTTTGCGATTTAGAAACGAAGCGATTTCATTTCGACGCTGCTCGGCGAGATGAGTCAGTTCGCGAATTCGATTTTCCAATGGCTGTTTCTGATTGCGGAATGACGAACAAAGTTGTTCCTCCGTCGCGAGCGCGACTTTGGTTTCCGTCAAAGCGGTGTTCGCCGCGTCTCGCTGCTGCCTCAATTGTTCCAGCGCGGCATTAAATTCATTCACCTGCGCCTGGAGTTCGCGCTCGCGATTTTCGAAATCGCCAATTTGCGACGCCAATGCTTCGCGCTTCTGATTACCTTCCTGCTCCTGCGCTGCGAGACTCGTCACTTCGTAAACCACCGTGTCGATTTTCTGGTGCAACACGCGTTGTGAATTTTGCAGCGCGTTGAATTCGCCCTGCCGCGTCGCAATCGCCACTTCCTGCGTGCGCAAATCCGTTTGCGCCTGCTGCAAGCTCGCCTGCAACTCGGTCTGTTCGTTGAGCAACGCGCCTTTGTTGCGGCTGATTTCATTGACCTGTTCTTGCAGTGCGCTCGCCGCAGTTTGCAACTCGGCGATTTGATTTTTGCGTCCGAGAATCGACGACGCATTTCCAGAACCGTTGCCGTTCGCATTTCCGCCCGTGAAAATTCCGTGGCGATTGAGCAACTCGCCGGTTTGTGTAACGAAATCAAACGCGCCATTGCTCTCGCGAAAAGCGGAAATGGCCGTGGCTAAATCAGGAACAATCAAAGTCTCTCCGAGCAAACGTTGGAGCAGAGGTTGAATAGAAGGATCGGCTTCGATGATCCGTAGGGCAGACATTCCTGTCTGCCGGTGCGCGGGACTTCCTAGTCCCGCGTTTTCAGATGGCGCCGTCTCGGAACTGGAGACTAGGGAGTCTCCCCCACCGGCAGGCTGGAAAGCCTGCCCTACGAGTCCGAGCGCCGCAATGCTCGCGCGACCTTTTTTGTTCGCGCTCAAATCCGTCAGAATTTGCTGCGCGGATTCCGGTTGCTCGGTGAGAACCAGTTGAAGGTTGTGGCCAAGTGCGGCTTCGACCGCGACGACATATTCGTTGGGGACTTTGATTTTGTCTGCGAGCGAGCCGAGAACATTTTGCGCGGTCTTCAAAGCAGCCAAAGTTCCCGCGCTGAAACCTTCATGCGATTCATTCAGTTGTTCGAGCACATTGAGCCGCGAACGCTTTTCCGCTTGCTGGCGCAAAACATCGTCAAGCCGTTGCGTGATCTGCGTCAGTTCGATTTGAATTTCCTTCAGACGTTCTTGGCGTTGTTCGACGGTGCCGCGCTGCGTTTGCACGCTGAGTTTCTCCGCCTCAACATTCGTCGCAAATTCATGCAAGCGCGTTTCGAGGCGTGTGCGTTCTTCTTCCAACTGAATTTTTTCCGCGGAAAGTTTTTCGAGCCGAACGACGTTGCCTTGCTTCTGCATGTCGAGCGCATTGATTTCGTTGCGGACGCGCGTGAGTTGTTGCGCGGCGGCGAACAAATCCGACTGCGCTTTGCGAATCGCTTCCTGTTTTGCCGACAATTCACTCTCAACACCTGTGAGCGCAGTACGTTTTGTTTCCAGATTTTGTTTCTGTTGTTCCAGCGCACTTTGCGACGCCGTCAATTTCTCGGTGACGACCGCGAGTTCCTGTTCCGCCGCGAACCGCCGCTCCTCGGATTGCGTGATTTCCGTCAGCGCCTTGTGATTCTGCGATTCGAATTCCCGCAAACGTTCCTCATTGAAATGAATCCGGCTCTCGTGCCGATCAATCTGGCTCTTCAATTCCAACCCGCGTTGCTGCGTCTGATTGATCTGCTGCTCCAATTCGGAAAGGCGTTCCCGCAATTGCGCGATTTCATTTTCGCCTCGCAAAACACTTTCGGAACAAACCTCGATTTCCACGCGCAATTTTTCCACCGACAACTGCCGCTCGCTGATTTCACCCTGCAAAACATCGAACTGATGCCGCGCCAGTTGCGTGTCGAGATGCTGCAATTCCTGCGCGAGTTGTTTGTAGCGTTTCGCCTTGCCCGCCTGCCGTTGCAACGAACCGATCTGCCGCTTCACTTCGCGAATCAAATCCGCCACGCGCAAAAGATTTTGGTCGGTGCTTTCCAATTTGCGCAGCGCCTCTTTTTTCTGCGACTTGAACTTCGTGATACCCGCCGCTTCCTCGAAAACCATCCGGCGATCATCCGGTTTGCTGGAAAGAATCTGCGTAATATTTCCCTGCGCCATGATGCTGTAACTCGTCCGCCCGACGCCCGTGCCCATGAAAAGTTGCTGAACATCCTTGAGGCGGCACGGCGTTTTGTTGATGAAATATTCGCTGCCGCCATCGCGAAAAACGCGCCGCGTCAAAGTCACTTCGTCGTAAGCCACCTCCACACCCGCTGTCGTCAGATGTTCGCCATCGACGCCCCCAATCGTCAGGGAAACTTCCGCCATGCCGAGCGGCTTGCGACCGTCCGTGCCGTTGAAAATCACGTCCGCCATTTCGCCGCCGCGCAACGCCTTGGCCGATTGCTCGCCCAGCACCCAGCGAATCGCGTCCGAAACATTCGATTTGCCACAGCCATTCGGCCCGACAATCGCGGTGACGCCGGGCTGGAAATTGAGGGAAGTTTTGTCCGCAAACGACTTGAAACCGAGCACGGTCAAATTCTTCAGATACATGGCGAATAAGAAGCCAAAATCGCGAAATAAAGTAAAGTGAAAAACACCATATGAAGGGGTAAGTTGGTTGGAAACGCACAAGTAATGGGCAATTCTCCCAGTGGCTTAAAAAGCTTCTTCTTTTTCGCACTCGACAAGAACAGCACCCAACACGCTAATCTTGTCTCAAGATATTCAATTCCCCCAACGACGTTATGGCCATCGTTCAGAAATATCCACGAATCGACGAACCGGATAAATACGCTGGTTATCTTGACGACAGGAAACTAGTTTCCCATACGGAAACTCTCGAAGAAGACGTTCTGAAAAAAATCATTGAGCGTTCAGTTGATTACGCCAGTAAAAAATCGAGTCGCGCCATTCTCGAAATCCCAGAGAAAGCCACGGATGAACAAGTACGCGAAATATATCTTAAAGAGGGAGAATCTCTTCTGATTTATTTCCGGAAGTATTGTGGCGACCCCGCTTCAACGGCCTATGAGTGTCATGGACGGCACTTTTCCGAAATAGCGAAAGAACAGTTTCACAGTCGGACGCTTCAAAAAGAGCGAATGAACTCTGGTTGGCGTTACCAGCGCATAGCTTACCAATGCGCTGAGGCATCTAAGCGCTTCAAATCAGTTTCTGATATCGGTGCCATTGAAGCAGATTTTAATATGACGGTAGAAACGGTGGACTGTCCCGGAATTCCTGTTGTGAATATTTACATTTCGGTGAAAAATCGTACGAATACGCTCGGTGGACAGGATTGGCCGAAGGCGATCTACGCACTTGAAGAGGTCGCCTAGAGCGACAAAAACCGAAGCGGTCCCTACCTTTGTGTTTTTGGTATTGCTATGGAACACGGTCAACGAAATATCAAAAGGAAGCGTAAAACCAAACAGCCCTATTCATTCAACACAGAGATTTGGCTGTCAGATTTCTTATGGCCATTTGTGGCGAATTATCCTTATGAAGCAATGATGCTCGCTGTGTCAGACTTTTTTGCCGAACAAGGTGTTACGATAGAAAACCGAACAATCGGGGTTCCAGTTCCCGACGTATTGATTGAATCTTTTGGCGAAGAATGTCGCAAGCTCGGTCTGGTGGACGGGGAAGGTAAATTTAATGATCGGCGAAAGCTGGTAACTTTCTTCTGTACGAAGGCGCAAAAAGCGCTCAGAGTTAAGAAGGCGAAATCACCGACATGAACAAAAATTCCAACGGTCATATGCAGGATTGCCGCATTGTCTGCGGTGATAGTCGGTTGGAAATGATTCCATTAAAGAGCCAGGTTGACCTCATAGTAACTTCGCCTCCTTACGCCGATGCACGGCGGAGTCACTACGACAGTATTCATCCTGACCAGTTCAAAAATTGGTTTCTCACTTTCCACGAACCATTCTTTGAAGCACTCAAACCAGAAGGTAGTCTGGTTATCAATATTAAGGACAAAGTCGTTGAGGGTGTCCGGCATCGTTATGTTTGGCGCACGATTGAAGCTCTTTGTGAGAAAGGCTGGTTTGCTATCGATGATTACATTTGGAGGAAACCGAATCCTATGCCGGGATATTGGCCGACTCGCATGAGAGACGGTTGGGAGTATTGCTTCCATCTAGCAAAGTCAAAGCGACCCTACATGAATCAGGATGCAGTCCGAATCGCCGTAGGTGACTGGGTAACATCACGCCTCGCAAAGCTTGGAGAGAATGATTTGTCCCGACATAATTCAGCAAATAAAAGCGGATTTGGTCGTGATCTTTCTCGGTGGGTCGGGAAACAAACCGTTTTACCTCCGAATGTAATAAGCGCAGCTTTGGTGGGAAAAAACAAAGGTCATCCAGCCGTCTTTCCAGTCGATTTACCGGCATTCTTCATCAAGCTGCTTTGCCCTGAAAATGGGTTGGTTGTTGATCCATTCGGCGGAAGCGGAACCACCGGTATAGCTGCTCTGGCACTTTCGCGCCGATGTGTTTTGATAGATAACAACCAAGAATATTGCCGAGTGGCAAAGGAAAGGCTCAAAAAAGAAGCCGCTGCGCTCCCCGGAGAAATAGTCATTACCAAAAATTCTCTTTATCCACATTGTGGCGTGCCAGTGCCGGATGATCCTGCAAAACAAATCGCCTTCTTTGAGAAACCGCCGAAATACCGAATCAAAAAATAGGTTCAGAGTGCGGTTCGGTTACGAAGGAACATCTGATGATACCGCGGCGTTTTGATGATCTCTTCCGGTTCGGGGCGATGATTGTATCGAGTTGCGAAACGCTGACGCTGAATGCGCCATACTTTTCCTGCCACGCAAATAATCTTTGGTCAGGAAAATTTTCGTGAATCCATTTCGAGGAACCGCCTTTGATGAGTTGCATGGCTTTGGCGATGGGCATGGTGGCGGGCAGCGAGAGAAGAATATGCACATGATCTGCAGCTCCGCCGATTTCCATGGCGCGCATTTTATTTTGCCGCGCGATGCCGCCAAGAAATGGCCAAAGTCGTTCTCTTAATTGCGCAGTGATGAGTGGACGGCGTTCTTTGGTGCTGAAAACGCAATGGTGATACGAACTCACGTAGGACATGGCGATATTTCTGCCGTCCCTTCGGGACTTGTCACGTTGGAATTCCAACCCGGCGTTGAAACGCCGAGCTATTTGCGGAACGTCCCTTCGGGACGGGGAATGATGCGCGAGTGTTGTCGAGAATTTTACATCCATTTGTTTCTGAAAAGGCTCCACCAGTTTCAGTTTGGAATCTTACCGCTGTTCCGAAGGAACATCTGACCATAGCCCGGCGTTTGAACGCCGGGTTTCATGCGCCAAGATGCCGAGTCCCGAGGGGACGGCTGAAATCAACTTCACCAATAATATCCCGTTGTCTTTCATCTCGTGATTTTTTGACCACGACGTGAACTCCTTCGAAAATTTTATCGATGATGTTGTGCCCGGTTCAGGAACATGATCGATGTCCTTTTCGGGACTCGAAAAATTCCCTCGACAAGATGCGGGGCAAAAATCAAAGTCGGGCGTTTCCTCGCGACAACGTGGTCCTTGGATTCCCAAAAAAAAACGTTAACGCTTACTTATATGTCATGCCAATCCATTCATCTCCTGCGTCATCGCATCGTCCAGATTCAACGCGCCGCCGTCAGCAAACTGAGCCTGCTCGTTTGCTTTGGTTTGACGGCTTTGCATCTGCACGGTCAACCGAGTCCGACGGCTGACCAAAAATTCTGGACGCCGGATGGACCGATTAATTCCATCCTGGTCACAAACAACACCGTTTACCTCGGCGGCGATTTTTCTTATTTAGGGCCGCGCACCGGACCCGCAGTGGTGTTTGACCAGACGACGGGACAATTTCTTTTTTCGCCGCAACGAATCAGCGGCATCGTCAAGGCGATTGTGCCTGATGACGCCGGTGGCTGGTTTATCGGAGGAACGTTTACGAGGATTGGCGACGTCGCCATCACCAACATTGCCCGACTCAATTCTGATTTGTCATTGGATACGAGTTGGAATGCGCGCATGGTCGGTACGACCGTGAACGCGCTTCTTTTGGATAGCGGGCGGCTCTATATCGGGGGACAGTTCACTCGCATCAACGGCCAAACTATTGGAAATCTCGCCGGGGTGAATGCCAGCAATGCCAGCGTGGCGTGGAATCCGCAACTCTCGGGCACGGTGAACGCGATGCGAATTTCCGCCGGTTTGCTCTATGCGGGTGGGAGCTTCTTTAGCGTGGGGAGTTCGAACGTGCAAAATCTCGTGGCCATTTCGACCGCGACGGCGTTGGCCACAGGTTGGAATCCCGCGCCCGATGCAGCCGTGCTCGCTTTGGAAGTTTTGGGCAACACCGTCTATGCGGGCGGACAATTCTCCACCATCGGCACGCGGCCTCGGAATCGGCTCGCTTCCGTGGACGCCACCACTGGCATCGCTTTCCAAACGTGGAATCCGAATCCGAATGGAGTTGTCCGCGCGATCTCGGTCGTCGGCAGCACCGTTTATGTGGGCGGTGACTTTACCACCGTCAGCGCGCAGAACCGACGTGGTTTTGCCGCGCTCAATTCGGGAAATGGCGCAGCGCAGGCATTGAATCTTCAACTCGAAAGTGTGACCACCGCCAATCTTGTCCGATCAATCCTGATTCAGGGCAACTCGCTTTACGTGAGCGGTCTTTTCACCAATGCGTTGGGCGCGCCGCATCTCATGGTGGTGGGGATCGATATTCCTTCCGTCACCGCCCTGCCCGTGCCGCTGGCTTCCGATTTCAATGGACCGTTTGGCGCGGCTTTTGGAGCGAACGCGTTGGCCATCGCGAACGGGAAAGTCTTTGTCGGCGGTGATTTTTTCTCATTTGGCGGTGTCGCCCGCCAACGCGCGGCGGCTCTTTCGTTGACGACTGGAGCCGCTTTACCGTGGGCGCCGAAATTTTCCGCGCCGGTCTTGAGCATGGCTTACGGGACGAACCGCATTTATGTGGGAGGCAGTTTCACCAACGTGAACACGACCAATTTTGCGCAAGGGCTGGTGGCGGTAGATCCGCTTATTGGAGATTTGACGCCGTTCAATTTTTTAGGCACGAACCTATCTCAGAACGTCTCGATTCGATCTTTGATCGTTTCTTCCAACACATTGTATGTCGGCGGTGACTTCACCATCGTCGGCAGTCAACCACGCCGCTTTGTGGCCGCAGTCGATCCCGCCACGGCGGCGCCCAACGCCGGTTTTAATGCCCGGTTAGGCGGCGGATTTTCCGGTATCAATGCGATGGTATTGGCCGGAACAAATCTCTACATCGCAGGTGATTTTACCACGGTGAATTCATTGGCCATTCCACGTCTGGCTGCCGTTTCACGCACCGATGGAACAAACGTGAATTGGATCCCTAATCCAAACCAATCACCGAATGCTTTGGCCGCTACGGCGGACACTCTTTACGTGGGCGGGTTATTCTCGCAAATCAGCGGAGTCGCGTTGAAAAACTTTGCCGCCTTCAGTCTCCCGGATAATTCGCTTCTGGGCGTCGATGCCGCGCTGCCTCCCTTTGCGAATGGTGTGACCGCCATTGCCGCGTCACCCGTCACACTTTATGTGGGCGGCTCGTTCGATTCAATCGGGGGAGAATTCAGGTTCAACCTCGCGTGTCTGGCCTCATTCAACGCCTCGGCTTACGATTGGGATCCGGCGCCCGACCAACCTCCCACCGTGATTACCTTGACGGACGATAGGGCCTTCATAGGCGGTCCCTTTAGATTTCTCGGACGATCTCCTACGAATACGATCAATGCATTTTTGGCGGTGTTTTCGAGAGCGCCTCAATTTATCCAAAGCTCGCTTTCGCCAAACAATATTCACCTCGTCACTACGACCGGTGATCGGACTGATGCGGTTTTGCAGGCGGCGACGGACCTGGCCGGTCCGTGGATCAGCATTGCCACCAATGATATACCCGGGTTTCGTTGGACAGTGGATTATCCGACGATCTCGCCTCCCCAAAGATTCTTCCGCACCGTCGCGCGGTGAAATGAAATTCACGCAGGGACGTGGCGAAATTTCAACTATCTCTCGGGGACAGGAGAAAAACGCGAATTTGCAGCGAGTTTTAAATCGATTTGTTTCCGAAAGGCTCCGCCACTTTAGGGTTTGGAATCTGACCGCCGTTCCGAAGAAACATTTGACCATAGCCCGGCGTTAACGCCGGGTATCACGCGACAAGACGTCGAGTCCCGAAGGGACGGCCGAAATCAATCCCACAAAAATGTTTCGTTGTGTTTCATCTCGTGATTTTTCAAAAACGACGTGAACTCTTTCTCAAAAATTACCGATAATGTTCCGCCCAGCTTTATTTTGGTTCCAATCGTTGACGCCAAAACTCGGCCAGCGGTTTCCAATCCAATTGGTCCGCAGCTCGTAAAGCGCGGATGTAGATACGCCGGACTTCATCAGTTTCGGGAGCGAGTTCGACCAGCGGTAAATCAAGGTGCCGAAGCAGTTCTGCCAAGAACAATCTTGTCACCCGTCCGTTGAAATCAGGAAACGGATGAATGGAAAGCAACTGTCCTTCGGCAAAGGCGAGCGTTTCGAGAAGCAACGGATCGTCTGGCGCTGTGATCGCCTCAAGACGAGCATTCAAATCGGCAAAATAATTCCGAAGGAGAATCGGAATTTGATGCGCCGCCGGAGGCTGATGTTCGCCCACTTTCACTTCCCTGGCGCGAAGGCGTCCAGCCCACTCGGGAATCAAATCTCCGCAGATTGCTTGGTGAAGTTGGCAGAGCAGGGATTCATCCAATGGCTTTGCAGAAAAAAAGCCTTCTTCAATATCCTCTTGTGTTCGCAACACCCGCTCGGCCAGCAATGGCGCAAGCTGAGAATAAGAAAGAATGTCGCGCGTGGTTTCTACGAAACGCGTGGCGTGCGGCGGTTGTGTAGAGCCTTCAGCCATTCGAGATCAACGGGTTCACCTTCAAAAGCCATGCTGGCGGCAACTTGTCGCGGAATTTCCTTCCAACGCCGCGCCTTGCGTTCTGCTGGCGAAAGTTTTCGCCAATGCGCAATGTTTTGTTGCCAAGTCATGACGGGAACGTAGCGGAACAATACGAGTTAAGGAAGCAGGACTTTCCAGAATGCGAACGTGTGCTTTTTCAACAACGCGGTGAACTCCTCTTGAAAAGTCATTTTCCGATGATGTTCCTCCTGGTTCTTGATGTAGGCGATGATCGTTTCGAGTTGCGAAACGCTGACGCTGAATGCGCCATACTTTATCTGCCACGCAAATAATCTTTGGTCAGGAAAATTCTCATGAATCCATTTCGAGGAACCGTGGTGCCGAATCGTATCGTAGGGCAGGCTTTCGAGCCTGCCGGTGAGCGCGAATTCCTAGCCCGACTTGGCGGATTCGAGGAGTTTAGCTGAATTGGATTTGCAAAAAAAAATCTATTTCAACAACGCCTTAAAGCGCGCGGCTCAACGTGATTTCGTCGGCGAATTCCAAACCGCCGACACGCCTTCCCGCGCCACTTGCCAGGGAATTCCCCCGCCGCCAGCGCCGCATGAATTCCGTCATCAACTCGCTGGTGCCCTTGTCGCTGACTTTCCAATGACTGGCCAACACGCTCTCCGCTCCCTTAATCCTAAACGCGCGGCGCAACGACATCACGCCTTCGCCAATCTTCACCTCGCCCGAACCGGAGTCGCACGCGCTGAGGATCACCAATTCCGTTCCCTGCAAATTGAGCAGCGACGCCTCCAATCCGGTGAGCACGCCGTCTTCCGCGTCAAACCTCGTAGCAGCCGACGTGAGGAGGCTCTGAACTCCCGGTTGAGAGTTGGTAGTTGAGAGGTGAGAGGTTGAGGTTAGAGCCTCCTCACGTCGGCTGCTACCAACCAGATTCGTCGCGTGATTCGCCCCGGCCAACGCGATGCCGTAACGCACCAGCGGATTTTCCCAATCGTTTTGTGGTAGGGAAGCGTTCCACCGCGTCCCTGAATTCCTCACGAATGAATCCAATGAATCCATCGAATTCGTATGTTTCAATTCCTGATCGCTCAGAAAAAATCCATGCGTGGCCAGATGCAACACGCGCGGCGAAACTACCGCTTTCAATTCCGCCTCACGCGCTTCGGCGCCGAGTTTCAAAACAGCGTCATCGCCCAGCAACTTCGCCACCGAACGCGCTTCTTCCGCCGCGCTCGGCAACGGTGTAAATTTGAACCCACGAAACGAACGGCTCAAAAACTTCATCGGAGGGACGCGCTCCACAAGTCCCAAACCTTTTTTCGGAGAAATGGTCTCCGCAGGTCCCGAACCCGTTCCGTTTTTCCCAATTAAATCAGGGACTTGCGGAGCGCGTCCCTCCGGAAATGAATTCAAATCCAAATCGAAATCTGGTTTGCCCATGACCAGCGATTTTGAACTTTGAACCTTAAACTTTGAACTCGTTCGCGCGAGCCGGACAATACCTTGACGAACACCTTGCCACTCGGGACGCCGATAGATTAAGTTTGTGACCATGACAACAGCAGCCACCGTTCCCCACATTCGCCTCGATGACCGAGGACGCACCTGGGTGGACGACACGAATGTGAAAGTCATCGAGATTGCGCTGGATCATCTCGCTTACGGCTGGAGCGCGGAAACCATCCAGGAAAATCATCCTCATCTTTCGCTGGCCCAGGCTTATGCCGCACTGGCGTGGTATTATGACCATCAAACGGAAATGGATGCCGAGATTAAGCGGCAAGGAGAGCGGGTAAAAGCCCTTCGCGCCGAGGCCAAACCGTCGCCTCTCGCCCAACGAGTTTTGCGTCGCGGCGCATGAGCCTCGGCCTTTATATGGATGTTCATGTTCCGCTGCCCGTCACGCGTGGTTTGCGGCGACGCGGGGTGGACGTGCTGACCGCTCAGGAGGACAAAACCACGAGCCTTCCCGATCCAGAATTGCTCGACCGGGCCACTGCGCTGGGCCGCATCCTCTTCTCGCAGGATGACGATTTGGTGGCGGAAGCTGTGCGTCGCCAACGGAAGGGAGAACCATTCGCCACCGTCGTCTATGCGCGACAACTCGACCTCTCGATTGGACGTTGCATCATGGATTTGGAAGCCCTGGCCAAAGCGGCTGAACCCGGCGATGAGCAAGGTCAGATCATCTTTCTGTGAAGAAATTCTGGCGAATGGCCGGAAAGCCGCCAGAACTTACCCAGAGCCGGGACTGATGCCTTTGGAGCCAAGCAGATTTCTTTGACTGGGAAAAAATGTGAAGCGCTCTTCGGTGGTTGGAAAGAAGCCCAAAAAACTCTCCGTAACCGACCAAGGCGAGAAAGTTGTCATTACTTTTGACTCACCCCTTTCAGGGTAATGAGCTTCACGAAGATGTTAACGGAATGTCATCGCCACTGCCCCGTCAACGTGAACGCGGCCCAAAAGTAGGGATTGGAGTAATCACTTTTCATTCCCTTCGAGCGCAAAGACGACAACTGCGCCTCGCGCCAAGCCTTCGCGCGCGGTTCGCCCGAATGCCAGCGACGCATGAATTCTGTCATCAACTCGCTGGTGGCCTTGTCGCTCACTTTCCAATGACTGGCCAATACGCTCTCCGCTCCCGCAATCCTGAACGCGCGGCGCAACGACATTACGCCTTCGCCGATCTTCACCTCGCCGGAACCGGACTCGCACGCGCTGAGGATCACCAATTCCGTTCCCTGCAAATTGAGCAGCGACGCTTCCAATCCGGTGAGCACGCCGTCCTCGGCGTCAAACCTCGTAGCAGCCGACGTGAGGAGGCTCTGAACTCCCGGTTGAGAGTTGGTAGTTGAAGGTTGAGAGGTTGAGGTTAGAGCCTCCTCACGTCGGCTGCTACCAATCAGATTCGTCGCATGATTCGCGCCCGCCAGCGCGATGCCGCAACGCACCAGCGGATTTTCCCAATCATTATTCGGTACGGCGAGACTCCGTCGAGCCGTGAAATTATTTCCGGCCAGCAACGAATCGCCCATCGAATTCGTCTGTTTCAATTCCTGATCGCTCAGAAAAAAACCATGCGTGGCCAGGTGCAACACGCGCGGAGAAACCACCGCCTTCAATTCCGCCTCACGCGCGTCGACGCCAAGTTTCAAAACCGCGTCGTCGCTCAGCAATTTCGCCACCGAACGCGCTTCATCCGCCGCGCTCGGCAACGGCGTAAAGTTGAACCCGCGAAACGAACGGCTCAAAAACTTCGTAGCAGCCGACGTGAGGAGGCTCTGATTTCCGGGTTGAGAGTTGAAAGTTGGGAGTTGAGAGTTTGATTTCAGAGCCTCCTCACGTCGGCTGCTACGTGGCGCTGGCAAATCCAAATCGAAATCCGGATTGCCCATGACCAACGACTTTGAACTTTGAACTTTAGACTTTGAACTCGCTTGGTTTGCCAAGCGAACAATCTCCCGCCCACTTGTGACGTAGCTGATGGTTTTTTCTTCCAGCAAAAACTTATTGCCGACAGGAAGTATCTCGAACGGCAAGCGACTCAACTGGCCATCGGGACAAATAATCAGGTGCGAAACATTCGTCAGATATTTGGCGAGCGGCGCATAAACCAATTCGCTCAAGCGTTGCAAAGCGGGCGGCAAATCGCGCGCGGCAAATTGTCCAGCGGACATCCGTTTGCAAATCAACTCCACAGTCTCATTGACCGGCGCAGCTTCGCCCAAATCCACGCGCTCGACGATGATGTTGGTGGAGTCACGCGCCAGCGGAAAAGTGAGATACGCGGCGTAACGTCGCTCCTTCCATTGGTTCGTCTTGGCGGCAAAATCGTAATGCTGATACTGAATGAAATCCACTAGCAGCCTGTCGGACTTAGCCGAAAGATTTTTTAAAAATTTTTGAATGCGAGGAGGCGTGCGAGCATCAGTAAAATATGCCTGCACGATTCGTCAATCTCGACCGCCAAACACCGATGTTCCTGCCGTGCGATCTGCGGGATTGGATTCCCGACGGTCACATCGTTCACTTCATCCTGGAGGCCGTCGAGCAGATGCCCCTGGCCCATTTTCACGTCAATCATCGGGGCACCGGCAGCGAACAATACCCTCCGGCCATGATGCTGGCCCTGCTGATTTACTGTTAGGCCACCGGGCGCTTTGGCTCGCGCACCATCGAAGCGGCGACTTACAGCGACGTGGCCGTGCGCTACCTTTGCGCCAACACGCATCCCGATCACGATTCGATTTGCACGTTCCGCACCCAGCATGAAACGGCCTTTCGCGCGGCGTTTGTCCGCGTGCTGCAACTGGCGCAGGAATTGCGCCTGAGCAAAGTCGGGGCGGTCAGCGTGGATGGAACCAAAATTCAAGCCAACGCCAGCAAACATGCGGCGGTGAGCTATCAGCGCGCCGGTGAAATGATCGCGCAATTGGAACTGGAAGTGAATCAACTGCTGGAGCGGGCCCAACAAGCCGAGGCGCAGGAAAGCCAGGAGCCGCTGGACATCCCCGCCGAACTTAAACGGCGCGAGAACCGTAAAGCGGCGTTGCAAAAAGCGCGGCAGATCATCGAGGAACGGGCCAAGGAAATGGC
Organism: Verrucomicrobiota bacterium; assembly: GCA_038214755.1. Classification (GTDB taxonomy): domain Bacteria; phylum Verrucomicrobiota; class Verrucomicrobiia; order Limisphaerales; family CANJXF01; genus CANJXF01. The sequence continues at coordinate 62,533 of JBBQRQ010000003.1, forward strand.
CGCGGCGCAGCAAGCCGACTACGAAGCCAAACAGGCGGCGCGACAACAGCAACGCGACGCGGGGAAAAAGCCGCGCGGCAAGGAGCCAAAGCCACCGAGTGCGGAGCCTGAGCCCAAAGCGCAATATAATTTTACCGATCCGCAGAGCCGGATCATGAAAGCCGGCAGCGGGAACCATTTCGAGCAGGCGTATAACGCGCAAGCGGCGGTGGACCAAGCGATGTTGATTGTGGGAGAGCGAGTGAGCGAGGCTCCCAATGACAAAGAGGAACTGGCGCCGACGGTGGCAGCGATCAGCCCGGTGGTGGCAGCCGAAGTCAAGGCGGTGTTGGCGGACAGCGGATTTTACAGCGAGGCGGCGGTGGCGGCGGTGGAGCAAAACGCCGATGGGACACCGAGCGGTCTCACGGTTTATGCGGCGGTGGAAAAACATTCCCATCACAAAACGGTGGAAGACTTATTGCCGCAAGCCGAACCTGATGCGCCGGGATCGGAAGCTGGCGCCAAAGAGAAGATGGCGCACCGATTGAAAACGGAGAAGGGAAAGGCGCTTTACAAATTACGCAAGCAAACGGTGGAGCCGGTGTTTGGGATCATCAAGGAAGTGATGGGCTTTCGGAGGTTTTTACTGAGGGGGCGGGCGAAAGTAAGTTTGGAATGGACGCTGGTGTGCGTGAGTTACAATCTCAAGCGGTTGTTCGCGCTCAAAAACCTGGCGATGGCGGGATAAAAAGGAGCCCAAGCGGTCGGGTTGGGCAAAAAGAGGGAGGAACGATGTCCCAAAGCGTATCCGGGCCATGATGAGATAACTAAAAATGAATTTTCCCAGCGGGCTGGCAACATACAAAAACCCGCGACTGAAATTTTTTTCTCAAGCCCGACAGGCTGCTAGAGGATCCCCAACAAGTATTTGAAGCTGCCTTTGCTGCGGATGGAAACTTCCTGGTGACCTCAGGTAAACATCATGCCCGGCTATATCAACTGAAGGTGGACGGTGAGAAGTTGAGCCTGCTCGGACACACTCGCGCCGTCCCCGGAGTCGCTTTCAGTCCCGATGGAACTCAGCTTGCCTCTGTCAGCCCAGACAAGACCGTGAGAGCATGGGATGCGGTTACAGGTCGCAAAGTTTGGGACGATGTCGCACTTCCAGGGCGTGGCCAAGCCTTGGCCTACAGCCCGGACGGAGAGTTGTTAGCGGCTGCCGATTTACAGACCCATTGGGTATGGGTGTTGGATGCCCGCACTGGAAAGCGGCTCCTCGAATTGGGAACGAACGAATATGGCGCGACGCACTCGGTCCAGTTCAGTCCAGACGGTCGCTGCTTGGCAACTGCGAGCTCTGTTCACGGAATCGAAGTTTGGGCGATTGAGCGCCGGGCACTTACAAATGGAGGAATTGGCGTCATCGCCTCAGTCGTAAAATCAACGCCTGGCCGCTTTCATAGCCTTGTTTTTGCACCAGACAGTCAAAAAATGGCATTCGTTGACTTTGGCGGTAGGACATGCCGCGTGTATGTCTGGCAACTTGATGGAGCAGGTCCCCCTCGCATCGTGGGGACCAACCTGCTGATGTCCCACCAGGCCGTGAGTTTCGGGAAGGACAGCCGCCATTTGCTGGTGGTCAATCGCAACCAAGATGTCGTCACCATAGATGCGGAGACAGAAAGTGAGATTTCTTCCTTTCCAACTGTCGATCCCGAGCGCGAGGGAACTGGGAATGGCTTGTTAAGCCTTTGCCTCAGCCCCGACGGAACCAAACTCGCCGGGACGTCTATTGACCACCTTGCCGTTGATATCTGGGACCGGAATACCCGTCGGCTTTTATATTCACTTCCAGCGCAGAAGGGCTCAGTCTGGTGGCTGGCTTGGAGCGCCGACAGCCAGCGCCTCGCCGTCTCTCGGGCCAACAGCGACATCGCGGTTTGGAACCTCAAGGAGGTCGAGCAGGTTCTTGCCAAACTGGGATTAAATCCATGATCGCCCTCGAAGCATGCCATCATTCCGCTGCATGAGCGACGTCACTCAAATCCTCGACGCGATGCAGCAAGGCAATCCCAAAGCCGCCGATGAATTGCTGCCGCTCGTCTATCAGGAACTGCGCCGGCTCGCAGCGTCCAAGATGGCGAACGAATCGCCCGGGCAAACGCTCCAGCCCACCGCACTGGTACACGAAGCGTGGTTGAAACTCGTCGGCAATGAGCCACAGGCGTGGCAAAACCGCGCCCACTTTTTCGGCGCGGCAGCGGAGGCGATGCGCCGTATCCTCATCGACAATGCCCGTCGCAAAAAGGCCCTCCGCCACGGCGGTGGCCAGCAGCGATTGGATATTCAGGAACTCGAAATCGCCGTCGACACGGCAGACGATCAACTTCTCTCGGTGAACGAAGCTTTGGACAAACTTGCGGCCCAAGACAAAGAGGCCGCCGACTTGGTCAAACTGCGTTACTTCGTTGGCATGACAATTCAGGAAGCTGCGCAAACTTTGGGCATTGGAGAAGCGACGGCCTATCGTTACTGGGCTTACGCGCGCGCCTGGCTCTTCAAGGAAATCAAATCACAACCTAAGTGACACAATCAACTCGGCGCGAAAACTTTGTTCGCAACCCATTACCATGAACTGACCGAACTGGCCGCGCGTTTGCCGCGCCTCAAAAATTTCAACGTCGCGGTCCGCGAATGGAACGATCAAATTGTTTTCCTGCGAAAAATTGTCGAAGGCGGCGCGGACAAAAGTTACGGCATTCAAGTGGCGCGCCTCGCCGGTGTTCCCAAATCGGTGTTGGAACGAGCCAAGGAAGTTTTGCGGAATCTCGAAGACTCCGAACTCACGCCCGAAGGGAAGATTCGATCCTCATCGCCGCTGCGGGCCGAGCGTGAAAAGCTAAAAAAACTACCTCCCTCTTTGCAGATGGATTTATTCGGCTAGGAAAAAATAGAGCGCCCTTTGCGCCAATGGAGTCAACACGGCGAGCGGGCTCGGAGCCGTTCTCAACTTTGCCGCTTGATGCAAAAATAAAATTTTAACTTCTGCTTCCCACTTTCGCGACGGGCTGTTAGGGGTAACTCCGAAATCCGTTTGGATTTCCGGCGCAAATTAAAATGGATTCCAAACCGATCAAAGTTTTGTTGGTGGAGGACAACCCCGATGACGTTGCTCTTCTGGAAATCGCTTTGCGGAAATCCTCCGGAGCGCGATTTCAACTCGAATCCGTTGAGAGTCTGCAAAAAGCTTTGGCGCGATTAGAGCGGGGAAATATCGACGTCATCCTGCTTGATTTATCTCTAGTGGATAGTCGAGTTCTTGAAACTTTTTCGGTCCTTCAGGCCAAGGCCCCTGAAGTTCCCATCATCGTCCTGAGCGGGCTGGATGATGAAACGATGGCCCTCAACGCTGTTCACGCGGGGGCGCAGGATTATCTGGTCAAAGGCCGGGTTGACAGCCAACTCATCAGCCGCTCGATGATTTACGCCATTGAACGGGCGCAAGCTAAAGTCGCTCTGTTTAAAGCGGAGGAAAAATTTCGCAGCATTTTCGAAAATGCGGTGGAAGGAATTTTTCAAACGACCCCGGACGGACGCTATTTGAGCGCGAATCCGGCGCTCACGCGGATTTATGGATATAGCTCGCCGGAAGAATTAATAGCGTCCCTGACCAACATCGAAAAATCACTGTATGTCGATCCACATCGGCGCGCGGATTTTATCAAGTTGATGCAGGAGAATGGCGTGGTAACAGATTTTGAATCTCAAATTTATCGCAAGGACGGGAGCATCATCTGGATTTCTGAAAATGCGCGGGCGGTGCGGGACCAGCAGGGGAAACTGATCTATTACGAAGGGTTGGTTGAAGACATTACCAAACGAAAATTGACGGAAGAAACGCTGCGGTTTTCCGAGATGCGATTTCGTTCGGTTTGGGAAAATGCGTCCGATGGAATGCGTTTGACCGACGCGCACGGAACTATTCTCGCGGTCAATTCCTCCTTTTGTAAAATCGTTGGAATGTCTGCGGAGGAACTGGAAGGCAAACCGTTCACCGCCGTTTATTCAGAGCAGGAAGACCTCGCCGAGATGGTGGAAAAATATAAAGAACGATTCGCCGAAAGAAAAATTGACACCCAATTGGAACGGCACGTGATCTTTCGCTCCGGCAAGTCCGCCGATCTGGAATTGTCCAATTCGTTCGTCGCTCTGGCGCATAAAGATTCGTTGCTCCTCAGTGTCTTTCACGACATCACCGTGCGGCGTCAAGCAGAGGAGCGCGCGCGCCAGGCCAACCTTGAACTGGCCCGCAGTCAGGCTGAGTTGCGCAAAAAAAATGAGATGATGGAAGATGACCTGCTCATGGCGCACGAAATCCAGCAGGCCATTCTTCCGCAGCAATACCCAACCTTCCCGCCCGAGGTGGCCCCTGAAAAGAGTTTGATTCGATTCTGTCATCGTTATCACCCGACCGGCCAGGTGGGCGGGGATTTTTTCACGGTGTTGCCGCTGTCCGAAACCAAAGCCGGCTTGTTTATTTGCGACGTGATGGGTCACGGCGTTCGCTCCGCGCTGGTCACGGCGATGGTGCGAGCGATGGTTGAGGAATTAAAATCAGTCGCGGCAGATCCAGGCGAATTGTTGGCGCGCATTAATCGGGATCTTCGCGCCATTCTGCAGCAGACGGGAACGCCGCTGTTCACCACCGCTTTTTATCTCATCGCTGATGTCGAGAGCCGTCAATTTTTTTACGCCAATGCCGGGCATCCCAAACCTTTTTTGATTCATCGCGGATCAAACACGGTCGAATTGTTGAAAAATGCCGACGGAAAATCGCGACCGGCTTTGGGCCTTTTGCAAGACTCGGTTTATCCCACGGCCCGTGTGCCGATGCTCCCCGGCGATCTGGTGATGCTTTTTACCGACGGCCTTTATGAAATCGAAGGCGCAGATGAAGAACAATACAACCCGGACCTTTTATTATTAGCGGTGAAAAAACATTCGGAAAAATCGTGCGCCGATTTGTTTGACGCGCTTCTGGCGGAGGTGCAAAAGTTTTCCACGACCAAAGAATTTGCGGATGACGTTTGTCTGGTCGCGGTGGAAATTGCCGAGGCGCTTCCTCCTCCGTGCAATCCTGCGCTCCAACGCATCCTGCCGTAGCGCAGGTTTTCCACCTGCGGGGCGCTGCCAAAACCGGAGATTTTCGAACGGAATACTTTCTTTTATTTGCAACGTTCCGCCGGTTTCAAACCGGCGATACAGCAGGATACATCCTGCGCTACGTGACCTTCACCTGAGTCACGCCGGATCATCGCGCCTATTGACAACGCTGCTTGATGAGCCGAAATTTTTTTCGTTAAGGAGAATTTTATGAAACAAGTTTTTAATTTCGCAATCGGCCTCTCGGTCTCTTTGGCTCTCAACGCATTTGCGCAAACGACCACGGGTCCGGCTCCTGTCGCAGCAACAGCGCGTCCGGTCACTGGTCTGGCGCCAAACGCGGTTTCTGGTTTTGCGCCAAAGCCGGTGAGTGGGTTTACGTCGCGGCCCGTCAGCGGATTTTCGCAATCGCCAGTGACAGGCTTCGCCAATCAACCTGCATCGTCACCGATAACTACTGCATCGCCGTTGTCCTCTCCCATCTCGGGAAATAATCCGCTGGCGCGTCCCAATGTTCTCACGCCCAGTCCAAACGTTGTCGTCGTGCCGCAAACTCGCCTTGCTCCGGCGCGTCCGGTTTTCACGACGGGAACGAATCGCATTTTGACTCCGTTGTTTTGAAATTAAGGGCGTGTTGCCCAAACCGTAGGGCAGGCTTTCGAGCCTGCCGGTTACGAAACTTTCCAGTTTCGTGAAAATAAGTTGAGGTTTTTTCACACATATCCGCGGGACTAGAAAGTCCCCGGAACCGGCAGGCTGGAAAGCCTGCCCCACAATCTATGGAAAAACATTTGGCCAACGCGCCCTTAAGTTCCGCTCTTGGCGAAATTGGGGTTTTGCGCGAACGCGAATTCGGAGACAATTTTTCCTTCGATTAAATGTTCTTGAATGATGCGTTCCAACACGGCGGGCGAACAGGAGTGATACCACGTGCCCTCGGGATAAACGACGGCGATTGGCCCGTTTTGACAAACGCGAAGGCAATTGACTTTGCTGCGATAAACCAACGGTTCGGCTCCAGCGAGATTGAGTTCCTTCAATCTTTTCTTTAAAAATTCCCAGGACTCCAATCCTTCTTTTTTCGCGCAACATTTTGGTTCGGTTTGGTCCGCGCAGAGGAAGATATGCCGCGTATATCGGGTCAGACCCAACGTTTCTGCCGCATTGATTAATTCGTTTTTCATTCGGCGATACTGTCAAAATTCTTGAACCGGGATTTGCGCTGGACGTAGCGCAGCTTTGCAAGCTGCTGTATCGCCGGTTTGCAACCGGCAGTGCTTGGCCACGGTCCAGCAGGTTGCAAACCTGCGATACGGCAGGTTAAAAACCTGCGCTACGTTTTTTTTGGAGCGATTAAAGTCCTCGTTCCGTCGGTGACCAAACTATTCCCGGCAAAGAGTCGGCGCGTTCATCGCGTTTTGGCGTGTGATGAAGAGCTTTTTCGGAACGCGCCAGCAAATCAAGCAACGCATCCGCCACCGCTTTCGGCGACTCCAAAGGCGACGCATGTCCGACACCGGGAAGTTCAATATAATTTGCTCCGGGAATAATTTGAGAAAGTTGCCGGGCGCGATCCGGTGGAATTATTTTGTCCTCGGCTCCATGCAGAATCAAAGTGGGCACGCCCAACTTTTTTGCGATCTCAGTGCGATCCGGCCGCCGCGCCATCGCTTCCAGCGCCCAACACATTCCATCGACGCCCGCACGCTCTGCGCCGTCCAGCGCGATCCGGTTCAATTCGGCTTTGCTTTGATTTGCCGCCGCAAAAAGTTTTGGCAGCAAAGCGTCCACCGCAGGTTTGGTCCCTTCGCGACGAACTTTTTCAATCAGAGTTCGGCGCGCTTGCTTTCCTTCGTCCGAATCCGCCGCCGTTTGCGTGCTGATCAATCCGAGTCCCGCCACGCGCTCGCTGTGCCGCTCGGCCAAGGCGAGCGCCACATATCCGCCCAGGGACATTCCCGCGACAACGGCCTGACGAATTCCATGAAGCTCGAATATTTTGGCGAGATCATCCGCCGTCAAATCGAGGGAAGGATCGCCTGTTAAAACTGGTTGAGACCCAAAACCGGGAAGATCAGGCGTAATTATTTTCGTTTTACTTTTGAGCGCGGCCACCACCGGATTCCACATCGTGTGATCGAAGGGATAACCGTGAATTAAAATCAAAGGAGGCAGGGGCATGGAATTGGATGATTGGATTGTTGGATTCTTGGATAGTTGGTTGGGAAGAATTTTTGCTACACGTTTTTATTTCTTCGATGCGAAGATTTGTTGCCCAATTCGCCAAAATATTTTTCCCACGTTTCCGTTTGCTCAGGCGATGCATCAAATGGATCGAGCAGATGCAGCGACTCGCCACCGTCCGCTCCCGTAATTTCCCAATCGATATAATAATCAACCGATTGTTTTCGCAAAAGTTGCATGGCACGAGAGCGAACTTGCGCGCGCGTATTTTGTGGCGGAATCATTTTCGCTTCCACGATTTCCTCGTCAGGAATTTTCCACGCGGCGGGAGTTTGCGCTAGCGCCAGCCCGAGACTGCGCGCGGGATCGACGTTATGAAATTCCAAATCCTGCGACTTCAACCACGGATGGCTCCAATCAATTTTCTCCTGCTCCTTGAATTGATTTAAAAGCCAGTGCTTGGTGATCCAATCCACCTGGCCGATGAGTTCGTCAGGTTTGCGGGCCAGCGAATCGAGCGTCGCGCCCCAAATTTTTAACAGGTCATCCGTCTCCTTGTCGCGCCCGCGAAGCTCGGCCCGCGCCGCCTCGTGATATTGCTGCAAAATCCCGACCGCTTCCAAACATCGACCGTCGCTCAACGGGACGAGCCACGGGCCGGTGAGTTGATGAGCGAGCGTGCGAAACGTCATCACTGCATCGGCCAACATTATTTTTGGCAGGCAATCGAGTTCGAACAAATCCAGCACAAGCGAAGTCGTCCCCACTTTCAAAAGAAGCGTGGCCGGCAAGACATTGGTGTCGCCGTGCAAAAGATGGAGGCGTCGATACTTCCGAGCGTCGGCCAGCGGTTCGTCGCGAGTATTGATGATGGCGCGATTGAATTGGACCCATTCAAAAAGATCGTTGTTGATGTAATCGGCGCGCTGGCTGATCTGAAAAACATTGTCCGCGCCAGGCCGGGTGAATTCTCCGCGAGACTCCGCCGCCAGCGTCGCGCCAACCCGTCCTGCGCTGACGTAAAGAAGTCGCAAAGTAAGAAACGCCAGCAGTGAATGGACATTGGTTTCCGTCAGAGGAGCCGAGCGGCGCACCAGATAATTTTCGTGGCAGCCGAAAGTCGCGCCGGAATAATGATCGATATTGTTCCGAATGAAACTTACGTCTCGATCCAGCCGCAAATCTTTCAACGCGTCCAACAGAATGGCGTCGCCCGCCTGATCGTAACGAAGCACATCCAGGAGCGACATGCATTCGGGCGTGCAATATTCCAAATGCCCCATGTCGATGTAAGCGCGTCCGCCATTGAAAAGAAAACCGCCATTGCCCGCTGGCTCGTCCCAATCCCGCTGATGAACATCGATCAGGCCATGACGTTGCTCGCGAAAAATCCAGTCGCGCACCCGCGTCACCGCGCCGGGAATGCCTGGCGTATCGTTTGTTAAACAGCCGTATTCGGTTTCAAGTCCAACCACGCGATTCATAAAACGCTTAACTTGTGCGCACCTTCACTGCTACCAAAGTAGAGGGGCAGACATCCTGTCTGCCAAGGGGTTTCCAGCCCCAAAGACAACGATTCGCGGGCAAGATGCCCGCTTGACAGGCTGGCAGCCTGCTCCACTATTCGTCCCAGCGTAGCAGTGGCAAGATACGCATCCTTCACTCCGTTCCGAAAAAATTCGGCTACAAATTCAAGTCCGCCAGGGTCAAAGATTCGTAACGCGCCAGCCGCGAGGTTTTTCGCGCGAGCCATCCTAGTTCGACGACTTTATCTTTCACTGCTTCCTTCCAGCCGGCGCGACGCTCTTCTTCCGATGGCACGGACTCAAAAGATTTATTGGCGATCAAACACCACCATGCCTGCAAAAGAAGATCAGCCATTTCGTCGCGCGAATTTTTTCCTTTGGCCGCTTCACTCAACCATTTGTGCGCGGCGGACTCAGCCTCCGTCTGGCTGGCCGCGATGGCGATACCGCCATTTTGGGTTTGATAGGAACCATCGAAATGGAGCCGGACAATCAAATCGTGCTCGGGCGCGAGACCAATTTCCACCAGCAGCAATTCAACGAGAAACGGCGCGCTGAAGATTTGTTCGAAATTAATTTTAAGTTGCGGGCTTAATCCGAAACTGACCAGGCGGCGCAGGCTCACATCTTCGGGCGCGCGGGTGAATGCTTCCATGTGCGCGGCGTCGATGGCGGCCTGGCGAATTTTCTCGATGTCAGCAGGATGGCCAAGTCCGGCCAGCGCGTGACGATCGAACAACTCAAAAACTTTCGATTGGCCGCCGCCGACACCGAGCAGAAGAATTCCGTCGGGCAGACTCGCGGCGAAAACGGGCGAACCGCCCTTGAGTTGCTCGCGCACGTACTCGCGGCGATTCCCGACTGCTTCCAGCCAACGATATGGTTCTTCGGTCATTTGTTAAATTTACGATTTACGATTTACGATTTACGATTCACGCAGATTTTGCATTCGATCGTAGCGCAGCTTTGCAAGCCGCTGTATCTCCGATTTGCAATCGGCAGGACGCTGGATTGAGCGACAGCCTACAGGTTGCAAACCTGTGATACGGCAGGTTAAAAACCTGCGCTACGATTTTCACGATTCAACGATTCAACGATTTACGCCGACATTTTCAAAAATTCTTTCTGCTGTTCTTCCGTGATTGTTTCGACTCCAGTCGGCCGTAAAAGTTTTATCGTCGCAAAAGTTTCCGTCGCCGGATTGACGCCGCCAGTGGCTGAGTCGAATTCCGACGCGGTCATCAAAATTCGCAACGCGAACTGCACGGCCTGGTTGAGATTCATTTCCGATGGACGCGGGTTGCCGTGACTCTCTTGAAAACTCAAAATGCTGCGAATCGTTCCTGAGCCAGAGCCGGACGCCGCGTAACCGACCGCTTGAAATTGCGCGCCGAGTGGATCGTAAAAATAAACCTGCGGCTTGGCCGGGGAAGCAGCGTGATCGAGTCCCGCGAAAAGCGGGACCACCACTCCCACGCCCTGCATCGTCATCGGCAAGTTGTCGCGCAACAATCTGGCCAGCGCGCGGACTTTTGCGGGAAGGCTCAGCGCCTGCAATTGGCTGCGCCGATAATATTCAAAAGAAGTTTGCAGCACGCGCGCCATTTCAAAAGCTGTCGCCGGAACGCCCGCAATCGCGAGCAACGACGTGGAATCGATCTCAATGATTTTATCAACACGGTCGGTGACGATGACATTGCCTGCCGTCGCTCGACGGTCACCCGCCATCAAAATTCCTTCGGCGAAATGAAATGCGAAAACTGTCGTCGCTTGCGTTTGTACGGGAGCGTCGCCGGAAATTTCCGAACGAACGGGCGACAGTTTGTGCTCGGAGAGAAGCGAAAGAAAATCTCCGGCGATCGAGGCAGTGGGACTCATTGGCCGGTGCGTTGCCGATAGCGTTTGGCTTGGTCGGGATCCACTTTGCGCATTCGTTTCAAAAGTTCTTCGGTGTTGGGCTTCTCGACTTTCGGCGCACTCGGGCCATCGCCGCCACCGCTGGGGCCGGGAGTCATCGGTCGGCTTTTTTGTGCTTGGTCGGGCATAATTTTTTGATTGGTGTTACGACGAATTGCTAAACCAAATTCGCAGAAAAATTTCATCTGACAAGCGGGGAAAACAGCGGCGCTCGCAGAGGGCGCATCTTGATACTACCACCAAAGTGATTCGATGTAGTGGGGCAGGCTTCCAGCCTGCCAAACGGGCATCTTGCCCGCGAATCCTGCTCTTGGGGCTGGAAGCCCCGCAGGCAGACAAGATGTCTGCCCCACTACTTTGGTGGTAGTGGCAAGATGCGCCGCTCGCAGACGGGACGCATCTCACTTTCTCGCGAATTTCTTTCGTCCCGGCGGGACGTTTGAGAATAGCCCGGCGTCTCAACGCAACGTCGCCGATATAAAATTAAGAGTCCCGGAGGGACGGCTGAGATGCGGATGCACTCCTTGGGAATTGTTTTTTCAGCCGTCCCTTTGGGACTCGTTCTTTTCCCACCACGACCCGGTCCCGCGCCTGCGGGACCGGGCTATTTTCGATTGTCCCTCCGGGACAACGGCACTGGGGCACATCTTGCAAGAAACTGAGATGCGCACCTCGCAGACGCCGCGAGACGGCAAGAAAATTTTATTTGCTGATGCCACGTTCGCTGGTGCGGACAAACTCAATGAGATGTTTGAGTTCAGGTGACATGGCCAAATTGCTTTCGATTTGCGCAAGTGCGTTGGGGGTGGTCAGGCCATCGCGGAATAAAATTTTGTAAGCTTGCTTCAGCGCGGATTGAACTTCGGCCGGAATTCCATTTCGTTCCATCCCGATTTTATTGATCGTGCGCGTTCCGGCGGGATTTCCGTCGGCCATCATGAACGGCGGAACATCCTGCACCACCTTCGAACAACCGCCGATGATCGACATTTTTCCGATGCGACAAAATTGATGAATCGCCGCCAAACCGCCGATGATCGCGTAATCTTCCACGGTCACGTGTCCGGCGAGAGTGGCGACGTTGGACATGATGACGTGATTTCCAATGGTAACGTTATGAGCGATGTGGGAATACGCTAGGATATGATTATACGAGCCGACTTTGGTGACTTCGCCATCGCCTGTGGCGCTGTTGACGGTGACGTATTCGCGAAAAACATTCTGGTCGCCAATTTCGGTTCGAGTGATTCCGCCTTTCCATTTCAAATCCTGGGTTTTCAAACCGATGCTGGCGAATGGAAATATTTCATTGCCGCTTCCGAGACAAGTGTGGCCGTCAATAACGACGTGGGAATGCAACCGGCAATTTTCGCCGAGAGAAACATTTTCGGCGATGACGCAAAACGGGCCGATGAAACAGTCCGCCGCAATGCTGGCCTTGGGATGAACGATGGCAGAGGAATGAATTTCAGTCATAGATCGATTGCCGAAAAATTTTCAAAAAAAGGAACGCCGATTCCCCCATCGGCTCGGCGAAACGCTCAATTGCCATGCGCCGAACTGGAGTTCGGCGTTCCGTTTGCACGACGCCATTCCAGAAATTTATTTTGGCAACTCTTCTTTCCAAACTACGCGTCCATCAAAATAAAAGTCACTTCGGCCTCGCTCACCACTTCTCCATCAACCGTGCAAACACCTTTCGCTTTCCCGATTTTTCCGCGCGATTTCGTCAGCTCGACTGAGATGGTCAACGTGTCGCCCGGTTTGACAGGCCTTCTCCATTTCACACTGTCGGCCGCCATGAAATAAGCGAGCTTACCGAAATTTTCCGCGCGCCGCATGGTGAGAATTCCCGCTGCCTGCGCCATCGCTTCGAGCTGCAGCACGCCCGGCATGATGGGGTGATTTGGAAAATGCCCCTGAAAATACGGCTCGCCCATCGTCACGTTTTTCACGGCGACGATTTTCGTTTCCTCGATTTGCGTCACGCGATCCACCATTAGAAACGGATAGCGATGCGGCAGGACTTTCATCACTTGATTGACGTCCATGCTCGTCGCGCTCAACGCCGCGGTCCAATCTTCTCTCGTCGGCATGGGAACGCCTTCGGGCTTCGGCGCGGAGGGCAAGGGAGGGGGCGCGAAAGTCTGCGCGGCGACCAGCGGCTTGCGCATTTGCGCGGTGATTTGCCGGGCGAGTTCGCAATTGGCGGTGTGACTTGGTTTCACAGCCAACACGTGCCCGGTGATAGGACGACCGATCAAGGAAAGGTCTCCGATGATGTCCAAAATTTTGTGGCGAACGAATTCATCCGGATAACGCAACGGCTCGGTGGTGAGAATCGCGTCCTCGCGAATGACGACGGCATTTTCCAAACTCCCGCCTTTGATCAAACCGTTTTTGATGAGAGCTTCGATCTCCTCGAAAAAACAAAACGTGCGAGCATGAGCCAGGTCGCGTTCCCAGGTTTCCGGCGAAAGTTCGACGCTGAAAAATTGGGAGAACCGCCCCTTTTTGTCGGCGCTGGTGCAACTGATTTTAAAACGGTCATGTGGAAAAATCGCGATGACCGATTCCTCATTCTCCAGTTCGATAGGCGTGTGAATCTGAAAAGTTTCACGTTGCGCGCCCTGCGGAACGACGCCGGCGGCGTGAATGATTTTCACGTAATCGCGCGCGCTGCCGTCGCCAACCGGCGGCTCATTCGCGTCCAGTTCAACGATGGCATTGTCAATCCCGCGACCAGCGAAGGCCGCGAGCACGTGTTCGACGGTGTGAATTTTCGCGTTGCCCTTGAAAAGCGAAGTAGAGCGGTTGGTCGTGCTGACATTTTCGATGCGCGCTTCAATTTCCGGTTTGCCTTCGAGATCGAGTCGGCGAAAGCGAATTCCGCCATCCGGCGGCGCAGGCAAAAAAGTCATGTTGACGCGATTGCCACTGTGCAAACCGATCCCGGAAAAACTCGCGGGTTGCCGCAGGGTTTGTTGCTGTAACACTCGCGCATTAGAGCAATCGAAAAGTTCATTGGCAAGCGAGCAGTGCCCGGACTGCGGGCAAAGAAAATCCAAGCGAAGCTTGTTCGGCGGAAACGCCGATGCGATGCTTAAGCTAGTGAACTTTTTGGGATTTTTTAAAAACTGTCTGGGAATTTTCTTTCTGGCTGTTTGTCTTTCGTCATTCAATTTATATGGCGGAATCATCCTCGTTAATTCAACCGCTCCGATGGGAGGAACCGGCCAGAGTTGGGCGACCGCGTTTTCGAAAATTCGAGAAGCGATAAATTCTTCCGCAGCCCACGATGAGATTTGGGTTGCCGCCGGAGTTTATCAGGAAAATCTGCTTCTTCACGAAGGCATTATTCTCTTCGGCGGCTTTTCAGGAGTAGAAACAAATCGTTCAGAACGCGATTGGAATATTCATTCCACCGTCATTGATGGGCGCAATCTCGGCCCTGTGCTCAACTTGCCCTTTCACACTTCAATCCCGACTCGGCTCGACGGCTTTGTGATTCAAAAGGGCCGCGCAGATTTTGGCGCGGGAATTTATTCTGCGGGTGGAGAATTTATCTCCGCCAATAATTTGATAATTCACAATAGCGGAGACGGAATTTTTGGCGGTGGCGGTCTGTTCGTGGATGAAACCGCGCAACTGGCAAACGGGTCTCCGATTACTTTTTTCACAAATGTCGCGAGCCAACTTCTCCGACTCCATTCGCCTGGACTGAGCGCGGAGCGAATTCAGGTTTTCCCGACTAACTGTTACTCGCCCGAAGTGCATCGCCTGCTTCAACTCGCGGCCAACATTTACGATGCGACGACAAATCGCGGGAGCAGTTATCCCTTCTATCCGTCCGTTTTTCGTCCGCTCTTTACCAACGAAAGCGGAAATATTTTTATTTCCGGTTATGTAGAGGCCAGCAATACCAACTTTCTCGAGAATCAATGGCTCGACGTTTCGACACCGGCAGACCGCCAACTCTTGAGCAATCCCTCCATCGCATCGAATGCGAACATCTACGGACAACCGATCACCATCGGGACGAAAAAAGGTTTTCCGAATTTCAACGAGTTTTCGATGGAAACAATTTCACAGATCACCCGTTCATTGGAATTGCGCAAACCCACGACGAATTCAATTTCAAATGAAACCAACCAAATGTATTCGCTGATGTTCTCGAATGTGTTCGGTGTGGAAACGTGGAATTCTTATCCGCAAATATTCGCCCGCCCTTTGGAGTTGCATGTCTCGCATAAATTCGCCGCATGGATTACCGACGAAACGGGTGCAACGATTTGGCCGACGAGTGGAGTGTGTTTCACGACTAATTTTTCCCCCGTCCCGATGATCGTTTCAAACTGGCCAGGCTTTTTTCTTTCAAGTTCAAATTCTTTCGTCCTTCCCTACTTCACGAATATTTTCACGCTTCCGCTTTCTCAATATCTAAGTGCTTCTCCGCATTTTCAGATCGCCCCATCGAGTGTTGGCTTCGAAAGATTTGTCGGTTTTCCGGTGCCCCAGTGGAAGTTGCATCTAAAAAATCGAATTCAATACTGGGCGACAGACGCGGAACGAGTCGTGGATTTTGTAAACCTGGGCGAGCAGGTAACTGAGATTGATCTAACGCGGGAATTGTTTGATCCCTTTCTCTACTCTTCGCCCGTGATTGCTGGAATGTGGGCTACCAATCGGTTAAACGGTTCTATTAATTCTGGCGTGCCGACTCTTGGCATACTTAAACAAATGGTTGTAGCTCTCGGCCAAATTGCCGTGAACGATTCGGACTGGTATTCCTTCAATGCCACTGCCGGGCCGAATAAGGATCAAGCCATATCAGTGTTTCGGAAGTTCATGGGCTTCACACCATTTCCGCCGTATCAAAATATTCCGATGCCAACGAACCTGACGATGCAAGCGCCATTTGCTCCGACGCTAAAAATTTATCATCGCGCAAGTGTGGGAGCGAATGATCCGATCATTCATTTTCTCCTCGAGGATTTGAAAGATGAGACCCTCTCGAGCGTCACTCTCGCGATGGTCCCTCCATCTTCTCCGCAGCCCAACTCAAATCTCCGCCGTCTTAACGAACGGTATCGGCCTTACGGATTCAGTGCGGACTATTCTTACGATCCTTCATTCGAGGACGAGGGCATTCACCATTCGAGAGACTGGGATTTTCCCACCAACAATTTGTTTAATCTGCAATGGCTTGATCGCGTGCATCGAGGAACACCGTGGCAAACCATTTACACCGGCTTCGATTCCTCTTTATTGAACAACGCCAAAATGGCCGAGTGGTTGGTTTGGTCTGGAAGCCGGGAAACCTATCCGACAAACGATTGGAAAATTGCGGAATTACTTTTGAACGAACGGGCGAATTTGGGAACGACCGTCTCAAACGGTTCCCCCGCTTTCGTGAACAACACATTTGCGGCAAATACGGGAATCAATGGCGCGGCCGCTTCATTCGCTGGTCCGGCATCTTTTGTGAACAATATCGTCGCTGAAAATTCTTCCGGCTTATTTCGTCTTTCCACGACAAACGAAGTCATTTTTCAAACGAACTGCGTCTTCAACAACGTCCACTATAATTTTTTAAATCTCAGCGGCGGCTCAGGAAATATTGCGGCAAGTCCGCAGTTTGTTTCGGCAGGAACCGACAACTTTCATTTGTTGGCGACTTCCCCATGCATTGATGGGGGCAGCGCTGATGCTTTTACTTCGGGTTGGCTGTTGAACGATTCCGCGCGCATGCAAGGGGCAGGAATTGATCTTGGGGCATTTGAACTCAGTTCGTTGGATAGTCCCGTGGTCACTTCCCCAACGATTTCTCCTGTGTCGAATCAATTCACATTTCAAGTAACCGGATTTACCGGCGAACGGTATGTCGTTGAAATCTCCAACGATCTGATTCAGTGGATGCCGCTTTCAACAAATGTGACCACCAATGGTTTTTTCCAGATCAATGACGCAGTGAGCGTTGCATCAAATCGTTTTTATCGAGCCGTCCGCGCGCCTTAGTTTGTTCCCGAATTACCCCCATTTACCCATGCGAAATTATTTTTGCTCGCCAGCTTGAGCAACTCATCACGCTTTTTTTCTCACCTCGCAAAGTAAATGTCCCTGTCCAACCTTGCGGTCAAACAGGGACAAAAATGGGGATGGGAGTTCGCCACTCTCTCTTTCCCGCGCTGACATTTGGCGCCAAATTGGCTGCCAGCTTCCCGACGCCATTCTCCACGGCAAGCGGAGTTTTTCTCGGCCTCATAGCAGGGCCGTCCAGCGCTTTGCAGCGTCTGAATTTTTGAGTGAGGCCTCTTGGCTCGCTTGGGCTGGCGTTTGCGGACGCCAACTCGCGAACCGGGTGAAGACACGTTTGTGATTTGCGTATCCGCGTCTTCACCATTTGCCCTGGGTCGGCCATCGCTTTTGACGATGCGTTGCCCCAGTGCCACGGGTCTGACCTCTTACCTCTCAGGTTGCCTTTCGCTCACAAGTCAGCGGCGTCGTTTTTAACACCGCCGACGTTTTGGAAGTTTGACGAGCCTTGCCTGGGCTTCGTTTCCTTGCCGGTGCGCGCGCTCATTTTGTTGCGTCTTTCGACGTTTTTCGTTTGGCAGATTTTGTTTTGCAAAACCGCCAGAGTCGCTCGCTCCGTGCTGGCGCACAGTAGCAACCGTTTACCCTCCGGGTAACTGCGATTCGCTCAAACTCGAAACGGGTTTGAACTACTTGACTCGGCTCGAAACGGTTTCTAATCGCCTCTCGCCGCTCAGTTCCTTCTTCGCGTTACTGGCACGCGCGAACGTGTCAGAGGAACTGGTGAATCCTGCCTCCATTTTTGAATCTTGCGATTCGAACCTGGAGGGGTTGAGCCAACCAGCCTGACTCGACCTTTCCCCGGTCGCCCGGGATTATCCTTGAGACGCCTTGCAATTTCTTTCGTTCTCACCGGCCATCTCAGCTCTTTCAATGAACTGCGAACATCCTAATGAATTTTTAAAATATTTCTACGAATTCTTATGCACAGGCTTATTCGCTGAATCGTTTCGACGGAGGATTTGAAAACGACTGAAGCGTCGAGGAGGAAGAGCGCACAAACCGTTTTAAATTTTTGTTATTCACCAAAAAAATCTTCGGGATTTACCGAGGGTGAATAAGTTTTTTTGCGGAGAGAATTACTTTTCAAAGTTTTTTCGGCCACAACCTCTTTGTAGCTGCGTCTCGTAAGAGCGCGGATTAAACCAATCGCCATTTCTTAACCGTAACTATTCAGCGGAGAAAGTTGCTCGCCCTCACCCTACCCTCTCCCCCGAGGAGAGGGAATAGTATCAGCGTTTCTCGAAAGTTAGAAAGCTCGAGGTGTCATTGCCGCCTCTTCATCAATCGACGAAAAACGGACAGAAGAATCCGGTGACTTCGTTTTTACATAAGCGCGGCAAACGTTTCTCCCTCTCCTCGGAGGAGAGGGCCGGGGTGAGGTCGAGCGTTTCTTTTTTACTGAATGGTTCGGGCTTCAAGCGGGTGACGCTGCAATTCAGTAAACGCCTCTTTTCAACGCAGAGGTCGCAAAGGTTCTCGCAGAGGAGCGCAGAGAAACAACCTTTGCGTCCTCTGCGACAACCTCTGTGCCCGCTGCCTTGAAACCGGTTGGAAACACACGACTGCGCCTACATCTTCGCAATGATGTTGTCGCCAAACTCGGAGCATTTAATTTCGGTCGCGCCTTCCATCTGTCGCGCGAAATCGTAGGTGACGCGCTTGGAAGCAATCGCGCCATTGAGTCCTTTGATGATGAGATCGGCGGCTTCGGTCCAGCCCATGTATCGCAACATCATTTCGCCGGAAAGAACGACTGAGCCGGGATTGACGCGGTCTTGATTCGCATATTTCGGGGCGGTGCCGTGCGTCGCTTCGAAAATGGCGTGACCGGTGACGTAATTGATATTCCCGCCGGGTGCGATGCCAATTCCACCGACCTGCGCGGCGAGCGCATCGCTCAAATAATCGCCATTCAAATTCAACGTGGCGATGACATCAAACTCTTCCGGTCGCGTAAGAACCTGCTGCAAGACGATGTCGGCGATGGCGTCTTTGATGAGCACCGCGCCATTCTTCAAAGCGGCTTTCTGTTCATCATTGGCGGCGGCTTCACCTTTTTCCTTTTTGGTTTTTTCCCATTTTGCCCAGGTATAAACTTTGTCGCCGAAAATCCGTTCCGCGGCGGAATAACCCCAATCACGAAATGCGCCTTCGGTATATTTCATGATGTTTCCTTTGTGAACGATGGTGACGCTTTTGCGTTTGAACTTCAGCGCGTATTCGACGGCCGCTTTGACCAGACGAATCGTGCCGATATTTGAAACGGGTTTGATACCAATGCCGACTTGCACAGGAATGTGCGAAGTGTCGTGATCCGGCGAAGCGAGTTTCATGTACTCGGCGATTTTCTCTTTGGTGCCAAAACGAATTTTGCTGAAATCCTTTGGAAATTCCTTGGCGAGAAAGCCCAAAACCTTTTGCGCTTCGGGCGAACCTCCGACGTATTCGATGCCCGCGTAAATGTCTTCCGTGTTCTCGCGGAAGATGGTCATGTCCACTTTTTCGGGATGTTTCACGGGCGAGGGAACGCCGGTAAAATATTGCACCGGGCGCAGGCAAACATAGAGATCAAGCATTTGGCGCAAGGCCACATTAAGCGAGCGAATGCCTCCGCCAACCGGCGTGGTCAGCGGGCCTTTGATGCCGACGAGAAATTCCTTGAAGGCTTCAACAGTATCATCGGGCAGCCAGTTATTAAATTTTTTGAAAGAAGTTTCGCCAGCGAAAACTTCAAACCAGGAAATTCTTTTGTTGCCGCCGTAAGCTTTGAGAACCGCAGCGTTAAAAACGCGTTCGCTGGCCGCCCAAATATCCGGCCCAGTGCCGTCACCGCGAATGAATGGGATAACGGGATTTTCGGGAACGTTCAGCTTGCCGTTGGCGATGGTGATTTTATTTCCGGCGGGCGGGGTGATGTTTTGGTAGGGCATAAATTAAATTTTGGCCGAAAGGAAAATGGGGGTGGCAGAGGAAAGCAAGGAAAGAAACTTGCTGGCAACGCCGCCAACAATTAACTTTCCAACGTGACGCTGGAACTGATCGATTTGGACACGCTCAAGGAAGCAGCCATCAAAAAGTTTGACGCCTCGGTTGCGCACCAGGCGGAGGGAGGTTCCATGGATCGAGAGGTGGCCCAACTTCAGGCGGAATTTGAGCAAATTTATCGAGTCGTCGTGTTGCTTCAGAAGAATGAACCAAATATGGAGCGAGTGGCAGAGATCTGGAGCAAAATGGTCACAGTCTGCGATGAATTCGCGCGACGGCTTTCCGACTGGGCCGGAAAACATCCCGCCTCCCGCGCGCCCTATGATCGAATTCTGGACATGCGCAATGCAGCGGAGGAGCGTTACCAACTCCACCGGCGCGCATGATTCCAGCCGGGCAAATCGCGCGGCTCGCCGAACTCTACGACCGCTACAATAATGCGCTTGACCCGGTTTCCCGCGATTGCAAGGAAGCTAAACTGGAATTTGACGAATTGGCGGACAGCCTGTTCGCGACTCATGCCTCGGATGTAAAATTCATCGACTTTCGTTACGAGCTTGTCTCGCGTTGTCGGGAATATTTGCGAAAGAATCGGGCGTGAAGTTTGAGCGGGACTATCCTTGCAACGCACCGGAGAATATTTTTACCGACATAACTGCGACAAATTCTTCGAGCTGCTTCTTCCGCATCAGAGTGGAGTAATTGCGGGAATTCAAAAGACGACTTAAGCCGGCTTGCGCGTTCTGCGCGAAAGCATTTCCACGCGGCCAACGTGTTCGTAGGGAATTAGATTCAAACCGCCAGGGACGCCTTCGGGTAATTCGGTAGCGACGACGATCATATCGGAGCCAACGAGGATGAAATCCGGATGCGGGACCCGCAAAGTTTTACCATTGGCCAGATGCAATCGAAATGGCTTGAAGGGCCTGGTCCGAACCCGGTCGCGCACTTCTTTCGGCGTGAACATGGAATTAAGATAAGCGGTTAAGAAAAACGCTCAATCGTTTTGGAAAAACTTTATTCAGTGAGTTCTCTCCCAGTTGAAGAATATTCAGCTATGACCTTCAACCAATTTATTTGAGGCGTTTGACGGAGGGGATTTTGCGCTCGAACTTCAATAATTCGTTTTCGAGCCGCAGTTCAAGTTTCTCCAGATCGTGGCGCTGCTTCTGGGCTAGCAATTAGATGGCAATAGCAAGATCACGCAGTTCACGGCGAATTTCTTTAATCTCGGTTTTATTCTCGCGTGTGGCGTCAGCCAACGTCAACAAGTTGGTGAAATAATCGAACAGCTTTTTCCACAGGGTCAAGCGGCCTTCAATCCCGCGATTATTGTGCGGGTTTCACGTTTGAGCTTCTCGATTTCCGCCTGATCTTTTTTCATTTGTTGAAAGACTTTGGTCAATGCAGCCTCGCATTTCGCAATGCCGGATTCGATTTGCGAAGCCTCGTCATCGCTCAACTTAATTTCCACTGTCTTTTGCATAACGACTATTTAACTCAAAATGTAATTTCTACAAAACGCTTTGTTTACGCCACGGCGATCAATCCGATTCTATTTTCATGGTTCGCGGCAAACTGCTCTTTCACCCGCGCAATCGTATTCGCCACCGTCAACCCATGTTTCTCACGGAGATAATCCACCGACGACGCGTGCTCGATGAAAACATCCGGCCAGCCGATGCGCACCACTGGCGTTGCGATTCGTCTGTCCGCGAGCGTTTCCAAAACGATGCTCCCGTAACCGCCCATGAGCGCGTGATCTTCCAACGTCACCACCAAATCCGCCGCGCGTGAGAAAAATTCCGTCGCCGCCGCGTCAATTGGTTTTGTGAACCGTGGGTTGATGATGGCGCAATCGTATCCATCCGCCACGAGTTGTTCTGCCGCTTTTTTGGCGAGCTTGAGCATGTTGCCCAAACCGAACAGCGCGACTTTTTTTCCGTTGTTGTTGGAAAAATTTTGAATGACTTCCGCTTTGCCGACTTCGAGAAGTTTCGGTTGCTCTTTCACCGCGACTCCTTCACCCGCGCCGCGCGGATAACGAATAAACGTTGGGTGATTAACGTGCGTGCAAGTGAACATCATGTCCTGCAACTCGTCCTCGTCCTTCGGCGCCATCGCAATCACGTTCGGCAAACAACGAAGATATGCAATGTCGAAAAGCCCGTGATGAGTCGGCCCGTCGTTGGCGGAAAGTCCCGCGCGATCCATGCAAAAAATCACCGGCAAATTTTGCAAACAAACATCGTGATGAATACAATCGTAGGCGCGTTGCAGGAACGTGGAATAAATTGCGCAGACCGGACGGAATCCCATCGTCGCCATTCCCGCCGCGAAAATGACGCCATGTTCTTCGGCAATGCCGACATCGTAATAACGATGCGGCATTGCTTTTTCCAAATGTTTTAAACCCGTTCCCGTGGGCATCGCGGCCGTGATTCCAACCACGGAATTATCTTTTTGGCAGAGCTTCACCATTGCCTGGCCAAACACATCCTGATAATTTGGCGGTGTTCCTGCCTTGGTCGCAGGGGTCGCGCCGGTCTTCGCATCGTAAGGTCCAAGCCCGTGAAATTTTTCCGGATGTTGCAGAGCGGCTTCAAAGCCTTTTCCCTTTTTCGTGAGAACGTGAATGACGATCGGCGTATCGCAAGTTTTCGCAAATTCCAAAACACTGATGAGCAAAGGCAGGTTGTGTCCATCAATCGGGCCGAAATAGCGGATGCCCAACTCCTCGAAAATCAAACTACTGCTCGCGCCGCCGCGTCCATCGGTGAGTTCTTTATTTGGATTCGGCTGCAAGGCGACATCCGACAAAACACCCTTCAACGCTTCTTCCGCTTTGTGGCCGAGACGGACGGCGAGTTCGCCTTTCGCGCCCCATTTTTTCAACCAGCGTTCGAAATCACTGTGCAACCGATTATAGCGCGGATTGGTGATGAGCTTGTTTAAATAATTTGAAATCGCGCCGACATTTTTTGCGATGCTCCACTCATTATCGTTGAGAATGCCGATAAATTTTTTCGTGGTGTGCGCAATGTTGTTCAGCGCCTCAAAAGAAATTCCGTTCGTCAGCGCGGCGTCGCCAAAAATGCAAACCACATTTTCGTCTGTCCCTTTCTGGTCGCGCGCCGCGCACATGCCGAGCGCGGCGGACAACGACGTTCCCGCGTGACCCGCGCCGAAGCAGTCGTGTTCGCTCTCGGTGCGGAGCGCGAAACCGTTCAAGCCATTGGTCGTGCGGATGGTGTGAAAACGGTCTTTGCGTCCGGTCAAAAGTTTGTGGACATAAACCTGGTGGCTCACGTCCCAGACAAACTTGTCGCGCGGCGTGGAAAAAACTTTGTGCAACGCGATGGTCAACTCGACCACGCCAAGATTCGGACCGAGATGTCCACCGTTGGCCGCGAGTTTGGTGATGAGTTCGTAACGAACTTCTTCGGCCAGTTCCTGCAGTTGGGGCACTGTCAATTTTTTGACGTGCGATGGGTGATCGACCATTTCGAGATATCGGCTCATATTTTTTTTGATTATGAATTACGGATTCCGCATGACGACGTAGCCGCCGACGTGAGGAGGCGGAGTTTTGCTTTTCCAGCCCGAATCCGCCTCCTCACGTCGGCGGCTGCCATTTATCATCGGCAAATTTTTTCGACAGTCATTCATCGTTGGAAACTTTTTCAAACTCCACTGGCTTGAGCGTCAGTTCGCCGGAAGAATTTTTTTCCAACTGTTGAATTTTCACTTCTGCTTCGGACAATTTCGTCTGACAAACCTTGGAGAGGCGAGTGCCTTCTTCAAATTTCGCCAGCAATGTTTCCAGCGGCAAATCCTCGCCTTCCATCGACTCGACGATGGCTTCAAGTTTTTTCAACGCCTCTTCAAAAGGCATCTCTCCATTGCTGCTAAGTACATTTTTTGCCGGTTTCGACATGGCCGGAACTTAGATGAATCTTTTTCGCGCGTCCAGTTTGTTGTCAAAACCCCTGCGATCGGTTTCGGAACGATTGTTATGACAGCCCAGCCGGGTCCAATTTCTTTCGATCCAACATTTCCACTCCTTTGATAGTGTTGAGAACCTTTACCGCCTGCCCTGGCCGGGCAAGAGGGAGGTTGCGGAAGTAAATCGGACGAACTCCAAAGGCGAGAATGATGACTTCTGTATCCGACTTTAGTTGGCCATTGGATGTTGCGACATTGAACCCTGCTTTTTTGAGAGC
The DNA here is from genome assembly GCA_038214755.1 of Verrucomicrobiota bacterium. Lineage (GTDB taxonomy): Bacteria > Verrucomicrobiota > Verrucomicrobiia > Limisphaerales > CANJXF01 > CANJXF01. The sequence goes on from JBBQRQ010000003.1 coordinate 86,612, forward strand.
GTCGGCTGGTTCAATTGACACCGGCTTGGTTTCGAACGCCGACATGCCGTGATCCGAGCTAAAAACAATTACCGTCTCTTCGTAGATCCTTTGCTCCTTCAATCCGCGAACCAACCGGCCAATCGCTGCGTCAATTTCCAGCACGGCGCGTTTGACCTGGTCACTGCGTGGCCCATAACTATGTCCGGCATGATCGGTTACTCCCTAGATCGCCGCTACGAACCGTGCTTTCTTTTTTTTCAATAGGTCCAGAATGGCGGTGGTAGTTGCTTCGCTGTTATCGTAACCGGCAGTGAGATAGATATCGAACCTCTCTTCTCCAGCATAAAATGATTTACCGCCGCCGTAGTCCAACCTGCTTTGTGAAGCGTCTCTGCGATGGTTTCGGCTTTATTGTCGCGCGGATATTCCACGATCTTATCCAACTCCTTTACGTACTGAGAATTGGCGGCAATACGGCAGATGCAATCCTGTGCTACAAGGTGACCTATTATTTTTTTAAAGTCCTATCAAAGAAGTCGCCGATCATTTGGGTCAACTCGTTGCGATCCGGTTGTGGCGTTCCACCTTCAGGTTTGAAGCTGTGACCCGCATTCTTAACTACGACAAGCGTCGAATCTACTCCGGCAGTCTTGAGACGTTCGTGCAGTTTTTCTGATTGGCTCAACGGCACCACACGGTCGCTGTCACCGTGCAAAATTAAAAAGGGCGGGTCATCTTTAGTGATGTAGGCGACCGGGCTGGCGCGCTTCATCACTTTATCCGCGTTCGACGACGCGCCGAATACCGTTTGGGCAACGCGGGAGTTGCCGCCCGGAAACTCCACCGTTAAATCCGCCGGTCCGAACATGTCCACCACCGCCTGCACGCGACTCGATTGTTCCGCCCAACCACCCTTTCCTTCAAGGCCGGCGCTCGCATCGCTGGTGCCAAGCAACGCCACCAGATGGCCTCCGGCACTGCCGCCCCAAACACCGATACGGTTTGGATCAAGGTTGTAGTCGTTGGTATGAGCGCGAAGAAATCGAATGGCGCATTTTACATCCTCAATCTGCGCGGGAAATTTGTGAGCAGGGGCGAGACGGTAATTGACGGAGGCAACCAGGTAACCTCGCTTGACCAACTCACCGATTGCCATAGCACCAGCACCCGAACCTTTATCTCCATTTTGCCAGCCGCCGCCATGCACATAGACGGTCACGGGAAGTTTGCCTTCTCTTTTCCTGGGAAAATAAAGGTCGAGCTTCAACTCGACCTCGTCTGCTTTTCCGTAAGTCACTTCGCGTTCAATTTTGCGGGCATCCACCGCGAGAGCGGCAAGACCAGCGCGTCGATTGGGTCGAGCGGCCGGTTCTCCTGGGGAATTGGTCGTCGCTCCGTCAATTTCTGATTCAGATTTGCGCGGCGGAAGATTAGTGGAAGAAGCGGATGATTTCTCAGTGGGCTGCGGTGTTTTGTCTTCGGCAATGGTGGTTGAGCCTGCGAGCAAAAGAGCGCAAGCAAATAAAACGAAGGAGATAGAAATGGCTTTCATAGGCAGTCGGGTAAAGAGACGACAACGCGCGCGAAAACGTTACGTAATAAATCCAGCGGACACACACACTGCATCGGACATTTTCTGCATGGCAGGAAATCGATCCCTGCGTTCGTGAGAGACTACTCTGTCTCATAATTGTAGCCGCCGACGTGAGGAGGCGGACTTCGGCGTCTATCAACTGGAATCCGCCTCCCCACGTCGGCGGCTACAGCACTGTCACGAAGACATCGTTATCTCCGCATCCTGAAAAACCTGGCTTGATCTGCGCCTAAGCGTTTGATTGCATCCACAAAAAATTGTCAGCGAAAGGCGAGCCTGCCGGAATGAAGTTGGACTACGGAGCTTGAAGGTTTCGCGAGCCGTTGGTGTTAACAGTGACTTGAGTATAAAACGGAACCCCTCGTATATCCCATTTTGTATTCATACGAAACGCTAGTTTAGCGAAAAATTGTCCGTTTCTCGCGGTGAGATAATATGTCCCTTGGTGCTGGGCTCTCCAAGGTTCAATTCCAGGTCCGTATTCCCATGATAGGGTTTGCTCGTAGCCATTTTCCGGTGCCAGCAACATAAACTCTAACTGATCTTCCGCAGCCGCCACGAGTCCCCCGTGTGAAACTTGAATGCTCAACTTCCACGGAAATCTCTTTTCTTCGCTGTATGGCTCAGGACAGAAAATTGAAATAACCAAATCTCCGTTTTGATTCACCGATTGTCCTGTGGATAAATCAATCTGCACTGGCTCTCCATTATTAGGTGCGCCCCACCACCTGGAAAATTTAAAGAATGAATCCTCAATTTGTTTTTTTGTGAGTTTAAAAATCACTGGTTCCGAAAAGTTTGGTTGATGAATTGGGTCGCTTCCAACAGGTCCGTATTGAAATCTCTGCGGGGGCGGATTGATGTAGTTCGTGCTGCCAGTCACCGTCACCATGACCTGCTGGCCCCACGGAATATGCAAGTCAAAACGCCCGTCAACATCAGAGGTCGTCTGGACTATTTCTCGGTGTTGAGTTTGGGTGGGAGAACTAATCAAGCCATTGGCTTCAACACTGGCACCTGAAACGGTGTTGGATTTTTCATCAATCACGAGTCCATAAAAAACTAATTCTTCCGTCAACTTAACCTTTGAGGGCTTTCCCACTGGAGATACTTGATACGCCCAAACTAGAACACCGCCAGCGACCAGAAGCAGAAGATTAAAAACCAAAAGAGTTTTGCGCTTCATCCCAGTCTCAAGGCTCCAAATGCAAATAACGCGAAGCATTCGTGTTAACAACGGCACGAATGCCAAAGGGTACTCCGCGCTCATCCCAATACGTGTTCATGGTAATCCGCAATTTTGCGTAAATTTGGCCGTTGCGGCTTGTTAAATAATAAAGGCCATCGTGCTGTCGTTTATATTCCGGGGTGTCAGGTCCGTATTCGACTTGAAAACCGTTTTCGTACGCGGTTGCTGGCGCTTCCAACATATTTTCAATGCGTTGATCGACGGGATGCGCTTGGATGAGTCCTCCGTTTTCAACACGCACGGATAAAGACCACGGGGTTTTCTTGGAGTTGTCGTAACGTTCAGGACAATTTATCGACACGATCAGATCACCGCCGGTCGCGACAATTGTTCCGGTCGTTAAATCAAACCGCACCGGCGTTCCTTCATGTGGAAGCCCTTGTCCCATAGAAAAACTAAATAATGATTCAGACGTTTTTTTCTCGTGGAGAATAAAAGTGACTGGATCGGCAGGGTTGGGAATGTGTTTTGGGGAAGAGGTATCGTTGTTTCCGTAATGAAATACCTGAAAAGGAGCATCGATGTATCCGTTTTTTTTGACCTTGATGGTGAGTTGCTGCCCCCAATCTTCTTCCACCGAGAAACTGCCGTCGCTCGCTGATAACAAGTGATTCTTTTTCTGCTCCGCATTTTTTCCGGGAACCATGACTAGCGTCATCGTTTCGACGGAAGCTCCCGCAATCCCATTACTCATATTATCAAGGACACGACCATAAAAGCTGAGATGACTTTCCAAAACATCGGTCGGCTTCACTGGTTTGGGGACTTTTGGCTCGGCGAACAGAGTTGCTTCAAGTTGCTCCGCTGAAATTTGCATCGTGGGCGGAATGAAAGCGCTTTTTTCCACGCCATTTTTCATCACCCGAACAATTCGCCCTGTTGCGGTCAGTTGATCAGAGAGAATTTCAAATCGGTTCGATGCCGCGGCTTCACTTTGGGCCAATAGGGAATTCGAGGCTATGGCTGGTCGATTATTATTTCCAGAAACAATTGGAATCTGTCCTTCCTTTCTAATACTGTCCACCACCCTGAAAACGAAGGGAAAAAGCACCAGTAATAAAACCAACAATAAAATTTTACTTTTTTTCATTTCGTTAAGGAGTCAAAAATATTCTGAACCCGTTTAATCCGATTAACGTTCTCCAATATGTGTTTTGTTGAATAAAATTTGATCGAAACTGACCACTATGCCATTTGTGACGACTGAAAATACCGTTGAGAGGTTCAGGGTCAGTTGGCCAAATCGTCCATAAATTCAATTTTTCGTCGAGAGCATTTTCGTCGGACAACATGCCCAATGGATACGATCTGGCCTCGGAAGCGAAAGCCATTGCTTCGTAAGTATCGTTGATTCGAAATTCGAAATCGAGAAAACGATAATTGAAAAACCCTCCATCTGCGGTGATATATCCAGGCCGTTGTCTAATTCCGGTCAAAACCGGCAACCCGCTACGCGCGGGAGACGGAATTAAAAAATAAGCGGGCGTGGAAGCACTCGCTCCGATGACAGGAACACCGCCGCCGGAGAAACGGAAATAACTGTAAGTCACGCTTCCCATGATGTCCGGCTTAATTAATTGGTTCATTCCCCAAGCAGGCATGTTCAACGCATAATCGTTCGGATTATAAAAGTTCACTCGCCTGGTTGCACTGGCTCTATTTGTGTTGAGCCATCCTTGATAAACGTTCGGCGTATGACTATCCCAATCAATGGGACCATTCAGTGCAGAAAGAATCCAGCCAAAGCCCGGTATCAATGCCAAGTAGGGCCCAAACTCTTCTTGTTTGGGGTGCTGATATTGAAAAGGCATTTGAAAAACAGGGTCGCTACCATTTGGCTTATAACAATCCAACGGCACGGCAGCTTGACTTGCCACATACGTATTCACAATTTGTCCGCCATGATATTTTTCAGCATTCAACGCCAGCGCTTCACCCGCCACAATGTTTCCCATGCTGTGCGCCATCATAGAAACTTTTCCCGGATAGCGTTGATTCAAGTTCACCAAATGGCTCCGTAAACCCTCACCGGATTTCCAGGCGATAAATTCGCTACTGTCATAGTGTGTTGGATCGGTAAAGGGACCGGTTGTGGAAAAAAGTTTGTCATTAAACCCGTATTTTGTCGGCCAGCGCAGAGAACCAAACCGGTTGGTATAACCTTGCCAGTAAAGCCGTTTGAAAGCCGTCTCGGCAAAGTAGTTTTTTTCCCACAGGGCCATGTTCCAACCATGCACGAATACGATGTAATCGCGCCCACTATTTGAAGGATCGGAAAATTGCGTGGCGGATAGTCCCACAGGCAAACCGTCAGTCACAGCCACCGCATTAGTGGCTGGCTCGCTCCCGTTCCCGTCACCAATCGTCCAGCGTTCGTAGAGCTCCTTCACATCTCGTAAATCAAGAAAGACGGAAGTCTCGGCCAGCAAATTTCCGCTTTTGTAAACACTCACAGCTAACTCGCCCGCGCCTCGGCTGGTACCGCAATAAATAAAATAATCGTTTGTCCCGCGATAGGTGTCATTCTGTAGAACCGGACTCAAACCCGCTTCCACCCGCCCGACAGCGAGCGGACTGATTCCCGGTGAACCGCTCGGCGGATAAGTGGTTGGCGCAATCTGCGCATTGGCAACGGTAGAATTGGTCAAGTAACCACGGCCGCCATCGGCATCGCTTCCTTTAAAAACGAAAATCCCTGGACTACCGGACAGAATCGTTTTCCAACGCATGCTGATCGTGTATCCTTGTCCCGTCGGCAAATCACGACACAGTTCCCGCAAACCGCGAACATGGAGCCGATCGTAATCTTCCAAATCACGCAACGTTGGAACACGAAAGTTGCTTTGGGCAAATGCTGCGTCGGTGATATTCGTGGATAAGTCTAACTCCAGTTCGTCCCATAAATCATCCTCCGTATAAACGGGACGGTCACAATCATTGTTCACCCAGAAAACGTACGGGTTGGAGGAACTGGTCACGTCATTAGTAGTCAGAAGTCCATCGCGGTTTTTATCCACCAACATCTGCAAAGCGTAAAAAGGTAATTCACCGTAGAAGCCATTTTCAAGAGGACGGGTCCTGATGATTTGTTTGCCTGCTGCGATAGGAATAAATCCACCTTGTGGGTTAATCAGACCGGTGCTGGCAGTCGTGTTGGTGTCGATTTTTCCGAGGCCATTCCAGTTGGTCGCGGCGAGCCGGGTTGGATTACCACTGATAGGATCACACTTCCAAGCTCCGTCAAAGTATTGCTGCAGGTAGGTGTAAAGGCGCGGGACGGAGTAACCGGGCTGCAACGCGAAACCCGGGCGATATACTCCTTCCTGAACCCACGCGATCAACAGCTTCGATTCTCCGACTCCTCCCACTAAGCGCGCGCCTTGCGTTTGTCGCTGGGTGTCCTGCGGCCCCACCACCAGCGCGTCCACTGGAAAATTCGGATAATAACCGAAATGATAGTCCGCGATTCTGAACGAAGGAATTTCCACCTGCTGCGCCAAATCAAAGGTGCGGCTGCTCGAGTACTCCTCACTGGCAAAAAAACTTTGACCGGGCTGGATGAGATACCCGGCGTAATTACCGGAAACAATTCCATCCACAATAAAAAGGGAAAGGTACTTGAGGCCAGCCACGTTGTAGTTGGCTGCATCCATGTTGAAATGATATTTCGTCAAATACGGATTTAATGATTGCTCGTGCAATCCGAAATAATCAAAACGAACTCCCGTGTTGGCCCGATTAGGATCGGAAAGACTCCAGACCCCGGAATTCCGATAACCGAAAAAATATTCCGAACCGGTGGTCCCGAGGTGCCCGTAATTGCTGGTGAAGTGATATTCAAAACGCACCTTGAAGACACGGCTTAGTCCTTAAGGTTCCGTATGCAAATAACGCGAAGCATTAGTATTGACGACGGCGGAAATGCTGAAAGGAACACCCCTTTCATCCCATATGGCAGATATGAACACCTTCATTTTGGCATATACTCGTCCATTGCGACTTTGCACATAATACATGCCATCGTGTTGTAAACGATAAGTCGGCGTGTCAGGTCCGTACTCGATTTGAAAACCTGGCTGGTAGCCTGTTGCCGGAGCTTCTGGAAGATATTCTAAACGCATCGGAGTTACATTGTTTTCAATCAAGCCTCCATTGACCACTGCAAAGGAGGCCTTCCAAAGAAATTTTTTTAAGTTGGTATAGGGTTCGGAACAAAAAAGGGAGACAACCAGATCGCCACCGCTTGCGGTCACATCCCCTGTGGTTAAATCGATTCGAAGAGGTTCCCCCGTAACCGCAGCGCGATAGACGCGGGTAAAACTGAACAACTGTTCCGCTTCCTTCTTTTTATATAGAACAAAAACGACTGGATCGTTGGCATCAGGTTGATGTAGGGAATCGCTTCCTACCGGACCGTATTGAAATGATTGCACTTGAGGACTGATGTAGTTGGTTTTGCCTGTTTGAATCACAATTTGCTGTCCCCACGGAATATTAAATGAGAACCGGCCATCATTTGCAGAAATCGTTTCAAACGTTTTGTGCATAGTAGATAGAGCGGGATTCACCACCAAGACATTCGCTTCGACTTTTACGCCCGATAAAACATTGCTCTCTCCGTCCACCGCCAGTCCGTAAAACACGAGGTCATGCGTCAGTATCTTATTTGGATCGCTTCTGCCGGGCCGGTGAGGTTCGGAAAATGCCAGCGCTTCCAATACCTCTGGTGAAACGATCAATCCTGGTTGTAATGCTACCTGCGCCCGACGGCCGTCCTTTTCCACAGTCACCACCCGACCCGTTGAGTTGGTGATGTCTGAAATAATTCGGAGATGATTTGAGGAGTTTGGCAGTCCAGTATCCCCTAGGTGAGAGGGATCAGGAGATTCAGAATACTTGCTCGTTCTAGTTTTTTCGGACGTGCCAGTTACCGTTTCTTTGAGCGACGATAATGGTTTCCAAGTTAAGACGCCCAAGCCGACAAAAAAAAGAATAATTAAAACCAAAATAATTTTTCGGCGCTTCATAAGTTTTAAGGCGCCTGGGTAATTTGAAAACCACGCAACCCCAACAAGGTTGACCAATAATTTCCTTGTTGAATGAAATTCGAACGAAACTGTGCGCTGTGCCACTTGTGACGACCGTACAAGCTAAAGATGCCTATTGGATCAACATCCGCCGGCCAAACCGTGGTTAAATCGACTTGTTGTTCAAGCGCGTTTTGTGCGGCCGACGCTCCCAATGAAAAAGTTCTGGCCTCAGAAGCGAAAGACATGACTTGATACATATCCTTCAGATTATATTCCCAATCCAAGTTTGTGACGGAAAGAAAAAAGACGCCTTCACGATACCTGAAATAGCCGGACAATTGGCGAAAGGTCGGGGGAGTTATTCCCTGCCGGGCGCGCACAGGCAAGGTAACGGAAGGTAATGTCGATGAACTTCCGCCGACAGAAGGCACAGAGGTCCCGCCATTGCCTATTCGAACATATGAATAATCACTCGTTGGGAGAATCTGCGGTTTTATCATCTGATTGAAACCCCAAAGAGGCGTGGCCGTTGCGAAGTCGTGAATATTGTAGAAATTTATCCTTGCGCCACAACTAACCCGGTTGGTTTCAAGCCAACCCGGATAAACATCAGCGGTGTGTGAGTCAAATTCGTTTGGCGCAAGAGGATCTTTCAAAAATAACCAGACCGAAGCAAGCGGAACGGTTTTGAGTAAATCCAACCACGGATGAACGTATTGGAAGGGGGTCTGATAAATGGAATCATTATTGGTTGCGTAACACGATAAAGCCACAGCAGCTTGACTGGCCACATATCTATTCACGATCTGCCCGCCCTGATATTTCTCAGCATGGAGAGCCAATGCCTCTCCCGCGACAACCGCTCCTTGACTATGAGAAACAAGATAAACTTTTCCGGGGAACCGAGAATTCGCATTTGTCAGTAGATTGCGCAGACCTTCGCCGGATTTCCACGCGACAAATTCGCTGCGGTTGTAGTTGTCTATATCGGTGAAAGAGAACGAGGTTTCACCGAATCCATAATCAGTTGGCCAGCGTAAAGCGCCGAACCGGCCAGTATATCCTTGCCAATAAAGACGTTTAAAACCGGTATCACTCCAAATATCTTTCGAATCAGGAGTGACGTTCCAGCCATGCACGAGAAGAATGTAGGGAGAATTAGCTGGAGAACTGGCGAAATAGGTTGCGCTCACTCCTGTTGGTAATCCACCGGCGAACAAGGACGAGGTAATGGCCGGCTCGCCACCTTTGGTATCTCCAAGCGTCCAGCGTTCATAAAGTTCTTTGACATCACGTAAGTCCAAAAAGACAGAGGTCTCCGATAGTAGAACGCCATTCTTGTAAACGCTGACCGCCAATTCTCCCGCGCCCCGACTCGTGCCACAATAAATAAAATAATCGTTGGTGCACCGATAATTATCATTATGCAAAATCGGACTCAAATTAGATTCGACCCGCCCCGCCGCCAAGGGACTAATTCCCGGCGAACCCGATGGCGGATAAGTTGTGGGCGAAATCTGAGCATTCGCTAGAGTAGAATTTGTCAAATAGCCCCGTGCGCCATCTGAGTCCGTCGCGTTAAAAACAAAGATGGCCGGATTACCCGACTGAATGGATTTCCAGCGCATCGTGACAGTATAGGCTTGTCCAGTAGGCAAGTCCCGACAAAGTTCTTTTAATCCTTTAATATGGAGGCGGTCGTAATCTTCCAAATCCCGTAGTGTGGGAACCCGGAAATTGTTAATCACAAATGCTGAATCGTTAGTTTGTACCAGTGACGCTTCTACGTCCAACTCATCCCATAAGTTCAAATCGGTATTAATTGCCCGGTCACAATCATTGTTCACCCAGAACACATGCGGGTTGGCGGTAGTGGTCACGTCATTAGTCGTCAGGAGTCCGTCGCGATTCTTATCCACGAACATTTGCAAAGCGTAGAAGGGCACTTCGCCATAAAATCCATTTTCCTGCGGCTGGGTTTTGAGAATGACCTTGCCCGGTTCCGTCGGCGTAAAGTAATAACCTTGCGCGGCAAGTAGGCCGCTAGGCGTGGCGGCGTTAGTATTGATCTTACCTATCCCATTCCAATTCGTGGTGGAAAGACGCGGCGGTTGGCCACTGGCCGGATCGCATTTCCAGGCGCTCTCAAAATATTGTTCCATGAAAGTAGTAAGGCGCGGAACCGAATAGCCCGGCTGCAATACTAACCCTGGACGGTAAACGCCTTCTTCCACCCACACCACATTGGTAGTCCGATTCAATGGCGTTCCTACGATTAACGCCGGTTGCGTTTGGCGAATGGTGTTCTGCGGCGTCGGGGCTTTGGCGCTCTGCGGATAATTGTAGTAAGGACCGTACCAATAGTCCGATATTTTGAAAGAAGGGATTTCCACATTTTGAGCGAGGTCAAAAGTTTGCGCGGTGTTAAAAGGTAGTCCAGTGTTGCCGCTGGATTGTCCCCGATTGACGATCCATCCCAGGGCATTGTTGCCGCTGCGACCATTGACCACAAAAACTGATTCGTAGCGCAACCCCGCCACGTTGTAGGAACCTGAGGAGAGAGTGAACGAATAATTAACAGAGCCTGAAGGCGGAATGGTTGGGGTGAACAACCCAAAGTCACCATTAAATGCCGCGGCAGTATTGTTAAGATAAACATCGTCGCTACCGACCCACACACCGGCCGAGCGATACCGATAATCGTAAAAGTAAGCGTATTGGCCGCTGGGATCCGGGCCGAGATAGACATAACCGTAATTGCCGACATAGTGATAAGTGAAGTCAGAATAAACGGCGCCGTAATTTCCCGCCACCAAAGGTAGGGTGCTCAACCAGTCCGGCGCATTCAACGGACCAAGGATGCGCAATGAGGAAACGAGGTCGGCGCGTTTCTGGTTTACATCAAGGTACTGATATTGGGCTGAACCGGTGATCACACAAGCGAACAACCAGAGGGCACAGTAAGTAGTTTTCATGTTGGTGAGAATCAAGGTTGATATTGCAGGCGGTAGAAGCCAGCAGGCGAACTATTCGTGTGTTGAAAGTTCTGGATCGCCCCGTTGCCGTTGGTGGTGAGTAAGTTCGTCCACGCTGAACCAATCGCTTGAGTATAGGAAGCGATGTGTTGTTTATTACTCACACTTTGCCAGCTTAATCGTCGCACATCGTTCGACAGAGTTTGCAGTTGCAGGTTCATGTCCAGGGCGATGATCCGATAGACAACAGTTAGGAGATCGTCATAGGTGACAGTCGAGACCGTGGCCGTTGGACGAACCGGCGCTTCCGTCAGATAGCCCCCGAGGTTAAGGATTTTGATGCTGGTATTGGTCGCCGAAGGATTGAGTTTGTCGAGATTTTCAAGTCCCGAAATCACCCGCCCAAAGACGACGTAAGCATCATTGGTAGTCGGGGCATCAAGATAAGCGTTGTCGGCCCGATTGATGAACCAGTGACAAGTCGCGTTATTGGTTTGGCCGGGATAATGGGCCAGGGCAATGGTTCCGCGCCTATTGCTGAAGAAAGAACCGATCATCAGTTCATTCGTGACGGCAGCTTTTTCCGCAACTGGAACGACCGCTTTGCTTCCGCCGCCGAAATCGATGATGCGCAAACTGCCTCCTTGAAAGACGAAATTCGTAGCAGCGCGGTGAAGGAGGTTATTTGGTGTAATCGTTGCTGAAGATGTATTGGAGAAAGTTTTTTACCGAGGCTGGTTTATCCCGATCAAACAATTCCAGACGAAGTGTGCCGATGTAGCGCACATCGAGATCAATTATGCTTCGACCGGGAGAGTTGGTAATTGGACTTTCCGAATAGTTGGTGCAGGTGTCGCATGACGGCGGGGGTGGTGGTGGATCAGATTGGGCATGAAGGGTGAAAGTAAAGCGTGCCGTTATTGCGAGCGTGAGGAGAAGTAGTTTGGTTTTCATTTTATGGGGGTTCCTTTTGCGCTCCTCCTCCACAAAATGAAAGGGGCGTGACTTACTTACGCCCCAGAACAGGTACAGACATACCTCCAAAGAAGCGCTTTCAGGCACGCCTTTTTGGGGCGTGCGCTCAGCGCCGTATGAGGTCATGGGAAAATTGTTAGTTTCGAGATGGACCTGCGGCTGAAGCTCAGCAAAATATTTTGGTTTTGGTTTGTTACATTGTTTTTCGGAACGGGTTGGTTTGTATGCGTCAAGCGGAGCGGTAGCAAGGAATTATTGGGATTATTCATGTTTCGCGATAGTCGGTCCCGGAACTGAAGCATTTTCTAAGGCCAACCAGGCGACCTACAAAAGTCCCGCCGTTTCGTGGAAACCGCAAAGAAGATTCATGCTTTGCACGGCTTGGCCGCTCGCGCCTTTGACAATGTTGTCCAGCGCGCTCAGCACGATCAATCTTCCGGTGCGCGGGTCGAGTCTCCACGCGATTTCGATGATGTTTGTGCCCGCGACGTTTTTGGTGTCGGGCAAATTTTTTCCTTCAAGTAAGCGAACGAACGGTTCGCTGCCATAAGCGGCTTGGTAACAACGAGAAATTTTCTGGGCGAGCGCGGCCATTTCCGCGGCGTCACTAAAATGTTTTTCGGGAGCAAGATAGAGCGTGCTCAAAATTCCGCGATTCATGGGAACAAGATGGGGCGAGAACTGAATGGTTACTGCTTCTCCCGCCGTCGCGGATAACTCCTGTTCGATTTCCGAGAGATGCCGATGTTTGGGAATTCCGTAAGGCCGCATACTTTCGTTGCATTCGACAAAAAGATAATCGAGTTCCGCCTTGCGCCCGGCCCCGCTGACGCCGCTCAAAGAATCAGCAATGATTCCGGTGGATTTGATAATTTTTTCACGCAGCAGCGGAATGATCGGAAGCAAGATGCTGGTCGGGTAACAACCGGGCGATGCGACCATGGTCGCTGATTTTATTTTGTCGCGATAAACCTCCGGCAGACCGTAAACCGCTTTGCCTAACAACTCGGGCGACGCGTGCTCGTGTCCGTAAAATTCCTGGTAAACCTCCGCGCTGTTCAATCGAAAATCCGCGCTGAGATCGATGATCTGACAACCTTTTTCCAAGAGCGGCACGGCGTATTCAGCGGCCACCCCATGCGGCAGCGCGAGAAAAATGACCTGAGCTTGTTTGGAAAGAAGTTCCAGATTGGGAACGGTAAAGCGCAGAGCTTTCGCGCAGGGATGGTTGGCGTAGCGGGGAAAAACTTGCGCCAGATTTTGCCCGGCATGTTGTCGCGAAGTAACCGCAGCCAACTCCACGTGCGGATGATGCAAAAGCAATTTGACCAGTTCCTCGCCGGAGTAACCGGACGCGCCGATAATGGCGGCTTTGATGGGCTCTGCCTTTGCTGAACTGTTTTTCATACGGGCGGAAGTCGGAGATCTCTATGGCTGCCGCTCAGGAACCGGCGCTTTTACCGTGAGGTCTGACACGAGAAATAAATCAATCAGGCTCTCGGTGTCGTCAGGATGAGTAATCACTACCACTCGATCACCTTCCTCGAAACTAACAAAGTCGGGATGTTCTACCAGAACGTTCCTTCCATCGGGCAGATGAAGCACAAAAGGCCGGAAGGGTTGGTGACCGCAAACAGACCGGATTTTTTCCAGTGTCATAACTTTCCGTCGTGGCCTATCGCTTTCCCCCGCGGACTGACTTCCTCTGCAGTGTGATGTCAGAAATGTTTTTCAAGTCGATATGATGATATGCGCCGGCGGGACCAAGTACCACTACATAGGTTCCTCTTTGTGATAATGCCAGGTTGAAGGCTTCTCTCACTTTCACCTTCTCCCCATCGCGCAGGCGGATCAAAAAAGGCTGGAAAGGTTTCGCATGACGAAGCTCACGAAATTTCTCGATTGTCATGGCGATTACTTTGGGCGGATTTGCTTTGCGACGCAAGTGTTCAGGCGCAAAAAAACTCCGCCGGAAAAATCCAGCGGAGTTCGCGAACAAAATATTTTTTACCGCTTGCTGAATTGGAAACGTTTTCGCGCGCCGGGTTGGCCGTATTTTTTACGTTCCTTCATGCGCGGGTCGCGCGTGAGCAACCCTTCAGATTTCAAACTCGGACGATAGTTCGCGTCGGCTTTAATGAGCGCGCGAGAAATTCCGTGACGCACCGCGCCCGCCTGGCCGGAAGGTCCGCCGCCCTGCACGCTCACGCGAACGTCGAACTTGCCCGCCGTCTCCGTGGTGGAGAACGGTTCGGCGACAACGCTGCGAAGTGTTTCCGTAGGGAAATAGTTTTCAAGGGCGCGACCGTTGACGATGATTTTGCCAGAGCCGGAGGCGAGCCGCACGCGCGCCACCGAAGTTTTGCGACGACCCGTGCCGAGAAATTCCTGAGTTTTGGATTTGGATTTGGATTCTGCCATAAGATAAAAGTTGAACGCCCGAAATTATTTAGAGGCAACCAATGTGGCGGGTTGCTGCGCGGAGTGAGGATGCGCGCTGCCTTTGTAAACTTTCAATTTTGTCATCAGCACACGGCCTAAACGATTTTTCGGCACCATGCCGCGAACGGCGTGGGTGATCAATTTGTCGGGATGCCGGGCGCGGACCTGTTCGACGGTCCGATACTTTTCGCCGCCTTTCCAACCGGAATACGTCATGAAAGATTTTTGCGTCTCCTTTTTTCCAGTGAGCTTGACTTTTTCGGCGTTGATCACGACGACAAAATCTCCGGCGTCCAGATGCGGGGTGTAAACCGGTTTATTTTTTCCGCGCAAAATATTCGCCACTTGCGCGGCGAGGCGGCCGAGGATCGCGCCCTCGGCGTCGATCACGTGCCATTTGCGCTCGTCCACATTCACTTTCGGTAAAAACGTTTTCATTGAAATCTGATCCATCCCATTTAAGGAGCCGAGAAATTAGCAAAGAAATTTTCCAAGTCAATCACCTGTTTCGCCGGGAATTATTCCAATGAAGTTCGGAAAAGAATTCCCATGAAATTTTTCGCGGCTTCGAACCGTAGCCGCGGAGGGCGGCTGCCAGACCTCTTTGGATTTCTGAAATTTACTTGACCGGCAGTTGAAGATTTGAAGAATGACTCTTGTTCAACCCCCGTTCGATTTATGAAAAAACTTGCGCGCATTTTTTTTGTTTTGCTTTTCGTCAATAGCGTTTTTGCCATTCCCAATTTCGATCCGTTTGCGGATTCCACGGGGACTCCCCCTGGCACGAGCTACGCGGTGGGCAACGGCCTCGCGGGGCAAACCAACAGCTTTGGAGATGGCTGGGGATTGGTCGGCAGCAACAACAGCAGCGGAGCGCAGCCCGTTATAACATCAACGACGCTGAGTTATTCCGGCTTGCCCGCGTCCACTGGCAACAGCGTGCAGGTTGTTCCGAGCGTCGGAATGACGGCGCGAGTGCCCGTGGTGAACTCCACCCCAGCGGTGGTTTATTATTCATTCATCTTAAAAATCACGGACGTCTCTGCCGTTGGCACAACTGCCCAAAATAATTTTATTGCGGCTTTCAGTGACACGCAGGGCGGCCAGGCTGGCACGCTCTCGAGGGCGGGAGCCCGGCTCGTCACAAAAAAATCCGGCACCACGAATTTTTTTCTGGGGATCAGCAAGTCAGGAAACACGGCGGACAACGTTTATGATTCCACCTTGAGAAATGTTAATGACGTGTTGTTCGTGGTCGCCTCTTCCGAGATTACCAGCCCCGGCGTCACCAATAATAATTTATGGATCAATCCTGCCTCATCCTCCTTTGGCGCGAGCGGGGCTCCCTCCTTCACCAACGTCACTGCCAGCGCCAGCACCACCGCGACCAGCGCCTTGAATGGAAACGGGCCGCGCGCTTTTGTCATCTCTTGTCAGAACAGCACCGCGCCGACGGCCGTCATTGACGAACTGCGCATCGGAAGAAGCTGGGCGTTCGTCACGGGCGGACCGGAAATTGGAACACAACCGGCCACTCAAACCAGAAATGCTGGAACGAACGCCACTTTTTCAGTCGTGGCGCGCGGAACCTTGCCGCTCAGTTATCAATGGCAAAAAAATGGAACCAACCTGGTGGACGGTGGAAATATTTCCGGAGCAAACACAACCACGCTGACGATCAGCAATTTGCTGGCAGCCGATGCTGGAAGTTTTGTGGTGATTGTGACAAATTCCTACGCGTCGATCACAAGTTCTGTCGCGATCCTGACGGTGACAGATCCGTCAATTCTTGTTCAACCGGCAAATCAGACATTGCCACCCGGAACAAACGCCGTCTTCTCGGTCGTCGCCGGTGGAACCGCGCCGCTGACTTATCAATGGCAGGAAGCGACAAAAGGAATTTTGAGCAATGGCGGGAATATTTCCGGCGCGAACAGCGCCACGCTGATCATCAGTAATATTTCCACGAACGATGTCGGAACTTATTTCGTCACGGTGACCAATGCTCCTGGCGCCACGATTCAAAGCTCGAACGCTACGTTGAACATCACGGATCCCGCGATCACGTCACAACCTCAGAACCGGACAAATAATTTTGGAACGACTGCCACATTTCAGGTTTCGGTTTTAGGAACCGCGCCAATTTTTTATCAGTGGCATAAGGTTGGAGTTGGCGATTTATCCGATGGTGGAAATATTTCCGGCAGTCAAAGCAATCTGCTGACCATTACGGGCGTTTCCTACCTCGATGCGGCAAATTATTATGTCACGGTGAGCAACTCACTCAGCAGCGTTGACAGCGCGTTCGCCTTGTTGACGGTGAGAGACCCGATCATCACGACGCAGCCCGCCTCCGTCACAACGGCCGCCGGCTCCACCACCAATCTCACCGTCGTGGCGGCCGGTTCGCCGCCGCTTAATTATCAATGGCAACGAAGTTCCACCAACATTTCCGACGGAGGCAACTGGTCCGGGACGACGACCGACACGCTGACCATCGCCAATCTTGCTGCAACGGACGCGGGCACTTACCGAGTCATCGTGACGGGCGGTTCAGCAAGTGCGGTCACCAGCAGCAATGCGACTGTCACTGTGCTCAATCCCGTTGCCATCACCAATCAGCCAGTTTCGCAGACCATTGTTTCCGGCAGCAACGTGACGTTTTCTGTTTCGGCCACCGGCACGGCGCCGCTCTCTTACCGATGGTTTCACGATGATGTTTTAATTTCCGGAGCGAATCTCAACAGCTACACTATTTTCGGCGCGCAAACAAATGACGCTGGCAATTACACCGTTGTCGTCACCAATTCCATCAACTCAGTCACGAGCGCGCCCGCGAATTTGATTGTGCAACGATTGCCGGCGACAATTTATTCTCAACCCAGTCCGCGCACGATTGCCCCTGGAACTCGCGCGGTGTTTGTCGTTGGAGCGTCCGGCTCGCTTCCCTTCAGTTACCAATGGCGAAGCAATGGCGTGGACATCGCCGGAGCCAATTCCGATTCTTACGCTCTAACCAACGTGCAATCGTCCTACGCCGCCAATTACTCAGTTGTGGTTACTAATCCACTCGGTGCGGTCACCAGCGCTCCGGTGGCCTTGACGGTCACAACCAATCTTTTGCTCTACGAAAATAATCTGATCGTGCTTCGCGTCGGCGATGGCCAGCAGCCACTCACCACGAGCGGAAATTCTGTTTACGTCGATCAATTCACTCCGTCCGGTAGTTACATCAACACCATTACCATTCCAGAAACCGGCGCGACGGGCATCATTGAATCCGGGCCGGATTTGACGGGCACCAGTTTGACCGGCATGGCTTTGACCCGCTCACCTGATAAAAAATCCCTGGCGTTCGGTGGTTATCGAGTGGAACTAAGCAACGGCACTGCTTTGCAAAGCACCACATCTGCGGCAGTCCCTCGCGCGGTCGCACTGATGAATGCCAACGGGCAGTACACCTTGCCCATCTCGGACACGACGGCTTACAACTCCGCCCATTTTCGCGGAGTGGCTTATGATGGAACAAATAATTTCTGGGGCGCAGGCAGTTCGGGCGGGACTTACTATTTTGGACTCGACGCTCCCGCAGCCACCAACCAGACGACCTATCCCAATCTGCGTTCGGTGGATATTTTCAATGGCAATCTCTATTGCCTCTCCTCAACATCGGGCAACGCCGCCCTCGTAAAATTCAATGGATTGCCCACGGCCCCAACCGCCGGGAGTAACATCCTTTCGGGTTTCACGGCATCGAACACGACTGATTTTTCTCTCAACCCGACGGACGACCTGATTTATCTCAGCGTCAGCAGCACCATCCAGAAATGGCAATACGACACGAACAACCTGACTTGGACCAACGCCTACGCGCTCTCATTCGGCGCCCTGGCGCGTTACCTGACCGTGGATTACAGCGGGCCAAACCCAGTGATTTATCTGGATAACGCCAGCGGCCAACTCCTGTCCATCGTGGATACCGGCACCAATTCGGTTCCAACAATCCTGGCGACCGCCGGCGTCAACCAATTATTCAAAGGGATTCGATTTGCGCCGGTGGGAAATTCACTCTCACAACCGACGCTGTCTGCGGCGCGTTCCGGGAATAATATCATTCTCACCTGGAGCGGCGGTTTCATTTTGCAATCTGCCAGCGAAGTCTCCGGGCCTTACTCGGATGTGGTTGGCGCAACCAGTCCTTACACCGTCAGCATGTCCGCAGCGCGCGGGTTTTTCCGGCTGCGAAATTAATCACCCTAAAGTAACATTCCACCCGGGGGCTTGAAGCCGTCCTCTAAGTCAGGCAAGATGGCTGACGCTACATTTGGCACAAAACTGAGCTCACATGACGTTTTTGAAACTAACGGTCACTGTCCTGACGTGCGTGTTGCTCGCAGCCTGCAAACCCAAGGAGCAGGCGAAGAAGGAGTCTCGTCTGGCGTGGAATAATGCGACGGCTCTCCAGGCATACGAGAAGCATGGGAGCAAGAATCCCAAATGGGATGCTGATGCGAAGCGCTGCCTCAGCGAATATGTGAAACTTCGCGGGGGTATCACGAACTACGAGGCGCGAACTCTCGCTTGGGACCTCACCGGAACCTATGCCGCTTCCGCCATTGAGAAGGGCTGCGACGATCCTCTCATCGAATACCTTTCTTGCCGATTCTCCAGGGGGATTCCCAAAGACGAACTTACTACGCGGCTTTGTCGGAGCGCTGATAAAATGGAGGGCAGCCGGTATCCGCCGGTCCGAAAATTCTTTGCCAACTTACGCGCCGGTGAAGCGTTGTGGGTAGGTCGTAATACGAATGTATGGAACCGGGTCTCGCAATACCGCACTTCCGCTCTAAATAATTTAACCGAGATGGTGAAGGACGAGAAAACGCCCATTGAGGAGATCGATGAAACCGGCCATGAGCTGATTCAGATCATTGGGACCAGCGCATGGGAGTTAAAACTGTTCATCGATCAAGCGGAACCCATTCTCATAAAAAACTGGGCGCATAGCGACGTCGCTTACTCCATTCAGGCGGCTCTCTATTATAACTACGCATGGCGGGCGCGCGGCGGTGGATATGCCGACAAGGTAACGGAGGAAGGCTGGAAAGGATTCCGGGAGCGTTTATCGGTGGCAATCCAGGCCGCTGAGAAAGCTTGGTCGTTAAATCCGAAGAATACCCGCATTCCCACTTTGATGATTAAGCTCGCCGAAGCGACGCAACAGCCGCGCGAAGAGATGGAACGGTGGTTTGCCAAAGCGATGGAGCTTGAACCCAATAACTACAACGCTTGCCAGTGCAAGCTTCACTATCTCTATCCTCAATGGTATGGCTCTCCTGAAGAAATGATTCAATTCGGCCGGGAATGCGTGGAGTCCGAAGTCTGGACTGGAACTGTTCCGTTGATCCTGGTTGAGGCTCACGACCAAATCTCTCTTTACATCCGAGACAAAGAAAAGAGGAAAGCCTATTGGAAGCAGCCCGAAGTCTGGAAAGATATTGCGTCAGCCTACGACCGGTTCTTTGAGCGGAATCCGGACGGAATAGGTTGGCACCACAATTACGCCTGGTACGCCTACCTCTGTGAGCAATGGGATACGCTCAATCAAGAACTCAAACTTCTGGGGGATGTGAACTATTCCTATTTCGGCGGGGAGGAGGAATACAACAAGATTGTGCAGCTCGCGAAAAAACATGCGGGAGCCCCGCTGGGGAAATAGGTGCAGCCTGAGGGATACGGTCACGCCTCGCTTACTATTCGACACTCTTCGGATTACAGGCGGACTCTTCCATTTCCGAAGGGCAGAGCCGGGTGTCTCCTTAGAAAATTCCGCAACATCGTCCGTAAAAATCTTCTACGGCGAAACCACGCGATAAAACCGGGCCGCATAATTCGTCGCCGAGCGATCCGCAAAAATAAAGTTGGTAGCGCCAGCGCTAAAATTTGTCAGGTCAATCCACGGAATTGGATTCGCTCCCAAATTGGTGGTCGCTTGCACGCGGTAGTTTTGGCCGACGGTCAGCGAAATAGTGGCGTTGAACCCCGTGCTCGTCATACTGAATGGCCCGATAAACCTCGGCGCGCTTGGGCCATTGGTCGCAACGACGGAAACATTGAATTCGCTCGTGTCTCCGCTCGTTTGGTCCGTGGCCGTGGCGGAGAAATATTGGCCGGCAAAATTTCCACTCGCCGTCAGGGTAAAAACTGAACTGCCGTCGCCGCCGTTCGTAACGGTAAGGCTGCCCAAATAGATTTGTCCCTCGCTGTACCCGGATTGATTGGGGGTCGGGCTGCGATACACGTCGATGAGAAACGTTTTATTTGTGGCGCTATCCAGCGTTCCCGAAATCACAGTGCTCGATCCACTCGCGACGGCACTGGTGATGACTGGATAATTTTGCAAATTGTTAGCGCCGGTATCGGCGTCACCAATGTCGTTTGCCGTAACTCCATTAAAATCCTCTATTCCGCCGACCAGATTGATGCTCAGACGTCCATTGGAAAAAATGGTGTTCCCACGAATCGTATTTCCCACACTGTTATTGCCATTGTCGCTGCCAACGTAAACTCCGGTGAGCCCGTTGAAGGCGATTTTATTTCCTGCGCCGGAACCATCCCGCGCGAGACCCACCACATTGCTGCTTGCGCCATTGAAGAACACGAAGCCGTCCCAGCCATTGCCCAAAGCGTTTGTCCCGTTGGCTTGAGTGCCAATAAAATTGCCTTGAATCAAATTGCCACTGGTGTTGGTGCCGGAAGCATAGATGCCGCGAAATGTATTTCCCGAAATCACGTTGCCCGCGCCCACCGCCGGCCCGCCGATCACATTCTCGCTCGCGCCTTCAATGTAGATGCCCTCTGAATTTGGCCTGGCGTTGGAGCCAACGGCATCGGGGCCGATGTAATTGCCTTGGATAAAATTTCCCGACGTGCCGAGGTCGCCTAGAAAAACACCGGCACCGAGATTGCCGGAAATAATATTTCGCGCTCCGCTGACAGTTCCGCCGAGCGTGTTGTTGGTGGCGCGGTCGGAAAATAACACGCCATAATAACTCGGCACCAGCGTCGAGCCGTCCGGCGCGAGGCCGATGTAATTTCCCTGAATCAGATTGCCGCTGGTGCCGGGACCGCCGACGACGATACCGTAAGATCCGCCGCCAATTATATTTCGCGCGCTCACGGTCGTGCCGCCGATAGTGTTGGAAGTTGCGCCGAAAAAAATCGTCGCGCCCGCATAACTGTTCGCGACAGCATTGAAACCGGTGGAATCTGTCCCGATAAAATTTCCCTGCACCCGATTCCATGACGTGCCCGAACCGGACAGCCGAATTCCTTCCGACGGGTGGCCGGAGAGAACGTTGCCCGTGATGAGATTGCTTTGCGCGGCGTCAACCACGTAAACGCCCAAAAAGGAATTCGGCAGCGCAGCCGCGCCCGCCGCGTTGAGACCAATCCAATTTCCTTGCAGGACGTTGTTGTTCGCCGCGCCGATCCAGATGCCGAAATTAAAATTGCCGGAAATCACGTTGCGCGCGCCAGCATTCGTGCCGCCGATGAGATTATCGTGCGTGGCGTTGACGAGGAGCGCGCCGCCAAATGAGTTGGAGACGGCGTTTAATCCGGAGAAGTCCGTGCCGATGAAATTTCCTGAGATCGTATTTCCCAAGGTGTTCGAGTCGCTGATGTAAAGGCCATACTCGCCATTGCCGGAAAGAATATTTCGAGCGAGAGCATTCGTTCCGCCGATTAGATTACGACTCGCGCCGCGGTCGATATAAATCCCTTGATGCGCATTCGGCGCGGCGTTGCTGCCGGTGGAATCGAGGCCGAGCCAGCAACCGGCCACGGTATTGTTGGTCGAATCGGCGTAACGAAAAGTCAGGCCATTCCAGTTGAAGCCGCGAAACGAAATGTTTTTGATCTGATTGTTCGCCGAATAAATCAGCAGGCCGGTGTTGGATGTCAAAGTCTCGGGCAGAATTTGCGAGCCGTCCACCACGATGACCGGTTTGTTGGTGAAACCCGGTTGGGTGGAACCGTCAATCACCATTCCGTTCGTGACGAGCGGCGGCAGGTGTCCGGTGAGGCGAACCGTGAAAACGCCATTGCTGTAACCGGGATCATTCGTCGGAATGTTGAAGCGGACGATTGCACCGGGATTGTCAGTCACATAATACAACGCGGCGCGCAAACTTCCGGGCCCGATATCAGCCGTCGTGGTCACAATATTGGTGAGGGTTGAGACTGGCGGGCCGTAAAGAAATCTCAAGGCCGCGCGGTCGCCGGGACTGAGAGCGAGATTGCCCATGCGAAATTCATAGCGCGGGACATACGGCGGCTTGGGTCGCTGCGTGGCGAGGACACCCGGTTGAACGGAAGCAAAATCCCAACCCAGATGCATGACTGATTCAAAATCATAATTGCCGTTGGTGACACTCGTTGGATCGATTTGAAAATTTCCTAGATTGCCCGACGAAACATTATTGGAAATCACAGTAAGAAAATTCGTTTGGTCAGGCCGGATGTTTTCGTGAAGGAAACCAAAGGAGTGTCCCATCTCGTGCGTCACTTGCGCGCGGCTGAGACTGGAAATAGAAATCACCTGCGGATCGTAGCCGCTGGAGACGTTGTTAAAATTATTGGAGTTGAACGTGAAAAGGATCCAACGGGTTTGGTTGGAGTGAGAAACGAATTTTACGTTGGCGGCGAGCTCCCATTCGCGCAAGCCATGGAGATAAGTTTGCTGCTGCGCAACGCTGAGCGTGTTGGTGAATTCATAAGGCACAACCCCGTTTGGCCACGGGACATTCGCGGGTGACGTGCCGGAATAAAAGTTTCCGGCGAATGCGATCTCCGCTGAGAAAAAGATGGCGAGGGCCACAAGGCGCAGTTGAGAACTTATTAACCCAAGCTTATCCCGGCAAAAACGATTTTCTCTTTTCACACTTCCTCCAAATGGTTTGCGTTTCGCGCCTCCAGAATTATTCCGACAATACAAACCTGACGACCATTGTCATTGAAATTCGCGGCGCTCGCAGAATTGGCGCGTTGGCATAACGGAACGCCGATCTCCAGATCGGCAGTCGAAAACTCCCCATTTTCCACGAGCCGATCAGGAGATCGGCGTTCCGTTATTTGGCAAGGAAGTGAGATGCGCCTTTCACGCCTCGACACTTCACCGATGATTTGTTAGCAACTCGCCGCCATGTCCCGCGAGTCGCTCAAATCCGTCAGCCGCATCGTCGTGAAACTCGGAACCGGTGTCCTGACCGATTCAAAAAAACAGCCCGACCTTGCGCAGATGAAACAGCTCGTCGCGCAGGCGGCGGCCTTGCGCAAAGCCGGCAAAGAAATTCTCATCGTCACTTCGGGCGCAGTCGGTGCGGGCATGGGAGTTTTGGGTCACACGCGCCGTCCGACGCAACTCGCCCAGATGCAAGCCTGCGCTGCCGTCGGACAATCACGGCTCATGACGACCTACGAAAAACTTTTTGCCGACTTCGATTTGAATGTCGCACAAGTCCTCCTCACTCACGATGATTTGCAACATCACGAACGCCATCTCAACGCGCGAAATACTTTGGTCACGTTGCTCGAACACGGCGTCATTCCGATTATCAACGAGAACGACGCCGTCTCATTCACTGAATTGAAATTTGGCGATAACGACAAACTTTCCGCGCTCGTCGCTTGTTTGCTGCCCGCCGATCTCCTCGTGATTTTGACAACGGTCGATGGCGTGCTCGAAAATTTTGGAAAAGAGAATCCAAAAACCATCCGTCAAATCGACCGCATCGATGAAACGCTGGAAAAAATCGCGAGCGGAACGACAAGTGAAACTGCCGTCGGTGGAATGGCCTCGAAAGTGCAAGCGGCGAAAATCGTGACCCGCGCCGGGATTCCGCTGGTGATTGCTTCTGGCGGAAAAAAGAAAGTGCTGGCGAACATTTTGCAAGGCGAGGACGAAGGAACCCTTTTCCTTCCGCAAGCCGACAAGTTGCCTGGACGAAAACGGTGGATCGCGTTTTTCCATTCGCCGCGCGGCACGTTGTACGTCGATGACGGTTGCAAAGAAGCGTTGCGCGAGCGCGGCACCAGCTTGCTGCCGCCCGGAGTGACGAAATGCGAAGGAGAATTTGCGGCCGGAGAAGTCGTGCGCGTCTGCGATGCAAATGGAACCGAGTTCGCTCGCGGAATTTCAGCTTTCAATTCTGAAGCGCTGAAAGGTCGCGGCTTATCGAGGACAGAAGTAATTCACCGGGATAATCTGGTCATTCTGTAAACGTCCAACATCCAACGTTCAACGTTCAACTTCCAATGGGCACTGGCGACTTTTGAACGTTGAACGTTGGATGTTGGATGTTGAACGTTTTCCAATAATGAAACAAAAACCTGCCATCCACCATCTCCTCGCCGTCATGAAAAAACTGCGCTCGCCCCAGGGTTGCCCGTGGGACCGCGAGCAAACCCACCTGACGCTCCGTTACCATGCCGTCGAAGAAGTTTATGAATTGATCGACGCGATTGAATCCAACGATGACGACGAACTCGCCGAAGAACTTGGCGATCTTCTGCTGCAAATTGTCTTTCATTGTCAGCTCGCTCAGGAACGTGGCGCGTTCAATTTTGAAAAAGTAGCGCGACACATCACGGAGAAATTGATTCGCCGCCATCCGCACGTCTTCGGCAAAACGAAAGTCAAAGATGTCGATGAAGTTTGGGCGAACTGGGAAAAAATCAAACGCGCCGAAAAACACGGAACCAAACACCAACGCGCCTCTGCTCTCGACGGAATTCCCAAACATCTTCCGGCGCTGCTTCGCGCGGAAAAATTGGTGAAGAAAGCGCGCAAAGCGAAGTTAATCGAATCTCCGGTCGGGCTGCGTTGCCGGGCAGTCCAAATTAATCACGGACCTGCCGCAGCGCGTCCCTGCCAAAAGAAATTAAGCAAAACCGCCATTGCCAAAGACCTTTTTGCTCTCGCGGAATTCGCCCAAATAAAAGGATGGAGCGCGGAAGAGTTGCTG
Source organism: Verrucomicrobiota bacterium (assembly GCA_038214755.1). Taxonomy (GTDB): domain Bacteria; phylum Verrucomicrobiota; class Verrucomicrobiia; order Limisphaerales; family CANJXF01; genus CANJXF01. The sequence continues at coordinate 111,886 of JBBQRQ010000003.1, forward strand.
CGCCGCGAAATCAAAAAACGGGAACACATCTTACGAAAAAAAGAGATCGTTGCGCAAAAGTAGCGTGCGCCGTCATGAACTTTTCTAAGCCAACTTTCAAAGGCTGGACAAAACCGGGGCCGGTTCCGCCGGGCGCGGTGGGAATCGGGACTGATGTCGAACCTGGCGAAACACTCGACGCGATCAGCGGCTACTTCCGAATTTTCCAACTGGAAAACGGACATCGCTTTTCGACCGACGACGTTTTGACGGCGTGGTACGGGACGAGTTGGTGTCCGTCCGCTCGAACTGTTCTCGATCTCGGCAGCGGCATCGGAGCGGTTGGAATGATTGCAGCGTGGCGTTTGCCGGGCGCGAAGTTTGTCGCGGTCGAAGCGCAGGAAGAAAGCGTCCGGCTCGCAAAAAAATCCGCGCGCTGGAACGGACTCGAAGACCGATACGAAATCCGGCTCGGCGATTTCCGCGACGAAAAAATTCTTCGCGCCGACGAACGTTTCGACCTTGTCCTCGGCAGCCCGCCGTATTTTCCGCTCGGCAGCGGCGTCGAAGGAGATCACCCGCAAAAAATCGCCAGTCGTTTTGAAATGTGCGGCAACATCGCCGACTATTGCGCAACGGCGGCAAAACATTTGGAACCCGGCGGATTTTTCGCGTGTGTGTTTCCAGTCGCACCCGAGGAACAACATCAGCGGGTGAAGGATTCCGCCGCCCAAGCCGGCTTGACCCTCGTCCGCTGGCGTCCGGTTGTGTTGCGCGAAACCGAACGTCCGCTCCTCGGATTATTCGGGATGATGCGCTCGCACGATTTGCCCGAACCCATGCGGAACAAAATTTGGGCGGAACCGCCGCTCATCGTTCGCATTCACGACGGCACGGTCCATCCCGAATATTCCGCAGTGAAATTATCATTTGGATTTCCACCGTGAAAATTCCCGATTTGGCTGCATTGGGTTTTCATTTCTAATTCCCAGCGCCTTGCTTTGACACACCCGGTGGCCTATTCTGAAAACGCTTTGAAACAACCTTTCATCAACGTCTCCGAGAAAAATCAAATGACGGCCAACAAACTATCGATCCAAGACGATCTTCAAGCAGGCATTGACCGGGCGGCGGAAATTTCCCGAAAAATGAAATCCGGTGAAATTCGTTTTCCCAAAGGAGTTTTTCGCTTCAAAACTGTGGAAGAGTTTGGCGAATGGAAGAATAACATTCTGGAAGGCAAACCCCCTCAATAAAATTAGGTTGGCATCAAAGAATGATGAACGCGGCGTTTTTGATTCTTCCCGCAATTTGTTTTATTTTTCAAATCTATGACTGACCCGCGTTACACAAAACTGGCGAAACTTCTCATCGAATATTCCACCGCGCTGAAAAAGGGCGACAACATCCTGATCGACATGATTGATGTGCCGGACGAATTCTCGGTCGAGTTGATGCGCGCGGCGCGGAGGGTTGGCGCAACGCCGATTGTGGAAGTTCGGCATGGACGTGTCATCCGCGAAGTCGTTCGCGAGACGAATGAAAAACACGCGACACTGATGCGCGACGTGGAATTGTTTCGCATGAAAAAAATGCAGGCTTACATCGCCGTTCGCGGCAGCGCCAACGCCAGCGAAAATTCTGATGTCGAAAGCGATTTGCTCGCCATGTATTCCAAGGTTCTGCGCCCGGTTCAAAATTATCGCGTCAACAAAACGCGCTGGTGTGTTTTGCGCTGGCCGACGCCGAGCATGGCGCAGGCGGCGGGCATGAGCACGGAAGCGTTTGAGAATTTGTACTTCGATGTTTGCACGATGGATTATAAAAAAATGGCGAAGGCGATGGTTCCGTTGCAAAAGCGGATGCGCAAAGCAAAAGCAGTCCGGCTCGTCGCGCCCGGCACAGATTTGACCTTCAGCAAAAAAGGAATCGCCGCAATTCTGTGCGAAGGCATCCGCAACATTCCAGACGGCGAAGTTTTTTCCTGCCCGGTGAAAAATTCCGTCAACGGCGTCATTCAATTCAACACGCCGACGATTTATTCCGGGACGAAGTTTGAAAATGTGCGGCTGGAATTTAGAGACGGCAAAATTTTCAACGCCACTTCCAACAACACCAAACGCCTCAACGAGATTTTGGACACCGATCCAGGCGCGCGTTACATCGGAGAATTTTCACTCGGCTTCAATCCATATATCCTGAGTCCGATGTGCGACATTTTGTTCGATGAAAAAATTGCCGGCTCGCTCCACTTCACTCCGGGGCAAGCCTACGAAGTTGCCGACAACGGAAATCGTTCCGCCGTGCATTGGGACATGGTTTTGATTCAGCGCAAAGAATGGGGTGGCGGCGAAGTCTGGTTCGATGGCGAAGTGATTCGCAAAGACGGAGTGTTTTTGCCGAAAGATTTACAGCCGTTGAATCCGAAAAATTTGAAATCCCAGCCGTAGTTGCGTGGCGAGAGAGCGCGGATGATCAAGTGTGATGTTGTAGATTCCCTCTCCTCCGGGGAGAGGGTTAGCGTGAGGGCGAGCAACCTTCTCCACTGAATAATTCCGGATGAACGCAGGTCCGCCGGGAACATTCAGTAAAAAGAAACGCTCGACCTCGCCCCGGCCCTCTCCTCCGAGAAGAGGGAGAATATTATGCAGCGCTGGAAAATGTTCGCCATTGAACGCCCAAACGAGCGCGCCGATTCTGGCGTTGAGTAAGGGTTCGTTTCGAGACTTTGGAAAATTTGTTCGCGTTTCGCGAAACGCGGTCACGGGCGCGTGCGAGATTTCTTCGTCACCTGATCCAACAAGGATCGCATCTCATTCGCTTTTTCCGGCTCCTTCTCCGCGAGGTTGCGGGTTTCTCCAATGTCGTTTTCCAGATTATAAAGTTGAGCTTCGGCTTTTCCGCGCGCGCCTTCGCCTTTGGCGGCAGGAATATATTTCCATGGTCCCTGACGAATCGCTTTGCGACGGCTGTCTTCAATCAAATGATCGCGCACTGGCTTTTTTATTTTCGCTCCGAGCAACACCGGAAGAAAATCGAAACTGTCCGGCGCGGCATCATCCGGCAATTTTTGTTCGAGCAACGCTGCGCTCGTCGCCAGCATGTCCACCAGACAAAATAATTCATCTGACTTGCCCGGTTTAATTTCCCCCGGCAACCTGGCAATGAACGGCACCCGTGTTCCGCCTTCGTATGGCGTCCCTTTCGTTCCGCGCAAAGCTCCGTTGAACGCGTGACCGTTGTTCGATTTTTCGTCGCCGTCTCGCTCAATGGTGTCGCCGTAATCCAGTATCCCGCCGTTGTCACTCGTAACGATGACCAGCGTGTTTTCCGCAAGCTTGAGTCGATCGAGTGTCTTCAAAATTTCCCCAACGCACCCATCGAATTGTTGAATGGCGTCGCCGCGAATCCCCGCGCCACTCGATCCGCGAAATTTCTTCGCCGGCATTCGCGGCACATGAATATCGTGCGTGGCGAAATAGAGAAAAAACGGCTGTCGCCGATTTTCTTCGATAAACTTTTTCGCGCGGCTCGTCAGTCTGTCCGCAATTTCTTCGTCCTTCCACAGAGCGCTTTTTCCCCCGGTCATCGCGCCGATACGCCCGATGCCTTGCACCGGATTGGAATGGCCCGGTAAACAATTTTCGTAATCCACCGTGATTGGATCTTTCGGATCGAGATTCACCACCCGATGACCTTCGACGAACACGCACGGCGTGCGGTCGCCCGTCGCTGGAATAATAAAGCTCTGATCAAAACCGATTTCGAGCGGGCCGGGTTTGATTTCTCCGTTCCAATTCTGTTTGCCCTCCTCGTCGCCCAAACCGAGATGCCATTTGCCAACAACTGCTGTGGCGTAACCGGCTTTTTTAAAAATGGCGGGCAACGTCAATGTCCCCGGCTTGATGCTGAGAGGCGCGCTTCCGGGCAAAATGTGCGAGCCAAGCGGATTGCGAAAAGCGTATTGTCCCGTCATCAAAGCATAACGAGTCGGCGTGCAAGTCGCGGCTGGAGAGTGCGCGTCGGTGAAGCGAAGACCGTGTTGAGCGAGCGAATCAACATTGGGCGTTTTGACCTTCGTCGCGCCATAACAACCAAAATCTCCATAACCAATGTCATCGCCGATAATAAAAACAACATTCGGCTTGGCGAAAGAATTTTTTGGCGCAGCGGCTTGAGCACAAAAAGATGTGAGTAGAAGAACGCAGAAAACTTTCAGAAAGCGAAACGACATCATAATTCAGTCTTGCGAGACGAGGGACAAGTGTCACGAAGTTACTTTTGAAAACCAATTGGAAAAACGAGAAGTTGTTATTCGTCTTCATTTTCCTGACCACGAAAAACTTTGTCACCTCCCCGCTCGTTTTCGCTACTCATGCGGTGATATGATTTTTAAAACAAAAATGTTCACCGAAGAATCCAACGACGCATCGCTGGTCCTCGCCAGTCTTGCCGGCGACCGCGATGCGTTCACCCAAATTGTCAGCCGCTATCAGTCGCTGGTTTGTTCGCTTGCCTACAGCGCCACGGGCAGTTTGCCGCAGAGCGAAGACCTCGCGCAGGAAACATTTGTCGCGGCGTGGCGCGAAATGAAGCAGTTGCGGGAACCCGATAAACTGCGCTCGTGGCTTTGCGGCGTCGCGCGAAACATTATTTCCAATTCGTGGCGTCGCAACAAACGTGAACCGGTTCAAGGTGCGGAGCCAATCGAATCCACCCGCGAATTTTTCGCGCCCGAAACTCCAACGCCGGAGCGCGTCATTCAACGCGAAGAAGAAGCGATTCTCTGGTGTTCACTGGAGCGCATTCCCGAAACCTATCGCGAGCCGCTAATTTTGTTTTATCGCCAGGGCGAATCCATCCAGCGCGTCGCCGAGCAATTGGAACTTTCCGAAGACGCGGTAAAACAACGCCTCTCGCGCGGCCGAAAATTTCTCGCCGACGAAGTTACCGCGTTTGTCGAAGGAACACTCAAGCAATCAACACCCGGACGCGCCTTCACGTTGGGCGCAATGGCGTCGCTGCCGATTTTCGCCACGAGCGCCAGCGCGGCGACGATTGGGTCCAGCGCGATGAAAGGCAGCGCCATTGCCAAATCTTTTTCCCTGGTCGCCGTTTTTACCACGGTGATTGGCCCGGTCGTCGGATTGCTCGGCGCCTATCTTGGGATGCGTGCCAGCATCAACGCCACACGCACTCCGCGAGAAAGGAAGTACGTGGTGCAAATGGCAAAAGTCATTATGGCTGTCTCTGTGTTGTTCAACCTTGTTTTGTTTGCTTACATTGGCGCGTCGGTGAAATGGGGCAAACATCACACCGCGCTCGTTGTTGTGGCAGGCATCGCAATTCCGCTGATTTATACCGCATGGCTTCTGATTATGGTCGTGCGTCACAACCGAAGGCTCCGCGAAATTCGCCGTGAAGAAAAAGAACTTCATCCCGAAGCCTTTGAAAATGAAATCAAACCTGGCGAAGCGACGGAATATCGCAGCCGCAGAACTTTGTTTGGACTTCCGCTGATTCATATTCGCAACGGTCGCCCGGGAGAAAAATCTCAGCCCGCCGTCGGTTGGATTGCCATCGGCCAACGCGCGTATGGAATTCTTTTTGCAGCGGGCGGCGTCGCCATCGGCGGCATCAGCATGGGCGGACTTTCCATCGGAATTCTGTCCGTCGGCGGCGCCAGTGTCGGTCTGCTGGCATTGGGTGGAATTGCTTTTGGCGGATTGGCCTGGGGCGGCGCGGCCGTCGGCATCATTGCCTCCGGCGGAATTGCCATCGCATGGCTCGGCGCGCAAGGCGGTCTGGCCGTCGCGCATGATTTCGCCTTGGGCAGTTTGGCGGTGGCCACCCACGCCAACGATGGAGCGGCCAAAGAATTCTTTGACCGATTCTCTTGGATGGATATGCGCCATTCGGGCAAACGCAATCTTGTGACAACGCTCGGTTGGTTGCCGTTAATTCTTTCTGTAGTGGTGTGGCAGGTGATGGATAAACACAAGCGGCGGAAGCAATCACGCCGGTGAGAAGGCGAATGAAACTTAGGACCGTTTCTTAAACGATAAAAATATTTCCTGGCTATGTTCAGAAATTTTAAAAACCTTTTGATCTGCTCCGCGTCATTGATCCCCACGTCCGGCTACGCGGATACGAATTCTCCAGTGAAACTTCCACCGAGAGAAAAATTAAAAATTTACTTGCTGATGGGGCAATCGAACATGGCCGGGCGCGGCGTGCCCGAACAAGAAGACAAGACGCCGCATCCACGCGTTTTTGTTTTCACGCAAAGCAATCAATGGGAACTTGCCGTCGAGCCGCTCACGCTGGGCGAACCGAAAAAAAATCCCGGCGTCGGGCCGGGCCTCGCTTTCGCGAAAGTCATGGCCGACGCCAATCCCGGTGTTGTCATCGGCCTCGTGCCGTGCGCGGTCGGTGGAACTCCGTTGAAACGTTGGATGCCAGGCGCGGATTTATATTCCAACGTCGTCGTGCGAGCGATAGCTGCGGCGAAGTTCGGAATGATTTCGGGAATTCTCTGGCATCAAGGTGAAGCCGATTCAGCGAATTCGACTAACGCAAATTCCTACGGCGAGCGGCTGACGAAAATGATTGGCGATATTCGCGCGGAATTGAATTTGCCGAATCTCCCATTCGTCGTCGGGCAAACGGGAGAATTTAATTACACGCGTCCGGGGAATCCGCAGCCGTTCGCGCGCGCCGTCAACGAGACGTTGACCAAACTTCCAGAGAAAGTTCCGTTCACCGGTTGCGCCTTGTCGAAAGGACTGACCTCGAAAGCCGACCTGGTTCATTTCGATGCAAAGTCGCAGCGCGAATTGGGCAAGCGTTACGCCACAGAAATGTTGAAACTGGAAAAATCGCCGCGACTGAAACGCGCTGAATCGGAAAGAAAACTTTTGGAGAAATAAGAGTTAACCAGGTAGGGCGCGTCACTCTGTGCGCGCCGTTCGGAAACAGCGCACGTTTCTCTCGACCAGCGGCGCGCACGGAGTGACGCGCCCTACCAGCTTCGCGATGATTTCGGGATGCGGCGCGGAAACATCGTTCGCTTCGGCGATGTCACACTTCATCAGGCTCGTCCACATTTGGGAGGTCATATAAAATACGCCGGTTAGAATTGGTTTAACTGGAGACGAAGAAAACGATGCGGCTCGTTCGCCACGGGAACCGAAT
>JBBQRQ010000004.1:0-104368 GCA_038214755.1 Verrucomicrobiota bacterium
AGTTCGCCGTTGATTCCCGAATTTAGGCCCGTGAGATCGAGTGCGTAGATGGCGTTCGGTCCTCCAGCTCGGGCATGATTGAATCGAATGGAAAGACAGTAGATTCGCGCATTGGCGGTTTGCGCCGCCTGAATGGAATCGCGTGAAAAAGTCAGCAACAGCAGGACGATGACAGAGAAAGTTTTCATAATAATTTTTCCCGGTGGTTTTTTTGGATTGTTGCCACGTCTATAGCCTTCTCGATTGATGCAGGCAAGATTCTCCTTGGTCAAATTTGAAACACGACAATTTCTGGGCGGCAGCGAAATCGGATATTGAAAAGAAACCAGCCGATGCGCGAACTGACATAGAGCGGGCCGACCGGCGTTTTAAAAAGTCCCAGTTCATATTTGCCCGTGCCAAACGGTAATATCATCGCGCTCGTCTTGTGCGATTTTTCAAAGAACGGTTGAGGGTCACCGTTTCACCTGTTACAAAAATGTTGCGCCCCGACGCGGATTGCGAAACCCACAGCAGGTTGAAGACTGGCTCATTGAACTTGGAAAACAAATTGTTCAACCGGGAAAAATGATGCGGGTCAACAAGTTCAACTCAATCAAATCATAAATGCGGCGGTCACAGCTACAACGTTTTATACATTTTCAACTTCCATGGCTTGCGATATTCGCGCTGGTAGGAAATGCAATGCTTCATGTCGCCGTGATTTTCCACGTCTTGTTTCTGTTGGTCCCAACGCAGAGTTTTGCCCGTCTCAAACGCAATGTTCCCCAGATGACATAGCATCGTCGTCTTCGCCATCGATTCGATCCCCGAACGGGGCGTCTGCCGGCTCTTCACGCAATCCAAAAAATTCTGCCAATGCGTGCTTTCCTGCCGATCCAATTTTGGCGGAAGTTCGTTATCTTTTTTCTCCGGAAAGTATTTGTAGCCGGTGCGATCAACAATCAACGTTCCGTTGGTCCCAATAAATTCCGTGCCGTGTCCTTCTCCGCCATCAAGGCCTCGACCATTGTTGAACCGATGCTCCCACGTCACCAATAATTTCGGAAATTGGTAAGAAGCCAGCAAGGTGTCGGGTGTATCGCGATCATCATCCGTCGCAAAAATTCCGCCCGCTGCTGAAACGGAAATCGGATCGGTTTGCTGTGTGGCGAGGAACGCGATGTCGAGCATGTGAACTCCCCAATCCGTCATCAAACCGCCGCCGTATTCATAAAACCAACGCCAGTGAAAATGGCATCGGTTTGGCTGGTAGGGGCGTTTGGGCGCGGGGCCAAGCCACATGTCCCAATCCAGTTCCGGCGGTGGCGTTTGCGGATTTTGTTTTCCGATGTTGCTGATGTTGCTGCCCATCGGATTCACATTCCACGCGCGGCACACACTGACATTGCCCAACTTTCCGGACCGCACGAAGTCAATCGCATCTTGAAAATGTTTCATGCTGCGTTGCCACGTGCCCACTTGCACCACGCGCTGGAAATGTTTCGCTGCGTTCACCATCGCTTTGGCTTCGACGAAGCTGTGCGAAATCGGTTTCTCGCAATAAATATCTTTGCCCGCTTCGCACGCCGCGATGAACGGAATCGCGTGCCAGTGGTCGGGTGTGCCGATGATGACCGCGTCAATTTCCTTTTCGTCCAGCAAGCGGCGAAAATCTTTAAACTCTTTTGGCACGGGTCGCCCGGCTTTGGTCACGTCTTCGACCGCAGCGTCGGTGTGTTTTTCATCGACGTCACAAACCGCGGCGATCTCGACGCCATCTAATTTCATGAATCGACGAAGGTTGTCGCGCCCCATTCCGCCGCAGCCGATGAGACCTAAAACAATTTTGTCATTGGCCCCTTTGCTTTGCGCAAACGCGCGCGGCGCGAGGGCCAAACCCAGACCGATGCCGGCGACGGTGGCGCTGGTCGTATTGAGAAATTGGCGGCGCGTTTGATTTGAGTTCATAGGCAGTTGGATTGTTAGTGGATTGATTCCAAAAATTCAGAGATGCGGCAAATCCTTTTTCCAAACGTAGCCCCCGACCTGAGGAAGTAGATTCTGCTTCCAGCGCAAAATATTCGAGCACTGGGAAAAAACGCAAACCACAGATACACGAAGATAAACGCAGATCAAGAATAGAGGGCAAACCTCGACTGAATTCTGCATCTGCGTCTATCTGCGGTCATCTGTGGTTCTCCTTTCCTTGCCTGCAAAGTTATGACTCCCCGCGTCAAAGGTCTTTACACGGAAAGCGGCTCACCCGAAGAATAAGTTGTGCCAGAAAAATATTCACAACTCGTTCGCGCGATTATCGCCGGCTGGTGTTTATTTTTTGGCGGTTACTTCATCAACGCAGCCACTAATACGGTGCGATACGGTGTTGATGTTTGGGAAACGAAGGAGGGAAACAAAGATACGGTGCGATACGGTGTTGATGTTTGGGAAACGAAGGAGGGAAACAAAGAAGGACTTCCCCAAAAATCGGTCATCACCATGGTTCAGACGCGCGACGGCTATCTTTGGTTGGGGACGCTTAACGGTCTGGTGCGTTTTGATGGAAGCCGATTCACGGTGTTCGATGAAAGCAACACTCCTAAGTTGAATAGCAGCCGCATTGTCAAACTCTTTGAGGATAGCAAAACGAACCTTTGGATAGGCACTGAAACGGCAGGGGCTGCGGTGGTCAAGGAGGGGAAGGTTATACCACTTGCGTTCGGACAAGGCCGTCGCGAGGGGATGTTGATGTCCGTTTGCGAGGACGCTCTCGGCGCGGTGTGGCTTTATACCAAGGATGGTGAACTCGGTCGTTATCTAGATGGTAAAATGGATGTGTGGAGCTTTCCGGCGCATAGGTTTAACCGGTGTCGGGCCCTCATAGCAGAGAAGTCGGGACTGGTATGGGTTGGACAAGACCAGTCCCTATTTGCGCTTAACCCTAAAGCAGTACGCAGCACGGTCTCCTTGGTGGAGGAGCAAGTGGTTCCGGTAGCCAAACTTGATCTTCTACTTGCCAGCAAAACAGGCGGGCACTGGCGTCTGGTAGATGGTTCGGTGCAGAAGTGGGTCGATCACCGCCTGTCCAGTAAATGGAGTTATCCCTGGCCCAATGGAACCTTCGTCAATGCCGCCTGCGAAGATGAAGAAGGAAACCTGGTGGTAGGGACTTCCGGCCAAGGTCTCTTCTGGTTCGACGCTGAGGGCAAGGCAACCCACATCACAAAAAATGAAGGGCTATCTTCTTATAACTCAATCCTCTCCCTGCACGCCGATAACGAAGGTAGTCTTTGGGTAGGACTTGATGGAGGCGGGTTAAATCGCTTGAAGCGCCAGGTTTTCAAACCATTAGAAATATCGCGTGGGTTAACAGTGCAATCCGTGCTGGAAGATAAAGAAGGTGGGTTATGGTTTAGTTCCAACGACCAAGGTATCGATCACTGGAAGGATGGCGCCCTTAAACACATGGGCTTCTCCGTGGGACCAATCAACCTATACGTGCGTTCTTTATTACTGGATAGCAAAGACATGCTATGGGCAGGAAGTGTGGTGGGAGGTTTGTTAAGGTTGGTAGGGGATACCTTTCAACCTGCGCCTGGAGCGGAGAGGTTGAACCGAGAGGTCTCGGCGCTTCATCAGGACCGCCGTGGCGTCTTATGGATTGGAACTCAAGGGGGTTTGGCGCGCTGGGACGAACACGAGTGGAAACTTTACACGACAAACGATGGCCTCTCCGTGAATATTGTTCGCGCCATTGCGGATGATGCGGAAGGTAACCTATGGATCGGCACCGAGGGTGGCGGGTTAAATAGATTGCGAGATGGAAAGTTTGGCTCCTGGCAACAGAAGGATGGATTTCCCAGTGACAATATTTCTTCGCTCTACCTGGATGGCGACGGTGTGTTGTGGGTAGGAACTTTTGGCAGCGGGCTGGTTCGTTTTCGGGATGGCAAGTGGACTCATTACACCACTCGCGAAGGACTCATCAGCAATGGCATCGACTACCTCATTGAAGATGACCAGGGGTGTCTGTGGATAGGTTCCAACACGGGCGTAATGAGAGTGCGAAAAAAGGAGCTAAATGATTTTGCTCGCGGAGCCAGGAGCTTCGTCCCATGCCGTGGCTTCGGAGAACGCGATGGATTGCCCGCCAGTGAATGCACCTTGGGTTCGCAGCCAGCCGCCTGCCACGCCAAAGATGGAAGCCTGTGGTTTCCTACCATAGCAGGTCTGGCATCGGTGGATCCTACTCAGTTTCGCTCCAATACGAATCCGCCGCCGGTTTTGATTGAATCCGTCTTGATCGAAGGACAGGAGCAAAATGCCGGTGGGCTGAACGGGAAGTTTCCACAGAGCGTGACCGTCCCTGCCGGCAAGGAACATTTGGACATTCAATATACCAGCCTCCACTTTTCCTCTCCTACCAGCCCGCGGTTCAAGTATAGGTTGGAAGGTCACGAAGCAAACTGGATCGAGGTAGGTGACAGGCGCGTGGCGAGCTATCCCAAGTTACCACCGGGCCATTACCATTTTCAGGTAACTGCCTGTAACGAGGATGGTGTCTGGAACGAGATGGGAAGTAGCATTGGTGTAATTGTCCTGCCCCCATTTTGGCGAACATGGTGGTTCCTTACCTTAACTACTTTGCTACTCCTGGGAATGGTTGTAGCCATTGTCCACTTTATCTCTACTCAAAAATTGCAACGTCAACTGGAAGGACTCCGCCAACAACAGGCCCTGGAGAAGGAGCGCGCGCGAATCGCTCGAGACATCCATGATCAAGTCGGCGCAAGTCTGACTCAGGTATCGCTGCTTGGTGAAATGGTGGAGAGCGATAAGGACTTACCCGAAGAAGTGGAAGCCCATGCGCGGCAGATTACTCAAGCCGCTCGCGAAACTTCCCACGCTCTCGACGAAATCGTTTGGACAGTCAACCCATCCAACGACACGCTGGATGGATTGATCAATTATGTTTGCAAACATGCCCAGGAATATCTGAGCGTGGCGGGCTTGCGTTATCGTTTGGAGATTCCCGCGCAACTACCGCGCAAGACGATTTCGCCGGAAGCGCGCCACAACACGTTTCTGGCAGCGAAGGAAGCGGTGACCAACATCGTAAAACATGCTCGCGCCTCCGAGGTTTGGATACGACTGAACGTCGAACCCAATCGGTTCACCTTGCACATCGAAGATAACGGCCAGGGGCCGGTTGGCATAAATGAAAAGGCCGCCCAGTCCAGAAATGGGTTGTCGAACATGCGCAAACGGATGGAAGATATCGGCGGGAGATTTTTCATCGGCGCGCGGCCGGAAGGAGGCACCCTCGTCTCATTCACCGTCCCACTTGGAAAGAATTGAACCCCTTATGGCCATCACTGTTTCAATCGTGGAAGATAACGACCAATTGCGCGGGACGCTTTGCCGCCTGATTGATCGTAGCGAAGAATTTCGTTGCCTGAGCCAATTCGCCAATGCCGAGACCGCGCTGGAAACTCTGCCAAAGGAACGGCCAAAGGTCGTGCTGATGGACATCAATCTTCCGGGAATGAATGGAGTCGAATGCGTCCGCAAATTGAAGCAGGTCGCTCCTGAAATTCTCGTGGTGATGCTCACGGCTTACGAAGACACCGAAAATATTTTTAACGCGTTGGCCGCGGGCGCCACGGGTTACCTTTTAAAACGCGCGCCGAAAGCAGAGTTACTCGACGCAATTCGCGAAGTCAGTCGAGGTGGTTCGCCGATGACCACCCACATCGCCCGCAAAGTGGTGCAGTCCTTTCAAAAGGCGCTCCCGGCCTCGCAGCCGACCGAGAACTTATCGGCGCGCGAGCAGGAAGTGCTGGATTGTTTGAGCCACGGATTTCTCTATAAAGAAATCGCCGACAAATTGGGTATCAGCTACGAAACGGTCCACACCTATATCCGTCGCATTTACGAAAAGCTCCAAGTGCGGACGCGGACGGAGGCTGTGGCAAAGTTTCTTCGACGCTGAATTTGTGAAGGTTTTCCACTGGGGACGCTGTCACCAGTTCTGGTGACTATTCGGTTGACCGCGAAATGATATGGTTACGGCGTTGGCGGTGCACAAATGCAGTTTCCGTGTGTATCGAATGGCGTATGTCTGCGGCGCCGCACCCGTTAACCAAAGTTTCAAACTTTGTTCTCATAGCAGGCAGGCCGGGCGAAAGCCCGGCTGTTCTGTTTTTAATAGGCAAATCAGACTCTTCAATTTTTCGACGGGAATAAATGTCCTTCGATTGGTCATGCGTTTTCGCGCCATTTTCTGATTCGACATTTTTCCATATCGTCCTATCGTCCGTTTATGCCAGCTCCACTTGATGCTCTTTCTCACGATGCTCTCGTGCTGCCGCCTGATCAACGCATTGCGCTCGCCTATCGCCTTCTCGTTAGCGTCGAGCCGGAACCCGAGCCGGGCGCAGAGGCCGCTTGGGATGCGGAGATTGTGCAACGTATCGCCCGCTTCGATGCAGGAAAGTCCAAGCCGGTGCCGTCGGCAGAGGTTTTCGCACGTTTGCGGCAGATTGCTCCCGGCCAATGATCTCGGTTTTGGAATTTCTGCCAGAGGCGACCTGTGAAGTCGAGGAGGCGACAAGATATTACGAGGACCGTGTAGTCGGTTTAGGTGTTCGCTTCCGTTCTGAGGTCGAGAGCGTGTGTGCGACCGTTCTCCGACAGCCACTTCTTTGGAGCGAGCGGCCTGGCGGTTACCGTCGCGTCAATCTTCCGGGCTTCCCTTTTTACGTCGCGTATTTTATCCGGGGCGAGCGCATCCTGGTCGCAGCCGTCGGACACGCGAGCCGACATCCTGACTACTGGAAGCCGCGTGAATCCTGAAGCCAACCGAACGCCGGATGATGTTCGCGCTTTTGCGCATCCCGCGAAATTCGCAGTTGAGAAAATCTGGCTTTTTCGTTTTTTGATAGGCAAATCTTCAATGGGAATCTAAGATCAGCGGCGTGAACCCCGGATCTGGCTCAGCCAAAAAACGAAAATGGCAAAAGCGAGTTCTGATTACAATTAGCGCCTTCGTTGTCGCCTTCATTGGCTTATGCGTGTTCTTCCGAGTTTCCAAACCACGCGACTTGCGGGCATACCGAGAAATGGCCAGCAGCTTTCATCCGATATGGAAGCAGTTCGCATTTCGATATTTTAGTGCTGGCGATTCGGCGAAACACCTTTTCCAGCGCTTTTCGCCCAACAGAAAAGAAGAGTTCGGAAGATATGGCGTTTACGACTTCTATCCCGGCGATCCGAATGAAATTGTCCTCTCGTTTGTAGGATTAACTGTCACGACCAAAGACGGCACACTTTCAAGCGCAAAAGCATGGAGTTGCACTTGGCAGTTCACGTTTTTTGAGACGTCAGATCCGGAATTCGACAAAGAGTATGCCGCGTTTGCGAAACAAAGACTTGAGTAAGCAAAGTGAAAAGTAGTCGAACCCCGCAAAAAAAATGAGCGGACTGTTTCCCGCCCGCCCATTCTGATTTCTGAATACTGTCTCCTGAATCCGCGACTACTCCTTGTCGTCCTTGACCACTTCGTCCGCCGCATCAAAGGCGTGTTGCAGGGCAACGAGATCTTCGCCGGGCTTGAGTGAGTCGAGCATCTTCTGTTCTTCCTTGAGTTGTTCATCGGAGTAACTTGCGGCTTTGATCGACAGACCAATACGGCGGTCGGCGCGGTCAATTTTAATCACGCGCGCCGTAACTTCCTGATCGACCTTGAGCACGTTTTTAATTTTATCCACGTGGTCTTCGGTGACTTGCGAAATGTGAACGAGTCCATCAATGTCATGTTGCAAACCCACGAACGCGCCGAAGCTGGCGAGCTTCGTGACTTTGCCGGTGACGAGGTCGCCGACTTTATAATACTTGTCGATGTTGTCCCACGGATCAGTGGTGAGTTGTTTTACTCCACAGGCAATCCGCTGGTTCGCCTTGTCGATTTCCAGAACTACCGCTTCGGCGTCGTCGCCTTTTTTGAAGACCTCGGATGGATGATTTATTTTGCGCGTCCAGGAAATGTCCGAGACGTGAATCATACCGTCCAAGCCTTCTTCGAGTTCGATGAATGCGCCGTAGCTGGTGAGGTTGCGGATCTTGCCCTTGACCTTCGTGCCGGGAGGATATTTCTCCATGGCTTTGTCCCACGGGTTGGCTTCAAGTTGGCGCAAGCCGAGAGAAATTTTCTGCTCGTCGCGATTGATGCCGAGAACCACTGCTTCAATCTCCTGGTTCTGACTCAAAATGTCAGAAGGTTTGGCGATGCGTTTGGTCCACGACAATTCGGTGACGTGAATCAGACCTTCAACGCCAGGTTCAAGTTCCACAAACGCGCCGTAGGGAACGAGGTTGACCACTTTGCCTTTGACCTTCGTGCCGACGGTGTATTTGGATTCAATTTTTTCCCAAGGATTGGTGAGCTTCTGTTTGAGTCCAAGGCTGACACGGCCTTTTTCCTTGTTGATGTCGAGCACCACCACGTCGATGTCCTGACCGACTTTCAAAATTTCCGACGGATGACCAATGCGACCCCAACTCATGTCCGTGATGTGAAGCAGACCATCCAGTCCATTCAAATCAATGAACGCGCCGAAGTCCGTGATGTTCTTCACCGTGCCCTTGCGGATGTCGCCGGGCGTCATGTCGGTCAAAAGCTTATTCCGCTTCTCGTCACGCTCGGCTTCGATCAATTCGCGGCGCGAAAGAACAATGTTTTGACGTTCCTGATTTATTTTGACGACTTTGAAATCGTAAGTGTTGCCGATGAACTGCGCCAAATTTTTCGGCGGAATGATGTCGATTTGCGACGCCGGCAAAAATGCTTCCACGCCGATGTTGACGATGAGACCGCCTTTGACCGCGGCTTTGACTTTGCCTTTGATGGTCGCGCCTTCGTTGGCGATGCTGAGGATGTTGTCCCAGTTCTGTTTGAACTCCGCTTTCTCCTTGGAGAGGACGACCATGCCGTCTTTGTCTTCCAATTTTTCGATGAGGACATCGATAACGTCACCGACTTTGATAACTTTGATATCAGCGAATTCATTTCCGCCGACGACTCCTTCTGATTTGTAACCGATGTCGATGAGAACTTCTTTTGGACGAACTTCGATGACGGTTCCCTTGACGATTTCGCCAGCGGCAAAGCGCATCGGCGCTTGCTTCATGGCTTCTTCCATTGTGAGCATAATAATATGACTGTAGCGGCGCGTCTGTGACCGCCGCATTTGTTGGTCTTTTTTTTGCGATGACCAGCCGCATTTGCAAACGGCAATTACCAATCGCCGCTTTGATTAATTTGAGAGAAGGAAGGTGAACGCTATTTGGCGGGGAAACTCCTTGCCGACCGCGGTTCCGGGCAACAGAGGTTAAAGGTCAAATAATTGTTAACTTCTCGTTTCTCAGCCTCAATGAACATCCGCACACGCGGCGCTCAGGCGACGTGGAAAATACGCGACGAAAGGAAGATGGCAAGGCGATTCTGCCTGCTTGCGTGGTGCCTATTGTCACGAAATCATTCGCCGCAGCTACACGCCAGCAACTACCGGGGTGTGATTAAAACTGGGCGGAGGTTGGAACCGATCTTATTTTGGACTGCGGGGACACGTCCCCGCTTTGGCTGCACGGTGGAAAAGCCGGAAAGGTTCTTCATTTTGCGCACTTGCTCCATCGCGGAACGTGCAGGAAAAGCGGCGTCATGCCGCCGCACTCCAAGAAACCAAATCTAGCCTCACCCGCTTTTAATCACACCCCAACTACCGGGCGGCGCTAATTATTGTCGAAATGGATGGAGGGAATGTTTAGTTTCCGCCAGCTTAACGTTTTGAAATTTCTCGCCCCAGCCGCGTTCTGGTTCGCCGCCACGATTCCCGTCGTGGTGCTCTTCTATTTGCTCAAGCGCAAACGCATGGTGAAACTCGTTTCCAGCACGTTGCTCTGGCAAAAATTCCTCGCGGAAACTCAAGCCAACGCGCCGTTCCAAAAACTGCGGCACAACTGGCTTTTGCTTTTGCAATTGCTCCTTTTGCTTCTCGCGATTTTTGCGTTGAGCCGTCCGTATTTTGCGGGCGATTCAAAAAGTGCGGCCCTCCAGGTCGTGATTCTCGACGCCTCAGCTTCGATGCAAAGCACTGACGAAACGCCCTCGCGTTTTGAGAAGGCGCGCGGCGAAGCGCTCAAAGCGGTGGGGGGGTTAACGAATCAGAATCAAATGCTCATCCTGCAAGCGGCGGCCAATACCGAGGTAAAACAATCTGCTACCAGCAATAAATCGGCGTTGCGTCGCGCGCTCGAATCGTGCGCCGTCACCGATTCCACGACTCATTTGAAGGAAGCGTTGAAACTGGCCGAGACGTTGACGCGCGATCAGGCCGACGCCGAAATTCATTTGTTCAGCGACGGCGCGGTCGGCGACTTAAGTGAATTTGAAAACAAAGGTTTGCGGCTGGTTTATCATCGCGTCGGCGAGCGTTGCGACAATTTGGGAATCATCGCGCTCGATGTTCGCTCCAATCCCGAGGACGCCAGCCAGCGCGCGATTTACACGAGCGCGCAAAATTTTTCGACGAATGCGCACGACGCCGAATTGGAACTCCGCTTTGAAAATCAACTCGTGGAAGTGCGCCCGTTGAAATTCGCGGCGGGAGAAACATTACCGCAAGTTTTTTTCGCGTCTCAGGCGAAGGACGGAATTTTCACAGTGAACCTCAAAGTAAAAGACGATTTGGCCGCCGACAATCAGGCCTCGATGTTCAGCCAATTGCCCCAGCCCATAAAAGTTTTGCTGGTGAGTCGCGGGAATCGCTTTCTGGAAAAAGCGCTTCACACCGCCGCGAATGTCGAACTTTCTTCCGCTCAGGATTTGACCGATCCCGGCGCTGCGTTTGATCTCGTGGTGCTCGACGATATTTTTCCCGCTGCCTGGCCAAAAGGAAATGTGCTGGCGATTCACGTCGCAAACACGAATTGGTTCGACCGCATTTCCAAAATTGAAAACCCCGCCATCGTCGATTGGAAAAACACCCATCCACTTTTGCGCTACGTGAATTTCGACAACGTGCAAATCAG
The DNA here is from genome assembly GCA_038214755.1 of Verrucomicrobiota bacterium. Taxonomy (GTDB): domain Bacteria; phylum Verrucomicrobiota; class Verrucomicrobiia; order Limisphaerales; family CANJXF01; genus CANJXF01. The sequence goes on from JBBQRQ010000004.1 coordinate 11,068, forward strand.
CGAAACGCTCTCCGTGAAAACACCGACGTGGGCGCTCTCGCTCGTGGACGCGCAACAAACGCCGCTCATTCTTGCCGGAGAACTCGCCCGCCAGAAAATTGTCTGGATCGGCTTCGACACTTTGCAAAGCACGTGGCCGTTGCGAATTTCGTTTCCCATTTTTATCGCGAACGCCGTCGAGTTTTTGAATCCGGCTTCGGCCAAGAACAGCCAGCTTTTCATTCACGCCGGTGAGCCATTTCGTTTTGCGCTCGTGCAAAATGCGAGCAGCGCCGAACTGACTTTGCCAGATGGAAAAAAGAGAAACCTGCCGATTGATTCAACCGCGCGCGAAATCGTTTTCGGTGACACGACGAAACAAGGGACTTATCGCCTGCGCGTCGGGACCAACGAAACTTCATTTTGCGTCAATCTCCTCGACGCCGCCGAAAGCAACACCAAACCGAAAGCCGAATTGCAGTTTGGAAAATATTCCAAAGTCGAAGCGACAACATTGAAGCGCGCCAACATGGAATTGTGGCGCTGGATCGCAGCGGTCGCGCTGGCGGTGCTGCTGTTCGAGTGGTGGTATTACCATCGGAGGACGGCGTGAGGGATCTAGGATTTACGATTTACGATTGGGGATTCTGTTGTGCGCCGATGGTAGGGCGCGCCACTCCGTGCGCGCCGTCTGCGCGAATGTTACGAGGATTTCGAGTTGGCGCGCGAGCGGCCTTTCATGCTGAGGGAACTGATCAAATCCATGTCGAGAATTTGAATTCCAGAATCAGGCAGCGCGACGACGACAGTGCTTTTGTCCCGCGTGAGAAGAACTTGTTCGGGGTGATCCACGTCAACCGATCTGCCGTCAATGTGAATCGTAAACCGGCGAAAAGGGGTGTGGTTCAAAGTGGATTCAAAGTCATCTGCTTTCATGTCGGGAGAGTAACACAAAACATTTGTGCGGCAATCCAGCAGTCGGAGAGTAGGAATTTAGGATTTCGGATTTTCGATTTACGCGTTGAATCCAGTCCAAATAGCTTCGTGAGGAGCGACATGTTTGTAGCCAGCGCCTCGAGTAATAACCCGAAGCCCCATCGGGTCGGCGTGAGGAGGGCGCAGTGAGTTCCGGAAAGGAAAAGAAAAAAGATGAGTGGTTTAAAGATTGGCTGAATGCAAATAGCTTTTGGGCTGGCGCGCCGCTTCTGGTCATTCCCGCGATTCTGATCGCAATGCTGATGTCGAGTCTCTTTAAGACTACGGAAAAGCTGAAAAGCCAAGTTGTTGTTTATACTTCCCAAGACCAAACCTACGCCGAACCAATTTTCCAGGACTTCACCAAACAAACTGGAATCAAAGTTCGCACGGTTTACGACAACGAAGCGGTGAAAACCGTTGGACTCGTCAATCGTTTGCTCGCCGAAAAAAATCATCCGCAATGCGACGTGTTTTGGAACAACGAAGAATTCCGCACACGTCAACTCGCTGCGCAAAATGTTTTTCGCGAGACTAATTCATGGACCGCGTTCGGTTATCGCAGTCGGCGAATTGTTGTTCCCACAAATTCCACGAATGCGCCGCAAAATCTTTTCGAACTCACGAACAAAATCTGGCGCGGAAAAACCGCGTTTGCTTATCCGCTTTTCGGCACGACCGCGACGCATTTCCTCACGCTTCGCCAGCATTGGGGTGATGAAAAGTGGCAAAATTGGTGTCGCGGTTTGCAGGCGAACAAACCGTTTCTCGTTGATGGAAATTCGGTTGTCGCGAAATTCGTCCGGCAGGGCGAAGCCTCCGTTGGGTTGACTGATTCCGACGACATTGCCGCCGAAAATCGCGACGGCGGAAACTTAAAAGCGCTTCCGATCAACGCGGAAACTCTTTTGATTCCAAACACAGTTGCCGTGATTCGCGACGCACCGCATCCCGAAGCTGCCGAAAAACTTGTTCAATTTCTGCAAAGCCGCGAAGTCATTGAAAAGTTGATTGCGGCCAACGCCATCGAAGGAGCGTCGCGGGACGATGTGAAGACTCCGACGCTGAAACCAAATTGGGAAAAGCTTCTCCTGGATTTGGACGTGGCAACAATGGAGTTGAAAGAGATTTTCCTGCGATGAGAGGCCAGGGCAACAACGGTCGTAACCGCCGACGTGAGGAGGCGGATCGGTATCATGTCGTCAGAGCGCGGACTTTCTCGTCCGCGAGTCGCGCACAGAACACGCGGACGAGAACGTCCGCGCTCCGTTTCGCCACGATATGAACTGGCCGCTTCTTCAAAACAGTTTGCTCGTGGCCGGACTGACCACGCTCGCCTCCACGCTGCTTGGATTTTTTTCCTCTCTCTGGCTCGCGGGATTGCCACCGCGCTGGAGAAAATTATTTTTAGTTTTTGCAATCATCGCCGTCGCGCTCCCGCCATTTTTGGTGACGAATTGCTGGCTGCATTTACTTGGGCTGACGGGAATCTGGCGAAGCTGGCTTTCGCTGAACATTCTTTCCCTCGGCGGAACAATTTGGATTCTGATTTTGATGACTTGGCCGATCACGTTGTTTTTCGTGCTGGCCGCGTGGCGGAAATTGGAACAATCGCAACTCGAAATTGATCCGTTGCTCCGAGCTGGTTCACTGATTAAATGGCTTCTTCTTCCGACCGCGCGAGCGGCGTTGGCCCAAGCAGCCGCCGTGACGTTCATTTTGTCGCTGAACAATTTCGCCGTCCCCGCGATTTTACAGGTGAAAGTTTTTCCGGCGGAAGTCTGGGTCAATTTCAACACGACGTTCGATTACGTTTCCGCTCTAAAATTAAGCTGGCCGATGATTCTCGCGCCTTTTCTTTTATTGTTGGTTTTTCGCGAGCGACAAAACGTTTGGACTTCACGGCGCAACGCAGTTTCTCCTCTGCAATTTCGTCGGCAACTCGGTAGCGTTTGGTTTTTTCTCGGCGGACTCTTTTTTTTCGTCGCCGTTTTTTTCTCGATGCTGCCGATTGCTCAACTTGTCTTTGCCGCGAGTACCTGGACAAGTTTTTTGCCGGCGTTGACTGCCGGCAAAAGCGCGCTGATGCATTCGTTCGGCCTGGCCGCGCTTGGAGCCACGCTGATCGTTCTCGTCGCGCTGACGAGTTGGCGTCTGCCTGCTGGAATTATTTTATGGATTCCATTTTTAATTCCCGGGGTGCTTTTGGGAATTTCGTTGATCGCGTTGTTTAATCGCCCGCCGTTCATCGCGTTCTATCAAAGCATCGGAATCGTCGTCGTAGGTTTTGCGATTCGCTACGCTGCGCCGGGTTGGAATCTTGTGGCGCATTCACTTCGCACCACAGATCGAAATCTCACTGATGCCGCCCGTTTGGAAGGCGCGAATGGCTGGCAACTTTTTTGGCGCGTTCAGTTGCCGCAAGTTTTTCCGCAACTCTGCGTGGCGTGGTATGTGGGCTACCTGTTTTGTCTTTGGGACGTGGAAACGCTGGTGTTAATCGTGCCGCCGGGAAGCGAAACGATTTCTTTGCGCATTTTTAATTTATTGCATTACGGACACAACAGTCAGGTGAACGCGCTGTGTGTTTTGTTGCTCGTGCTGGCGGTGTTGCCCCTCGTAGTAGCCGTTTTGGCAACGACGGTTATTTCAATTCGAAATCCGAAATCCGAAATCCCGAAATCCGAAAGAAGACCGAAATCCGAATACCGAAAACGATCCTCGGATAGTCCCGAGAAAAGTGATTCGCCGCCGTCAGACTTCCGCAACACTTTCGGCTTTCGGGCTTCGGATTTCTTTCGGATTTCGGATTTCGGATTTCGGATTTTACGTTCAAACGCGCTTCTTGCGGGTGCGATAATTTTTTTATTCGGCTGCTCCGCTTCTGAAACTGTTCAGAAGGAAATTCATGTCCAAAGCAAAATTTTCAGTCGCGTTGAAATCATCGGCGCGCGCGGAACGGGTCTTGGTCAATTCAACAAACCGCGTTCGCTGGCGTTGGACAAAGAGGACAATTTGTTCGTGGTGGACATGACGGGGCGCGTGCAAAAATTTTCTTCGAGCGGAATTTTTCTCGCGAGTTGGCAGATGCCGCAAACCGATTTAGGCAAACCAAAAGGAATGTGCCGCGACAGCGACGGAAATATTGTTGTCGTTGAACCGCATTATTCGCGAGTGAACCATTTTTCTCCCGGCAGAAAACTCATTTCACAATGGGGAATTCACGGCACAAACGGAGGGCAGCTTGCGTTTCCCCGCTCCGTCGCGGCCAATTCGCTCGGAGAAATTTTCGTAAGCGAATATGGGCTGACGGAACGCGTTCAGAAATTTTCAAAAAACGGTGGGCGATTTTTAATTTCGTTTGGAAAACCCGGAGATGGTGCTGGAGAGTTCAACCGCGCGGAGGGTTTGGGCATTGATTCCAAAGACCAAATTTATGTCGCAGATTCTTGCAATCATCGTATCCAGATTTTTTCGAGCGGCGGAAAATTTTTGGCTAGTTATGGCAAGGCGGGAAACGGAGTGGGAGAGCTAAGTTATCCCTACGATGTTCGCGTTGATGCGACTGGCTTGCAGTTCGTCTGCGAGTTTGGAAACAGTCGCATTCAAATTTTCGATGCGAAGAATCAGCCGCTGGAAATTTTGGGAGAGGTTGGCGCGGCACCCGGACAATTCGCAAACCCGTGGAGCCTCGATTTGGATTCGCGCGGAAATCTGTATGTCGCCGATGCATTGAATCATCGCGTCCAGAAATTTATTCGGCTCGACCGGGTAGCATCTGCCTCCGGCGGGTGCGGAATCAAAGGGCCCGGAGCGCGGACAGCCATGTCCGCGAGTTTGGATATGGAAAAAAACTTAAGCGTTCGCACTATTCTTGATTCGCGCGGACATGGCTATCCGCGCTCCTTTTCGTTTGGGCAATACGCGTGTGTCGCATACGAGCAGGACGCAAATATTATCCAAAGGTTCACGCACCCGCCAGAGGCAGATGCTACCCGGACGATTTCGCACCCGCCAGAGGCAGATGCTACCCGGTCGCGGCAGGAAACACTCGCTAACCGATGAACTTCCAATTCGCCAATCCACTTTATTTGTTGCTGCTCGCTCCGGCGATGGCGTGGGTGATTTGGCTGGCGTGGAAATCGGATGTGCAAATCACTGCGTGGCGGCGTTGGGTCGCGTTTTTTTTACGAATCATCATTCTGCTCGCGTTAGTGTTGGCGATTGCAGGTCTGCAATGGAAAAAACCGCTCGAAGGGATGAACGTTTTCTTTTTGTTGGATCGCTCAGACAGCGTTCCTTCTTCGCAACAGGAAGCGGCGCGTGAGATGGTCAACAAATTTTCCGCGCAAAAAAAAGTGACGGACAAGGCCGGCGTGCTCGTCTTTGGAACCGACGCTGGAATTGAGTCCACGCCCAATGCCGCGGTCAATTTGACAAAAATTCAGGCCATCGTCGGCACGGAACGCACGGATATTTCCGGCGCGATTCGTCTCGGCACGGCGGCGTTTCCTGAGACTGGACAGAAGCGTCTCGTCCTTTTTTCCGACGGAAACGAAAACATCGGCGACGCCAGCGCCGCATTGCTCTCCGCCAAAACTCTCGGCGCGACGCTCGACGTGGTGCCGCTCGGCATTGCGCGCGCGAACGACGTTTCGGTGCAAAAACTCGGGTTGCCCGGCAACGTAAAAAAAGGGACGGCGTTTGAAGTTAAAATTTTTGCGCAAGCCGATCAGGCGCAGAGCGCGACGGTCCGCCTCTATCGCAATGAACAGTTTCTCGGCGAACAAAAAGTCGAACTAGTCGCTGGGAAAAATCTTTTCACGTTTCCGCAGACGTTGAACGAGCCCGGTTTTTACAGCTACAACGTGCAATTGGAAGCGCCGGGCGATTTGTTGCCGCAAAATAATCGCGCCAGCAGTTTTGTGCATGTGCGCGGGAATCCTCGCGTGCTGATTATCTCCAGCGAACCGAAACCGGATGCGCAATTGGTCGCCGCGTTGCAATCGTCGAAGCTCGAAGTGAAGTCAGTGGAGGTGAGCGGATTTCCTTCGACCCTCGCCGAGATCCAAAGTTACGACACGATTTTTCTGAGCAACGTTTCCGCCGGCGATCTCGGAACGGATTCGATGAAACTTCTTGAAAGCGCCGTGCGCGATTTCGGCGTTGGCTTGGTTTGCGTCGGCGGAGATCAAACTTACGCGGCGGGGAGTTATCGAGGGACTCCGCTTGAAGCGACCTTGCCGGTCGAAATGGAACTCAACAGTAAAAAAGTTTTGCCAAGCGGCGCGCTCGTGTTGGTGGTCCACGCGACGGAATTTCCCAACGGAAATCAATGGGCGCGCGACATTGCTTTTGCCGCGTTGGATTCGCTGGGGCCGCGCGACGAAATGGGAATTGTTTTGTGGGACGGACGAAATCGCTGGCTGTATGACCTGGCGAAAGTCGGCGACAAAAAAGAGATGGGTAAACAAATCACGGGGATGAATCCGGGTGACATGGGAGATTTTCAGGGGCCGATGGTGATGGCGCATGAGTCGCTGAAAAAATCGACGGCGAATTTGAAACACATGGTCGTGTTTAGCGACGGAGACCCTGCCGCACCCAAACAACAGCTCGTGCAGGATATTGTCGCCGACAAAATCACGATCAGCACCGTGATGATTGGCGGGCACGTCTCCCCCGAGACGATGACGTGGATGGCGGACCAGGGACGCGGACGCTTTTACGATGTGCGTTCGCCCGGAGAGTTGCCGCAAATTTTTATCAAGGAAGCGGCGGTGATTTTGAAGTCGGCAATTTTCGAGGAGCCGTTCAAGCCGCAACTCTCCAGTTCGAGCGAAATGTTGCGCGGCATCGGCGCGGCGGAATATCCGCAACTGCGCGGCTACGTCTGCACGACGCCGAAAGCGCGCGCGGAAATTCCTCTCGTCACCGACAAAGGCGATCCGTTGCTCGCTCACTGGCAATACGGTTTGGGTCGCGCGGTGGCGTTCACTTCGGATGCGAAAGCGAAGTGGGCGACCGATTGGATTGGATGGGGAAAATTTCGGCAATTTTGGTCGCAGGTCGCGCAATGGAGTTTGCGCCGAATTGAGAACGAGGATTTCAACACGGAAGTTTCGGTGGACAAAGGCGAGGGACAAATCAGCGTCGAGGCAATTGATGCGCAGGGAAATTTTCGAAATTTTTTAAATCTACAAACCGTCGTGGTCAGCCCGAAAGGCGAACGGCAAACGGTGCGCCTGGAGCAAACGGGGCCCGGACATTATGAAGCGAAATTCCCGACGAAGGAAGTGGGCGCGTATTTGATGAACCTGATGGATTTGAAGGATGGCGAATTGCGCGGCTCGCAAATTCTGGGCGCGAGCGTGAATTATTCGCCGGAGTTCAGCGCGTCGGAACCGAACCTCAATTTGTTGCGGCGTTTGGCAGAAAGCGGCGGTGGAAAAATTTTGGAGCCGGGAATTGACAATCCATTTTTGCATAACAGGCTGAAAACTTTTCAGCCGCGCGATTTGTGGGAATGGCTTTTAAAGTTCGCGATTATTTTATTCCCGCTCGATGTGGCGGTGCGCCGAATTCAGCTTGATCGCGAAGAGTGGTTGAAGGCGACACGGACGTTGCGCCGTTGGATTTTATTTTGGAAACCGGTTCCGCGTCCCGTGCAGGCCGATGAATCCCTGGCCGCATTGCTGAACCGCCGAGATGAAGTCCGCGCCCGAAAAATTGAAACGCGTTTCCCGAAAGATATTTTAACAACGCAAGCCGATCCAGATTTGTTCAAGCCGAAGGCAGCGGTAAAAATTGAATCTGCGACCGAGACGGAAACGACGACGGTTGAAACGGGAAAAAAGAAAACCAAAACCCCGCAAAACACGGCGAGCCATTTGTTGGAAGCAAAACGGCGCGCGCGAAAAAATCTGGAGCAGCCGCCGGAAGAATAATTCCGGAAATCCGAAATCCGAATCCCCGCAATCCGAAAGAAGCCCGAACACCGGAACGGACTTCCGTCCCAAAATTGAACTCCGCGGAGCGCGGCGTTTACGCCGCTTCGGCTCACGAGGGCAGGAAATTTCAATTCATCCCACGAACTCAAACGTGCGCGTTGATGCGGCGTGAACGCCGCGCCCCTCCATTCGGACAACACGCATGTGATAATGCCGTTGCGACTGGCCGTGACGTATTTGGAACTTGCCCGTTTCGAGGTAAAAGGGAATTCTCAGCGGGCCACCTTCATCACTAAAACCGAACTCCCAATATTTATTTTGAAAACATTCCTTGTCCGATTTTGTTTCGTCCTGTCGGTCTATTTAACGGCCAGCGAAAATCTTTTTGCCGTCATTCGCGATGGCGACATCGATCCCAATAACCTCGGACAAGGCGGTTGGATTTACATTTTGAAAAGCGCCACCAATCATCTCTCTCCCACTTTTACGGCGAGCGTGACGAATGAAGATTCGATGTTCAAATATCTGAAAAGTCAGAACCTCAATTATGTGATCGTCAAAGCCGCCACCAGCAACCAGCTCTGGACGGGCAGCGGCAATGTCCCTATCAGTTCGCCCGCCAACGCGCAATTCACCGCCGCGCTCTGCAACGCTGCCCATGCCAACGGCTTGAAAATTTTCGGGTCTAATCGCTCTTATGGAAACGATGTCCCCGGAGAAATCGCGGTGACCGATTACGTGTTTCGGCAGGGAGCGGATGGATTTATCTGGGACGCGGAATCAGAATGGGAAAGCTTTAACCCGTGGATCGGCACCAATGGGCCCGCGCTGGCCTGGCAACTTTGCTCGACCGTTCGTTCCAATTGGCCGACAAAATTTCTCGCGCACAATCCCTTCGACACGCTCTACCTCCACTCGTCTTTTCCCTACAAAGAATTCGGCTACTGGTCGGACGTGGTGATGCCGCAGGTTTACCATCATTCCGCCAGCAAAGGGAATGCGTTCGCGGCGATTCATTGGACGGACGTAAATTACAAAAGATTTCAGGATAGCCTCGCCACTCTCCCGCCGACCAATATCAATGGGCTGACCGTCTATTGGACCAACGCAATCAAGCCGCTGGTGTTGATGCGCGACGTTTACAATGGCGGCGCCAACACACCCGTTCATCCCGACACCGATGTCAGAAATTTTTTGGACTACCTCGTCGCTGATCCGAATTGCGTCACGGCTGGCGGATACAATGGCTCGGATTATTTCCGCTCGGAACTGCACAGCGCCGGACAATGGGCTTACATCCGAGCGGCCACCATCGGCCATTTTTCCAACATCGTGAACAACATCGTGATCGACGATGCCAATGCTGCGGTGGTCGGCGCGTGGACGATGGTGAAAACGATTGATGCCACGACCGGGAGCACCGTCAGTTTTACCGGCGAGACTGGAACGGACACAAATTCATTCGGCACCAACTATTGGAGAAAGGCGCAAGGCACCGGGTCTGATTACATGCAATTCACGCCGAACATAATCACGGCGGGTGATTACGATACTTATCAATGGCATCCGTTTCGCACGAATGCTTCAGCGAGTGTTCCCTTCGTTGTGAACTTCAATGGTGGGACGAAAACAGTTTACGCCAATCAACAAACCAACGCGGGTAACTGGACGCTGCTCGGCCGATTTTCATTTGCGGCGGGTGCCGATGGAACCATCCGTGTGCTGGATAATTTTCCCGAGGCAACGGGCCTCGCTCTCGTTGATGGAGTAAAACTGGTGTTCGCGCCTCCGCGTGGTTCTCCAAATCCTCCAAGCTTGTTGACGGCGAGTGCGGCAGCGCCATCGCAAATCGCTCTAAGCTGGAGAGACAATGCGACGAATGAATCGACGTTCGTTGTCTCTCGCGGCACGACGGCGGGCGGACCTTACGTCGATGTCGTCACGCTGGGTCCGAACACGACCAATTACACCGACGGAGATTTGTGCGAGTTGACTCCGTATTATTATGTCGTCCGCGCCGCGAACGCGAATTTCGCTTCCACCAACTCCAATGAAGCCACTGCCACCACGCCAACTTTCACGCCTCTGATTCTGGACAATCCGGACGCGAGTTTGTCGGGCGTGTGGACTACGGCAACGGCTGCGACAGATAAATATGGAAGCTATTATCAATATGCGACGACGACTGTGGGCGGAGCGAGTTCAACGGCGATTTATCGCCCGAACATTTCGATGGCCGGAAAGTACAATGTCTATCTTTGGTATTCCTCCGGGACAAACCGCACCAGCAACGCGCAGATTTTAATTTCCGGGATCAGCAGTTCACTGGCTTCACTCAACCAAACCACGGGCGGCGGCGGCTGGAGATTGGCTGGCGCGCTCCAGAATTTCGCGGTCGGCACGAATGGCTTCGTTCGCATTTCAAACGACACCGGCGAGATCAATAAAATTGTTGTAGCTGACGCGATTCAATTCGAGTTCATCAACGCGCCTTGTCTTTCTGCTTCGCCGCAAAGTCAAACCGTCACGGCGGGATCAAACGTCACTTTTAATGTGGGTGTTCACGGCGCGCCAACTCTGAGCTACCAATGGCAATTCAACGGAGAAGACATTCCCGGCGCGACTTCGAGCACACTTATTTTGTCCAACCTCGTTCCGGCGAATAGCGGAAATTATTCGGTCATCATCAACAATCCCGCGGGAGGCGTCGTGAGCGAACCAGCAATTTTATCGGTGCAAGCTCAGGCCGCGAACTTCAATTCGGCGTCGATCCTTTCCAACAATCGGATTCGACTTCCACTCACGGGCAGCGCCGGGGTTGCCTACCGCATCGACGGGTCAACCAATCTCGTGGACTGGACCCCGCTCACCAATATTTTCAACGCCGATGGCAGTTTTGAATTTATTGATTCGACGGTGACCGACGCGCAACGTTTCTATCGCGCGATCTGGTCGCCGTGATTTCCGAACCGGAACGGGTGGCACAGGCGACCCGCCTGTGCCGTCCGGCCACTGGCCGGACGGAATGGAAAAGACGTTGGCATTCGAAAAAGATGCGCGGGAAAGTTGGCGCCCCTTTCCCGTTCCGAGCGGCGAGTCGCCGCTCGGCACAGGCCAGTGGCCTGTGCTGCCCACCAGAGATTCGGGTCTAACGGCTCCACGAGGCGCGCAAATCTTCCGGCGTGAATCCTTGTTCCCGCAATGCTCGCAGGCTGAGCGAGTCGTGACGTTTGGCCAGACGAATTCCCCGCTCGTCAGTCATCAGTGGACAATGAAAAAAATCGGGAGCGTTCAAGCCCAACGCTCGATAAATTAAAATTTGCCGCGCAGTCGAGAGCAGCAAATCCGCGCCGCGAACCACTTCGGAAATTTGCATCGCCGCATCATCGACGACCACCGCGAGTTGATAGGCCGGAACATCGTCGTGCCGCCACACCACAAAATCGCCAAAATCTTTTCCGGCGACAAATTTTTGTTCGCCAAAATTTTTGTCCACGAAGGAAATTGTTTCGCCATCAGAAACGCGAAAGCGCCAGTTGAACGCGGAACTCGGAATGCGGAACGCGGAATCCGGACTTTTCCATTCCGCACTTCGCACTTCACGCGTCGCGTTTGTCTTTTCTGATTCCGCGTTCCGCGTTCCCCGTTCCGCGTTTCCCCGGCAGGTTCCCGGATAAATGGTTTCGTTATCGTCGCCCAGATTCGGCGCGCTGGCGGCGAGTTGAATATCTTTTCGGGAGCAGGTGCAGGGATAAATGAAACCGCTGTCCCGAAGTTTTTCCAGTGCGGCCATATAAAACTCCCGCCGCTCGCTCTGCGCATACGAGCCAAATGCGCCGCCGCAACCCGGGCCTTCCTGCCAGTGAAAACCAAACCAACGCAAGTCCTCAAGCATCTGCGAAACGAATTCCAGTTTGAACCGGGTGGAATCAATGTCTTCATTCCGCAAAATCAACGCGCCGGAATTTTTTCGCGCGCGTTCCTGCGCAATCCAAAACGTCCGCGCGTGACCGAGATGGAGAAGACCGGTGGGGGATGGCGCGAGACGTCCGCGGTAAATGAAATCCAGCAACACGAGGGAGATAATGCTGAAAGTGAGCAGGGGTGAAAGTGAGAAAGTGAGCACGGGGGAAAGTGGGAAAGTGAGCGGGCTGCGTTGCACCTCTTCTCACTTTCTCACTTTCTCACTTTCCCAATCAGAATGTTCGCGCAGCCAGTCGGAAAATTTTGGCAACGAAAACGAAAGTAGTTTTTGGATCTCATGGCAATTGAGCGAAGTGTCCGGCGGACGCGGCGGGCCATTGTAATCTCGCAGCGAACACGCCTCGATTTTCGGGTTCAGATGCGGGCAGCGGGCGGCGAGGAGTTGTCCGATTTGCAGACGAGAGAGTCGTTCGCTTCCTGCCAGATGAAAAAGTCCGGTCGCATTTTTCGCCGCCAGTTCCCAAACCGCGCGCGCCGTCACCTCCGCAGGAATGGGACTGCGAAATTCGTCGGCAAACAGTTTGGTAGTTCGGCCCGCTTGCCACGCGTTGCATAATTCTTCGTTGAAACCGCGATCACGCCTCGGCGAAATTCCGCCATTGAGCGAAGTGCGAATGACGGTGTGCTTCGGATTTGTGAGGACGTTTTTTTCCGCCGCCAGTTTTGTTTCCGCATAAACACTCAACGGATTCGGTCCATCCGTTTCCACGTAATTGCCCCCTCGCCCATCGAAAACCAAGTCCGTGGAAAAGAAAATAAATGGGATGTCCGCAGCCAACTCCGCCAGATTGTTTGTGGCTTCGACATTTATTTTCCACGCCAACGCAGGATCGGCCTGACAGACCGGACTTTTGCTCAACGCCGCGCAGTGGATGATGAGTTGCGGATTTTCCCGGAGAAATTTTTCGCGGACTTTTTTTGGGTCGGTCAAATCAAGTTCAGCGCGAGTCAGTCCGGAAACTTTCCAACCCGGCGCAAACTCTGGCGCGGTTTGCGCGAGATAATTTCCGATGAGACCGCCAGCGCCAGTGATCCAGACCATTTACTTGGTTGTTTTTTTTGGTGGAGTGAGAGTGACAAATTCGATCCGGTCCACTTCGATGATATGAAACCGATTGTCTCTGGGAGCCACCACAACCGTTCCGCGGTCGTGACTGAAAAGGACTTGGTCAGGGTGTTCGACACTGATGGTCTTGCCGTCGCTGTGAATGTAAAACGGTGTGAAGGGAACTTTGTGAAATGTCTCTTCAAAATTTTTCTGCTTCATGAGTTAGAAATTACCTCGCCGTAAGCGGCCACGCAAGAAGCTGCGCGTCCATCGGGTGTGATTAAAAGGGACGGTCACTATTCGCGCCGTTGAAAGCGGCGGAGGGCCACCGCACTCCAAGACGCTCGCGCGAATTTCGATGGCGCGTGAATGGCGCGAAGCGTCTTGGAGTGCGCCAGTCCTCTGGCGCTCTTGTTTTGACCGCCAGTTCAATCACACCTCCGTCAATCCACCAATCGCTTCGTCAAATCTCCGTAAGCATCAATCCGGCGGTCGCGCAGAAATGGCCAGTGGGTTCGCGTCAAATCCACTTTCGCCAAATCCACTGGCACGATGAGAATCTCCTCCTTGCTCGTGCTGGCTTTGGCGAGAATTTGTCCGGAGGTTCCGGCCACGAAACTTTGGCCCCAAAATTCCAGGCCATCTCCGCCCACCGGTTTTTCCAGACCAATTCGGTTGGCGACGGCGACGTAACAACCGTTGGCGACCGCGTGACTGCGTTGGATAAGTTCCCACGCGCCATGCTGATTTTCGCCGTATTCTTTTTTCTCGCGCGGATGCCAGCCGATGGCCGTGGGATAAAATAAAATTTCCGCGCCTTGCATCGCGGTGAGTCGCGCAGCTTCGGGATACCATTGGTCCCAGCAAATGCAGACGCCGATTTTTCCGTATTTGGTTTTCCACGCTTTGAAACCGAGATCGCCCGGCGTGAAATAAAATTTTTCGTAAAACAGCGGGTCATCGGGAATGTGCATCTTGCGATAAATTCCGAGGAGCGAACCATCGGCGTCGATGACCGCGGCGGTGTTGTGATAAACGCCGGGAGCGCGTTTCTCAAACAGCGAGGCGATGATCACCACCTTTAATTTTTTCGCGAGTTTTTGAAATGCATCCGTGCTGGGGCCGGGGATGGGTTCGGCCAGATTGAAGTGATCGTGGTTCTCGCTTTGGCAAAAATATTGGGAGCGAAACAGTTCCTGCGTGCAGATAATTTGCGCGCCTTGTTTGGCGGCTTTCTCAACCAGCGCCAAAGTTCTTTTCAAGTTTTCCGCAGGATCAGGCGACGCCGTCGATTGCAGCAACCCAAGCTTTACGACGGAAGATTTCATCGCGCCGCCGGAGTCTCATCCAGCGCAACGGGCCGCTTCAAAACGGTGGTGCGACCTTTTTTGGCGGAGCGGACGGGCTGATCTTTATCGAACAATTGCCGAATGTAGCGCCCAAGCGTTTCGTTGGTCGGTCCGTAGCCCTGGTGATAAATGTAATGTTCCAAATCGTAGAGCAATTTATCGGCGTCGCCATATCGTTTGTTGACGTCATGAATCAGGGCGCCATGCAAAATTTCGTTCAAGCGCTGGTCCACGCGAACATCGAGTTGGCGAAAATCCGGGATCGCCATTTTCATAATTTTGTCGCGTGATTCTTCGGCAGTTTCACCTTTGAAAATATTGCGGCCTAGAATCAAATTGGCCAGCACGACGCCCGTTGAAAAAATGTCCGAGCGCTTGTCCGTGATTTGAAAATCCGCCTGCTCTGGACTCATGTAATCCGCCTTGCCGGCCACCACTTCTCCTTCCTGGTCTTCGAGAAAACCGCGCGCCTTGGCGATTCCGAAATCGGTCAGCTTCACGTCCCCTTCAAAAGCGATCATGATATTTTTGAAACTGACATCGCGATGAACCAGGCCGAGCAGATTTCCATCTTTGTCGGTTTTCGCGTGGGCATAAGCGAGGCCGCGCGCGATGCGGCTGGCGATAAAAACCGCCAACTCCAGAGGGAGCTGCCGCTTTTGGGCGGACAACTCCTGGGTGAATTGTTCGAGGTTCACGCCGCCAATCAATTCCATCGCGATGAAATAAATCCCGCGCGCTTCGCCGAGTTGATAGGTCTGAACGATGTTGGTGTGGATCAAATCCGCGACGAGCTTGGCCTCGCCCACGAAATTTTCGATGAACGATTTTTGGCTGGCGTAATTTTGGCGAATGACTTTCAACGCCACGCGCTTGATGAAATTGCGCGCGCCATGTTGCTCGGCTTCGTAAACGATGCCCATCCCGCCTTCGTAAATTTTGCGGACAATTTCGTAGCGAAATTCGTTCTGGATGGTGAACAACGCAGCCATTAAAAATCGATGTTGTGGAAAGGATTTCTCAAGTCAAGCCTCTGCTGTGTTTCGAAAAACAGCCCCGCTCCAACGCTCGGGCCGAGATGGGAGATTTTTCTGCTTGCGGCACTTTGGTGAAAGGTTTTAATACCGCACGCATCAAACAACTTTCAACAACGCTTAAAAACTCAACCCAACAAAACACTATGGCAACCTCGCTCTCGAAATCACAAGTCATCTCCACCCTTGCTGAAAAAGTCGGCCTGACGAAAAAACAATCCGCGCAATACCTCGACGAACTGGCGAAGCTGGCTTACGAAAACGCCCAGAACACTTTTACCCTGCCGGGCCTTGGCAAATTGAAACTAAAAAACCGCGCCGCCCGCATGGGGCGCAATCCCAAGACTGGGCAACCCATCCAGATTCAGGCCAAGCGCGTCGTTAAGTTCCAAATCTCCAAAGCGGCGAAAGACGCGATCCTCGGCGCAAAGTAATTTTTATTTTCCGACCACGCTCTGAAAAATTTTCAGAGCGTTTTTTTTTGGTGGAGTATGCGCACAAAAAAACTGGCGCACAAAATTGTGCGCCAGTCGTGCAAAAGATTTTTGATCCAGACTTACTTGTTGTCGGATTTCTTTTCCGTGCTCTCAGACGCGTCTTTCTTGCGTCCGCCAAGTCCTGCTTTTTTCGCCTTTTCTTTGTCTTCGGCGCTCATCGCAGCGCGTTCGTCTTTATCGAGTTTTCCGTCTGCGTTCTTGTCGTATTTTTTCAACAGCTCTTTCTTGGCTGTCTTTTGTTCTTCGGTCGCTTCGCCTTTCTTTTCTTTGTCAGCGTGAGACAGAACGGGGCTGATCATGCCGAGGAGGGCGAGACTGAGTGTAATCGTTGCAATTTTTTTCATATGTATTTTTGTGGTCGGGCCTTCGAGCGACGCGCTCAACACCTCCCCACGATGTTCGGGGAATGAGACGAAGGTGGTTTTTGATCGGTTACAAGTTTTTCAGGATGTCACGGCAAGCGGCGGAAACGGCTTCAACCGAAATGGATTTCATGCAGCGAAAATCGATCGGGCACTCGCGCAAAAAACACGGGGCGCACGGAACGGAAGATTTCAAAAAAACGTGTCTTCCGTTTCCCGGCAAACCGGGTCCAGTCAATTCAGCGGAAGTGCTTCCGAACGGAACAACGACGGGCGTGCCGAGCGCGGCGGCCACGTGCATCGGGCCGGTGTCATTGGTCAAAACGAGTTTGCAAAATTTGAGTCCAGCACAAAGTTCGCGAAGAGTGGTTTGACCGGCAAGATTGACCACGCACTTTCGGCCAAGTTTTCTTTCCAATTCTTCGGTGACTTGTTTTGTGCCGGGATCTCTCGCGCCGAAAATGATCCAGCTACAATTCGTCTGCTCATGCAACGTGATGGCGGCGGCGATGAATCGATCCGCCGGCCAGCGTTTGGCCGGGCCATATTCGGCGCCGGGATTCAACCCGAGCCAAAGACGGTTTTCAAAACCGGAAATTTCTCCGAGCCGTTTTTGAAAGGAAGCCAGTTCGCTTTTCGTGACGGACAAACTCGGCGCGAGCGGTTCGGGGTTTGCCCCGAGCGCGGTGACCAAATGCAAGTATTGAAAAATATGATGAGACCTCGGTGGAAAATCTGAGCGCGCGCTGCAATTTGGATTCGCGTTCAGCCGATTGATTTCTGCGAGCGAACGTTTGCGCATTTCGATTGCGCCAGCGCGGGGCCGGATTGGTTTTGTCAAAAATAAATTTCGGAACGGTCGTCCGTAACCAACGCGCTCTGGAATTTTCGCCCACCAAAGTTCGATGGCGGAGCGATGCGAATCAGGCAGAGCGATGGCGAGATCAAATTTTTCTGCGCGCAATTTTCGACCAATGCGCCACGGATTTTCCCCGGACTTAAAAGTTAAAACGGAATTTATGGCGGAGTGATTTTCCCAAAGTCCGGCGAGTTTTTCGGGCGTGAGCAATGCGATGTGCGCGTCTGGCTTTGCTTCCCGCAAACGTTGCAACGCGGGCATGGTCATGACCGCATCGCCGAGCCAGTTCACGCCGCGCACCAGTATTTTGCGAGGAGGAATAAGAAAATCTGGAGAATGGCGCTCTGACATTTTTCTATTCTTCCTCTTCGACTGTAGCCAGAGCCGCTTCCGGCTCGAGGCTCTCCAGATTCGGCACGCGACTTTTTGCCGTGCGCGGTTTCCAACGGTTATGGACCCAAAACCAGTTGGCTGGATCTCGCCGAATGGCTTTTTCAAACGCGCGATTGACATCAATCATGATTGCTTCAGACGAACGCGGTTCGCCATTTTCGCGGGTGGGAATCGCTTCGCCGGCTTCCATGCGCCATTGGGCCAGTCCGGTCCGAAAACAAATTCCGGTGAAGAGCGGGCATCGGTAGCGAAGCGCAAAAACCGCCGGCGCCGCAGTGGTGGAACAGTCCACGCCAAAAAAAGGAATGCGCAAACCGTTGTTGCCCGCGTGCTGGTCGGCCAGCAAACCGAGAATCAAATTGGGCTGCTGCATCGCGCTTTTCAAAGCGGCTGCGTCGGTGCGCCGCTCGAAAAACAAACAGCCCGACCGTTCACGCAGCGACAATAATAATCGGTTGAGAGAAGGCTGGCGCAGGCCGCGATAAGTGGTCGCGGTTTTATACATCGGAATGAGTTGGCCCAGGCGGGCATACAATTCGAAGTTGCCGAAGTGGCCGACGGCGACGACGCGGCTCTGGGGCGGTTCGCCGGGCTTGGGCAAGAATTTTTCCTCGCCCGTGAGTTCAATTCTTTCCCGCAATTGCTCGATTGGCATGGAGGCGGTTTTTGCCGCGCAACAAAAATTTTCGCCGATGCGTTTAAAATTTTCTCTGGCGATAGCGCGAAGTTCTTGAGCCGATTTCTCCGAGCCGAAACAACGATTCAAATTTTTCAACGCGACTTTTCGGTGGCGCACATCCAGCAGATAAAACAAGCCGCCCCCCGCTCGTCCGGTTCGCGCCACCACCGTTAGGGGCAAGGCCTGAAGCAAGGCGATAACCGCTCGCGCCAAAAAATAAAGTGGTTTGTCCATGTCAACGGAGACAGATTTTTCGGACACAATCCTGAAAGCCATCCGCGCCTCTGAGGATTTTTATTTCGACCCGCATGAAATAAATGGCGAGGTCGCGCCGGTCAATTTTTGGAAAACGCACCGCATCTTTTTGCGTGGTGATGATGGCCTGGGCCTGGCGTTTTTTTGCGCGGTTGATCGTGTTGATAATTTCCTGCTGCGTGAAGCGATGGTGATCGGCGAAGCGTTTGGAATAGACCAATTCGCCGCCGAGGTTGATCAGGCTTTGCTCGAAACTTTCCGGCTGCGCGATGCCGCTGAGCGACGCGATTTTTTTTCCGGGCAGCAGATCGAGGCCCTGGCGTTCCCCGCTGAAAACATCTTCAAAGTAAAGCGGCGCGTGGATGCACTCGATGATGCCGGCGGTGGGATTGTATTTGGCAATTCTCTCACGCAACGCGGCGGTGTCGCCGTCACTTTTTGTGATGAAAATCGTGGTGGCGCGCGCGAGGTGTGAAGGTGGTTCCCGCAAGGTCCCGCGCGGCAACAATTGTTCGTTGCCAAAAGGTTGCTGGCGATCAACGAGAACGACATCGTGGCGGCGACCGCGCAATTTCCAATATTGAAAACCATCGTCGAGCAGGAGGGTGTCGCAGCCAAATTCCTGAATGGCGAAGCGTCCGGCTTTGACGCGGTCTTTATCGACCAGCACGACGACATCTTTCAAATTGGAGGCGAGCATGTAGGGTTCGTCACCGGCTGTCTCGGAATCGAGCAATAAATTTTTTCCATCGGAAACGATGCGGGGCGGAGTGCTGTCGTGGCGAAAAAGAATTCTATCCCAAAGCCGTTTGGCGATGGGCGCCGGTTTGGAGCGATAGCCGCGAGAGAGAATGGCGACGGTGCGGCCCTGGTCTTGCAACTCGCGCGCAAATTTTTCGACGACGGGAGTTTTTCCAGTTCCGCCGACGGTCAGATTTCCCACCGCGATGACCTGCACGCCGAGAGTCGAGTCTCGAAAAATGCGGACGTTGTAAAGAAACCGGCGGGCTTTGACCGCGCCGAGAAAAAGTTTTGAAAGCGCGAAGAGCAAGCCGCGGAGAAGAGTGGCGCGTTTGCCCGGGCGCTGGCCCAAAATCACTTCGAGAACGAAGGTCTCGCTCGCTTCCGTCCAGGCTCGAAAAGTCTCCCGCATTTTGTTTAGCTTGCCAACGCGACACGCTCACGGCAAGCGGAGTGAGAGCGCGAAATTTTTTTAAAAAAGTTATTTGCCATCCGAGAATTTTTAGAGGACAGTCTGCGACCATGTTTCTAACAGTTCTCGGGATTACTTTGGGTATCGTCTTCGCTTCGTTCTTCGAATGGGTGTTGCACAAATACATTATGCATCGGCCGCTGGGTAAATTCGTTTATCCATTCGAGCGGCACGCGGTCGTGCATCATCGCACGTTCAAAGCTGATCACACCTATCATCTGATCAATGAGTCCGACAAAGAAACGATTCCAATGGCGTGGTGGAACGGGCCGGTCTTGGTATTGGCTTGCCAGTTGCCGTTCCTGATCGCCTGCATTGTCATCGGCAACTACTGGCTTGTGCTTGGCTCGACCATCGCCATCGCCGGTTATTATGGCGCTTACGAATATATGCATTGGTGCATGCATCTGCCCAAACAACGTCAATTGGAACGCTCGTGGATTTTTTTCCGTCTCAATGGCCACCACCTTTTGCATCACCGTTACATGCACAAAAATTTTAACGTCGTCCTGCCGTTGGCCGATTTGCTGACGGGCACACTGATGCTCCGTTCCCGAGTTTGCTTCGCGCAAGCGCAAGGCCCTCGTGTTCCAAACGTCCAGCCGAGAATCCAAAAGCAGAAATATCGCGAAACTAACGTCGCATAGGCGACGCGGGGTAGCATCTGCCTCTGGCGGGTGCGTGGAGACTTCCCTTTTTCTTTCCAAAAAAACGAGCGCCACACAAATTTTTTCGCACCCGCCGGAGGCAGATGCTACCCCGTGCTCGCGAAATATTTCTTCTCTTCGCGGCCATTGTTTTCAACATGTTTTAATTCGCGCCTCAAATTCCAATTGCCTTTGCGGTTGTTTTCGCAAAACTCCCGCGCATGAGTAAAACTGCCCGGCGTTCCAACAAATTTGCCGCCTATCCGCGTCTCAATCCGCTCGGCGTTGGGAAAAATATTTCCGCCGCCGACCTGATCGATCAAACTTTTCTGGCTTACAACGGCGGGCGGATTCGCGAAGCGGCCAAATTGCTCACCGAAAAAATGTTGCCCAATGATGGCTTTATCGGAATGAGTTTGACCGGCGCGTTGACTCCGGCTGGTTTGGGAAAATCCTGCTTGATCCCACTGATGAAAGCGGGCTTTGTCGATTGGATCGTCTCGACGGGCGCAAATCTTTATCACGATTTGCATTACGGTTTGGACATGAAACTTTATGCTGGCTCGCCGTTCCTCGACGACGTGGATCTGCATCGCGACGGGGTGATTCGCATTTACGACATTTTGTTCGATTACAACGTGTTGCTCGACACCGACGCGTTTGTGCGCGAGGTGATTCAAGGAATTGAATTTCAGCGGACGATGGGCACGGACGAGTTTCATTTTCTCCTCGGCAAATTTGTTTACGCCCGACAAAAAAAACTTGGCCTCCGCGATAGCTCGCTTCTTTCCACGGCCTACGAATGCGGCATCCCGATTTTTACGAGCAGTCCGGGCGATAGTTCCATCGGGATGAATGTGGCCGCGATGTCGATGCGCGATTCAAAACTTTTGCCAGACGTAAATCGGGATGTGAATCAAACCGCCGCCATCGTTTACGAAGCGAAATCGACCGGACACAAGTCCAGCGTTTTTATTCTGGGGGGCGGTTCGCCGAAAAATTTCATGCTGCAAACCGAGCCGCAGATTCAGGAAGTGATGGGCATCGAGGAAAAGGGGCATGACTACTTTTTGCAATGCACTGACGCGCGGCCCGATACGGGCGGACTGAGCGGCGCGACTCCAGCCGAAGCGGTGAGTTGGGGAAAAGTGGATCCCGATTCATTGCCTGATTGCGTCGTCGCTTATGTTGATTCAACTATTTCGCTTCCGCTCCTGACGGCGTATTGCTTGAGTCGAACCAAGCCGCGAAAACTCAAACGCTTGTATGATCGGCGCGATGAAATGCTCAACAAGGTGCGAAATCTTTATTTAAAAACGGGGACTGTTTCAAAAGTTTTGACCAGCCGAAAAATTGCCAAACGCGCCAGCGGCATTGGAACGAAGACCGTAGATCGAGACCGCTAGAGTGATTTGTAGGCGCCGACGTGAGGAGGCGGATCGGGATTAGTTCCGCAGACCGCTTCCTCAAGTCAGCGGCTACATTTTTTTTATAATCCGGTGCAAGCTCAAGTCTATTCGTCGCTCTCTTCTCGCTCCTGAGTCGCTCTCCCTGCTGTCTTGGCCAGGCGCTTGAAATGTTTTTCCATCTTCGCCAATTGCTCATCCGACAAGTCTTCCAAGTCGATCAAATTATTGCGCGCTCCTTTGACCGCGAAAATCAACTCGTCCAGTTTGAGGTGAATCGCCTTGGCGTCGCGGTTCTGCGTGTTCTGAATTAAAAACACAATTAAAAAAGTAACGATGGTGGTGCCGGTGTTGATGACCAGTTGCCAGGTATCGGAGAATCCAAAAACCGGTCCGAGCGCAGCCCAGATTGCAATGGCTAGAACAGCGCCGAGAAACGACCACGCGTTACCCACAATCCCGGAGGTCCGGCTCGCCAGGATTCGGAACCAGCCACCGTTATTTTTTTGGCCTGCTGCGGTTTTTTTTTCTGCTGATTTTTTCATAGGGTTTGAGTTAGCGCGCGTTGCTTTTTGGGAACATCACTTTTTCGGGCGCGGCGTTGAGCGCGGCTAATAATTTTCGGATCAAATCATTTTTGGTTCGGCCAGCCATTTTTGGATCGACCAGATAGCGCACGGTTGCTTCCAACCAGGTATTGTCACCCACGCGAAAAAAAACGGAGGGCCGTTCTCGCACTTCCAAATGGTTGACGGGTGTTTGTGCGAGCAGCTCGCGAAAGATGGCGATTTGTTTTTTCATATTTTCGCCCAATTCTTTCTCGGCAATTTTTTGCATCGTAGCGGCGACGAATTCCAAGTCGCTCTCGTAAGCGATTTGAAATTTTATTTCATTCCAGATGTAGGGGAACAGCGGCCACGAATAATTCCACACTTCTGTGCTCAAGACTTTTGAGTTGGGAAATTTAATAATTCTACCACTGGGATGGTCGGTCGAAAGATAATCGCCGCCAAATTCCCAAAGCGTCGTGTCGAGGTAACTCACGTCGATCACGTCGCCTTTGGCCTCGCCGATTTTGATGCGGTCACCGACGCGATAAGGGTGGCGCGTTAAAATATAAATCCAACCCATGAAACTGGTAATGGGCGTTTGCAGCGAGAAACCGAGAATCAAAGAAATCAGCCCGAGCGACTTGAGCGATGCTCTCCAGTTGGAGAAGAGCATCGAGACGCAGAGGAACGCGATGGCCAACCCGGTGACTAAATGCAAAATGCGCGTCAGGTTGAAACGGGAGGCGGTGTCGCGAACGCGGGACAACAAATAAATCTCCACCACCTTCATCCCAAACAAAATGGCCGCGACGAAAACACCGCCCAACACGCCCGTTTCTATCAACTCGTGATATTCCCGCCAAAAAGTCCATCGAGACAATTCAGCGGAGAAAAATTTCAGCTTTAGAACAAAATAGGCGGCGAGAAATATTCCCAACGCGAAGAAGTATCCGGTGGCGATTACTTTGCGTTTGGTTTTGGTCTCGGTTTCTTTCTTTAGAGTGGAAGTGTGCGCGGTTTCTTCCAGCGCTTGCTTAACTTCCGGCTGATTTTTGATCGCTTCCACCTCAGCCTTTGGCGCGGGCGGCAAATTATTTTCTTCTTTTTCCATGGGCTTATTTTTCCCGGACGACTTCACGGGCTTTTTTGTCTTCGCGCAACCCGAGGAAAACCGGATGCCGCAAATGCCCGTCGCGCGTCCACTCCGTGAAATGGATTTGCGCGACCAGATTCGGCTCGACCCAACTGCAACGTTTCATTTCGGCGGCCGTCACGCCTTGCCCGTATCGGCCGGAACGTTTCTCGGGCAAGTTGGCAAAGGGGCATTGGTCGCGTTTGATTTTTTGAAATTCTTTGTAAAGCGAGGTCAACAGCGCCTGGTTGAAACCCGTCCCGACTTTTGAGGCGAAAATAAATTTCTCCTTTTCAAAATAGCCGACCAGTAGCGCGCCAAAAAAATCTCGCGAACCTTTCGGCTGGGTGTAGCCGCCAATGACGAATTCCTGGTCGTTGACGATTTTAATTTTAATCCAAGAGCCGGTGCGAAGCCCGGCTTCGTATTTGGAATCAACCCGTTTGGCGATGATCCCTTCCAAGCCGCGCTTGCGAATCTCGGCCAGGAGTTTATTGGGATCTCCGGTGATGTTGGCCGAGTAGCGGACCGGCTCGTGCGCGGGCACAGTGAGCTTTTGCAAAATTTCTCTTCGTCGCACCAGCGGAAAGCCGGTCAGTTTTTTTCCGTCGAGGTTGAGCAGATCGAAAACGTAAAAACAGAGTGGGCCGCGCGCTTGACCCGGCATGTTCGCCGTTTGCAACAGTTGAAAAGACGAGCGGCCTTTTTCGTCAAGCGCAACGATTTCTCCGTCGAGAATTCCGTTTTGAAAAGGCAACTGGCGCACCGCGTCGGCGATGGAAGGAAAGCGCGCGGTCAAATCCTTGGCGGAACGGGAGAGCAACCTGACTTCGTCGTTTTGCTTAAGAGCCAGCGCGCGGAAGCCATCGAATTTTATTTCGTAAATCCAGTCGTCGCCGCGCGGTGGTTCTTGAGCCAACCGGCATTTCATCGGCGCGAGGAATTCTATTCTCCCGGCAGGCGCATTTTCTAAAATAGCGTCAGGAGTTTTTTTTTGAGCCGGGGATTTTTTCTCGGGGGAAGCAGAACGGGCCAACGCCTCAATCTTCTTCGGGCTTTTCGTTTGGCGGCTGCTGCCCCATTGCGCGTCGTTGTCGTTGGCAATTTTTTCCATCGACCGATGCGTCAAAACGGATTCGTCCTCTTTTTTTGCCGACAGCGGCTCCGCATCTTCGCCGGCTTTAAAAAGCAACCACGATTCTTTCTCACCCGGGCGGGGTCTGATCCGAATTAGCGCCCACTCTCCTTTCACTTTTTCCCCGGACAATTGCAGGTGCAACTTTCCTTCCTTCAAGCCAGTGAGCGGGTCCGTTCCCGAGACTTCGTAAGTCCCCGTGTCCCAGACCATGACCGTGCCGCCGCCGTAATTTCCTTCGGGAATCGTCCCTTCGAAATGCGCGTAATCCATCGGATGATCTTCCACGTGGATGGCCAAATGTTTTTCGCCGCGCTTCATGGGCAATCCTTTCGGCACCGCCCATGATTTTAAAACACCTTCCATTTCGAGACGGAAATCGTAGTGCAAACGGCTGGCGTCGTGTTTCTGGATCACGAACATCAGGTCTTTGGCCGACTTCGATTTGGCGACGCGCGGCTTTGGCTCTTTTGTTTCGCGAAAATTTCTTTTGGCTTCATACGTTTGCAAAGTGGTGTCGTGCGCAACCTTTTTTTTCATACGAGGTTCGCTTTCAAACGTTGTTTCAATTGCAAGACCGGCTCAAAAAGGTCGCCATGTTTTTCGACACGTTTCAAAACTTGATCGGACGTGAAAACCAATTTTTCGGGATCGCCTTTTTTCAAAGTGGCTTCGACTTCGGCCCAGGTCAGCGGCGTTGAGACCGTCGGAAATTCCTTGGCGCGGAGCGAGTAAACGCAAACCGTCGTCTTGTGGTCGTCGTTCTGGCTCCAATCGACGAAAACTTTTCCGGCGCGAAGGGCTTTTGCCATTCGAGATACGACCAGTTCTGGATGCTCACGTTCGAGACGTTCGGCGAGGTGTTTTGCGAAAGTTTTTGTGATTTCATAATTAGTGGGTGTGTTCAAGGGCGCGTAAATTTGCAGTCCTTTCGAGCCGGAAGTTTTTGGAAAACATGCGAGACCGAAATCATTTAAAATTGTCCGCAACCAAATTCCGACCTGACAGCATTGGACAATGTTCGCGGGCGGGCCGGGGTCCAAATCGAAGACGACCATGGTGGGAGATTGGATTTTGGGATAGCGCGCCAGGGACGTGTGCAATTCGAGATCAGCCAGGTTCGCCGCCCAAACGAGCGTGGGCAAATCGTTGGCCATGCAAAAATAAATGTCCGCTTGATTTCCTTCGCTCCAAACTTTGGCGGTGTTGACCCACGGTGGCCGGTGGGAGGGACATTTTTTTTCGTAGAAAAATTCCGCTTCAACTCCGTTTGGATAACGCTTCAAGGTGAGCGGTCGCATTTTCAAATGGGGCAGAAGAACGGGGGAAACCCGAATGTAATAATCAATGACCTGGCCTTTGGTGAAGCGGGCTTTTGGATATAAAATTTTGTCGAGGTTCGACACCTGCAATCGTTTTCCTCCGACCTCCAATTCTGTCTCCTGGCGCATGAGGAAAAGTAGATTGGGCCGAGCAGTTAGGGAAATCGGGACTTGCCCTAAAAGCCCGTGCTCGAAAATGCTGAACTTCGAGGAAGATGACGAATGAGACTTATAGGACTGATCTTAAATTTTTACCGTGCCGAGGGCGGGGATGGGAATATCTTCGGCAGCGGGAATTTCTGAAACTATTTTCCACGGGACTTCGTAAATATTTACCGCGTTGCGAAAACCTTTTACTTTTTCCGGGGGCAACGCGACGCAAGTTGCGGCAAGGCGAGGGTCGTCGCGCTCGAGATCGCGGAAGGTGGCTTCGCCGATGATGATTCGCCCGCGGCCCGACACCCCTTCGAGGCGGCTGGCCAGATTTACTTCGCGGCCGAAAACGGTGTAATTCAAACCGTGCGTATCCGACCCCATCAGTCCGGCAATTATGGTGCCGGTGTTGATGCCGCTGCCGAGGGTCAAGAGAGGAAGCATTTGCAAAGGCGGCTGGCCGGTGGCGACTCTGGCCAGATTTTCCTGCTCGCGTTTTTTATTTTCGAGGGCGCGTTGTTGATTGAGCACGTGCATGGCGCGCTGCGAATCGATGGCGGCGCGAACACAGCAGAGCGCGTGTTGATGGTTGGTGATGGGCGCGCCCCAAAAAGCCATCACGCAATCGCCGATGTATTTGTCCAAAGTGCCGTGATGCTCTTTGACTTTGTCGGCGATGGTTCCGAGATAAAGGTTGACGGTGGCGAGAGTCTCCCGGGCTTGCGCGTCGAAATGCGCTTCAGCGGCCAGGCCGGTCAATTTGTTTTCCTGAACGTATTCTTCGGCGCGGGACTGGTGCAGATCAGTCATTTCGGTGAAACCGCGCACGTCCGCGAAGTAAACGGTGATCTGACGGCGAGCGCCGCCGAGGGAAAGTTTTTGGACATTGAGAAGCTCGTTGACGACGCTGGGCGAAACCATTTTGGAAAAAACCGCTTTGACTCGACGCCGCTCGTTTTGCTCGACCAGAACGCGATAAGTCACCAGGCAGAGGTGACTTAACACCATGGCGAAGACGACCGGCACCACCAGCGGAATCCAATAGCGAAACTGCACAAACAAATAAAAACTCGCGGCGATGTAGAGCAGGATGGCGAGAGCGACGGAGACGGACGCCGCCACGGCGCGCAATTGGAGAGTAAGCCACGCGGAGAGAACACCCGTGAGCACGATCAACAACACGGCAATGAGATAAGGGGTTGGGCGAATGAAGCGGTTCGTCAGAACGGAATTGGCGACGTTCCAATGTTTGCTAAGGAGGTAGTCTTGTTTGTTGAGCGGAGTCGCGCCGCGATCGGTGAGATTGTTGCCCACCAGGGTTGACCCGATGACGACTAATTTATTTTTGAACGGCGCATCCCCGGCCAGGTTACTTCGGCCCGATTCCGATCGAAACAAATCGAGAGCTTGCCGATACAAAGCGAGGTCTCCCGATTGGCGAATTTTATCAAACTCAATCAGCGCGCCGTAGGGCATCACCGTCAATCGCTTTGGATCATCCCAGGGGATGCTCCAGTTGATTAAAAAATCCCCGTTCTCATCGACTGGAATTATTCGTCGCTCGCCCGTCGATGAATTTAAAATAATTCTGCGCGGCTGGATGACGGCGCGGTCCAAATCCAAGGCGAGCGCCTTGGCGGCCAGAACAATCCCCATGTGCCAGCGGCGACCGTGCTGAGGATCATCCATGAAAACTTTGGCGCGGCGCAACACGCCGTCGGAATCGGATTCCGCCGCGATGTCGCCCACCGCCATTGCGTTGGAGGCGAAAAGGGGCGGGGGAAAAATTTCCGACTCAGAAGCCAAAACAACATTGCCGGCCGCGCGCATTTGGTCCGCAAAAAAAACGTCCGATTCAACCAGACTTCGGTCGGGCATGGCGACCAGTGAATCGAAGGGCCGCAGTTCACCGAACAGGATGTCGAAACCGACCGCCGTGGCGCCCTGCGCAGCGAGTTCGCGCACAACTTTTCCGTGCAACTGTCGCGGGAATGGCCAGGCCAGGTTCCCCAAAATTTTGACAGTAATTTCGTCCAGCCGAATCACCGCCAGATTGGTGGCGGAAGGGACGGGAAATTTTTGAGCGACTTTGACGCGCTGATCGTAGGTGACCCATTCCAGCCGTTTGAAAAAATCAAAACGATTGGAAAAAAATTGGGATTGAAAAAAACAGGCGAGGCTGATGGTGGTGACTGCGATGAGAACAGGAACGGGCTTGAAGGACTTCAGGTTCACTTACGCGAGCTAAACAAAAAACCCAGAGCAACACAAGGTCACTCTGGGTTTGAAACCCGGTTAATTAGAACGGCCTAAACTCACTCTCCCTATGGGGAGGGTTCGCGCGGAACAAAGGGAGCGCCAATCGTGGGAGAAACCCGTTGTTCGATCGCGGAGATGACGGACGGTAAAGTTCGTGTCGGAGGATTTGCGTTGAGAAGCAAAGCGATTTGATCCCGGTAAAATTCCAAGAGTTGGGCGGGAGCTGGCTTCACGGGACTTCCCGGTGTCCAGGATTCACCGGCATTGAGCACAACAGTTTCAGGAGTGCCATTGACCATCGCTACCACGACCAGCGTGCCGTCCACGTCGGTGAAGGTGACTTCGTAGGTTCCATCGGCGCGTTGTTTGACCGAGACAACGTAATCAGTCCCGCGAATACCGGCGACGCCGTTCGGGGTTTTGATTTCGTATTTGGAGGCTTTGGCCAACTTCTTGACGTTGCCAATCAGGGTTCCGTTTTGAACGCTGAGCCGAGTTTCAATGACGCTGTCCATGCCGGTGCCGGCGAAAGTTAATTTATCGAGACTGACGGTGGAATTGGGAGCGATACGGATCAGTGGTCCATTTGGGCCGAGATCCAAATCGACGATCGACTCCACGGCCGTTTTCACGGTCGAGCCTGGATGAAGGGTTGCTCCGGTCTTGAGCGGAACCCACGCGCCGCTGTCGGCGGAGTATTGAGCCGAGCCTTTTATTTGACGAACCTTTGCGCTGCCTTGCTGCATGGTTTGCGCGTTGAGATCAAAAGCCAGGGAGGTCAATGCCAAGGCGGAGACGCAAGCGAGGAGCTTGCCCGTGAAGTTTCCAAATAGTTTCATAGTTTTATTAGTAAAACGTTGTTTCGAGTGAAAGCAAATTAGGGATTCAATTACCGGCTGTCAATTATTTATCTGCGATAATTTGGCGACGGTGTCCGAGACCAAAGCTGGCGGCACTTTAACCCCAAAAACGACTTTCCCAATTTTTTTTGCCAGGACAAACCGCGCTTCGCCGCCGCTGACTTTTTTGTCCAGTTGCATCGCTTTGAATAATTTTTTTTGTTCTGCGGGCGATAATTTTATCGTGGTGGGCAACTGCGCGGCGGAAAAGAGATTGATGATCCGCGCTACGTCTGATTCCGGCAGCGCGCAAATGGGCGCGGAAAGTCTGGCCGCTGCAACCTGTCCGATGGAGATCGCTTCTCCATGAAGATATTTGCCGTAACCGGAAATGGCTTCAATGGCGTGCCCGATGGTGTGGCCGAAATTTAAAATGGCGCGGAGGCCGGATTCCGTTTCGTCCTGCGCCACCACCTCAGCCTTGATCTGGCAACAACGCGCGATGATCGACGCCAAAATTTTGGAATCCTGCTGAAGAATTTTTGGCAAATCGCGCTCCAGATTTTTGAACAGCGTCGCGTCGTAGATGATCCCGTATTTGATTACTTCGGCTAGACCGGCGCGAAATTCCCGGTCCGGCAAAGTTTTCAATGCGCCCAAATCGCACAGCACCAGGCGCGGTTGATAAAATGCGCCGACTAAATTTTTTCCCGCCCGCAAATTGACTCCGACCTTTCCGCCCACCGAACTATCGACCTGCGCGAGCAAAGTGGTCGGCGCCTGGACGAAAGGGATTCCGCGCAGATAAGTCGCGGCAACGAACCCGGCCAAGTCGCCAACCACGCCGCCGCCCAGAGCAACGACCAAAGATTTCCGCTCGATTCGATGGGCGGCGAGTTGGTCGTAACAATCGTGAACGGTTTCCAGATTTTTCGCGGTTTCTCCAGCGGGAATGGTGATGAGAACTGGATCAAAGCCGGCAAGACGCAGGGAACGCATCGCGGTCTTTCCATAAAGGGCGGCAACGTTGCGATCGGAAATGACGGCGCAACGTTTGGCAAATTTGAAACGAACGCAACGTTGACCGAGTTCGGGAAGCAAATTCGTTCCGATCAAAATCGAATACGTTCTTGGCCCGAGATTCACGTTCACGGTCTTCATACGAAAACGATAGGTCTTGAAAACGATAGGTCTTTCGCGGGAGGAGAAAACAAAAAACCGTAGAGGTCACGCGCGAGGTTTTTTTGCGAAGATATTCTTTGAGCGAAAGAAATTAGCCCGCAGCGCGAAATCCGAAATCCGAAAGAAATCCGAAGCTCGAAAGCCGAAAGTGGGTGCGGAACTTTCTTGGGTGGCGAGGCACGGTCCGTGACGCTGGCGGGAAGTCGTTTCGATATTCGGATTTCGGGGATTCGGATTTCAAGCCTTACGCGACGACCGCTGCTTCCATTTCGCCGTTGTTGCCGATCGCCTCGACCGGGCAGCCTTCCATCGCTTCTTTGCACTGGGCTTCTTCGTCCGGCGTGGTGGGTTGTTTGAACACGTAGGAGTAACCGCCGTCGTCGTTGCGGGTGAAATTGCTCGGCGCAGTTTCGCGGCAGAGGTCGCAATCGATGCACTGGTTATCCACGTAATATTTGCCACCCACGTTTTCCGGATATTTATTTGCGATGTCAGCCATAAAAATTTTTGTTGCGTCGGGAATATATGTTTCGCTACAGGCGGGTTTCAAGTGTTGATTTTTTTCCGGCGGCACTTTCTTCCACAAGTTTGAACTTAAAACTTTGGGCTTCGAACTATTCTCTCAAAATCCATTCAGCAAATCGATCAACTGACGCAAACGCCCGTATTGTCTGCGATCAAACCCAAAAGCGATTCGCTGCAACTCGACCAAATCATTATCCTCCCGTTCCTCCGCTGTCGCCTCGATCACGTGCATTTTTTCTCCGCTGATGATGTCGGCGAAATCCTCATTCAATCCTTCGAGGGCGGCCTCCGATGGCGCGCGTTTGAGCCGCAGAATAAAAAGGTCTTTGACAAACCGGCTCGAATGATAGTTGCGATAGAAACGCGAAATCCATTTCACCGCTTGATCCGCGTCATCGGTGATTTGATAAAGATGCAAATCGTCGGGCGAAATCAGTTGGTCGCGCAATAAATGTTCGCGGACATTTTTGTCCCACGTTTTCCAATAAGTGCCGCCCGGTTTGTCCATCAAGACCAGCGGCATGAGGCGATGCTTGCCGGTCTGCATCAGCGTGATGGCTTCGTAACCTTCGTCGAGCGTGCCGAAGCCGCCGGGAAATAAAACAAACGCATCGGAGTGCCGGACAAAAGTCAGTTTGCGTGTGAAAAAATATTTGAAGGTCACCAACTTTTTATCTTTGTCGATGATCGGGTTCGCGCCTTGCTCCCAAGGCAGACGAATGTTCGCGCCAAAACTTTTTTCCAGTCCCGCGCCTTCGTGTCCGGCCTGCATGATTCCCGGCCCCGCGCCGGTGATAACCATGTAACCGGCCGCGACAATTTTCCGCGCGAAATCCACCGCCTGCATATATTCCTGCTTCGTCGGCAACGTCCGCGCCGAACCGAAAATCGTCACCTTGCGCGTTTCGTGATAGGGAGCAAACAAACGAAAGGCGTAACGGAGTTCGCGCACCGCCGTGCGGATGACCCGCACGTCCCCGCGATCTTTCACATCGGTCAAAAGTTTCAGCGCATTGACGATGATGTCCTCGACGTGATCGGGATTATAACCGCCGCCTTTGAAAGCGATCAGGTCTTGAATCCGCTTTTTCAATTCGGGATCGACGGGTGTTTTTTCCAACTTTTCGCCCGGTGTTCTTTCTAACTTGTCCATCGCGGGAGAGTAGCGGGGCAGGAGGCAAAAGCAACTTCACAGAACTCAGGAGAGATTTCGCCGAAAGAAAATTTCGGGCATTGAACCCATGAACCGTAGCCGCCGACGTGGGGAGGCGGACTTGACTTGGCGTGCGAGGTTCCACCTTCTCAGGTCGGCGGCTACCGGCAGGTTCGTGGGTAGAGTTTGGAGCGCCGAGCATTGCTCAGTAATGGCAGTTAACGGCAAACTATAATCACTCCGCGTTGAGCCATCGTTGTTGCGCGCGTCGGAAATCTTCTGTTAATTGTCACTCCATTTTGCGCGAGTGGTGAAATGGCAGACACGCCAGACTTAGGATCTGGTCCCGCAAGGGGTGGAGGTTCAAGTCCTCTCTCGCGCACCAAATTGCCAACTTCAAACACCAAACTTCAAACACCAAACACCAAACACCAAACACCAAACACCAAACACCAAACACCAAACACCAAACACCAAACACCAAACACCAAACACCAAACACCAAACACCAAACATCAATCACCTGTTCGCCCGGGTTTGCGCAGCGATGGTTTCCAAGTCAACGAGCGTGGCACGGCCTTTGGATTTCTTCACTAAATCGCAAATCAATTCAATCGCTTTGAATTCTGGATCGCTGGGATAAAGCACCGCCGGATGCGCGAGAAAGTCGTAAACCTCTCCGTGCGCAATCGCCCATTCGACCCCGAGGCGAATCGCTTTCAGAAAATCAGCGAGCTTCCATTTGCCATTTCGAAAAGCGCCGATATCGCTGATCGGACTCATCGGAATATCAATCAAGCCGCTGGGATAAATAAATGGTTGCGCGTCGTTTTGCGCTCGAATGATATCGTCGAAAACTTTCTTGGTTGGCGCTGAGCCGGGATCGCCATACAAGTGCGCCGGATATTTGCAACTGATCCATTTGAAACCCAAATCCAAAAACATCTGTTGCACGTCCGGGGTCGGAGTGAGTCCGTCGGCAAAACCGCCCGGCGTGCGAAAACCGGCTGGCTCAATTCCCAGCCGCGATTTGATCGCGGCGCTCGCCATCTGAATATTTTCGCGAATGACATCCAGCGGCTTCTTTCCCTCGACCAGCCACGGCGCGCGTTTGAAAATGTATTGAACTTCATCCAGCGTTTTTGCCCGGACAAAAACGTGATCGTAGGTGTGGTTGCCAATGCGATGGCCCATCGCCAAAATTTCTTTGAGCCAATCGACGTTCTCCTGCTCCAGCGCGCGACCAACCAGAAAAAAATGGATGATGCCGCCATGAGCTTTCACGCGTCGCGCTGCTTCAACCGCGTATGTTTTTGTTTCGTCATTGAGATTTCCCTTTTCATAATCCCAATGCGTGTCGTCCCAGTTCGGAAAATTTCGCGCCATTTCCAAATCAAGAGTGATGGCGATGAGCGCCTTCTTCGCCGGATTTTTTTTCTGTTCCTGCGCAAACAGTTTTTCGCCGAGAGCAATTCCGCTCGTAGCCAGCGCGGAAGTTTTCAAAAAATCGCGTCGCGAAAAAACGGGTAGCATCTGCCTCCAGCGGGTGCGAAGAGAGGAATTTTTCAAGAGCGCTTTCACAAAATTATTTCGAGTTTTGCAGGCGAGTGGTGGTTTCAATCTCCGCTAAAGCGCCAGAGGACTGGCGCACTCTAAGACGCTTCGCGCCATTCCAAACGGATTGTCCAGCGCGCGAGCGTCTTGGAGTGCGGTAGTCCTCTACCGCTTTTCCCAGCGTTCATCCAACCTTTGCGGACTGTTTCCATGAAATTGATTTTGAAACTCGCCTTTTATTTTTGCCCAACACTCGCCCGCGAAACCCCGGCGCTACCCTCGAACTTGATCCACGAAATCTGCGTCACCAGTTGATTGAGCGACGCAAAGGAAATGTGCGCGCTCGTCGTGAATCGCGGAGTAGCTGCGGCAGGAAATGTCGCCAGCGTCGTATCGCCGACGAGAAAGACATTAAAGTCTTTGGAGAGATTTTCATAACCCGCGCAGGTTCGCGCGTAGCACATGTCCGCCGCATAACCGGTGAGCAGCACGTGACGAATTCCATTTCCCTGAAGAAACTTTTTCAGCGCGGGATAACCTTCGCCGTCATAAATGATCACATCCGCGGGATCGAGATCGATGTCGGTCGTCACTGGGATCGGCAGTTCCCAAAATCCTTTGGGATCATATTTGTCGCCCGCATCCAAACCGGGAAACTGTTTGAAATAATCGATGACCGGTGTCTCGCGCGACAATTTGAGGGAAGCGGGGAGCGGTTCGCCGCGATAAACAAAACCGGTCAGTTTCGCTTTCAACTCTTTTGCGCCCTCCTTCCGTTCCGTTTCCGGCGGTGATCCTTTGAACGAGCGATACAATTTTTTCCGAATCGGATCCTCATTGCCGGGGAGGCTGAGCAAAACCAACGAAACTTTTCCGCGCATCGATTTCAGAAAAGGATTGATGACATTATGCGTGTGCTGGGCAGCGAGATGATTTTTTTGCGGCGTGCAAAAATCCGCGACACCCGCCGGATCCGGGGTGTCCCATCCTTGCCCATCATCAATCCCCCACGGATGAACCATGATGACCGCCGTCTCTTTGGCGCGCAATCGGTTCGGCATTTCGATGATGCCGCGAGCGTTGTAGGAAAATCGCCAGGCGCGCACCGACAAATCGGCGTCTGCGTCATCGACGAGAATCGGCGCTTCGAAACGGTTGGTCTCGCGGATCGGCTCGACCCATTCTGGATCGTCGGCGAGGAGAGGCTGGGGATTTTTAATTGGCGTCAGGGTGTTTTGATAAAGACGCGTTTCATCGGCGGGCGCAGCCAACCCGCTCGCCAAAAAGCACAGCGCGCAAATTTTTGCGAGTGGCTTCATCGTTGGCGATTGAAGATCGCCGGCGAACTTTTTTGAATTTGCGGTGGTGAACATGGAAGAGAGTTACCAATTCGGTGTGACCATCGCGAGACGAATTTGAGTCGGCTCCTCCCTTCGACGAAATCAGGTCGTCCGAAATCAGTCTGTAATTCTTTGATTCAAAGCTCGCCTCACCCAAAGCGGCGGGATAACGTCTGGACGCTCAATGAAGTTCCCTCTGAAACGTAACGCAATGTTGATTCTCACCTTGGTCGGTTTCCTTGCCTATGAGGCTCACGCGCAACCGGCCAACGATAATTTCGCGAACCGGGAAACAATTATCGGAACAAATATTTTGGGAACGTTGGCCGGGTCAACGAGTGAAGCGGGCGAACCGATGTTGCCTGGAATTTCGACCGGACAAACCGCGTGGTGGACTTGGACTGCGCCTTCAAATGGGATCGTGACGCTGAATGTCAGCGCGACAAATTTTAATCCGCTGCTCACAGTGTATGCCGGGAGCAATGTCGAACACCTCTCACTGGTCGCGAGTAATAATTTTCTCGCCTGCTATTCCGGCGGGTGCGGCTGCAACTGGCGAATGCGCAACTCCACGAGCTTTCACGTCGCACGTGGGCAGGCTTATCAAATCGCGATCGATTCTGCTCTGTTCACGGACAGCCATTTCGTTGTCCCAAGCGTCCCGTATGTCAGATCAACGAATTTCTTTGCACCTGGTTCCGTTCCAACTCTCGATATCTTGGAGCGTGAAGCCGCCCAGACAACGAACGTATTTGTTCCTGATTCGGGGCAAACAACGAATATCCTTGCTGGGGAAGCCTTGAACGTGAGCTTTCAATTTACGCCCGCACCTCCCAACGATTATTTCGCCGGCCGCATTCGGATGCGCGGTTCCCGATTTCATTTCAATGCATCTAACTCAGGAGCCGGGAAGGAATCCGGCGAGCCTGATCATTTCGGAAATCGTGGCGGAAGTTCTGTTTGGTATTCCTGGACTGCACCTGCCTCAGGCCGAGTCACTCTTTCGGTTAATAACATTCCACCCTATCTACCGCCAAGCTGGTACGGATGGTCCGGATGGTACGGATACCACGAAATGATAAATCTATTTAGTTTTTGCGGCTATGAAGTGGATCAAAATCCGCCTCCGCAATTTTTCCCCGTGTTCGCCGTTTACACCGGCACATCCGTCGATTCTTTGGTTTCCGTAAATGCGTTGCCGCTGGCGTTGAGCGATTATCCTCACGCCATCTCCTTTGATGCGATCAAAGGCCGCGCCTACCAAATCGCTTTCGATGGCAATCAAGGGACAACCGGTGAAACGCCTTTGTATCTCGCGCTCACCACTCCGGCGATCAATGACAACTTTGAACGACGCATCCCGGTGCGCGGAATTTATATCGTCGCCACCGGCTACAACGCGGGCGCGACTCGCCAAACCAATGAACCTGCGCCGCAAGATGGTTCCGTTGGGAAAAGTGTCTGGTGGTCATGGCGCGCGCCAGTCAGCGGAACGGTTTCCATCGACGCCTCTGCCAGTGAGTCTCAATTTCCAATCAGCGTTTTCACGGGCGCGCGTCTCTCCACTCTGCACACAGTCGCGCGCTCTACCGACAGCGCTCTGACCTTCGAGGCAGTCGCCGGACAGACCTATCAAATTTCCGTCGAAGATTTTTCCGGTCTGACTGGCGCGATTAAATTCAAACTGCAAGCGCCGGTGGTTGAAGTGCCATTGTCCCGACGCCTCGGCTCATCCAGAATTGTGTCGCTGGTTTATCCCGCTCGACCCGGGCAGGTCATCCTTTTGCAACGATCACCCGACGGACAAAACTGGAGCGATATGCAGAAAGGAACGGCGCATTGGAATCGGGTGGAATTCATTGTGAAGCAGGACGGGATTGCCAATCGGTTTTTTTATCGCGCGATCATCGTGGACAATTTCTTTTTCTGAGAGCCGCCCGTCTGGAATCGGCGTTCCAAAGGCCAGGGCGATTTCCGATTTTCCCGACGGAACAAATTTTTCGCCAGAGGTTGCGCTGGTCATTCCAAGGCGCCGGAGCGCAGAGCATTGCTCTGCGTGGAATTCTGCGGAGCGATGTTCCGCGCTCCTTTGATCGGTTTCTCACTCTGCAAATAAGCAAATAAATCGCGCCGTTCCTGTGGCGTGAGTCCATGCATCAAACCTTCCGGCATTAGTGAAATTCCCGATTGACGCATCGAAATAATTTTATCGCGATTAATAATGGTTCGTTCGTTTTTCGCGGCGACGAGCGTAACGCCATTCGCATTTTGCTCCGCGATCAACCCATTCAAAATCCGGCCATCGCTCGTCTCGACATTGTAGTTGAGAAATTCTTTTCGTATGACCGCGTTGGGATCGACGATACTGGTTAATAAAAAATCTTTGTCCGCTCGATTCGCGTGCGTCAGTTCCGGTCCAACCTTTTCGCCTTCCCCAAAAAGCTCGTGACATTGAGCGCAGGTCTTCAAAAAAACTTCCCGCCCATTTTTCGCGTCGCCCGGAAATGCGCGCAGGTCGTTGTTGAAGCGGCGGATGTCCGCAAGTTTTTCTTCGGGGGTGCCGCGGCCAATGTTTCCCCAATGTTTGCGCACCAGCGCGTCGAGTTCGTTGTCGTCCAACGTCGCGACTTTTTGCAACTGGTCCAACGGAAGTTCACTGGCGTTGAAACGTCCCGAATCGACTCCTTTTAAAAATGGCGTAGCCCAAAGTCTGCGGCTGAGAAAAACATCGCGCGCTTTGCCGCGGACGCGTGGGGTCATTGCCGGATAGTTCAAAAGCAGGCCATCAATTTCCGCGTTGGGAATTTGTTGAATCGCGTCGAGCGCGGCCAACTGAATCACCTCCGGCTGACTCAGCGCGCCAAGACGGAGAAGGACCTTCAGGGCCGCCGGGTTCGCCGAGTCGCCGATCAGTTGAAGCATCGCCACTCTCAATTCGGTCGGGCTTTTCGTATCTTCGGCCAAGGTTAGCGCACGGTTCCAGGCCGGTCCGTCGCCGAGGCGTGAGAGCAATCGCAGCACGGTTTCATTTTTCGTTGCGTCACTCCATTGCGAGGTGAGTTGTTTTTGCAAAGTGGGCGGAAGTTTCTCAAGGGTTGAAATTCGTTGGGCGTTGGGCTGCTCGCGAAAACCTTGCTCGAGTGCAACCAACATTAGTTGCCGCACTTTATCCGGCGAAGTTTCAAGCAGCCGCGCGCACGCTGCCAAAGTTTTCTCGCTCGCATCCGCCGCGTAACGGCGCATCAGCCGAGGCAAAATGATTTCGCGAATCAACGCCGACTGCCACGCCTCGCTCGATGTAAACAAATTGACAGTTTCATCAACCGCCGCGACGGAATGATTTTCCACCGCCCACCACAGCAGCAATGGAATGTGCGGATCAGTCGCGTCGAGATTTCGGAGCGCGACTTTTTGAGCGAGCACCAGGCCCATTTTGGCGGGCAGACGTTTGGCGGCGGAAGCGAGTTGGCTCCGCACGCGCACGTCGGTTTCATGCGCCGCAACCTTCAAAAGATTTTCGCAGCTTGTCGGGGAAATTTTCTCTTCATCGCCGAGAAAGCGGACGGCCCAATAGCGGATTTTCGGGGAGGAATGTTCGAGTGCATCGTTCAGAAAAGATTCGTCCGCGCCGCCACTGGCGTAGAGCGCCCAAAAACTTTCGAGCGCAAGATGTTCATCCTTCGTTTCAAAAATTTGCGCGCGCAGTTTTGGAAAGGTTGCAGCATCGCGGCGGTCGGCGAGAACGCGGCGCGCTTTGCGGACAAACCAATCGTTTTTGCTGGAGAGAAGTTCGATGAGTTGCGCGCTGGAAAGTTTGGTTAAATCCTTCGTAGGAGCCGAGGTGAGGAGGCTCTGATTAGTTTCAGGATTTGAAGTGAGCCTCCTCACGTCGGCTCCTACGATTTCGGTTTTTGAAATCCGCCTCCTCACGTCGGCGGCTACGCGATAGATGCGTCCGTTGCTCCGGTCCCATTCGGCGTCGGGATCGGGGTGGGCGGTGCGTTTGTCGAACCAGTCGGCGACGTAAAGCGCGCCGTCCGGGCCCATCGTCAAATCGGTGGGCGCAAACCAGGTGTCATTTGGATTCAACAATTCTCCGCCGTAACTCGCTGTGAAAGTTGAACCAAATTTTTCCATGTTGTGAACTTGCACGGTGTGGCCGAGCAGATCGTTGGCGATATATTTGCCGCGAAATTTTTCTGGAAACGAATCGCCTTGATAAATAATTCCGCCATCGGTCACGTGGCCGCCGGTGAAATTTTTATAGGGAATATGGTCAAAATATCCGTAGGCGTAAGGATTGTGCAGCTCGCCGTGTTTGCCAAAACTTTTCCAGTAATAGCCGCCTTGCACGCCGTGCAAGTTTCGATTCGGGCCAAGGTTGGTCGAGTAAATCAAATTTCCATCTTCATCAAAATCGAGTCCCCAGGAATTTCCGCCGCCTTCGCAAAAAAGCTCAAACCGTTTTGAAAGTGGGTGATAACGCCAGACGCCTTGTTGAAATTCGATGCCGCGAATATTGGCCGTCACCGTGCTGCCCTGACAACCGTAGAGCCAGCCATCCGGACCCCACGCCAGCGAGTTGGCGACGGAATGCGCGTCTTCCATTCCGAAGCCGGTGAGCAAAACTTCGGGATCGGAATCAGGAATGTCGTCGTGATTTTTGTCGGGATAAAAAAGTAAATAAGGAACCTGCACAACGAAAACTCCGCCGTGACCGAAGGCGAGTCCGCTGGCGAGATTCAATCCGCTGATGAAATCTTTTGATTGGTAATGTGCTGCCGAGATCCTCTCGGCAGAGGTTGCGTCAGATTTTGCGCTCTTGCTCTTGGAAGGATCCTCATTGGCGGCATCGCGTTTTTCTTCCGAGAGGATCTCGGCAGCACTTTCGACTCGTTCCAAAATCGTGATACGATCCGCGCCTTTCGGTCCGCGCGGCGGTGGGTCGGGGATTTTGTCGTAAGTTGTCCGAGAGAAACGATCCACTTTCGCGCGATTCAATCCAGCAGGATTGGGATATTGCAAATATTGAATGACCCAGAGCCGCCCGCGATCATCGAACTCAATGCCAACCGGTTGCGCGATCATCGGCTCGCTGGCGACGAGTTCGACTTTGAATCCATCGGCGACGGACATTTTCTGAACCGCTTCAGAAGGTTTGTAGCCCTGGGCGAAGATGGAAAAATTTCCTGCAAGCAAAGTGATTCCAAGGGGAAGAAACCTGAAATGTGAAACGAAAAATGCCGATGGGTTCACGGCGAGAGTTTCGGCCGAATAATTTTCAGCCGCGAGAAAATTTTTAGGGGAACCTGCCGTCGCCTTTACGCCGCCAGTAAAAGCGGGAAAATGGCGAAGGAATTTTTGCCGGAGATTAATCGAAAATTCACGGTGGAGGCGCGAGGCAAAGCGGACTGGCCTCGGGCGCGTCCTAAAAACCTGGCGGAGATCTTGGCGCGCGAACAGGCGCGGGTGGTGGGGCGGGACTGGACGGGGAGAGTGGTTGGAGATTAAGAGTTTTGAGGGTGTGATAAAAAGCGGGTGAGGCGGGATTTGGTTTCCTTGGAGAGCGCCGGCATGACGCCGCTTTTCCAGCACGTTACGCGAATGGAGCCAGCGCTCAAAATGAACCTTCCCGGCTTTTCCATCGGGCCGCCAAAGCGGGGACGTGTCCCCGCAGTCCAAAATAAGTTTGGTTCCAACCTCACCCACTTTTAATCACACCCTGGTTTTGATAACTCTCATGTTTTGGATTGAAAACCCATGCCTTCGTTTTACGCTGGGCGGATGCAACACCTTTTCCGCTGCGGCCTTCTCTGGTTATCTCTCGCATCACTCGTCCTTCAAGCGGCGGAGAAGACCTACACCATCGCCGTAATCCCAAAGGGCACGACTCACGAATTCTGGAAATCGATCAATGCCGGCGCGTTCAAAGCGCGAGACGAACTGGCGGAAAAAGGAATCAAAGTTGAGGTCATCTGGAAAGGCCCGTTGCGCGAGGATGACCGCGATCAGCAGATTCAAGTCGTCGAAAATTTCACCACGCGCCACGTCAGCGGGATCGTTCTCGCCCCGCTGGATTCGCAAGCCTTGGTCCGGCCGGTCAACAACGCGATGCAATCCAAAGTTCCCGTCGTGATCATGGATTCCGGTTTGAAGTCGGACAAATATGTGAGCTTCGTCGCGACGGATAATTTCAAGGGCGGCCAGTTGGCGGGCCAACAAATGGGGAAGATTCTCAATGGCAAGGGCAATGTCATTTTGATGCGCTACGCCGTTGGTTCCGCCAGCACGGAAGAACGCGAAGCTGGTTTTCTTGACGCGTTAAAAAAATTTCCAAACATCAAACTGATCTCTTCCGACCAACATGCTGGGGCCACCCGCGAGTTGGCCTACGCAGCGTCGCAGAATTTGCTCAATCGTTACGGCCGCGAGGTCGATGGAATTTTTGTTCCGTGCGAGCCGCCGACGATCGCGATGACGAAGGCATTGCGTGACATCGGACGCGCCGGCGGAAAAGTAAAAGTGATCGGGTTTGACGCCGGTTCGCAGGAAGTGGCCGATTTGAAAAACGGCGATGTGCAGGCGCTCGTCGTGCAGAATCCGATGAAGATGGGTTACCTCGCCGTGCAGACAATGGTCAAACATTTGCGCGGCGAAAAAGTAGAAAAGCGAATTGATACCGGCGTTGTCGTCGTCACGAAGGAAAATATGGACACACCGGAAATGAAAGAACTGCTCTATCCGCCCCTCGACAAATATCTAAAATAAAATGGCGCTACGGAAGAAGACCAGACTCTGGGCGCTCTTCAATTTGCTGGGGCCGTTTCTCGGCTTGCTGCTGGTCATCGGATTATTTTCGCTCAACTCGGAAGTGCGGCCATTTTTTCTGAGCGGGGGGAATTTCAAAATCATTTTGACGCAGACGGTCATTGTCGCCATCGGCGCGCTCGGTATGACCATGATTATCGTCAGTGGCGGAATTGATCTGAGCGTCGGTTCCGTCGTCGCTCTGACGAGCGTGGTGGGAGCGACGTTGCTCGTAAAAAATTATTCTCCCATCACGGCGGCGTTGCTGACCATTTTGGCGGGCGGACTAATTGGACTAATCAATGGCGTTTTGATTTCAGGACTTCGCATGATGCCGTTTATCGTGACGTTGGGCATGATGGGTGTGGCGCGCGGCTCTGCGAAATGGCTTTCCAATAGTCAGACGGTCAATCCCTCGGAAAATCCGGTCAACAACATCATGGCGTTGTCTGAGCCGACGAATTTATTGCCGTTGCCCAATGGAGTTTGGATCGCAATTGCTCTGGCAATTTTCCTTGCGCTCATTCTGCGCAAAACTGTTTTTGGCCGATACGTGTTCGCGATGGGTGGAAATGAAATTGCCGCGCGCTATTCCGGCGTTCGTGTTTCGTTGCACAAAACTTTTGTCTATGCGTTCGCCGGAATTTTTTTTGGCGTGGCCGGCCTGATGCAATTTTCCCGCCTCACGCAGGGCGATCCGAGCGGCGCCAACGGTTTGGAACTGGACATCATTGCCGCGGTCGTGATCGGCGGGGCGAGTTTGAGCGGTGGCACCGGCAGCGTTCTCGGTTCGATGATCGGCGCGCTCATCATGGCGGTGTTGCGCAACGGCTCCAGCCAGATGGGTTGGCCCACTTACATGCAGGAAATTATTATCGGTGGAGTCATCGTGCTCGCCGTCGCCCTGGATAAGTTCCGCCAAAAACGCGCCGACAAATAGCTTGAGGGTGATTCGAACTGGCGGTCAAAATGTAGCGCAGGATTGCATCCTGCCGTATCGCAGGTTTTCCATTTGCGAGGGCCGCCAGAACACAAGACTTTTGGAAACCTGAAGACTCTCTCTTTGCGACGGTCAGCCGGTTTCAAACCGGCGATACGGCAGGATGCAATCCTGCGCTACATAGCCCGCTCGATTATTGACGAATCGTTTTGACCGGTTAAAATTTTTCCATGCAGGCCGCGCCATCAGCACCGTCCGTTTTGTTGACTGCGGATGATTATTTTCTGATGCCGGACACCGGACCGCGCTACCAACTCATCGAAGGCGAACTTATTATGGCCCCAGCCCCCAATCGTTTTCATCAGGATATTTCCAGAAACCTTGAATTCATCCTGCTGAAATATCTGGAGAAAAATCCAATCGGCACACTCTACGATGCGCCGTTCGATGTCGTTCTCAATGAGATCAACGTTTTTCAACCGGACATCCTGTTTGTAGCGAATGAACAAAAATTTATTTTTACGAAGCAAGGAGTTGAAGGGGCACCAAATCTGGTGGTTGAAATTCTTTCGGACAGCACCGCGCGCCTCGATAAAATTGCGAAGAAGAAAGTTTATACCGACACCGGAGTTGCCGAACTCTGGATGATCAATCCGGCCACTGAGACGATTGAGATTTATTTCCTGCAAAAAGATGCGGAACGTCCGGCTGCGACGCACCAAGCAAAGGATGTTTTTAGTTCCCCAACTTTTCCCGGACTGAAAATTAAAGCTGCCAAAATTTTCCAACAATAGCCCGTATTCAAAAAACAAAATTATGTCACACGTCATTTCACCCGTCGAATCCAAGCCGCTCGAAAGCCTCGATCATTGGGAGGATTTCATGAAGGAGCGATATCCCGAAAACGCCGCGCTCGTCGGAACCAATCCAAATAAAAAGGAGGAGCAGTTTCGCGACTACGAAAAAACCGCCCGACCGACGGTGCGCGAATTTTATCGGCTGAATCATCGCTACCAAACTTTCGACTTTGTTCAGGAGAAGCGCCGTGAGTTTCTTGCCCAAAACCGCCGGGAGATGAGCATCTGGGAAGCGCTCGAATTTTTAAACACGCTGGTGGACGACAGCGATCCCGACACTGACCTGTCGCAACTCGAGCACCTTCTCCAAACCGCCGAGCAGATTCGCAAAGACGGTCATCCGCGCTGGTTTATTTTGACCGGCCTGATTCACGATATTGGAAAAATTTTATGTCTCTTTGGTGAACCGCAGTGGGCGGTGGTCGGCGATACTTTTCCCGTTGGTTGCGCTTACTCGGACAAAATTGTTTTTCACAAGTTTTTTGCGGATAACCCAGACAGCAAAAATCCGAAATATCAAACGCGGCTCGGCATTTACGAGGAGAATAAAGGATTGGACAGCGTGACGATGTCATGGGGCCACGACGAATATCTCTATCATGTGACGAAAGATTATTTGCCCGAAGAGGCGCTTTACATGATTCGTTATCATTCCTTTTATCCAGCGCATCGTGATGGCGCGTATTCGTATTTGATGAATGAGCAGGACCGCAAAATGTTCGATTGGGTGCGGAAATTTAATCCCTACGATCTCTACACCAAGAGCCATACGCGCCCGAATTTGAAGGAGCTTCGCCCGTTCTACGACGATCTCATCAACGAATATTTTCCGCCGGT
Source organism: Verrucomicrobiota bacterium (assembly GCA_038214755.1). Classification (GTDB taxonomy): domain Bacteria; phylum Verrucomicrobiota; class Verrucomicrobiia; order Limisphaerales; family CANJXF01; genus CANJXF01. The sequence continues at coordinate 55,284 of JBBQRQ010000004.1, forward strand.
CTTGAAATGGTAAAAGCGAAATTGCAACAAGGTCAGACGTGGAAGCGCGGTCAACAATACCTTCGCATCACCCGGCTTGAACGGCTCGCCGTCGAATACAAAGTCATCAGCGACCTCGCCACCAGACACGGAGCGCACCACAAAGCCACGAAGAAAGAATTTTGTTGTTTGATAAAAAACGCCGAGTTGCTTCCAGCAAAACAAGTCATCTCTCTTGAAACATCGCCCGTGGAAACCCAGCGTAGCGCAGCTTTGCAAGCTGCTGTATCGCCGGTTTGCAACCGGCAGGACGTCGCGACATCGGGTGTGATTTAAACTGGTGGTCACAACCGGTGCCATGGAAAGCGGCGGAGGGCCGCCGCACTCCAAGACGCTCGCGCGAATTTCAAGGTCAACTGTGTATGAACGGCGCGAAGCGTCTTGGAGTGCGCCAGTCCTCTGGCGCTTTTGTTTGACCGCCAGTTTAAATCACACCCCGCGACATCCAGCGGGTTGCAAACCCGCGATACAGCAGGTTAAAAACTGGCGCTACGACACCGATTTGCGCGGCGCGCGACAAGCGCAAATAGTTTTTTCACGACGAACAATTATTTTTTTAAAATCATGAAATTAAAATCCAGTTCCTCCAAACATCTCGCCAGACCCGGCTTTCGTTTCGTTGCGCCTGCGTTCTTTCTCTATCTGTCACTTGTCGCTCCGCTGCTGGCCGGCGAAAAATATCTTTCGCCCAATCATCCCGACGGCGTGGCGCTGCTCGCGCCTCCGCCCCTCGCCGAATCCTCCGAGCAAGCGGCTGATCTCGCTTCGGCGCGATCCGTTTTTAAATACCGAACGCCAGCGGAAGAGACGCGGGCGTTTCAAGACGCTAGTCTTTCCATTTTTTCTTTTGCGCCAGCCATTGGGCCGATTTTTCAGCCGGGCAAACTGCCGAAGGCCGAAGCGTTTTTTGAGAGAGTGAAAACGGAAATCAAAGACGCGGTGAACACGCCCAAAGAATATTGGAAACGTCCGCGCCCCTATGAAAAAGATAAAAAATTATCGCTCGGAAAACCGGAAAACAGTTTCAGTTATCCGAGCGGCCACTCGACTCGGGGGACGGTTCAAGCACTGTTGCTCGCGGAATTATTTCCAGAAAAACGCGAGGCCATTCTCGAAGTCGGCCGCAATATTGGATGGGACCGGGTGCTGATTGGGAAACATTATCCAACGGACATTTATGCCGGACGAGTTTTGGGAAAAGCCATCGTGCGTGAGTTGATGGCCAATCCAGATTTTCAACACGACCTCGCGGAAGTGAAAGCGGAAGTGGGGGCGGCGGAAAAACTTTAATGCGCCCGGTCTTCGTGGGTAGCATCTGCCTCCGGCGGGTGCGAAATCACCTTTTTATTTTTCAGGAAAATAATTCTCCACGCACCCGCCGGAGGCAGATGCTACCCGGTGATAATTTTCCGAGCTGAATTCTACCGGATTTTTAACAACTCCGCTTCCGTCCATGCTTCGTTGCGGCCCGTCGTAGCGTCGCGAACTTTTTTGACAGTGGCCGCATCCACCGGTGATGCGCCGTGCTCCCATTCGCGGCGGATGTAGGTCAGCAGTGACGCGATTTGTTCATCATCAAAAACAGCTAGTGACGGCATTTCCATTTCGTAGCTTTTTCCTTTCACATCGATTTTGCCACGCAATCCATGGAGGATGATTCGGGCGATTCGTTCAGACGGACCCAACACCCATTCGGAATCAGCCAGCGGCGGGGCAAGGCCTTCCATGCCTAACCCAGTCAGTTGATGGCAAGCGGCGCAACTGGCCGCGTAGAGATCTCGTCCTGCGGTAAATTGTTTTTCCTGTTCCGCAGTGAGCGGGAGAATTTTCGGGGGAGGGATGTAACCCGGTTGCCCAGGCCAGGTGACCAGAGTGGAAATTTTTTCCAACCGCTCCGACAATTCCTTGTTTTGAATTTTGCGAAGCGCGGCGAAACCCATTGGCTCGGAAATAAAATACAATTGTTTTTGCGCGGGCGACGCTTTCTTGCCTTTGGCAACGGGTGTTCCTGTGGAAATAATTCCGTCCAGCAACGCGGCTTGTTGCCAGGCGGAGGCGGTTGCGGCCCACTCGAACACGCGATTGACCCGGTTGGTTTTGCGTTCGTAAAAAATACATTGCGCCAACCCGCTCAAAAATTCCGCGCGCCCGGGTTTCTTTTCATTCCAGTTTTTGTCGGCCAATAATTTTTCCAAAAATTCCAGTTCGCGTTTGTAAAGTCCGGTCAGCACCGCATCGCGAACATAAATATTGGCGGGGGAATTTTTCGCAATTGCCAACATTCCTTGCTCCGCTTTCCAATCGGCAATTTCTCCCAGCGTGAAGGCGAGTTGCAGTTGAACATCGGGATTTAAATCGGAGCTTGTCATCGCAATGAAAAACTTCAGGAATTTCTGCGCGTCTGCGGACTTGAAAAACGGTTCGGACAAGCGAATGGCCATGGCGCGAACTTTTGCGTCAGGATTTTCGAAAACTTGGAACAATGTTTTCTCATCCAGTTGCCCTATCCCGTCCAGACTCCAAAGCGCGTGGATTGAGCCGAGGGCCCTTGTCTGGATCCCCAGCGCGGTTGCGCCAGCTCCACTTCCCACGGTGCCATTAGTCGCCATATTCCTGAGCAGAGGAATTGTTTTGGCCTCGCTCCGTTCGACGAGCAAACGTTGCGCCGTGTCACGCACCCAGCCGTTCGGATGGGAAAGATTTCCAACCAATTCAGCGGAAGTTATTTTTGCGAGGTTGATTGGCTTCGGCGATTTGCCATCCGCAATTACGCGATAGATGCGCCCCAAACCAATCGGCGCTTGCAAACCGCGCGACTCGGATTGCGCGCGCAAATACGAGGTGAGGAAAATGCGATGCTGCAAAATTCCGCGATACAGATCGACGATGTAGAGCGCGCCATCGGGAGCGTTGTTTAAATTTACGGGGCGAAATCGTTCGTCGGTGGACGCGAGAAATTCGGCGTTGGTGTAAGCCTGACGGCCAGTGACCACTCCATTTTCGTCCTTCAAAATATTTCGCTTGATCAGATTGGCGGACGGTTCGCAAACGAAAGCGTTGCCTCTAAATTCCGCCGGGAAATTGTCGCCGCGATAAATCAAGGGCGCGCAGGCTGCGGTAAATTTTTCCAGAGTTCCGTCGCGCCGCAAAATTCCCTCGCGATAACCGCGATTGACTCCGGGCGTGACGCGAATGGGCCACGTCGTCTGATTTTTGATGGGGTCCACATTCAGTCCCGCTGGGTTGCGGCAATTCGGATTGCGCCGCAAATAATAGGAAGGCACGAGGTCCATGCGGAACTGGTCGCTGTTGGAATTGTAAACGATGCGTCCGTGATCATCCTGCGAAATTCCCCACTGCCCGCGAAAGGTGGTCGGCTCGCGACGCCATTCGCCATCCTCGTTGCGAAATCGTATCGTGGTGTCAGCGCTATAAATCCAATTGTCCAGCGCCCACATCAAACCATTCGCGGTGTGCTCGGGACTTTTCGTATCGCCATAATCTTTTGCGACCTCGATTTTTTCGTCCGACTTTCCATCGCCGTTGGTGTCGCGACAGAACCAGAGGTGCGGCGGCTCGGCGACGAGCAACCCATCGCGGACGAGTGCGAATGCTCGCGGCATAACCAGGCCATCGAGAAAAACGGTGCGCTTGTCCATTTTTCCATCGTGGTCGGTGTCTTCGAGCACGGCGATTTTTCCGACGGGTTGGTCTTCGCCTTTACCATCGGCGTTGGGCATGTAGCCGCTCATTTCGACGACCCAAATTTTCCCGTCAGGCGCGAACGTGAGGGCTACTGGATCGTGGACGAGCGGGTCGCTTGCCACAATTTCGATGCGAAACCCGGGGGCGAGCTTGAATGATTTGAGCGCTTGCTCCGCTGTCAAAACGGGCGCGGGTGGAATTTTCTCCGGCGGGACGGGAGCGATCTGTTGTTCCTTGGAGCCACTGGGGTCTTTCTTGTCGCCATTTTGGGCGGCCAGATTTAACGCAAAGAAAAGCGCAGCCAGAAAATAAAAAACGGTTGGAGAGATTCTGGCGGCGAAGTGATGGGTAAAAATTCTGGTGTCAGCAGAGGAAGGTTTCTCCATAAGGAATTAATTCTACTGGTTGTCTGCGTTTTTTTGCGGCGGCGACATTGTTGAAAGATCGCAGTGCGAATCTATAAAAATAAACAGAGTGAGAAGAGCTTGCCAAGTGTTTCCGCTTGCGGCATCGCCACGATTGGATGCGCTTGATGATCGAAGCGATCCGGACGCGTGGCCTGCAAATTTTTGCGGCCCTCCAGTAAATGAGCATTTTCGTCTGCATTTAATACATTGGTCTTTTGACGGGGGAATCGAAAAGAAGCCCGGTTGCCCGTGGCAGAGGAGTTGCTGATTAGAAAACAGACTTGAGTTGTTCGCTTCATTCGAACGGTCACAAGCATGAAGATAAAAAACATAAGTCAAAAACGACTTGGTGAGCTGGAAGGCTTCACCCTCCTGGAGGTCTTGGTTTCATTTCTTATCGCAGGGATAGCTATTGGGGGAATTATCAAGGGCTATAGCCTGGCCTCTCGTCGCGCGGAATGGTCGGCCTATTCGTTGGCTGCTCAAGCAATGGCGGTTAAAGGAATGGAGCAGGTGGTCGCCGCACCGTGGGTTCCTCAATACAATATTGACCAACTGGTTAGCAGCAATTTTCCGCCTCGGGTTGAATACCTTTGCTTGCCCACTCAACAAACCAATCTGGTCAATGGCACCAACATTACGGTCATCAGCACCTTCTCTACTTCTCCTTTGATGAAAATGGTGCGGGTGGACTGTGTCTGGACGTTCCTGGACAACCGAATGTTTACCAATAGTGTAGCGACTATCCGGGCGCCTAATTTATGAGATGCAGCGTCACTTCGAGAGGAATGTTCCCAGGACGACGTGCTTTCACCTTGCTTGAGATCATGGTGGTAATGACGACGTCGTTACTTCTTATCGGGGCAGTGTTAGGGAGTCATATCTACGGATTGAGAATGTCCGCCAGGATACAGGTTAAGTTAAGCGCGAGTGACGATGCGCGAGAGACCTTAAGCAAGCTGTTGCAAGATATTCGTTCGGCCCGGAGCTTGCGGATCGGAAGTGGAAGCTGGAGCAGTTTTACCGATGTGGCGGCCAACACGAATCAAGTGGGGAACGCGCTCCAGATTTATCCCACTGTAGATACGAACAGTTGGATTCGATACTATTATGATCCATCGGACAACACGCTCAAGCGGTCAGTCAATGGAGGCAGCGCAACACTGGTGACGGCCAACTCGGTCACTAACGATTATATTATCTTCACGGAACAGGATTTTGCCGGGAGGACTTTAACCAACCGAACCCCCATTGGAGTCATCGAAGTGAACCTGTCGTTTACGAAATTAAAGGATCCGCAGGTGCAGATTGGGCCGGGCAATTACTTCGATTTCTATCAGATCCAAACCAGAATTACTCCACGGGTCAAATTATAAGCATCATCATGCATCTCCAACCTCAAGGCAATAAGCGCGGTTACGCCCTTCTGATTACAATGTGTCTGGCCTGCGTCGGCGCATTGATTCTGGCGGGGGTGTTGGATTGGGCGTCGCAAAATGCTTTGCTCACCACTAGGAATAACGAGTACTTCACCACCTGTTACGCCGCTGAGGCTGCGACGGAGAAGGTCTTCGCCAACCTATCGCGGGACTACCAAAACTACGGGGAAGGCGTGGTCTATTCGAGAATACCTCAGTACCTGACCAATCCCCCCTCGACCACCGACAGTTCTTACTGGGCTGACTATGAGTTTAACAACGGCGCAGGAGCGGTTAATCGCGTCACCTTGCAAAGAGTCAACCCGACGAACTCTATTCTCCTGGGCGCGCCTTATGCCGGTCTTCGGTCATTCGGCTCCACTTACCAGACCATTGCCAATGCGAAAAATTCCTCGACGCGCCATCATATTCCTGGAGCAGTCGGACAAGAGGTTCACCTCGGAACCATTCCTATTTTTCAGTTTGCCATTTTTTATCAGGGAGACATGGAGATCAATCCGGGACCGACTATGAATATTACCGGGCTGGTTCATGGGAACTCAGATATCTATTTGCAACCACAGTCGGCGTTGAGGTTCTACGATGACATCTCTGCATCTGGCACAATCATCCCCGGTAAAAAGCCGGGCGACCCGTTGAATCGGACTTCGGGAACCATTACCTATGATGAATACCATTTGAGCGGGGTAAATCCCCTCAACCTTCCTGTCGGCACAAATACCACCGGTGTGGTGACAAATATCGGTGACAATGTATATGGGATTATAGACCTGCCCGACCTGAGTGAGTTACCCAATTCCGCTGTGGGCACCAATCGTCTTTACAACAAAGCAGATTTAATTTTGATTCTTTCAAACAATCTGGTGGTGGTGAAGAGTGGAGTGTCGGTGGACAACTCCGCCACTGTTATACCGACCAATCAATGGAAACTTTTCCTGCGGACAAACGATAACTTCACCAACAAGCGCGAAAACATCAACGTCCAGGCCACCACCATTGATGTTGAGAAACTGCGGTTATGGAGCGGGACGAACACCGTCTTGCGTCCACTCCTTGGCAACCGCGATGTTTCCTCCATTTATGTGGCGGACCTTCGTCCTACCAGCAATGCGGTGCTAACCACAAATTTCACGGTCTCTACCAACTACACCTTGATTACCAACACGACGCCGACGACCTCCCGGACCTACCCGGCAGCCGATTCCTACTTAGGGCCGGTCAACAACACCACTGTATCCACCAATGCGCCCCCGCCCGCACCGGCTGCGCCACCCGCTTTGAACATCACCCCTATTACCACTGGTACCACCGATGTTGTTCCACCGGCTCCGGGAACTTACACCGGCACGATTACAACTAATACTGCAGCGACAACGACTTCATCGTATCCGTCCGCCGGCACTTATACGGATTCCGTGACGACCAATACGGTTGTGACAAGATCCGACACTTATCCGTCACCTGGAACCTATTTTGGTCCAGTGGTGACAAATAGCACTGGAAAAAGATATACTTACAATCTTATCACCGGCTACAGCTACGCCCGCATCACTGGGTATAGCTATAACCTCATTACTTCCTACACCTACCTGCTTCCGGCCTACGCTTATAACAGGATAACGAGTGTTGGCACCAATACATCGCGGGCAACCAACCTTTTCTACAACACTAACTTCACCGTATTCGCGCAGTCTGGCATTGTTTTGACCAATGGCAGGACGCTACCCGCTCTCGGTTTGACGGTAGTGACGCCCGATCCGTTGTATATCACGGGAGACTACAACACATCGCTTGATGGCATCTCTTTCTACACCGGTTCGGCGGACACGTCGCATGCCCGACCCGCCGCCATCATGGCCGATGCCATCATGGTGCTGTCCACCGCATGGAATCCTGTCAATAGCAGCGGGCTTCTTAGCGCTCGAATCGCCGCCAGCACAACTGTCAATGCCGCGTTTCTCTCCGGGATAGTTCCTACTGGCGATGGTTATTACAGCGGTGGAGTGGAAAATTTCCCGCGCTTTCTGGAGGACTGGTCCAGCCGCACCTTTACCTACAATGGATCAATGGTCGTCATGTTCGATAGCAGGGTTGCCACTGCGCCCTGGCTCGGAACGGGTAGCACGTATGGAGTCTATAATCCGCCGATTCGTAGCTGGGCCTTTGATACAAACTTTCTCGATCCGCGCAAGCTTCCGCCACTGACGCCCCAGGTCATCTCCGTAACAAGGGGTCGCTGGTCCTTAATTTCGCCCAACACCACGACTTTCTAACCTATGAAGTATCTCAACCGGCACGGTGTAGCTGATGCGGTGGCGTTTATGAACCAAAGCGCAGAATCTGATCCACTGGGACTAGATACGACTTACCATCGCCGCAGACCCCACACAGTGCTCGGAAACGGACTGAAGTCTGCGCTCCTTCATCTCATCAGCCGCATCGTCAGTTTGTTCACGGATCGAACTGCGTGGTTGCGACTCAGCGTGGGTGTCATCTATTTGGGAGTGGCGGTTTCTACTCTAGCCGAGGGGCGCTTTGAATTATTCGATAGCATGGTCGAACTCGTTGAGGGAGGAACCATCGAGACTAGCGTGATATTAACCGATCACCATCGTATTACCTTTGTTCCGCCGCCGCGGTTCACGGTGAATGCCAATAAACAATTAAAAAAAATCATCCTGACAGGGGATAACAAAGTCTCCATTGGGATTGAGATAACGACGAATCATTTGGGTGGTTTGCCAACGGAAGAAACATTGAAGAAAATTGTTTTGCAGCATTATACCGGGGCGGCGGTTATACGTTCTTCCAGTTGCCGTATTGGGGGGAAAACAGGTTGGTCGATTGATGCCAATCGAATACTGGGTCGAGGGGAAATGTGGATGACGCGTCACGTCTTTGTGCCGTGGCTGGCTGGGACGATAGAATTCACCTTGACCACGGAGGGCCAGAATTTCGAAGCCCAACGGAATATTTTTGGCAACCTTTTAAATTCTTTCCAAGTTGAACCGCTGAAGCCCAAGAGTTGATCGCCTGGCTGTTTCGTATCTTAGCCGCGAAGATAATGGCGCTCCTTTCAGGACACCGGCGTATTGACCTTTATCGTTGGCAAAATCTGGCGACCCTACCGGGAATCGAACCCGGGCTACCTCCGTGAAAGGGAGGTGTCCTAACCGCTAGACCATAGGGTCGTCGAAGGCTGCGAAATATATTCTCAACCAGTGGCTTGTCACGGACAATTTCACTCCTTATCACCTGCGTAATACCAACGGTTCCAAGCCAGCTTGTTTAATTATTTTTCCACGGGGGTTTTCTTCGCGAAGATGTGGGTGGCGTGTCCGTAGAAAGATTCCGCTGCTTCCATAATCGTTTCAGAAAGTGTGGGATGGGGATGGACGCACGCCGCCAAATCTTTGGCGTTGGCGCCCATTTCCACTGCAACAACCCCTTCGGCGATCAGTTCGCCCGCGCCATGACCCACGATCCCGACGCCCAGCACGCGGTCTGTATCCGGCTCCAAAATTAATTTCGTGAGTCCATCTGTCCGATCAAAAGTCAGCGCGCGTCCGGACGCAGCCCAGGGAAATTTCGCGATTTTTACCTCGACGCCTTTGGCTTTCGCTTCAGTTTCCGTCAAGCCGCACCACGCCACTTCCGGTTCAGTAAAAACGACCGCCGGAATAATGATGTCCCGATTGACGGCTCCCTCGCCGACAATATTTTCCACCGCGATGCGCGCTTCTCTCGACGCTTTGTGCGCCAGCAAAACTCCGCCCGCGATATCGCCAATGGCAAAAATATTCGGATCGGACGTCTGCTGCGTTTCGCTGACCTTGATGAATTTTTTTTCGTCCTGCTCGACCTTCGTATTTTCCAATCCGAGATTTTCCGCGTTCGGAACACGCCCGACCGACACTAACACGCGGTCAAAAAGTTCTTCCGTCACCGCGCCATCTTTTTCACTAACGACCATAATTTTTTTTCCTTTGGTCGCCATTTTCGTCACTTTGGTTTTGTAACGAATTTCTTTAAAATTCTTTTCAGCGTATTTCACTACGGGTCGAATCAAATCCGCATCGGCTCCGGCGAGAATGGATTCCAATGCTTCAATGACCACCACCTTGCTGCCGAGATTGGCATAAGCCGTCCCCAGTTCCATACCGATGTAACCGCCGCCGATGATCAAAAAATCCTCCGGCACATCCTCGACCTGTAGCGCCTCGGTCGAAGTCATCACGCGGGGATTGCCCAGATCAAACGCTTTGGGTAGCGCCGGTTTTGAGCCGACGGCAATGATCGCTTTTTCGTATTCAAGAAATTGCTGGCCGTGTTCCGTTTCCACTCGCAACCGTTGCGAGCCTTCGAAGTAGGCGCGGCCATTGACTACTTGCACGCCGCGCGACTTCGCCAGTTGGCTGATGCCGCCGGAAAGTTTTTGGATAATCGAATCTTTCCAGGAACGAAGTTTGTCCACATCGATTTTGGGCGGCTCAAACGAAATGCCTCGATGCGCCGAGTCCTTCGCTTCTGCAATCATTTTGGTCGCGTGCAACAGTGCCTTGGATGGAATGCAACCGCGGTTCAAACAAACTCCGCCCAGCCGTTTTTCCTGCTCGACCAGGATAACTTTTTTTCCGAGGTCAGCAGCGTAAAATGCGGCGGCATACCCGCCCGGCCCCGCGCCGACCACAACGATTTCGGTTTTCAATGTCTCCATGGCAAATATTATAGAATCAGATTCTGGCGGAGGATAGCTGGCCGAAAAGCGGCGTCGATATTTTTGTCGGCCGGATTTCACAAATCGTTCAGCTTATTTTTTTTCAAAAAAAAACCTTGACGGTATGGCTGGAGTGCCATACAAAGTATGGCATGAAAATGACGATGCATATCGATGATGAGTTGTTAGCCAGAGTCATGGACGTCACCGGCGCACACAGCAAGACGAACGCGATCGATTTGGCGTTAAGAGAAATGGACAGAAGAGCCAAATTAACCGAATTGGCTTCCAAAGGATTGGGGATGACCGCGAGTGAGTTGAGGGAATCCTTTGATCCTGCTTCCTATCTGGAAACCTCTTACGCTTTAGCGGAAAAACCCGTGACTTATGGCCGTAAGCCCCGTTCTCGTAGATAGCAGTTTTTACATTCGCGCCGCCCGGGAAGGGCGCGACCCCCTGCGGCTCCTGGCGCCAATTGCCGCCATGCGAGACGTGGCTGTGTGCGGCGTCATCCGCTGTGAGGTGGGGCGCGGCGTGAAGAACCCAAAAGTGTTGGATCGATACAATGCTTTTTGGGACGTAATGATTTACGTGTCCACCGACAATCGGCTTTGGGATAACGTCGAGAAAACGCTTTGGCAACTGGATCGGCAGGGAATTATTCTGCCACTACCTGACGTCGTCATTGGTTGTTGCGCCATGCGGATCGGCGCGGTGGTGCTGACCCACGACGATCATTTTTACCAAATTCCCGGAGTGCGAGCCACAGACCGAATCGACTGAGTTGATTTGGGATCTGCTGGAGAAATTTCACTCGGTGATTTTCAAGGCAAGACGAGCGAACTGTTCCCAGCGGAATTGTCCGCCAACAAATGATTTTGCGTCTTTGACTGGGAAACGTAATTCGACTAAAAGTTCCTTATGAATGCCGACAGTGCTGTGACCGAAGTGGAAATATGGGATCGCGCCATCCGTCCGGAAGCGGGCGATTTTTCCGCAGCAGCATCGCGGGATTTGTTGCGCTTGCGATTGTCGGACACGGACGCCAAACGGGTTCAGGAACTTTCAGCCAAGGCAAATGAAGGCGGGTTATCGGAACTCGAAGCCGAAGAACTTGATCACTATCTCAACGTCGGTCGCGCGCTGGAATTCATCAAAGCCAAAGCCCGTCTCTCCCTGAAGGCTGCTTGACCGCCAAATGAACGCGGCGTTTCGAAAAGCCGTTCGGGATCGGGCGCTGCAACGTTGCGAGTATTGTCGTTTTCCTGAGCAATTCGCCGAACTTCCGTTTCACTTCGACCATATCATCGCCCAACAACACGGCGGAAAATCGGAATTGGAAAACCTGGCGTTCGCTTGTTGTTATTGTAATCGCTACAAAGGTCCAAATCTTTCGGGTCTCGATCCGGATTCAACGAAAGTGGTTCCCCTTTTTCATCCGCGACAGAATTCCTGGGGCGAGCACTTCTCCTGGACCGGCGCGTTTATCGACGGCAAAACCGCCATTGGCCGCGCAACGATTCAGGCATTGCGATTGAACCGCCCCGACGCAATTGCCGTGCGACAACTTTTGATTCGGGCAGGAGATTACGGTGTGAGTTAGCAAAGCCGCGCCGGAATCGTGAACAAGATTATCTCGCGCAGAAACCGCTTCTAAAAAAACTGGATGGTGGAGAAATTTCACTCGCGGATTTACAAGGCGAGACGAAGGAATTATTCGACGCGCACAAAAATTGCCATTTAAGCAACCCGAGTTTGGCGACTTAAATTTTACGCGTCGAGCTTCACTTCTGCTTCTTCAAAATTCTGAAAGGCTTCAACCAGGTCCACCATGAACCGTGCCGCGCTGCCGCCGTCGATCACCCGGTGGTCATAGGATAAAGTAATCGGTAAAATCAAACGCGGTTCGATTTTCTTTTCCTTCGTCACGATTGGTTTGAACGCCCCTTTGCCCATTCCTAAAATTGCCACATCCGGTTTGTTCACGATCGGCGTGAAGTGTCCGCCGCCAAATGCGCCTTGATTGGAGATCGTGAAACTGCCGCCCTGCATTTCTTCCGTGGAAATTTTTCGGTCGCGCGCTTTCGCGGCGAGTTCGCTCAACTCTTTGGAAATTTGCGCCAAATCTTTTTTATCCACGTCGCGAATGACGGGAACCATCAAGCCCTGCTCGGTTTCAACGGCGACGCCGATGTGAAAATATTCTTTGAAAATAATTTCCTGCGAACTTTCATCGAGACTCGTGTTGAAAATGGGATGTTTTTTTAAAGTGTTCACCACGGCTTTCACGGCGAAAGAAGTCACCGTGAGTTTGGCCCCTTTTTTCTCGTAGGCATCGGCGTATTTTTTCCGAAGCTCCATGATGTTCGTCAAATCAACGTCATCAAACTGCGTGACATGCGGAATCGAATTCCAATTCTCGGTCATGCGTTGCGCAATGACTTTACGCAACTCGGACATCGGTCGTTTGTAAATGGAACCGAATCGGGAAAAATCAATTTGCGGCGCGGCTTTGCCCGGAGTTTTTTGCGCGTCGGGCGCGGAAACATTTTTTTGTTTCGCAGCGCGCTGCAAGTTTTGGATGAACGTTTTTAGATCGGCCAAAATAATTCTGCCGCCGCCTTCGCTGCCGCGAACTTTGCGCAAATCAATTCCCAAATCCTGCGCCAGCCGCCGCAGGGCAGGGGACGCGGGCGGAGGAAATTTCCCCGTGTATTCGAATTCTTCTTCGGGCGCCTCCTCAACTTCTTCGCCTTCTTCTCCCTTGTTTTTTTCCTGGCGCTCGGCGGGTTTTTTCGCGGGAGCTTTTCCGGGCGAGGCCTTTTTTGGCGCGGAAGCGGCGGGAGCTTCGGCAACGCCGCCCGCCAACGAAAGAATCGGTGAACCGACGGAAATTTTCTGTCCCTCTTGAACGATGATTTTGGAAACTTGTCCGGCGGCGCTCGATGAAATCGGGGTCACGGCTTTGCCCGTTTCAAGTTCGATAATGGTTTGGCCTTTGGTGATTTGATCACCTTCCTTGACGAGAATGGTCACGACCGTTCCCGCGTCGGCGCCTTCACCGAGTGGAGGTAATTTTACGTCCATATTTTAATAAGTTTTAACCACGGATGAACACGGATGAACACGGATAAAAAAAGTCATAAGACGATTCGTTCCCACTGCAGCCTCGCGTGTTTAAAATTCAGAATCAGACCCACCCGGACCTTCGCAATTCGTAAATAATTCATCATCTGCCCGCGTTCGTGGTCGCTAATTCGTTCGATAACTTTCGCGTCCACAATAACAGTCTCGTAAGCGATGAGATCAGGAATGAATTTCCCCACCATCCGGCCTTTGTAAGAAACATCGAAGTTGCGTTGCTGGTGGTGCGGAATTCCTTGTAAAGTAAATTCAACAACCAGAGAATTTTCGTAACATTTTTCACCCAAACCGTGGCCAATTCCATTTAGCACTTCGAAGGCGCATCCCAGAATGGAATGGGTCTCTTCTTTCAGCAAGAGTTTGGAACTGACGCCATGAAGCAGGTCCACTTGTGTATCCGTGTTCATCTGTGTTCATCCGTGGTTAGCTCACTGAAAGAATTTCGGGAAAAATCTTTTCGGGATTCACGCCCAAATCTTTAATCGCATGGGCGACAATTTGTTTTTCAATCGCGCCTGACTTTGCCAACGCCCATAACGTGGCGATCACTGTCGCCTCGGCATCCACTTCAAAAAATCTTCGCAACGCCTGCCGCGTATCACTGCGACCGAACCCGTCTGTTCCCAAAGTCGTTAAGCCACCGGGAACCCATTGTTGGACCTGATCGGGCACCATTTTCATGGAATCAGAAACGGCGATGAATGGACCTTTTTCATTGGCAAGCAAATTTTCGAGGTAAGATTTTTTCTGTGGCTCGATTGGATGAAGCATATTCCATCGCTCGACTTTCAACGCGTCGTTGCGCAACGATTTGTAATTCGTCGCGCTCCAAACATCCGCCGACACGTCGTAACGCTCCGCCAAAATTTCCTGCGCTTTCAAAGCAGAGCGAATGATCACGCCGCTCCCGAAAATTTGCGCCTTGTGTTTTTTGCCGTCGAGACCCGCCTGAAATTTATACAACCCTTTTAAAATCCCTTCCTCCACGCCTTCCGGCAGGGCGGGCATTTGATAGTCTTCGTTGTAAAGCGTGATGTAATAAAAAATTTCCTCACCCTTTTCATACATGCGCTTCAAGCCGTCGTGAACGATGACCGCCGTTTCAAAATCAAAAGCAGGATCGTAGGCCAAAAGATTTGGCACCGTGCTCGCCATGAGCAAGCTGTGGCCGTCCTCGTGTTGAAGACCTTCGCCGTTGAGCGTCGTGCGGCCGTACGTTGCGCCCAGTAAAAATCCTTTCGTGCGGCTGTCGGCCGCGAGCCAGATTTGATCGCCGACGCGCTGAAAACCGAACATCGAATAAAAAATATAAAACGGAATCATGTTCACGCCGTGGTTGGCGTAAGAAGTTCCCGCCGCCACGAATGAAGAAATGGAGCCCGCTTCGTTGATCCCTTCTTCGAGAATTTGTCCATCGATCGCCTCTCTGAAATAGGCCGCCGTGCCTGCATCGACGGGGTCATACAATTGTCCTTTGGACGAATAAATTCCGAACTCGGCGAACATCGTGTCCATGCCGAACGTGCGCGCTTCGTCGGGAATGATTGGAACAACATTGCGGCCAATATTTTTATCGCGCAGCAACGCAACCAGAGTTTGCGTGAAACCTTTCGTCGTCGAGCCGACCCGCGTCGGTCCAGAGCCTTTCAGCGCGTAGGAGAAACTGCTCAGCGGCGGGATCATCAACGGCGGCGCTTTGACAACGCGTTTCGGAATTGGGCCGCCCAGTTTTTTCCGCCGCTCCAAAAGATATTTGATGACGTGCGAATCGGATGAGGGACGATAGAAAGGATACTCCGCGATCTCTTCGTCGCTGATGGGAATATCGAAACGAGTGCGAAAATCGCGCAACTCTTTCTCGTTCATTTTTTTCTGCTGATGCGAAATGTTGCGCCCTTCGCCCGCTTCGCCGAGGCCGTAGCCCTTGACCGTTTTGGCGAGGATAACCGTCGGTGAACCTTTGTGTTCCACCGCCGCCTGGTAGGCGGCGAAAACTTTTTGCGGATCGTGGCCGCCGCGCGTGAGCTTGCGCAATTCCTCGTCGGTCATGTCATTGACGAGTTCGAGCAGCTCGGGATATTTTCCAAAAAAATGGCGGCGAATATAACTGCCCGGCTCGACGGTGTACTTTTGATAATCTCCGTCCACACACTCTTCCATTCGCTTGACGAGGAGGCCGGTCTCATCTTTGGCCAGCAGAGCGTCCCAATTGGATCCCCAAATAACTTTGATGACGTTCCAGCCCGCGCCGCGAAACGCGCCTTCGAGTTCTTGAATAATTTTTCCGTTGCCGCGAACCGGGCCGTCGAGACGTTGCAAATTGCAATTCACCACCCAAATCAAATTGTCCAACTTCTCACGCGAAGCCAGCGTGATGGCGCCGAGACTTTCCGGTTCATCGCTTTCGCCGTCGCCCATGAACATCCAAATCTTCGGCTCGTTTTCTTTCACTAAAATGCCGCGCGCCTGGAGGTAACGAATGAAGCGCGCTTGATAGAGTGACATGATCGGGCCGAGACCCATCGAGACCGTGGGAAACTGCCAAAAGTCCGGCATCAAATACGGATGAGGATAAGACGAAAGCCCGCCGCCCTCGGCCAATTCCTGGCGAAAATGTTGCAAATGTTTTTCCGTCAAACGGCCTTCGAGAAAGGAGCGCGCATAATTTCCCGGAGTGGCGTGGCCTTGAAAATAAATTAAATCCGCCGGCCGTTCGCCCTCGCTCCCGCGGAAAAAATGGTTGTAGCCAATTTCGTAAAGCGTCGCGCACGACGCAAAACTGGAAATGTGTCCGCCGAGGCCATGCCCCTTGGACTCGCCGTTGACGACCATCGCCATCGCGTTCCATCTGATGATGCTTTTGATGCGTCGCTCCGTGTCGCGGTCGCCGGGAAACGTCGGCTCATCTTCCGGCGGAATGGTGTTGAGGTATGGCGTGCGAATCGGATCGCTGTCCGTGTGCGAGGTGATGTCGATGTCGCGTCTCTTGGGTTTCACTGTGAAAATCTGCAATCGCCCGGCAAATTTCGTGGCGAGCAAGGCAGAGTTGTAAATTGGACAACCGAGTCAGCCAACTTATTTTTTGGGAATTCTTTTTCTTTTCGCTCTTAGTTTTGTTGGGAATGGAAATTACCATTGGCAGTACGATAAAAACGAATCAACCACTCAATGAAATTTCTAGACCTGACTTTCCCCACGCCTGCGGAAAATCTCGCCGCGGATGAGGCGCTGCTCGACTTGAGCGAAGAAACGGGCGCGCCGGAAATTTTGCGTGTTTGGGAACCGACCGAATATTTCGTGGTCGTCGGCTACGCCAACAAAGTGAACAGCGAAGTGGACACGGCGGCTTGTCGCGCCAAAGGAATTCCAATTTTCCGCCGGTGCAGTGGCGGCGGAGCGGTGGTGCAAGGGCCGGGCTGTTTGAATTACTCCTTGGTTTTGAATTTTGCAGAAAACCCTTCGCTCCAAACCATCACGCAGACCAACCGTTTCGTCATGCAACGTCATCGCGGATTGTTCGAGTCGCTGTTGCAACGACCCGTTACGATAGAGGGTCACACCGACTTGGCGATGGGACACTTAAAATTTTCCGGCAACGCCCAACGTCGCAAGAAAAAATTTCTCCTGTTTCACGGAACCTTCCTGCTCGATTTTGACATCTCATTAATCGAGGAACTTCTCAAAATGCCATCCCGCCAGCCGGCCTATCGCGAAAGCCGCTCGCACAAAAATTTTCTGGTAAATCTTGGCCGACCCGCGACGGAGGTGAAACTGGCTTTGCGCCAACTTTGGGGAGCCTCGAAAAGTTTAGGGCAACTTCCTGATTTTTCAGAATCGATCACCCGCAAATATCGCAGCCACCAGTGGAACAAAAAATTTTGAAAACACGGAGAAAAAAATGACTGCCTCCCAAAGCGCAACCAAACACTTCAAGAGGCAGCCAGGTTTTTCCCCCAAACAGGATTGATCTTCTGTGGCAAAAATTTTTCTGCCATCAGGGTGTCTCCGTTTTTTTCTTCCGGCAGACACCGGGGTTTAAATCCGAATTCCGAAATCCGAGACCCGAAAGAAATCCGAAGACCGAAAGTGCCGCGGCATACGGTGGGTGGCAAAGTACTTTTCTGACTGGCGGCTGGAAGCCGCCGCAATCCCGCGCGCGGGACTGGAAGCGTGCGCTACAGTTCGTAGCGCAAGCACCCTTGCCTGCAAGTTACTGAGGCTGCCAGCTTCGTGCCGGAAAGTTATTTTTCGTATTCGGATTTCGGACTTCTTTCGGATTTCGGGTATTCGGATTTCGGATTTCAGCTTAATGACCGAACACGCCCCGACATTTTCCCCGCGGCATTGAAGTTAGTTGAATTCCCCGACGCCCTTCGCCATTGTCGTTTCATGGATCAACTCGATCAATTGGATGAACTGCTCACCTGCCGTTTGGATTTCGGGCGCAAAACGGTCGAGCCATGTTCAATTGTAATTTTTGGCGCGAGCGGCGATCTGACGGCGCGAAAACTCATCCCTGCGCTCTATCATCTCTTCTGCGAAAAACAATTGCCCAATCCCGTTCGCATCATTGGTTTTGCCCGGCGTGAGAAATCCGACGCCAGTTTTCGCGACGAGTTGAAAGCCGATTTGGAAAAATATTCGCGCACAAAAAAAGTTGATCCGGCGCAGTGGGAATCTTTCGCGGCCAATGTGTTTTATTGCCAGGGAGAGTTTTCCGACATCGAGGCTTATCACAAATTGGAACAGCAACTAACCGGTTTCGGAAATGAGTTGTTGCGGCGGAACCTGCTTTTTTATCTCTCCACTTCGCCCAGCCAATTCGCCGAAGTGGCTGAGCATTTGCACAAGTCCGGTCTGCTGCATCGCGAGGAAAATAAAAAAAACTGGCAGCGCGTGGTCGTCGAGAAACCGTTTGGCCACGACCTCGCTTCCGCCCAGCAACTCAACGCCGAGTTGACCCGCTTTGCTTTTGAAAAACAAATTTTTCGCATCGACCACTATCTCGGCAAAGAGACGGTGCAAAATATTTTGATGTTCCGTTTTTCCAACGCGATTTTTGAGCAGCTCTGGAATCGGCAGGCAGTCGAACAAGTGCAAATCACCGTCGGAGAAAAATTGGGCGTCGGCGGGCGCGGCGGTTATTACGAAGAGGCCGGCGCGTTGCGCGACATGGTGCAAAATCATTTGTTGCAAGTGCTCGCTCTTGTGGCCATGGAGCCGCCGGTCTCGCTGGAAGCCGAATCCGTCCGCGATGAAAAAGTAAAATTGCTGAAATCAATTCGTCCGCTCCATCCCAGCCAGGTCGCCGGCAACGTCGTTCGCGGGCAATACACCGCCGGAGAAATCGAAGGGCAAAAGCGCATCGCCTACCGCAGCGAAGTAAAAGTGAAACCCGATTCCAACACCGAAACTTTCGTCGCAATGCGGACGTTGATCGACAACTGGCGTTGGTCGGGCGTGCCGTTTTATTTGCGCACTGGAAAAAGTCTGCCGATGAGCGCGAGTGAAGTGCGGATTCAATTTCGACCGACTCCGAATGTGTTGTTCGCCGCGCAATGCGGAACGCGACTCGATTCCAACGCGATCACTTTGCGCTTGCAGCCCAACGAAGGAATTTTTCTTCGCTTCAACGGAAAAGTTCCCGGCACGAGTCAGGAGATTCGTCCGGTGCGAATGCACTTCGATTACGATTCCGAATTCGGCGCCTACACGCCGGAAGCCTACGAACGCTTGCTGCTCGAAGTGCTGGCCGGCGACGCCACGCTTTTCATCCGACGCGACGAAGTTGAAACCGCGTGGGGCATCGTCGATCCGATTCGTGAGTCGTGGAAAAATCTCCCGCTGACCGAGCGCGAATTTTATCCCGCGGGAACGTGGGGACCTGTCGCCGCCGACGAACTCCTCGCGCAACGCGGCCACAAATGGCGCAAGCCGCATCCCGTCACGTGATTTTTTTTACAACTCGTAGCCGCCGACGTGAGAAGGTGGATCGGTTTTCAAACAAGTTAAAATAATTCGTCCGCCTCCTCACGTCGGCGGCTACTCCGTTCGCAATGCAATGAGTCACTTCGAACTAAAAAATTTTGGAAATAGCGGCAAACTGGCTCAAGCAGTAGCGGAAGCATGGCTGGAGATTGTTGAACAGTCCCATCGGCAAAGCATTGCGCACACCGTTGCTCTTTCCGGCGGACGAATCGCTGCGGAGTTGTTTGTCCAAACTGCCGCCCAAAGTAGGGCCAAAGAAATTTCGCTCGGGCATGTTGATTTTTTTTGGTCGGACGAACGCTGCGTTTCTCCCGACGATCCGGTAAGCAATTTTGCGTTGGCCAATCATGTGTTGGCTTTGCAAAAAATCCCTTCCGAGAAAATCCATCGGCTTCGTGGCGAACTCGATCCCGCCATCGCAGTGGCCGAAGCCAATGCCGAAATTTTCAAAACTATTTCACGAACAAAAAATGGATTGCCCGTGTTGGATATTGTTTTTCTTGGCGTCGGCCCGGATGGGCACGTCGCCTCGTTGTTTCCCAACGCCTCAGTCGATGTCATGGGTTGTCAGTCGCCATTTCTTTTCATCGACAATTCGCCCAAGCCACCGCCCCGCCGCATCACGTTGAGTTACGCCGCCATCGCCGTCGCCAAAGAAGTTTGGATTCTCGTTTCGGGCGAGGGAAAGGAGCGCGTCTTAACCGAGGCACTGACCGAGCGTGGCCAAACGCCGCTCGCCCGCGTTCTTCAATCCCGGACGGACACAAAAATTTTCACCGACTGAAAATCAACGTGGAAAATCAATGACGCTGCTCGCCTTTGAAACCTCCTGTGACGAGACGAGCGTCGCCGTCATTCGTGACGGAACGGTTTTGGCAAATTTGGTTTCGTCACAAATCGCTCTCCATTCTGAATACGGCGGCGTTGTTCCCGAACTCGCCACACGCGAACACCTCCGGAATTTATTGCCTCTCTCCCGCACCGCATTGCAGGAGGTAAATCTTTCTTCCTCGCAGCTCGACGCCGTCGCCGCGACGCGCGGCCCGGGTTTGCCCAGCGCGTTGATGATCGGTTTGAAAGCAGCGCAAGCATTGGCATTCGCACTGCGAAAACCGTTTATCGGAATCCATCATCACGAAGCACATCTTTATTCGCCGTGGATTTCTGGAACCCCACCACATGCAAATTTTGAAAATCTGGAGCCGAACGTTTCTCTGATCGTCAGCGGCGGACACACGATGTTGGTTCACGTCAAAAGCGAATTAGATCACCAACTTCTCGGCGAAACGGTCGATGACGCGGCGGGCGAATGCTTCGATAAAGTTGGCAAGCTAATCGGATTGCCGTATCCCGGCGGCCCGGAAATCGACCGTTTCGCCGAGCATGGAAATCCAAAAGCGCACGATTTTCCTCGTCCAATGATTCACGAGACCCATCACGATTTTAGTTTTTCCGGATTGAAAACATCCGTGCGTTATTTCCTGGAAAAAAATCCTGCCCTGCTCAATCACCGGCAGAAAATTTGTAATCTCTGTGCCAGCGTTCAAGCCGCGATTGTCGATGTGCTTGTCGTGAAAACAATTCGTGCCGCGATAAAATTGGGCGTGAAATGTGTGACGGCATCCGGCGGCGTCACCTGCAACGGCGCTCTACGGAGAGAGCTTTCTCTCGCCTGCGAAAAAAATGGTTTCACGCTGCGGCTCGCCGAAAGAAATCTTTGCACCGACAACGCCGCCATGATCGGGATTCTCGCCGAAAGAAAATTATTAAATGGAGTCGAACCCACTTCGCTCGATGCAGAAATTCAAACCAATTGGGCTTGGTCCGTCGCGTAGGATGTTCTGTTTACTCCCTTGGGTCAAATGAGGTTCGTTTACAAATCGAGTCTCGTCCATTTCGCGTTGGCTTTGGACGACTTGACCACCGCTTCGATGAACGCCATGCCGCGAACGCCATCCTCGATTTTTGGAAAATCATTGGCCGCGTCCTCTTTCGCGAGCTTCCGGTTTTCTTCACGCGCGCGAATAGCGTTGGCAAAATTTTTGTAAATATTGGCGAACGCTTCGAGGTAACCTTCCGGATGCGCCGGCGGGGTGCGGCTGGCTGCTTTCGCCGCGTCGCCCAGATAACCTTGGGCGGCGCGATAAATTTGCATCGGTTGGTCTGGCCATTTTAGGAGCATGGAGTTGGGTTCTTTCTGATGCCACTCGAGGCTTCCTTTTTCGCCGTAAATGCGAATGTTCAAATTGTTTTCTTCGCCGATGCTGATTTGCGATGCGTGCAAAATCCCTTTCGCGCCTCCTTCAAAACGGAGCAACACATTGACATCATCATCGAGTTTTCTTCCACCGACAAAAGTGGTGATGTCGGCCGCGAGTTCTTTAATTTTTAGCCCGGTCATGTACTCGGCCAGATTTTCCGCGTGCGTGCCGATGTCGCCCACGCAACCGCCCGCGCCGCTTTTTTTTGGGTCGGTGCGCCAGCCCGCTTGTTTTTGGCCGGAACCTTCGAGACGCGTCGCGAGCCAGCCTTGCGGATATTCCGCGATCACTTTGCGCACCTTGCCGAGCGTGCCGGTACGAATCATTTCACGCGCTTGTTTGACGAGAGGATAGCCTGTGTAGTTGTGCGTCAAGCCGTAGAGCAGACCGGTCGCCTTGACCAGTTGCGCAATTTTTTTTGCTTCAGCGAGATTGAACGTCGCCGGCTTATCGCTCAAAACGTGAAAGCCATTTTCCAGCGCCATTTTCGCCGGAGAAAAGTGCATGTGATTGGGCGTGACGATGGAAACAAAATCCATTCGTTGTTCGCGGGGCAATTTTGTTTCGGCTCTGATCATTTCCTGAAACGTGCCGTAGCAACGTTCGGGCGGGAGAAATAAATCCGCGCCGCTGGCTTGGCTGCGCTCAGGTTCGGAACTGAACGCGCCGCACACCAGTTCGATCTGTTGATCCATCGCCGCCGCGATCCGATGCACCGCGCCGATGAACGCGCCGCGCCCGCCGCCGACCATGCCGTAACGAATTTTTCTGCTCATAGTTTCCAAAGTAAAAGTTGAATTGTCTGCGACGCGGACTTTATCTTGCGCCCGTTTTTCAAGTCAACGAGTCTTGTTCCGATATGTTTACCGCCGCCGATCTTGCCAGCGAATTGAAGGGAGAAGTGATCGGAGACAGTTGCGTTAAAATCTGTGGATTCGCTCCGGCCGCTTTCGCGAAACCCGGTGATTTGACTTTCGCGGAGAATGAAAAATTTTTTCTGGCAGCAGAACAAAGCGCGGCCTCGGCCATCCTGATCGACGGTGATTTTCACTCGACCGAAAAAGTTTTAATTCGAGTGAAAAATGCGCGGATCGCCTTTGCCAAAGTTCTGCCGCTATTTTTTCCAGAACAAAAGTTTGAGGCGGGGATTCATTCGAGCGCGGTCATTCATCCTTCCGCGCAAATTGATCCCAGCGTCCATCTTGGCGCGCAGTGCGTCGTGGGTGCGAAAGTAAAAATTGGCGCGCGAACGATTCTCGAAGGAGGAACTCACGTCTCAGCGGAATCGACGATTGGCGACGACGTCCGCATTTTTCCAAACGTCACGATGTATCGTCGGACACAAATTGGAAACCGCGTGAGGATTCATTCTGGAACGGTGATCGGCTCCGACGGGTTCGGATATGTTTTTGATTCCGGCTTTCACCGGAAAATTCCGCAGACGGGAAATGTGGTGATTGCCGATGATGTTGAAATTGGCGCCAACGTGACGATTGATCGCGGCGCGCTCGGCCCGACCACGATTGGGAAAGGCACGAAAATTGATAACCTCGTTCAAATCGGACACAACGTGACCATTGGGGAACATTGTTTGATTATCGCGCAAACGGGAATTTCTGGAAGCACCCAACTCGGTGACTATGTGACGGTCGCCGGGCAAGCCGGAATTGCCGGCCATTTGAAAATTGGCAATCGCGCGACCATTGCCGGAAAATCCGGGATCATGTTTGACATCGCGGATGGAGAAAAATGGTTTGGCAGTCCTATCGCCGCCAAGGACCGCGAGATGAAACGGCAACTGCTGGCGGCACAACAATTGCCGGAATTACTCAAACGAGTGAGGGCGTTAGAAAAAAAATTAGAGAGCGCTTCAACCGGATTCGCATCGGACCGTTAAATCTGCGATTACTTCGCCCCGATTTTATGCCTTTGGCCGAAAATATTATTTCTGAACTCCGTCGTGTCGTCGGAAGCGAAAATGTTTTGACGTTGCAGGAGGATTTAATCCCTTACTCCATCGACGGCACCGCAGCGCTGCAACAGATGCCCGGCTGCGTCGCTTTCCCAAAAACTGCGGCGGAGATTTCGGCGATTCTCAAACTGGCCAACGAAAAAACTTTTGCCGTCGTCACGCGGGGTTCGGGCACCGGACTGAGCGGCGGAAGTCTGCCCAGCCGCGATTGCGTCGTTCTCTGCACGGTCAAGATGGATAAAATTCTGGAAGTGGATCGCGCGAATTTGACGATGCTGGTTGAACCGGGCGTCACGACCTTGACCATCGCGGATGCGGCAAGCGCCGTCGGATTATTTTATCCGCCCGATCCCGGCTCGATGAAAATTTCCACCATCGGCGGAAACGTGGCGGAGAATTCCGGCGGCTTGCGCGGGTTGAAATATGGCATCACCCGCAATTACGTGATGGGCCTTGAAGTCGTTTTGCCGAATGGCGAAATCATGATGATGGGCAATAAATGCGTCAAAGATGTCGCTGGTTATTCGCTCAAAGATATTTTCATCGGCTCGGAAGGAACCTTGGGCGTTATCACGAAAGTTTTGCTGCGACTGATTCCAAAACCCGCCGCGAAAAAAACCATGGTCGCGACTTTCTCGCAAATGGATCACGCGGCCGACGCGGTTTCCGCGATTATCGCCGCCCAAATTATTCCATGCACCTTGGAATTTCTCGACCGCATGACAATTCATTGCGTCGAAGATTATGCGAAAATCGGTTTGCCGCTCGATTGCGAAGCGCTGTTGCTCATCGAAAGCGATGGTCATCCTGCCGCCGTCGCTGATGAAGCCGCGCAAATGGAAAAAATTTGTCGTGAACGAGGTTGCCTCGAAGTGCGCGTGGCCAAAGACGATGTTGAAGCGACGAAATTAGCCAGCGCGCGACGTTCCGCTTTTTCTGCGCTGGCTCGCGTTGCGCCAACCACGATTCTCGAGGACGCGACCGTTCCGCGAAGCGAACTCGCCAAAATGATTCGGTTCGTCGAAGCCATCGCGAAAAAATACAAATTAAAAATCGGCACGTTCGGCCACATGGGCGACGGAAATTTGCATCCGACATTTTTGACGGACGAACGCAACCACGAGGAAATGCACCGCGTCGAAGAAGCCTTCAAAGAAATTTTCGACGAAGCGATTCGTCTCGGCGGAACGATTACCGGCGAGCATGGTGTTGGTCTGGCGAAGAAATCTTTTCTGCCAAAATTTCTTGGCGACGCGCAGATGCGAATCACCCGCGAATTCCGCAAAGTGCTCGATCCAAATGGAATCTTGAATCCGGGAAAGATGTTTGACTAAAGCCGGGAGGATTCAATTGAAAGATGGCTCGCCCTCGCCATGAACTTCAAGGTAGGGCACCGTAGCGCAGGATTTCATCCTGCTGTATCGCCGGTTTGCAACCGGCAGAACGCTGGCAGATTCAACGCGCTCGAAAAATCCAGACGCCCGCAGGTTGCAAACCTGCGATACAGCAGCTTAAAAAGCTGCGCTACGAAATTCTCCCATTCCAAAAATGTCCCCGTAACTTCCTGTAACAAGCTATCTCGTCAGCGCGTCATTTGGTTTGTCCGACGGCTTTAAAAATTGTAAGCTCTGGATAATTCAAATGCTCAATTCAAAATCCACTTCTCCTCTGTATGTTTGAAACTTGTGATAACTGTGACTATCGCCCGATCTTTTCGCGCCGCGATTTTTTGAGTCGGTTGGGAATGGGCTTTGGCGCGCTCGGTCTGGGCGCGTTGTTGAACGAAGAACTTCTTTGCTCCGCCAACGCAGCCGATGCCAGCCTCTCGCCGCTCTCTCCGAGAAATCCGCATTTCCCTGTCAAAGCAAAACGGGTCATTCACATTTTCGCCAATGGCGCGCCGTCGCAGGTCGATACCTGGGACCCGAAACCTTCTCTCGCAAAATATTCCGGCAAATCGATCGGCGATGGAAAGGGCGTCGCCATGGCGTCGCCCTTCAAATTTCAGAAGTATGGAAAATCCGGAATCGAGGTCAGCGAAGTTTTTCCGAACCTCGCTCAACACGTTGACGAAATGGCGATCATCCGCTCAATGAAAACGGATATTCCCGCCCACGAAATTGCGACGGTGATGATGAACACCGGGTCGCGCCAACTCGCCAAGCCGTGTCTCGGTTCGTGGTCGGTGTATGGACTGGGCACAGAAAATCAAAACATGCCGGGATTTATTTCGTTGCGAAATGGCGGCGGGCTCCCGAATGGCGGCACGCAAAATTGGGGCGCGGCATTTTTGCCGGGAGTTTATCAAGGCACGAGCGTCAACACGCAAGCGGCGTCCGTCGAGGAGATGATTCAAAATATAAAAAATCCTTACGTCTCGACAGAGGAGCAGCGCCGCCAACTCGATCTCATTCATCAGCTCAACGAATTGCACGCGCAAAATGCGCAGAAGGAAGCCCAACTCGAAGCGCGCATTGAGGCTTACGAAATCGCTTTCAAAATGCAGGCTGCGGCAAGCGACGCTTTTGATTATCGCAAAGAGCCGGAAAATATTCGCGAGCTTTACGGCAACACCGGGCAGGGCCGCCAACTGCTCATCGCGCGACGCTTGCTCGAACGCGGCGTTCGTTTTGTTCAAGTCTGGGCCGGCGGCTGGGACCATCACCAGGACATCGAAACGAAGTTGCCCGAACGCGCGAAGGAAATCGACAAACCGCTCGCCGCATTTTTGACCGACATGAAACAACGCGGTTTGCTCGACAGCACGCTCGTCATTTGGGGTGGAGAATTTGGCCGTCAACCGACCCGCGACCGCAATGGCAATGACAATCCCGGACGCGACCACAATGCAAAAGCATTTTCAGTTTGGATGGCGGGCGGCGGAGTGAAAGGCGGAACCATTTATGGTGCGACCGATGAATTCGGCGCGAAGTCAGTCGAAAATCCGGTGCACGTCCACGATTTGCACGCGACGATTTTGGCGTTGCTCGGCTTCGATCACAAAAAATTAACGTACCGATACAACGGGAGAGATTTTCGTTTGACGGATGTGAGTGGGGAAGTGGTTAAAGGAGTGATTGCGTGAGGAAATGAAATGTCTCGAAAAGAAAGAGTTTTATGAGGCTCAGAAAAATGGGTCGCGGTCATAATAAACCAGTTTTCCGTCAGCACGAAAAACCAGATCGATCTTGCTGGATAATCCGTTATTCGGATCAGCCCCCGTCGGAAGCATGTCTACCGAAGCGCCGCCCGCAAGCCCTCCGGCGGCACCGGTTGGTTTGATGATGCATTCATTCCGTTTGAACTCTACCCCCGAGTCGGCCTTCACCATAGATATAACTTCCTCTTTGGTGATCGGAACAGTAATGTCGGGCTTAGAATCATCCGCTCGCAATGAGTTTAGAGACTGCAGTGCATTTCCGTCAGCCATATAGAACACCTTTGCAGGGCCTTGTTTCGGTTCTTGGATGGTTAAGGTAATCCCGCTAATAACAAAGGTGTAGAGGTTTGGTTTCATTAAGCTATGGAATTTTTCCAATGTCACTTCCTTTGGATCGAACAAAACGCGTCCATCGTAGGCTTCGCACCACTTGTTTATCGCGGGCCGAAATTTATCTCTAAACTTTTTAGCAAACTCGGCTCGTTCGGCATCCGTAAACGCAACTGCGCTAATAGAGTTACCACTCCTACTCCAAGCCGTTGAATTTGTTTTTGGGGGAGAAATGTGTTCCGGCTCGGGTAGAACAATAGATGCTTTTGAGGAAACAGGCCATTCCGGGACCGTCCGACTTTCTCGAAATCGGACGATCCAAAAAACTAGCGATGAGACGCCCAAAAGACACACCACCCCGACCAGAAGCCGTTTTAGTTTCATCACATTCTACGGCCGTTTAACGTGGGTTGTGTTGAGGTTTCTCAACTCATCATCATAGATGCTACTGTAAACACATTTCTTGAAGCCTATCAGCACCGGAATGCCATTGGTTAGTTCGACGTATCGGTTGATAGTTGACTGCACTGCGTATCGAAAAGAGTAAGTTGGATCACATCCCCCCGGATATTGGTTCAGTCCGCAAACCCAAGTTTGATCCATTACAGCCGCGACTTCGCAGGTTACTTTATTCTCGCTGTTAGCACGTCCAAAACCTCCTTGAGGAAGCTTACCGGCAAAAAACAGACCGCAATTCTTATACATCAAACCGTTATCTTGTTGAGCATTGGGCAGCATTCCACACGCTTCAAACCAGTTTATATATTGGCCGCCGGCAGTTGCGCCATAGGAAAGATCGCCACTGTAGCATGTCCACAACGCCGCTTTTCTAAGTCTCCATTTCTGATGATCGGGATACCCTCGAACATAGTATAATAAGTCCGCAGGATCGAACTTGTCTGGAAGATAATCGCCTCCTCCGATGGTCGCGCCGCTGCCATGCGCTTGCGCAATCGTGAATTCCGAGAAATAAACGTTTGTTAGGGTGTTAATGATGTTAGATCGCCAAAAGATCGATTGTGAGTAATACGGATAACACGCCGCCAAATTACGATTAGTTCCCACCACCGTGGGACTGTACCATGTCAATGAATAGGCCCGATAAATGTCTTGATATAGCGTTTTCAAATCTCCATTGATACTGTAGTCGGCCCTGCTGTTAAGATACGAACCCGTAGTGTTAGCAGGATCTTCCCACTGATAGGTTAAGAGGCAACCTGCTCCGGGCCTAACTCCACCCCGGACTACCCTATTCGTGATTGTCAGGGTCGCCGAATTCGATGCCGTGAAGGTCACCTTATAGGTATCATTCGTGTATGCCGTCACCCCATTTGTCCCAGTGAAATTCCAAGAGAGCGACACCGTTGCCGCATACGGCACGTTGCCTGCGAAACTCTTTATTGTTTGCCCGTTGGAAGGATCGGAGATGGTCGCCGTAATGTATCGCGCTTGATCAATGCTGAAGTAAATGTAATTCGTACCGACATCGGGCGAACAATTATCGCTTGCGAAAAGAAGGTAAGTCTCGTTATCGAAATCCAAAGGAATGGAGGCCGACCCGCTGAAAAAAAGTTTAGCCTTATCCGGTGGGTTTGTCGGGTTGTAAACGCGAGCGCTATTTTCAAATGCAGTGATATAGACGTTGCCCACATCGTTTGGGTTATATCGCGTATCAATAGTGATTACGTTGCTTGCTCCCAGAGTATAGCGAGCCAGAGGTCCATCCACGTTCACATTGAACTGGACATTTGTCACACCGCTCAAATCTAGAACCGTCGCAGTTAATGTCATCGTATTGCTCACCACGTCATACGGTTGAGCCCCCGTTATTTCAATGACTGGACCGCTGTAGGGAATCGCTTTGAAAAAGGCGGTATAATCGGGCGCGACATTTGTAATCAGAAAAAACATCGTGTCTGTGACCTCCCAATTAGGAACCGTGCCTTGAACCAGCCAACCGTCCTCACTATCCGACGCGCCCAGGAAGTCGATACTTTTCCAAGTAGGCCTATCGACGGTGTCGGAAATCAGGAGCGCAAAATCTCGTGACTCCGCCGAGTAATCGAAATGGTTGGCTTTGACTATGACGGCATTGGTTCCGTACGACGCAATTTGAAGATTCGCTGCGGTGTTTGTATTGTCGGGAAATGATACGCAAGCGTTGTAAAGGTTAGAGTCGGTCAACGCGATGGCATTTGTATCCAGCAACAAGAATGAGTGATTCATAAACTTCTCATAATTCCTGCGAGTGTCAGGAATAGGATCAAGAGCCGGATCGCCTTCCTCATCGCCCGAACTGGGAACATTTAGCGATGCGTTCGACCCTTTTTCTTTTCTCAAACTTACATAATCAAAATTAGAATCATCGATCAGGAATTGTCCATTTCCCAAGTCGTAAGTTGGCAGGGTAAGATTGGATGGCGGGCAAGGAAATGGAGGCATCGGTTGACCACTCGGGCCGACGGCCAACCAGAACGTACCGGACTTCGGCACTTCTTCGGTTGGAATTAATTTCAGTTCGGTTCTTTGAGCTTGCTCATAGGCAGTCCCAAAAGGTTGAGCGGAGGTCGATTGATCAAATGAGACGGCAATCAATGCGAGGCCGATCCGCGACCACATAATTTTATTCCGGATTTTCATAGGTTTTATTTTGCTTTCTCCGAGCGTTGTGCCCGGACGCGGATTTCTTGGAAGGATTGTGGAAGAAGGAAACGCGCCTAGCGCATTTTCCTTCGACCAGGGACCGCGACCAAGCGAACCCTTCCTCAGAAAAGTACACCAGGACGCGCGATGGAACGCACGTCGAGGTGGACTTCTGAGGAAAAAAGGATTGGTCGCGGTTTTTTCGGTCAAAGGAATCCGAGTCCTCGCACTGCAAAGACTCACGCCGGAAAGATAAAAAACTTCCGGCTATGAAAAAGAACTGCTGCTTTACTAAAACAAGCGGCTCACAACTACAAGCATTGATTCAATTTTTGATTTTATTTTTTCGCAGCGCTGGCTGGCGGCGACGCTGGTGAAGGATTTGGCCGCAGAATGAAAACCGTTTCACTCCGCCGAGGTTTTTGTAACGAGCGTTCTCCCCAGCCCGTCATTTAGTTTGTCCGCCGTCTTTCGATGTTGTAGGCTCCGGGCAATTCAAATGTTCAACCTGAAATTCATCTCCTTCGCCGCCTTCGTGTCCGTCGCGAGACTCCATGCCGCCGCACTGACGCCCGATCAATTAAATTTTTTCGAAAGTAAAATCCGTCCCATCTTCGTGGACAATTGTTACAAGTGTCACAGTCACGAAGCCGAGAAACTCAAAGGCGGTCTCTCACTCGAATATCGCGAAAGTATTTTGAAGGGCGGCGAAAATGGTCCGGCCATTGTCCCCGGCGATCCGGGAAAAAGTCTCTTGATAAAAGCCGTCCGCTATCTAGACGCCGATTTGCAGATGCCGCCGAAAGACAAAAAACTTTCTGACACACAAATCAATGACCTCGTGGCGTGGGTGAAAATGGGCGCGCCCGATCCGCGCGTTGCAGGCGCGACCGTGGCGAGCAAAGGTTGGGGAAAAATGGCGAAGGAACATTGGGCTTTCAAGCCGGTTAAAAGAGTAGCGGTGCCGGATTTGAGCAATTTGGGAAAAGGAGAAAAGGAGAAAGGGGGTAAGGGAGAAAGCCCCTCTGCTCCTTCTCCCCTTTTCACCTCTTCAAACCCAATCGACGCCTTTATAATCGTCAAGCTGCGCGAGAATGGGATGACGATGTCGCAGGCCGCCGACAAACGAACGCTCATTCGCCGCGCGACATTTGATTTGGTTGGCCTGCCGCCTTCGCCCGAGGAAGTAAAAGCGTTTGTCGATGATACCTCGACCAATGCGTTCGCCAAAATCGTGGATCGTCTCCTTGCCTCGCCGCATTACGGAGAACGTTGGGGAAGATATTGGTTGGACACCGCGCGTTATTCCGACACGAAAGGCGACGTGAAAAAAAATCAGGAGTCGCCGCTCTATCCCTTTGCCTGGACGTATCGCGATTACGTTATTCGCTCTTTCAATGAGGACAAGCCATTTAACCGTTTTCTCATGGAGCAGATCGCGGCTGACAAAATGCCGATGGATAAAGACCGCAGTTCGCTCGCGGCGTTGGGATTTTTAACTTTGGGCGATCATTTCAACGGAAATCAAAATGACATCATCAACGACCGCATCGACGTGGTTTGCAAAGGGACGATGGGACTGACGGTGAGTTGTGCGCGCTGCCACGATCACAAGTTCGATCCGATTCCGACGAAAGATTATTATTCGTTGCGCGGGATTTTCGCCAGCTCCGTGGAACCAGGGGAGGAACCGATTTTGGGCAGCGTACAAATGACGGCGGATTATAAAGATTATGCGACGAAAGCCAATGCGTTGAACCAAAAAGTAGCCTCACTGGAAGTGGAGCGGCGGGCGTTGCGCAAGAGCGGCGGAAAAAAACCGCGCAAGGAATTGCAGAAGGAGGAAATCGAAATCCGCCGGGACATTGCGCGATTGGAAATGACTCATGCCGGCGCGCCTGCTCGTGCGATGGCGTTGCTCGATTCGACCAAGCCAAAAGATTCAGTGGTCTTCATTCGCGGCGAAGCGGAAAACAAAGGCGAAGTTGCCCCGAGACGTTTTCTGGAAATTTTGTCCGGGCCAAATCGCGCTCCGTTTCAAAATGGGAGCGGTCGCCTGGAACTCGCTCAGGCCATCGTCAATCCCTACAATCCCTTGACGGCACGGGTGGCGGTGAATCGCGTTTGGATGCATCACTTCGGCGAAGGATTTGTCACAACGCCGGACGATTTTGGAAATCAATCCGAGCCGCCGAGTCATCCCGAACTGCTGGATTATCTGACGGCGAAATTTATTCAGGAAGGTTGGTCGCTCAAAAAATTGCATCGCGAGATTATGCTTTCGAGGACGTATCAACAGAGCAGCGAGGGCAATCCGCGTTACGCGCAAACGGATCCGCAAAATCGCTTGCTTTGGCGCGCGAACATTCAGCGATTGGAATTTGAAGCGGTGCGCGATTCCATTCTCGCGATTGGCGGCGACATCGATCTCAAGATGGGCGGGCGTCCAGTGAACCTCGGCGAAAAAGGTTACTCACTTCGTCGCACCATTTACGGTTACATCGACCGCCGGAATTTGCCGGAAGTTTACAATCAATTTGATTTTGCCAACCCCGACATCACGAGCGGCAAGCGTTACGAAACGACCGTGCCGCAACAGGCGTTGTTTATGATGAACAGTCCGCTGGTGGTGGAGCAGGCGAGAAATCTGGTTGAGCAATCGGAGTTTGTTTCTTTGCGGGATGAAGAGAAGCGAATCCGTTTTCTTTACGAACGAATTTTCCAGCGCGAACCGAGTTCAATTGAGACGAAACTTGCGTTGGGTTTCATCAACGATTCGCCGCCGCCAGAAAAAATTACGACCGAAGCGCGCGAACAATTTCGCCGTGAAAAAGGAAAACAAGGCGGAAAAAAATACGGCCCAGCCATGAGTCTCGCCAATATTCCCGCTTCAGAACTTCGACGCTTGGGCGCGTGGGAGAAATTCGCCCACGCCCTGCTCCAAACCAACGAGGCACTCTTCGTGAACTAACCTCGACCATTGTGGGCGACGACCACCGGCGCGCGGATTTCTTGCAAGATTAACGGAACGTCGATCTCCTGATCGGCTCGCGGAAATGAAAGCAGCGTTCCGATGCCGATCAGGAGATCGGCGTTCCGTTCTCACCTCTTTCCGATGATTTGAAACCTGCCATTTAGTGAGATGCGCCCCTTTCCGAAAAAGGAACTTGCTACCAGCCGATAGGCAGAGAACTGTTGCCGATGACCTCTCCGTCATCGGCGGAATATTAAAAAGCAAATTCCTCTCAAATCAATGCCATGAAAATTATCTCGTTTCGGAAAATATTTTGCGCCGCTCTTCTCGGCATTCTCGGCGTGAGTGCAAGCCCTCCATCAGTCCTCGCTGCCACCCTCACCGTCCTCAACACCAACGACAGCGGCGCAGGCTCGCTGCGTCAGGCGCTCATCAACGCCGCCGCGACGAACGATGTCATCGTCTTCGCTCCCGACGTCACGGGCACGATCACGCTCACGAGCGGCGAGTTGTTCTTCACCAAAAGCCTCACCATCATCGGGCCGGGCGCGACGAATCTGACCATCAGTGGCAACAACGCCAGTCGCGTGTTCAGTGTCAGCAGCGGTTTGATCAGCATCTCCGGTTTGCGCATCGCCAACGGCTTCGTCACTGGCAATCCCAATGCCCTTAATGGCGGCGGCGGAATTTTTAACAACAGCGCCAGACTGACCGTGCGAAACTGCGAGATCGTCAACAATGTCCAATCGGGCGGCCTGAACACCGGCCAAGGCGGCGGGGTGTGGCATGTCAGTGGCACTTTTAGCGGTGATCCGACTGGCGGCGGTCGGTTGCTCCTGCAAAACTGCCTTTTCAGCGGCAACAGGGCCCTCGGGGGGAGCGGAGTGGACGGCGCTCTCCCGAATGGCGCTGGCGCTGATGCTGCCCCTGCGCAAGGCGGCGGACTCTTCATTTTTCCGAGCAGTGCAAACTCAGTGACGATTCAGGATTGCACTTTCATGAATAACTCCGCCATCGGCGGCACGGGTGGCAATGGCGTAGGCACCGGAGCGCGCGGTCGGGGTGGACGCGGCCAGGGCGGCGCGATTTTTGTCGGCGAAAATACTTTGCTCGTGGCGGATCGTTCTACATTCAAAAGGAATGAAGCCAATGGCGGCGCACGCGGCGCGGGCAGCAATACTCCCGTCGGAGGCAACGAGGCCCAAGGTCAGGGCGGCGGGATTTACGTCGTCGGATTCGCTGTCCTCAACGATTGCACATTGGACGATAACGAGGCCACGGGCGGTTCGGGCATCGATGGCACCTCGCTCATCGGCGCGCAGGGCCAGGGAGGCGGTTTATACTTTCAGTTTGGCGTCGTTTACCTAACCCGATGCGCCGTTATCAACAACGTGGCTGAAGGGGGCGCAGGTGGGAACGGCGGCGCAAGCGGTGCTGGCGAAGGCGGCGGTCTTTTCGTCAGATTCAATGGCAACCTGCTCCCGCTGCGTTTGATCAATAGCACAGTCGCCCTCAACATTGCCCGCGCGGCCAACCCCTCTGCGGCCGCCAGCGGAGGCGGCATCTGGACCGATGACGTGTTAAATGTGACCAACAGCACCATCGCTTTCAACGTCGTTCTCAGTGATGCCAGTGCCAGCGGCGGCGGTCTCCGGGTGAACAGCGGGACCACTACACTACGCAATACTCTCATCGGCAAAAACATTGCGAATGCGCTTCCGTCCGATGCGAGCGGCGCGGTCGCCTCGACCAGCGGCTACAATTTGATTGGAGTGGGTTCGGGGTTCGGCACGACGGTCACGGGCATTAGCCACGGCGTGAACAATAATCAAATCGGCACGAGCGGCGCGCCGATTGACCCCAAGATGCACGGGCCCGCGCTCAACGGCGGCCTGACCAAAACCTGTTCGCTTGATAGTGACAGCCCCGCCATTAATACAGGTGATGATGCGACCGCGCCAATCACAGATCAGCGCGGCGATACGCGCTTTAATGCGAGCGACATTGGCTCTTATGAATTTGGAGGCATCGCAGTATCGGGCTTACAGATACTGTCCATCACCCGTAACGGAACCGGGACGACAACGTTGCAGGGTCTCGGCGTCCCAAACGGCGTGCATAGAATTCAGGCGTCGTCCGATTTGAGTCCCGGCAGTTTCTTCGATCTGCCACCCACCGCGACCGCCGATGGGGCGGGTCTTTTGCAATATCAGGACGCAGCGACAAACGTCACGCAACGATTTTACCGACTCGCTTTTCCGTAAAGCGGAAGAATGTTCTGGCGATTATCTTCAGCGGCACTCGAAGGAACTGCAAAATTTTGGAAACCAGAGTTGACACTTGGAGAGGCTTTTGGTTTTATCACCGCCCCTTTGCGGGAAAAATTTATGTACGCTGTATTAGAAACTGGTGGAAAACAATATCGTGTCAAAGCCGGAGACACCTTGGAAATCGAACGCTTGCCCGTGGAAGCGGGTGAAGGAAAAACTTTCACCTTCGATCGCGTGTTGATGATTGGCAACGATGGCAAATTCTCGTTTGGCGGCCCGACCATTGCGGGCGCAGGCGTAGTGGCCGATGTCGTCGCGCATAAACGCGGCGAAAAGAAAATCGCGTTTAAAATGAAGCGGCGAAAAGGCTACCATCGCACGGTGGGTCATCGTCAGGAATTGACGGTGGTGAAAATTACGGAAATCAACGTCTGATTGACTCAACTCTCAACTCTCAACTAATTTATGGCACACAAGAAAGGTCAAGGCAGTGTTCGTAATGGTCGTGACAGCGTCAGCAAACGGCTTGGCGTAAAAGAATTTGGCGGCCATGTCGTCTCGGCGGGCAGCATTATTGTCCGCCAACGCGGCTCGAAATTTGTCGCCGGCCAAAACGTCGGCACTGGTCGCGACTGGACGTTATTTGCTCTGGTAAATGGCAAAGTTGCTTTCGACAAAGGCAGTCGCCGCGTGAATGTCCTGCCACAGGAAGTCGCGTCGAAAAATTAATCGCGCGCAAAAAGTTTTTGGGGCGAGGTCGAAAGCCTCGCCTTTTTTTGCAAAACGTTTTTCTTTCCCGTCATTGGTTGGCAAAGAATTTTTTCCTGAGTACTCCCCGGATTTGACCAGACGAAAATTTTTCAATAGATTTGTGACATGACAGTAACATTGCCGGAGAATATTTCTGCGTTGCAAAAGATGAGCGAGAGCGAGGTAAAATTAGAATTGGCTCTTTCACTTTATGCCGCTCGCAAAATGACGCTCGTGCAAGCGGCTGATCTGGCGGCGATGAACCTGTTTGACTTTCAGGCTGCACTGCGCGATCGCCATCTCCCTCAACACTACGACGAGCGGGATTTGGAGAAAGACCTCGCGGCTCTTCGGGAACTTTAATGCGATGATCGTCGTTGCCGATACTTCGGTCATCTTGAATCTTTGTCGCGTCCAACACGAACGTTTGCTCCCACAATTGTTCCAGCGGGTTTTGATTCCTACGACAGTGGCGGCGGAATTCGTCCGCCTGTCGCAGACGGCTGGCCGCTTCACCGCACTAACATTGCCCGATTGGGTTGAAATTTTGCCTTCCCCTGAATCGTTTCCCCCTGAAGTTATCCAAGCCAGTCTGGACGCGGGCGAATCTGCCGCCATTGCCCTCTGCTTGAAAGAGAAAGCAAATGCGTTACTCATCGACGAATCGTTGGGCAGAGAGGTCGCGGCTCAACTTGGAATTCGGACCATCGGCATTCTGGGTATTTTGGTCGAGTCTCGCCGCCGTGGGTTTGTATTGAATGTGAAAAACATTTTGGAACGCTTGGAATCGGATGCCGGTTTCTGGATCAGCCGAACCTTGCGAAAAAGGGTTCTCGAGTTAGCTGGCGAAAAGGAATGACCTAATGTTCGTCGATCAAATAAAAGTTTATGCGCGGGCCGGACACGGCGGCAAAGGCGCGGTCGCTTTTCATCGCGAGGCCTACATACCCAAAGGCGGTCCGAGCGGCGGCAATGGAGGTCGCGGCGGCAATGTCATTCTCCAGGCCGACCATGATTTGAACAATCTTATCGGTCAGTTTTTCAAACCACGTTTGATTGCCGAAGACGGCGACGGCGGCGGTGGCAAAGGAATGGATGGACTCGCTGGAAAAGATTTAATCGTGAAAGTCCCGTGCGGAACGTTGGTTTGGAAATTACCTTCTGCGCCCCCCGCGCCCGAAAAAAGCGAGGAGGAAGAGGCAGAGCCCAAAACCATGTTGATGGCGAGTTCCAACAAACGTTCTCTCATTCGTCGATCCGGAACAGAGTTTGCCGTGGAACTAAATTTAGAAGATGACGGCTCGGATAAGTCGAATGATCCCATCAGTGGCGAAGCGGAACTCGTCGCCGATCTGACACAAGATGGCCAACAATTCATTTTGTGCAAAGCGGGGCGCGGAGGATTGGGCAACCGGAATTTTGCGACTTCGACGCGACAGACTCCTCGCTTCGCCCAACCCGGCGAGCCAGGCGAGGAAGGTGAATATCGTTTGGAACTCCGCACGGTGGCGGACGTCGGAATAGTTGGTTATCCGAATGCGGGTAAATCCACCTTGCTCACTGCGATTTCCAAGGCGCGTCCCAAAGTTGCAGCGTATCCGTTTACCACGCTTCATCCGCAAATCGGGATTGTTGAGTATCCCGATTTTTTCCGCCTCACCGTTTGTGATGTGCCGGGATTGATCGAAGGCGCGCACCGAAATGTCGGGTTGGGTCACGGTTTTTTGCGCCACATCAAACGTTGCAAATTCCTCGTCGTCCTGCTCGACATGGCGGGAACCGACGGACGCAATCCGTGGGATGATTACAAAATGTTGCTGCGTGAATTGGAACTTTACGATCCAACGATGTTGGAAAAGCCGCGCCTCGTTGTGGCGAATAAAATGGACGAGGCCGTTGCCGAAGAAAATTTAAAAAAGTTCAAACGCAAAGTTCCAAAGACGCCGGTGCTGCCGATTTCCGCCGCTTTCGATCAGGGCGTGGAAAAATTTAGAAAGATTATTCGCGAAGCAGTCGAGGCGCAAAACAAGGAGTTTTGACGTAAAACATCCGCTGTGCTACACAACCCGCGTGAAAACAATTGCCATCTCAGAAATAGCTTACGACCGGCTGGCGGGCTGGAAAACCAGTAAGCAAGATACATTTTCCAACGTGATTGAGCGTCTGGTTCCGCGCAAAGTTACGTTTGAAGTGGCGTTGGAAGCGGCCCAACAATTACCGGAACTTTCCTCTGCACAGGAAAAAGAGTTGTTAAAATTCTACAAAAAAAATCGACAGCCCATGGGATCGCCGTGGAAGTAATTGCAGATACCACGGTCTTGATTGATTTGTGGCGCCATCGCAACCGAAGTTTTCGCCTGCAAAGTTTGAACCGCCAATTGGGAGACCGCGCCATCCTGTTACCCTGGATCACACGCGGCGAATTTCTGCGCGGAGTCTTTCACCAAAATTTGCCGGAAGAAGCGGTGAGGCCATTCCTGGAAACCTTTGTGACGGTTTGGCCGACGACTCAAACCATAAGTCTTTATGCAAAGAATTGGGCAGCGCTCGCCCGCTCGGGCAAATTAATTGATTATCCTGACTTGTGGATTGCGGCCGGTGCGCTCGAACGCGGGATTCCGCTGGTAACCCGCAACCCCAAACACTTCGAACACCTTCCGGAGTTGCAATTGGAATCCTATTTTTTGGACGAACAAACAAAATAACTTATGCTCAAAGCTGGAATCGTCGGACTGCCCAACGTTGGAAAATCAACCTTGTTCAACGCCGTCACGCGCACGCGAAAAGCGGAAGCGGCCAATTATCCTTTTTGCACGATTGATCCCAACATTGGCATCGTCACGGTGCCCGATTCGCGTTTGGACGTTTTGAAAAACATCGCGAAAACTTCCGTTGTGATTCCGGCCGCAGTTGAATTTGTGGACATCGCGGGCCTCGTCAAAGGCGCGTCGGCGGGAGAAGGTTTGGGAAATAAATTTCTCACCCACATCCGCGAAGTCGATGCCATCGTGCAAGTGGTGCGCTGTTTTGAAGACCCGGACATTCATCACGTCGCGGGAACCATTGATCCCATTCGCGACATCGAAACAGTCACGACTGAATTGGTTTTGTCGGATTTGGAAGCGGTCAAGAAACGTCTCCATAGCGTGGCCAAAGATGCCAAGCGCGGCGAGAAAGTTGCCGTAGCCGAAGAAAACGTTTTGAAAAAACTTGAACCACATTTGAACGAAGGCAAACCGGCGTTGCTCGCCGAACTCACGCCGGAAGAAAAAATTATTTCACGCGGTTTTTTTTTGCTGACGGACAAGCCGACGATTTTTGCAACGAACGTCAAGGAAACCGATTTGGCCACAGCGGATTCTAATTCCTTTGTCACGAAAGTTCGCGAATATGCCCGCACGCATCACTCCTGCGAAACGGTCGTGATCAGCGCGCAAATTGAAAGCGATTTAATTGATCTTTCGCCGGAAGAAGCGAAAGAATTTTTGACGGAACTCGGCGTGAACGAGTCCGGCGTGGGGTCTCTCATTCGCGCGACCTATCATTTGTTGGGACTGCGAACTTATTTTACGGCGGGCGAAAAAGAAGTTCGCGCCTGGACGATTCACGCCGGTGACACTGCGCCGAAAGCGGCGGGTGTGATCCACAGCGATTTCGAACGCGGATTCATTAAGGCGGAAACCGTCGCTTACGCTGCGTTGGTCAATTGCGGTTCCGTCGCCGCCGCTCGCGAAAAAGGTCTCTATCGCATGGAAGGAAAAGAATACGTCGTGAAAGATGGCGACGTGATGCTGTTCAAATTCAACGTCTGAACTAAGGCGGTAATTATTCCGTGGAGAAGATTGCTCGCCCTCACCCTAACCCTCCCCCCCCAAGGAGAGGGAATAGCTCGCGCGTCTCTCGAACGTGCGGAAGTTTAGTCTGTCATTCCCCTCTTCTGTCATTCGCAAAAGAAAGCGGATAATAATCCGGCCGCTCCAGTTTACCAAAACGCAGCAATGATTCTCCCTCTCCTCGGAGGAGAGGGCCGGGGTGAGGACGAGCGTTTCTCTTCACTGAAAATAGTTCGTTAATTACAGTTCCAGTTAGAGGTTGTTCGCCCTCACCCTAACCCTCTCCCCCGAGGAGAGGGAATAGTATCGGCGTCTCTGGAAAGTTCGGAGGCTCATTGTGGCATTCCCGCCTTCGGGTCATTCGTAAAAGAACGCGCATCACAACCCAGCGCGTTTGCATTACCAAAATGCGGGTGAACCATTCTCCCTCTCCTCGGAGGAGAGGGCCGGGTGAGGTCGAACGTTTCTTTTCACTCAATGATTCCGGCTTAGGGCGTTTAGGGCGAGGCGAGGTTCAGCAAAGTAATCAGCGCGCTCTCCTTCTCTGAGCCTTTGATAAAATCGAACGCGCGAAAATAACGGTCGCGTTCTTTGTCCGGTGTCTTTGGATCTGCAATTATTCTCGCGAGATACGCCGGAGCTTTTTGTGAACGGGAACGCCAGATGATGTCGCGTCCCGCGGGCGTGTTCCAATTTCCGCTCACGAAATTCAGCCACGCCTGAAAAAATTTATCTTCCTGTTTGTCCGCACCGATGCCGAGCGCTTCCAAATACCAACGATCTTTTCCGTCATGTTGCGCGGCGAGTGTGGCCCAGAGTTGCGCCGCTTCCGGCGAAGAATTGTGACGCAACGCAATCGCGCACTCTCGGCGGACCTGCGGCGAAAAATCGTTCACCAACATTTTCAGAATAGGAATCAAATCCATTTTCAGTTCGCGCGCGACGCGCAAACCGGCGATGCGTAAATCCGGATTTTCATCACGCAACGCCTGTTCAACATATTTTTTTTCTTTTCCTTTGATGCGCGACAACAGGTGCAAAGCGCGGGCGCGCATTCGTTGATCATCGCCTTTCCAAAGTTTGACTAATTCTTTTTCGGCTTTGTCGCCGAGCGCGTGAAGTTCGTCCCACGCCAAATAACGTGTCGCCAGGTTGGGCGATTGAAGGGCGCGCACGCTCCCGGCAATCGTGGTGAAATAAAGTCGCGGCACGACTGGCTTATGTCCTGTCGGGGCGATGCGATAAATTCGTCCCGTCATCGTTTTTAATTCATGATCGGCCATGTTGTGCCCGCCCACGCCGGCATCGTTCCAATCCGAAATATAAATTGAGCCATCGGGCGCGACGCAAACATCGGATGGACGAAACCTGGTATCGCTGCTGGAAAAAATATCGTTCACCTCCGCTTTGTAACCCGCGCCCTCAGCGGTCACAGAATAACTTCGCACCACGCGCGGCCCGGCGTCGCAGTGAATCATTTGGTTGCGAAATTTTTCCGGCAATAATTTCCCCTCGTAAATCGCGAGACCGGTGGGCGCGCCCGCGCCGGTGGCGAGCAGATTTGGAATCACCCCGGGATCATTCTGGTGCCAGTGGCGCTGCGCAATTTCGTCTTCGAGGTTCGTCCGTTTCTCTTTCCATGACGCGCCCGTCATTTCATCGGTGTAACCAAAAGTTCCCCGCTCCATCACGTAATTGATCCGCACACTGCGATTGCCGTCATCGTCGTTGTCGGCTTGCCAAATCGTTCCGAATGAATCCACCGCCACTTCATATGGATTGCGAAAATTATTCCCTAGAACTTCGACCGCGCTGCCATCGAGATTGCAGCGGAAGATCATTCCTTGTCGAAAGGCAGAATCTTTTTCGGAAATTTTGTTCCCCTCCAAATCGACGACCAGGTTTCCATTTTTGTCTTTGAGCTGGCTGCCGGCGTTTCCAAAATTGAAATACAATTTTCCGTCCGGCCCAAACGTCATCGCGTGAACGCCGTGATCGTGATCCACGCCGCCGATGCCGCTAAACAAAATTTCTTTCTTGTCCGCTCTGTCATCGCCGTCGGTGTCAGTGAAAATAAAAACATTCGGCGAACACGAAACAAAAACTTTTTTGCCCAAAACACAAATGCCCAGCGCAGAATTAATTTCAGGACCTTGATAAAATGTTTTGGCCGAGTCCGCCACGCCGTCGCCATCGGTGTCTTCGAGAATGACGATGCGGTCGCCCTCCGGTTGCAAAGTTCCCCACGGCTTAAAACTGCTGCGATAATTGACGCCTTCGCAAACCCACACGCGTCCGCGCGCATCGATGTCGATGTCCGTCGGATTTCGCAACATGGGTTCGGCCGCGAAAACGGTGGCTTCCAACCCATCGGCAATGGTGGCCGTTTTTAAAAATTCTTTGGCCGCTGCGAAACCGTATCCACGCTCGATGGATTCTTTAGCAGGAAGCAGGAACGCCGAACTCCCGTTCGGCAATTTGTGTGGATTCAACAAGCCGATCGGGAGATCGGCGTTCCGGTCGTTTGGCTGCGGCTGCTCAACTACTTTTTTTTTAGGCCCTTTGTCGTCGAGATTTTTTTTCAAATCTTTCTCGGTGATTTTGCATTCGACGCCGTTTTTCGGAACATCCGCTTTGGCAATCCACAAAATCGCGTTGAGCACAATCTTGCGAAAATTTTCGTCACCCCAATTGGTATGGACATGCGCGCCGGTTAAACCAAAACCGCGCCCGCCATCCGCGCGCTCGCAGGCCCAGGCGACGTGCTGTGGTTCGCCGTCTCTCACCAACTCGCGCACGACCTCATTTCCTTCGTGCTCTCCATTTTTTCGCGACGTGGTGTCCGGCGTGGGAATAGCCGTGAGGATCGGCGTCACCCCTTTCATACCATCGCGGAAACGCATGTTGAAATACCATTCATCGTTTATTTTAAACGGCTTCACTCCGCGCGTGATGGGATGTTTCGGCAACGTTTTGAAATCGGCGTCCCAATGCGGATTGACCGACCAATTGATTTCGAAGGCACCGCCAATCCAATCGAGAAATTCTTTTTCGCCCTTTTCCATTGTCGGCTCGACCGCGTAATGCAGACACGCCAGACCGACCCCTTTTTTCATCAGCGCACCGAGTTGTTGCAAGTGATCCTCCTGAAGTGCCGGATGGGCCGGGCCGCCGTCCATGTAAAGCACGATGGCGTCGGCGCCGTCAAAAAACTTTTTATCGTCAGGCCATCCGTTCAAATGGATTTCCGTTTTGATACCCGGCACGCCATCCAAACATTTTTTCAAAAGTTGAACGCCGGCGTTGTGCTCGTGCGCGCCGGGGCCGTGACTGGGCTTGCCGGCGACGAGGACGATTTTTTTGTCAGCGGCGGAAAGGGATAAGGTGATGACCATCAAGCAAAGGAAAAACGGATTTTGTTTCATATTGTTGGTCGGTATGCAATGCCCCAAATGCGTAGAAGTTCCCGATAGCCGGTGTCAACTCCCTCATCAAACTTTATCATTTGATATTGAGCAAGCGTCCAGGATAGCTGCCCGTAATCACAAGGGGACAAAAGCAGCGGAAGGATTTCGTATTGCTTTTGCTGCAACGCAAAAACCAATTCCCGTTTGACCCAAATAGAATTTACGGAATTCGGAGAAAGAATTGGTAAGAACCAGTCGCACCGCTTCAACGCTGCTCCAATTTCATCATGCCATTTTTCTGAGCCAACAATGTCGGTTTGGCTGAACCAAATTGGAATTCGATGTGCGCGCAAAACCTCCACCAAACGAGTGGCAAAAAGATCGTCAGCGGAGGAATGCGACAAAAAAACTTCTTTTGGAAACAGCATCGGGATGAAAGGACTTACGCCGGCACGAGAAGGGCGTGAGAGATTTTTGTGATGGCGTCTTCAATTGCGTCATCTACCACACGAATGGTTTTGAACCGGCGCAGGCTTTGAGGAATGGCTTCAAGTGGAATTTGATTGGCCGACCCAACCAAAACGGGAATGACTCGGTCGCGATAACTCTGCCTGCCCAAAGCGAACCCGACCTCTTGCAAGACCCAGCCTGCTTCCAAAGCATCCGGCGTCAACAGGGCGATCATCGCTTGAGATTCGTTGAGGGCGTTGGAAACTTTTTCGGCCCAGTTATCCCCTGGCAAAACTTCGATTTCCGCCAACCAGGCGTGCAAACCTTCTTTGCGCAATCCCTTGGCGAACTTCCGCGCTAAATCTGCGCCTTGTTGAGTGTGGCTGATGAAAACTTTCATGGGAGAAATATATAGATTGGCGGCGCTCCGTAAAATCATTTAACCATCACAACTTTCAGAAATCTCTCCGCCACGAGAACCATCTCACTTCAAAGTTTTGATTCGAATATTTTTGAACTCCACCGTCATCGGCGGGCCCGCGTGAAGTTGCAACGCGAGCACGCCAGACTTCGCCGCTTTTGCGTCCTGTTCATCCGTCACGTCCACGGTTTGTTTGCCATTGATGAAGTGCTGCAAATGATTTCCTTTCGCGATGACGACGTAATCATTCCAATCTTCTTTTTTTATCGCGTTCTGAATTTCGTCGGAGTCGCCCACGGAACCCGCCACTTCAACTTTTGTTTTTCCGTCGTCTTCTTTAATCACGGTTTTTTGTCCGCGTTGCGCGAGGATGCCGCGACCTTTTTCCTCGTAAAGAATGCCGGAATACGTTGTGCCGGCTTCGAAGTCGGCTTGATAACCAGCGACGACCCAATATTCCGGCTTCACAATTTTGCTGCGATATTGAATGCCCGAGTTGGCGAAACCTTTGTCGTTGTTCGGCGAAATTTTATACGAGCAACGCAACTCGAAATCGCCGACGGTGCCGTTTGTCCAAACCAAAAAAGTATTTTCTTTGGCCGGATTTTCCGCAGTGGTTTGGCCGACAATTGCGCCGTCTTTGACTGACCAGAATTGTTTGTTGCCGTCCCAGCCGGAAAGGTCCTTGCCGTTGGATAAATTTTTAAATCCCTTTTCGAGGGGACGAGTGTCGAGTAAAGAAACATTTCGCTCGCTGGCTTGAGCAAACGCATTCAAACCAGCCGCTCCGAGGACGCCTAATAATAAGAATATTTTCATAAAAAAATTACTGCGAAAATTATCTCTGCAACGCTGGTTCAGAAGGAGTGGTGAGAGCGCGCTGAATTTTAGCCGGCAACTCTAGCGCCTCAAAATAAGTCGCGGGATAAAGATAATCCTCGCCCGAGTCATCGATGATTCGCAGCAAGCCATCAGCAGCCGCCGCGTCATCTCGCCGCACTTGATAAATCTTGCGCGGAATGAGATCGCACTCCGCCTCGTTCTGCACACAAACGACGAACTGATCCGATAGGTTT
This sequence comes from Verrucomicrobiota bacterium, assembly GCA_038214755.1. Taxonomy (GTDB): domain Bacteria; phylum Verrucomicrobiota; class Verrucomicrobiia; order Limisphaerales; family CANJXF01; genus CANJXF01. Next base: position 100,270 of record JBBQRQ010000004.1, read on the forward strand.
TTTTGTTTCATGCTTCAATTGAGATAACGTTTTATTTTCATCTGCCGCCGGCCAATGCCGTGCGCTTCATACCAGTGCAACTCGACGCGACGGGTGACTCCAATATTCAGACGAACAATAGCCACGCCTTTTAATTTTCGCCATCGTCCCACCCCGTAGCGACGGCGCAATCGTGCCAAATCCCGAATCCCATGTCCGGTCGCAATGATTTCAATTTCGGTGATTGAACCAACGACTTCAAAAAACATTGTTCTAAAAAATTTTAGTAAATTGTGGGCGGATACATCGACGGATCCCAGGCGTAGAGTTGTTTCGTCGGCAATGTTTTGCGCAAAAACTTCAAACCTTTCACCGCGATTTCCTGCGTGGTCGGTTCCATGCGCCGCCAAATGGCCGCCGCGCGCGCGATGACTTTCACATCCGTCGTGAACGACTCGATCACCACGTCGCCTTGATAATTGATGTCGCGCAACGCCTTCACAATCGCCTTCCAGTCGATGTGGTCGTTGCCCGGCGTGCCGCGGTCACTGCCGCACGCGTGAAAATGTCCGAGCAATCTTCCCGCTTTGCGAATCGCTTTGGCCTGATCCTTTTCTTCGATGTTCATGTGGAAGGTGTCGAGGTGCAATTTGAGGGCGGGACTGTTCACGGCCTTGATCATTTTCAAACCTTGATCGCAGGTATTGATGAAATCGGTTTCAAAACGGTTGAGCGGTTCGAGGCAAATTTGTTTTCTATTTTTCTCGGCATATTTCGCCAAAGTTTTCAAATGCTTCACCACCGTTTTCCATTGGCGTTGATATTCTTTTTCCGGGACGGCATCGGCGCGACCCACTTCTGAATAAACCGGGCCGATGAGCGAAGGACAATCGAGCACGTCCATTTGATCGATCAGCTTCATCATGTAGGTCAGCGCGTTTTTCTGGTGCGCTGGCGTTCCGCGCAAATCGCGTCCGCTGCCCATGCACGCGCAGACTGAGCCGCAGACCAAATCGTTTTTGACCAACTCGCGTTTCACGTGCGCGGGGTCGATGTGCGACGGGTCTTCGATAGGAATTTCCACCGTGTCGAATCCCCATTTTTTGAAGCGCGGAAAAAGTTTCGTGCTGTCGTTGGTGAACGGTGAGGTGAACAAAAAAGTGTTGATGCCGATTCGCATAGAAGTTTGATAGAGGCTAATTAAACAGGATGCGCTGTCAAAGAAGTTTTCCGAAACGAATCCTGCTTGGAGGCATCGGAAAATGGAGATATAGATTTCACATGGTCATCAAATCGATTCGCGAATTTAATCACGCAGTTCCGTTCAAGCCGTACGAAATCCGAATGGCGAGCGGTGAGCAATATGTTGTTCCTCATCCGGATTTCGTCACAGTCTCGCCGAAAGGTTCATTCGTCATCGTTTTTGGCGAGGACGAGGATCCTCATCACCTAAGCTCGATTCTGATTGAAAGCGCTTCCCCGCTAAACGGAACTCGAGGGCGTAAGGGTGCGAAGCCCTCGCGTTAACGAGCGTCAGCAACTCGTTCAGCGGAAATTTTTCCTGGCTCATACCATTCCCCCCGCAGCCAATTCACGAGCAAGTCGATGGATGGTGCATCGAGAATTTTCGATTCGCCGAAAGCCGGCATTCGGTCATTCCGTTTGCCGTAGAATTTTTCGTGCGCCGGATTGGAGATCATTTCCGTCAACCACTGGCGCGAGCCGTAGCCGGTCAAATCGGGAGCGGTCGCGTCTTCATCTTTTTTGTGGAACTGATGACACTCGGTGCAACGCATGGCCTCGCTGGACATCAACGCGCGCCCTTCCGCAATCAACGTCTCGTCGCGTTTGTCGATTTCGCGTTGCGACTGCAACTGCGCTTCCGCCGACAGCGCGACAATAACTTTTTTCAATTGCTCCCTTTGTGCTGCGGAAAAATTCGCCACATCCTTTTTCACAAACTTCGCCATCTTTCCGTCCTTGAATTTTGTGCCGCCAAAATAATCCGGCCCGCTGATTTTGTCGGGATCAAGAAGTCCGGCAATCCATTCGCGACTGCCGAAATTTTTTAAATCGGGCGCTTCGGCAGCGTTGGTCGAAACAAGACCCATTCCGTCTCGTCCGTCGAATCGATGGCAACTGGCACATTGTTTGGAAAAAAGTTTTGGCCCTTGTGTAAACGGGTCGTTGCGCAAAAGCGTCACCGCCCCGGTCGCTGGAATTCCCAAAGGAGATTCGGCGAGTTGCTTAACACGCTCGGCATTTCGATCCGCTTCTTGGACCGAGAGAATATATTCGACGTTGCGGCGGTCTTCGGCGATGGCCAGATAAGTCAACAGCGCGACACCCGCCAGCAAAGCCCAGAGCAAACCGAGATTGAAACGATGGCCGAGTTTCCACTTCCCCAAAAATGGCATTAGAAAAATAATCCCGATGAGAACCGTTGGGATAATGATCGCACCGATCAGCTCCGTGCCGCCGGGGAAATATTTCAGGAATTGAAAAAGAAAAAGAAAATACCATTCCGGTCGCGCGGCGGAAAATGGCTCGGACGGATCGGCGGGCGCGCCCAAGTCGGCCCCGTGATTTCGCACGATCAGAAACAAAACGGCGGCGAGCACCGCGAGACAAGCCACGGCGTCTTTCAGAACCTGGTCCGGCCAAAAAGTGGAATCAGTTTTTTTGAACGGCTCTTTGCCCGTGATGCCGTGCCGCCGAAAAAGATAAATATGCGCAACCACCAGAAGGATCATCGCGCCGGGCAAAACTCCCGCGTGCAGCGCAAAAAACCGGCTCAACGTGTGATGCCCATAATCCGTTCCGCCGATAATCACTTTCTGCAAACCCGGCCCGATCAGCGGAGTGATGGCGGCAATATTCGTCGCCACTTTCGTCGCCCAGAAACCTTTTTGATCCCACGGCAAGAGATAGCCGGTGAGAGAAAGCGCCAGTGTGAGAAGCAACAAAATAACGCCGAAGAAAAAATTAATTTCGCGCGGAGCTTTGTAAGCGCCGTCGATCACCACCTGCATCAAATGGAGCACGAGCAAAATGTTCATCGCTTGCGCGGTGAAATGGTGCAGCCCGCGCAAAAACCATCCGCCCCACATTTGATTTTGAATGTAGTAAACGCTTTCCCACGCCGTCTGCGAACTGGGGTTGTAGGCCATCCACAGGGCGAGGCCGGTGATGATTTGCACGACGAGCGTGAAAGTCAGCGTGCTGCCCCAGACGTAGCGCCAACGCGAGCCGCCCGGAATATTTTCGAAGAGCGCTTCGCGCGCGAGATCGCGATAACCGCTGCGATGATCCAGCCAATCGAAAACTTTTTGACCGCCTTTTTTTCGAGTCGGCTTGCCGTTCATAAACTTCGGAAGGGCTGGCTCATGCCGGGATTTTTTTTTCTATGCCGGAGCGAAAATTTTGGAAGCTCACAAAAATCTCTTCCCCGCGAATTTCCACCGGCAGCGAATCGAGCGCGCGCGGGCTGGGACTTTTTTTGTCGCGAATTTTTCCATCGAGCGTGAAGGTGCTGTTGTGGCATGGACAGAGATAACAGATTTTCGCCGGGACAAAATCGACGAAACATCCGGCGTGCGGACAAACGACGTTGAGCGCCTGGACTGTTTTCTCTCCGGTGCGCCGCAAATAAACCGCGCCGATGGGAACTTCGGGAAATTTGTTCCAGGCGTCGATCCGGCTGGAAATCACAGAAAATTTATGCGGCTGACCATCGTCGGGCACCGCGCTGAGGGAGGCGACGCGGATGGAATCGCCCACGTTCGTATTTTTTTTCCGCAACGGATCCAGAAAAACCAAAAGGCTGGCCAAGGCTGGAATGATTCCAACCACTCCACCGATGAGAATGGCAAAAGCGCGAGCGAAAAAATCGCGGCGCGGCAGGGTCTCAGGATTTTGGGTGGCCGGTTCGTTGGACATTGGTCGCCGAAATAAAACGGGATTTTTCTCAAAAGGCAAAACAAAGAAAGGAGGTTCTTCGACATTTTCACTGGAATAGAAGCCGGTTGTTCCCAAAAAGCGGTGGAGGGCCACCGCAGTCCAAGACGCTCGCGCGAATTGCGATGGCGCATGAATCGCGCGAGAGCGTCTTGGACTGCGG
>JBBQRQ010000005.1:0-99867 GCA_038214755.1 Verrucomicrobiota bacterium
TCAGGTAATGATGTTCAAATGGTCGGCGCCTATGTTTATTATTCCATCAATGTCGCTGACCCTGCCACTGACACGTTCACCTATACGTTAAGCGATGGCACTTACACGGCTACCGGCACGGTAACGGTGAACAAAGTGACGAGCAATGCGCAATCGCAGAACGTCACGGCCAGTGGAACGCAGGGGAACATGACCATTAGTTTCGCGGGTATCCCAGGTTTCAACTACAATATTCAATACACAACAGATCTTGCGGCCAATCCAATAGTATGGACCACAGTAGCGACGATAACAGCGGATGCCAAAGGTCAAGGCAGTTACCAGGATAACGTGGATCACGGCGCACAAGCGTTCTATCGCACCTCTGCCCCTTGAGTCGGTAACAGCGAACTCTCACCCCAATCAATCTATGAACTTAAAAATCATCCTCGTTCTGGCAGTCATCGCGGCTCTCGCTCAAAACACCAATGCCACCGTGACGATCAATGGCACCGGTGTTACGCCGAGTTCGGGAAGTCAGTCGATGGGTTTGATACCGGACGGCAGCTCGAGTGGTCGCAGCACCACGATAGGGATTTCCGGGTCTGATGCTACTTCCATCACTGACGTGCAAGTGATTCTGCACGGCAGCGGCACCTTTGTGGGCGACCTTTACGCTTACCTGACGCATGACAATGGATTCGCCGTGTTGTTAAACCGGGTGGGCGCGACTTCCGGGAACAACGCCGGTTATTCGGCCGGATATAGCGATCCTATTCGTTTCAGTGACGGCGCGGCCAATGATGTCCATACGTATCAAAACCAGAGCGGCACCGGAACGGCGCTAACCGGAACCTGGCAACCCGACGGACGCAACATCAGTCCTAATTCCAGTGGTTCGGCTTTTGATACAGCTCCTCGCACGGCCAATTTTGCGACGTTCAACACAGGAACGGCTAATGGGAACTGGACATTATTTGTGGCGGACTTGAGCGGGGGCAGCACCCCAAACACGATTGATAGCTGGGATCTGGAAATCATGGCCACTCCCGAACCAGTGAACGTGGCTTTGGGAATCTTCGGCGGCGTCTTCGGCGTCGTGCAAGGAGTGCGGTATTGGAAGAAGAAGAAACTGGTAGCGGCGGCTTGATTTACGATTTCCCGATTTACGATTTACGATTTGTAGCGGCGCGTCTATGACCGCCGCTAATTTTTTTGAATTCCTATTTCACCGGCGCTCACAAACTGACTAACGTCCAAGAGACGTCGATAGCTATCCCCTCTCCACGGGGGAGAGGGTGAGGGTGAGGGCGAGCAACCTTCTGCCTGAACTGTAAAAAAATTCTTGACCGGACCTATTTCAGTTGAAAGGAAACGCCCGCCTTCACCCCAGCCCTCTCCCCCGAGGAGAGGGAGAATCGTTTTCCCCTTTTTGGTCATGAGGACGCGCTGGGTTCCCATCTGCTTTTCTTATACGAATAAACAAAGGCGGGAATCGGACAACAAACTCAAGAACATTCGAGGGATGTTATGACTATTCCCTCTCTCCGGGGGAGAGGGTAAGGGTGAGGGCGAGCGTAAATTTTCCCAATCTCGCTTTGAAGTCAGCCGAAAATATTCAGGGAAGAGAAACGCGGGTGAGGGCGAGCCTCGCGCCGATCACTGGCGCTGGCATTACGAGACCTACCCATCAAACGCTCAAGGGGCGATTGGATTTGGAGAACTGGCGCGGGCAGTGGGGCCGGGTGAGGGCGAACCTTGAGTGTTTCCACGCAGCGCTTTGACAAGAGAAAAAGTTTAACCTATAGACTTTCTCAAAATAAATTTCCGAAAAGGTGGGGCAGACCTGCGAGTTGGCACACGAGACCCACAGGTCGTCGTCCACCTTTTGGAATTTATTTTGAGAAACTCCTTAAAAAATTTATGCAAAAAATTACTCCGTTCCTGTGGTTCAACCATCAAGCCGAAGAAGCGGTTAAGTTTTACACTGCCATTTTTAAAAATTCAAAAATTGGACGCATCGCCCGTTACAGCGAATCAGCAGAAAAAGTTACCCGCAAACCGGCCGGTTCCGTGATGACCATCGCCTTCCAGCTTGAGGGTCAGGATTTCCTGGCGTTGAATGGTGGGACGGAATTCAAATTCAACGAATCCATTTCGTTCGTGGTGAATTGCCAGACGCAACGCGAAGTGGACCGGTATTGGGAGAAGCTTTCTCGCGGCGGAAAAAAAGTGCAATGCGGCTGGCTCAAAGACAGATACGGCGTCTCCTGGCAAATCGTCCCCACGATCTTGAGCGAACTGGTCGCCGACAAAGACGCCGCGAAATCCGACCGCGTCATGCAAGCCATGCTCAAAATGGTCAAACTCGACATCAAGAAACTAGAACAGGCATATAACGGCAGCGGCAAGCTCCGCTCAGCGACTCAACACAAATCAAAATAAAAAAATTGTATGAGCAAAATCCGCGTATTGGTCGGCACGAAAAAGGGCGCGTTCATCCTGACTTCGGATGGCGCGAGAAAAAATTGGGAAGTGAGCGGGCCGCATTTCGCCGGTTGGGAGTTGTATCATTTGAAAGGTTCACCGGTAGATCCGAATCGCATTTACGCGTCGCAAACGAGCGGGTGGTTTGGGCAAATCATTCAGCGATCCGATGACGGCGGAAAAACTTGGAATACGCCCGGCAGCAATCCCGCGGAATTGGTTGGCCCGGAAGGAATGCCGCGCGCCGAGAGTAACAAGTTCGTGTATGACGGCGAAGTCGGCACGCATAAATTCTATGACGGCACGCAACATCCGTGGGAATTCAAACGCATCTGGCATCTTGAACCTTCATTGACCGAGGCCGATACCGTTTTTGCCGGGGCCGAGGACGCCGCGCTTTTCAAGTCCGTGGACGGCGGAAAAAATTGGAAAGAACTTCCCGCGTTGCGTCGCGCCAAAGGACAACTCTGGCAGCCGGGCGCGGGCGGAATGTGTTTGCACACGATTCTCCTCGATCCGAAAAATCCTGAGCGAATTTTTATCGCGATCTCGGCGGCGGGCGCGTTTCGCACGGATGACGGCGGCAAAACCTGGAAGCCGATCAATCGCGGATTGAAATCGCCTTATGAACTTCCCGATCCCGACGCGGAAGTGGGGCACTGCGTTCATCGCATCGCGATGCATCCGTCGCGTCCCGAAACGTTGTTCATGCAAAAACATTGGGACGTGATGCGCAGCGACGACGCGGGCGATTCGTGGCGCGAAGTCAGCGGAAATTTGCCGAGCGATTTTGGTTTTCCGATTGAGATTCACGCGCACGAGCCGGAGACGATTTACGTCGTGCCGATCAAAAGTGATTCGGAACATTTTCCGCCGGAGGGAAAACTGCGCGTGTATCGCAGTCGCACCGGCGGCAACGAATGGGAAGCGCTCACGCAAGGTCTGCCGCAAAAAGATTGTTACGTGAACGTGCTGCGCGATGCGATGGCGGTGGACTCACTCGACTCTTGTGGAATTTATTTTGGCACGACGGGCGGACAGGTTTATTGCTCGGCGGACAGCGGGGATTCGTGGGATGCGATGGTGCATGATCTGCCAGCGGTGTTGTCAGTTGAGGTGCAGACATTGCGATGAGAATTAAATCCGAAATCCGAATGTCGAAATCCGAAAGAAATCCGAAGATCGAATTCCGAAGGAACATTTCTTGCCAGCGAAGCGACGTTTCGGATTTCGGATTTCGGGCTTCTTTCGGTCTTCGGCAATTCGGATTTCGGCCTTCGTTATGATTCGCGTCGTGCTCCCATTTCATTTGCGCTCCCTCGCTCGCGTTGAAGGCGAAGTCCAAGTTGACGCGGCAAATCCCGCGACACTTGGCTCAGTGTTCGACGCGCTCGAATCGCGTTATCCCGTTTTGCGCGGAACGATGCGCGATCACGAGACGTTGAAGCGCCGTCCGTTCATTCGTTTTTTTGCGTGCAAAGAAGATTGGTCGAACGAATCTCCCGAAACCAAATTGCCCGAAGCCGTCATCAATGGAACCGAACCATTTCTAATTGTGGGCGCGATGGCGGGCGGGTGAAAAAAATTTCAGAATATCCTGAAGCGCAGGTTGGCGTTCGGCCTCAAGTCCAAAGTGTTTCTTAATCCCGAACTTCCGAAATCGGAATGGGTGGCACAGGCGACCCGCCTGTGCCGTCCGGCCACTGGCCGGACGGATTGGGAGAACATTGGCACTGGACACGGCGCACGGAAAAGTTCGTCTTCTTCCGTGTTCCGAGCGGCGGGTCGCCGCTCGGCACAGGCCAGTGGCCCGTGCTACCGACCACAAGCGGTTGTCAATGATCCGCAACGATTTTAGCGACGAATGCGCCATCCACCGCATCGGAAAATGGATTCAGTTCGCGTTCGGTTTCCAAGCGAAAATTTTTCTGCTCGTCCAAAAACTGTTGCACGACTTCCTGATTTTCTTCCGGTTCCAAGCTACACGTGCTGTAAATCAAAGTTCCGCCCGGCTTCAATCGCGGCGCGGCGCGGCGGAGAAGTTCAAGTTGGGTTTCACGCAGCCGTTCGATTTCTCCCGGTTGGACTCGCCAGCGCAACTCGACCCGGCGTCGCATCACGCCGGTGTTGGAACAGGGCGCGTCGATTAAAATCCGGTCAAAGCGCAGCGATGGTTTTTCAATGATTTGATTGGGCGCGAGCGAAACTTCGGCGCACGTCACGCCGAGGCGCTGGCAATTTTCGCGCACCAATTCGAGGCGCTCGGAATCAGAATCCTGCGCGAAAATTTTACCGCGATTCTCCATTCGTTGCGCAATGAACGTGGTTTTGCCTCCGGGCGCAGAGCACAAATCGAGAATTGTCTCGCGCGGCTGCGGATTCAATTCGCGCACCGCCAAAAGCGTGCTCGGGTCTTGCACGTAAAAAAATCCTTTTTGAAAACTTTTCATCTTTGCGAGCGGCGGATGTGATTCCAGTTCAAAAACCAAATTGTCTGCCGTCCAATCGAATTTATGTGGAACGAATTTTACGCCCTCGATTTCCCAAAGTTGTTTGAGCGAACCCCAGTTCGTTTTCAAGGTGTTGAGGCGCGCAAAAATTTTTGGCGACGTGTTGTTCCACTCCATCAGCGCGGCGTTTTTTTCCGCGCCCCAGCGCGAGCGCCAGCGTTCGTAAAGCCAATGCGGATGCGAATAGCCAATGGCCGGATCGCTGATCTTAATTTGTTCGAGCAGCTTTTCGGTTTCAGTTCGTTCACGAGTGTAAGTGCGCAAAACCGCGTTGAGAAAACCGGCTTGCGAAGTGAATCCCATTTTCTTGGCGATCTCGACGGTTTCGTGCACAGCGGCGTGATTCGGAATTCGATCCAGCCAAAACATTTGGTAAAGTCCGAGCCGCAACAAAATTTCCAAATCGGGTTTTTGTTCGCGACCCTCGGTTTTGCGCGCGATGAGCCAATCCAGCGTTTCCTGCCAGCGGCAAATTCCGTAAACGAGTTCCTGGCAGAGCGCGCGGTCGATGGGAGAGAGTCGCGCGGCCGACAGACTGGAAGTCTGCTCCACTATCCTGGTTGGCAGACTGGAAGTCTGCCCCACTATTCCGAGTTCGCGCTCGAAGATATTTTCGACAAAATCTGATTCGTCTTCGCGCCGTTGCAGCACGCGCACGGCAATTTCTCTTGGTTTTTGAACAGCCACTAACTAATAATCACATCCGCGATTCTGGACGCGAGAATTTGTTTATTTTATGAAAGAAGAGTTCGACAAAATGGTGGCCGCCGGAAAATTGACCAAGCAGCAGGTCGAGCCGCTGGTCACTTTGACGGAGAGCCGCTACTGCATGCATCGCAGTTGGGGCTTCGGGAAGATTACGACGGTGGATACGGTTTTCGGCCGGTTCGTCATCGATTTTCCCTCGAAGAAAGGTCATCCCATGGATCTCGCCTTCGCGGCCGATTCGCTCAAACCCATTCCCAGCGATCACATTCTCGCGCGCAAATTGTCTGACCTGAAATCGCTTCAACAAATGGCGGCGCTGCATCATCTCGACTTGATCAAACTTGTTCTGCAAAGTTTCAATGGCCGGGCCACGGTCGATCAAATCCAACAAGTTCTGGTCCCGGACGTGATTACTTCCGACTGGAAAAAATGGTGGGAAGCCGCCAAGCGCGAGTTGAAAAAAGACGGTCATTTTCAATTGCCGCAAAAAAAATCCGAGCCGGTCCTTTATCAGTCGAAAGAAACTTCGTTGCAGGAACGTTTGATGGGCGAGTTCCGCGCGGCCAAAGGCTTGAAGGCACGATTAAATGTTGCGCACGAATTGCTCAACAATATTTCCGATCTTACGGACAAGAAGGCGGCGGGCGAAGAGGCGATTGCGACGTTGAACACGGAAATTGCCACCCATCAACGAACTCAACCAGCGGTGGCGCTGGAAGGAATTTTTGCGCGTGATGAAATTCGCGAAGCCATCGGCGGCAGCGCGTCGGACAAAGAAATTTCGCCAAACTCGTTTTGGACGCAGGAAACTAAATTCGGCCAGGTGTTGGAAGCCTTACCCGCTGCGAAACATCGACGCGCGCTCGAATCTTTTCAAAAAGCAAATCCCAATCTGTGGCACGACGCGTTGTTGGCGTCGATCAACAGCGTCTCGACCAAACTGGCCGGCGAGATGGCGCACGCGCTGATCGAAGGTGGAAAATTGGAACAACTCAAAGAGACGGTGTCGCGACTGATCAGCCAGCATCAGGCGAGCAGCGATTTGCTTTTATGGCTGGCCAAAGAGCGCTCGGATACGTTTGCGGATATTCTCGGCCCGGAAGTTTTTCGCGCGATGCTCACTTCGATGGAGCGCGATCAATTCAACGAAAAGCGCTCGAACAAACTTCGCGATTTTATTTTGGATGACGCGACTCTACTCCTCGAATTGATTGGCTCGGCTGATCTTGAAGTGATCAAAGATTTGACCCGCGCTCTGCAACTTTCGCCGTGCTTCGATGACATGGACAAACGTTCGCTCCTCGCGCGCATCGTCAAAACTTATCCCGCCGTTCAGTCGATGATTTCCGGCGACTCGACGAAACAGGAAGCAACTTTGCAGGTCTCCTGGGACAGTTTGGAACGCCGGAAAAATGAGTATCAGGAGATGGTGCAAAAAACCATTCCAGCCAACTCAAAAGAAATTGCCATCGCGCGCAGCTACGGCGATTTGCGCGAGAACCACGAATACAAGGCGGCCAAGGAAATGCAGAAGATGTTGATGCGCCGCAAATCAGAATTGGAGACGCAACTCGTGCGCGCGCGCGGGACGGATTTCGCCAACGTGAAAACGGACGCGGTCAACATCGGGACAAAGGTCGCCGTGACCGACCTGAACACCAAGCAAAGTGAAACGTTCGAGGTTCTCGGCGCGTGGGATTCGGACCCCGAACGCGGAGTTATCAGTTATCTCACTCCGGTGGCGCAGGCGTTGCTCAATAAAAAAATCGGCGATGAAGTGGAAGTGGAATTGGACGGGGGCAAGAAAAAATTCCGCATTGATTCAATCGCAGCGGCGAAGACTGCGTAATCAAACACCGGGGCACGGCGCGGCGAAGCGGCCGGCAGAGTAGCGGCAGCGCGTCTCGCCTGCCTTCGGGTAAAGGAAAAATTACGTTTGAAAGTTTCGCCTCGGCCAGGCAGGCGAGACGCGCTGCCCTACTTTCCTGCTGCATTCCGCTACGAAAACTTTCACAGCAAAAAAGAATTTTTATGGATCGCAGGATGAGAGATATTCTTTTTCTCCTCGGTGCCTCTGTGGTTAACTCTCCCGCATGAAATATTTTCTTTGGGCTGTTTTAATTTTCTCTGGCGGCTCTTTTCTTTTCGCAGATAACTTAACGGAGGAAATTGTCTGCCAGGAATCGGCTCATTTTTTGGCGCCTCAAGATTCTCCTGACTTTCGCAAATACGCGCCCAGCCGCGAAGTCGATATTCTTCATCTCAAACTCGACGTCACACCGAATTTCAAGGCGCGAACAATTTCAGGAACGGCCACGTTCACTTTCAAACCGATTGCCAAATCCATTGATGAACTTCGTTTGGACGCAGTTGATTTGTCTGTTTCAAATATTACTTCCAGCGAAAAAATCGAGAGCTATCAAGTCACGGCCGAAAAAATAATCGTCACTTTTGCCAAACCAATCGAAGCGGGAAAGGAAACGCGGGTCAGCATCGCTTACTCGGCAGAACCGACGATGGGACTTTATTTTCGCACGCCGGAAATGGGCTACAAAGAAGGCGAGACCCATTTGTGGACGCAAGGCGAGCCGATCGAAGCGCGGCATTGGTATCCGGGTTGCGATTTTCCAAATGAAAAATTCACCTCTGAAATTATCTGTCACGTGCCCGGAGAGATGACGGTGTTGTCCAACGGAAAATTGGTTTCTCAAGAAAAAGATTCGGACGGTTTGATGGCAGTTCGGTGGGCACAGGAAAAGCCACATGCGAATTACTTGATTTCTCTCATCGCCGGAAATTTCAAACACGTGGACGATAACTATAAGAATATTCCTCTCGCATTTTACACCCCGCCCTCCGACATCGGCGAAGCCAAAAATTCTTTTCGCGACACGAAAGACATGATGGGATTTCTTGAAAAAGAAATCGGCGTGCCGTATCCGTGGGAGAAATATTTTCAAGTCGCCGTCAACGATTTTACCGCGGGCGGAATGGAAAACACCAGCATCACGACGCTGACCGACCGCATGCTTTTTCGGAAGGAGACGGAAAATCTCCGCAACAGCGAAGGACTCTGCTCCCACGAACTGGCGCATCAGTGGTTTGGCGATCTCGTCACCTGCAAAGACTGGAGCCACCTCTGGCTCAATGAAGGTTTCGCGACATTTTACGCGCTGCTGTACGACGAACACAAAAATGGCCGCGACTCAATGCTCTACGGACTTTACGGAAGTTCCAAGCGGATCACGGGCGTGACGAACGACACTCAGCCGATTGTTTTCCGAAAGTTTGAAAATCCCGTCGAGCAATTCAACCATCTCGCTTATCAAAAAGGGAGTTGGGTGCTGCACATGTTGCGCTCGCAACTCGGCGAGAAACTTTATCGCCGTTCCATCCAGAATTATCTGGAGCGGCATCAATTTGGAAGTGTGGTCACGGAAGATTTGAATTCGGTGATCGAAGAAATTTCCGGCCGAGCGTTCGACCAATTTTTTGATCAATGGGTTTATCACGCTCACTTTCCTGAGGTGGAAGCGGCCTATTCCTGGGACGCCCAATCGAAGCTCGCCAAAATTTCCATCAGTCAAATCCAAAAAATCAACGAGGATGTTTTGCTTTTTAATTTTCCGCTGACCCTTCGGTTCAAAGGCAAGTTCGGCAAAATCGAGAAACAACTTGTCGTCAAGGAAAAGGAGGAGGATTTTTATGTTTCCCTGACCGAAGCGCCGGAGATGGTTCGCCTCGATCCGAATTTCGCGTTGCTTGCCAAAATCAATTTTAAGCTCCCCAACGCGATGCTCTACGCGCAACTGGCCGACAAGGACGATATGGTCGGGCGGCTTTTCGCCATCGAGCAACTCGCGGAAAAAAAAGACCACGAGACGATCAGGAAACTAAAACAAACTTTAGAAAGCGATTCGTTTTACGGCGTTCGCGTCGAGGCGGCCCGGGCGCTACAGAAAATTCACAGTGACGAGGCGTTGGACATTTTGATCGCCTCAAAACAAAAGGATGCGCGGGTGCGAAATCAAATCGCGGCCAGCAGCGGCGCCTTTTTTTCCACGAACGTTTTGGAGCGCGCGGCGAAAATAATTTCCTCCGAAAAAAATCCCGACATTCGGGCGCAATGGATCCGCGCACTGGGAAATTCCTCCGAGATTGAGACGGGTAAAATTTTGGTTCCACTGCTTGAGTCGAACTCGTATCGCAACATTTTGGCCGACGCTGCCATCAGCGCGATGCGGACGCAGGATGACCCGGTTTACCTCGAACCGATTCGCTTAACACTGGAGAAGCGCAAGGAGGAACTGACCACGCGGGGATTTGCGAGCGGCCTCGATGCAATCGCCTACCTGGCGCGAAACGAAAAGGAAAAAAACGAGACGCGCAATTTTATTTTGAATTTTGTGAATGACAAGAAAGACGGAGTTCAACTCGGCGCGCTCGCTGCTCTGGGCGTTCTGGGCGATCCCAAAGCGATTCCGGTTCTGGAAACTTTCACGATTTTGGCCAAGGAGCGCGCCGAACGCAGAGTGGCGGAAAGATCTTTGGCCGCGATTCGCGCTGCGCAGAAACCATCGGACAATTTGAAACAGATGCGCGATGAAATTCTCGAACTGAAAAAGGAGAGTCGCGAGCGAAAGAAAGAGATGGATGCCTTGACCAAAAAGTTGGAAGGCAAAATTCCCCCGCCTTCGACCAAATCGATTCATCCTCCGCGCAAACGGTGATTTTATTGGTGCGTGCCCAATAATTTTCCTCGTTTCTCGACAATCAATTTTCATTTTGATAATCACTGCGGGTGCCTGCGAATACGCCCAGCCTTTTGCTGTTGATCCCCGCTTACAACGAGGAGAAACGCATTGAGCCGGTCTTGCGCGAGTACGCGGAATATTTTCGGAAAAATTACGCGGGCAAATTTCAATTGATCGTCGTGCTGAACGGATGTCGCGACGATACCATCGGCGTCGTCCGAAAAATTTCCAACGAATTTCCTGAGGTGCAGGCGCTGGAATTTGCCGGGCCGATTGGCAAAGGCGGCGCGCTCATCGAAGGACTAAAACTTGCGCCCCTGGCTGACTCGATTGGTTATGTGGATGCCGACGGCGCAACCGGGCCGAAAGCGTTTCATGAGTTGACGCGACATTTGTCGGAAGCGGATTGCGTGATTGGCTCGCGCTGGATTCCCGGCGCGATTTTGCATCAATCGCAATCTGGCAAGCGGCAATTCGCCAGCCGTATTTTTCATTTGATCGTGCAAACATTTTTTTGGATGAACATTCGCGATACGCAATGCGGCGCAAAAGTTTTGCGGCGCGGCGTTGTGGAAAAAATTCATTCCACTCTCCACATCGCGGACATGGCGTTCGACATTAACCTGCTCTACTCGATCAAGCGCGCCGGACTTCGGGTGCTGGAAGTCCCGACCGAATGGACGGACAAAGTTGGTTCCAAAGTCACGCTGGGAAAAACTTCGATGACGATGTTGCTTTCGGTAATTCGATTGCGCCTCGTTTACTCGCCGTTCTACAAATGGCTCGGCGTTTTTCGGCCTCTGGAAGGCTGGCTCTATAAGAAATTGAGCGCGCCGCGCCCACTCTCGGGAACGGATCGCGCGGAAAACTTGAAGCAGGAGCAAAAGTTTACGGGGTAGTTTTCGCACCTTTGAAGCGGGGCGGGCGTCTCGCCTGCCTTCGTGAGCCGTTCAACGCGAGTATGAGGGTGGGTAGGCGAGACGCCCGCCCTACGTTTCAATGACCGGTCGTTTATGCCACGTGAACCAGGCCGCGAACATGAGCAAAAGCAGATTGAACGCACCCAGGACTTGAACCAGCCGGCGGAAACTGTCGAAGGGCTCCAGGCTTCTCAAATAATCTTTCAGAAAAAATAACGCGGCGGCATAACCCAACGCCGTCAAAACCAGCCAGGGGACGATGGAAAATTTTTGGCGCGCCAGCAAATTTCCAATCAGCACATTCGCCAGGGTTGTGAATAACATGCACCAGACAAACCACGGAACCAGCGGCGCGGATTTCAAATAACTCAGGTTCGTAAAATAGAGAACGCGAAGTGGCAGTTCGGGAAAAATCGTGGAAGCAATCGCCGCCAATCCCCCCACTGCCGCCGTGGCCGCAAAAGTCAGTTTGAGAGCGTCGGTGGTTTCGGACCGCGCCACGCTGCGCACAATTTTCGGAAACATTACTGCTACCATCGGACCGGTGAATTGGACCAGCGCGAATCCGATCTGTGCGGGCGCGACATAAAAAGAGGCATCGTTTCCTGAGAAAATACTTTTCACATAAATTACATCGGCGTTTTGGATGAACAGCAATGCGCCGAACCCCAGCGTTAGGGGCGCGAGACGCGCGAACCAGTCGCGCCACAGAAACGGAGCAGTGTGGCCGTTGAAAATATCTCTCGTCCACCAGAGACACACCGCCAGAGAGGCGAGTTGCCCCAACAATGCCGCGCCCATCGCGCCCGCCGCCTGTTTTTTTAAAAGGAGGATGATCACGCACACAGCGATGAATCGTCCCACGCCATCAAAGATCGAGATCCATCCCATCGCCATGAAGTTTTGCTGGCCCTGCAAAATGCCGCGCAGAATCGGTTGCCCCAGCGATGTCAAAACCACGAACACCGTCACCCAAAGGGCGGCGGCATTTTTGATTTGCAACAAATGGAGAATAAAATTTTGTCCCGCGAAAACTGCGATCGTCATGGCAATCCAACCGATGAATAACGCCGTCATCACGGCGCGAGTCGTGCGCCGTAATTCCTGGATTTGCAACTCGGTGACGGCGGCGGCGGCTTGCTGGGCAAAAACGGTTTGCAGTCCGGCCGTCGGAATTCCCAGCACAATCAAGCAGCGCAGCAAAGCAACGAAGACCGCGTATTCTTCCACTGAGATTTTTCCGGTGACCGTATGGACCGCTGACATAAAAACCCCGCCGAGCGTCGTAGCAACGATCATCCAACCGCTTTGTCTGAAAAAGGCTTTGCGCGAGTCGGAGGTCATTTCACGGCAAGGTTCGGAAAAATTTTAAGAGCAGGCGCGTCGCTTGTTCGAGCGACTTCACAGAAATCCATTCGTCCGCCGTGTGCGCTTGCGCGATATTGCCCGGGCCAAAAACGACGCTGGGAATTCCCGCGCGCGACAACACTGCCGCATCACAAAAATAATCGACGCCAAATGCTTTCTTCTGGCCCAGCGCGCGAAAAAATTGTTGAACGATTGGCAATTTGTAATTCGTTTCCAGCGGCAAACAGGAGGCGGATTTGGAATTGCTCATCGTCGCCGCAAGATTTTTTTCGTGAAGCCATTTTTGAATTTCGCGGCGCACCTCTGGTTCGGTTTCGCCCGGCAAGGTTCGGCGGTCGGCGGTGATGGAACAATGATCGGGCACGATGTTCGCCTGCGTCCCGCCCGAAATTGTTCCGACGCTAATCGTGGCGTGACCGAGCAAGGGATGTCGGCGACGGCGGAGTTGGGTTGCATAGTTTGTTTCCAACAGATCGACCACTCGCGCCATTTCGTGCACGGCATTTTTTCCAGATGCAGGGCACGAGCCGTGGGCGGCCTTGCCGTGAGTTTCAAGTCGCAACCACAAACTGCCTTTGTGCGCGGTGACGATTTTCAGTTCCGTCGGTTCACCGACGATGGCTAAATCCGCTTTTAAACCACTGGCAGCGAGAGCGCGCGAACCGCGTTGGCCATCTTCTTCGTCAATCAATCCTGCAAAAATAATTTCCGTGTTCGCAGGACGCTGACCGTAATGGGCGAGCGCGATCAGTGAAGTCAACATCGCGGCGACCGAGCCTTTGGTGTCGCACGCGCCCCGACCGTAGATGCGCCCATTTTTTTTCCGCGGTGAAAATTGTTTTTCATTTACAGCGGGAACGGTGTCCAAATGCGGCGCCAGCAAAATACGTTTCGTTATTTTTCCGATGGGCGACAGACGGGTGATGAAATTTGAACGACCGGAAGAAACAGGTTGAAACTCCACAGGCAACCCGGCTTGCGCGACGGCGGCGGTCAGAAAATCTGCGACTCTTTGCTCGCCTGCGTGAGGATGGCCGGCAGCGATGAACGCGGGATTCACACTCGGCAAAGCGATCAATTCGCAAAGAAGTTTTTCAGTTGAAGTCATCCGCTAAAATTTCGCGAGACTCTACGAAGCAGAGGACGCAGCGTCGAGTTGAGATTGGAGCAGCCGACGTGAGGAGGCTCTAATGATTCAAAAGGAAAAAAGAAATGAGCCTCCTCACGTCGGCTGCTACGATGGATTGGTTTTGCGGAACCATTCGACGAAGCGCGGAATGCCTTCTTCGATTTTCACTTGCGGATTGTAGCCGAGAATTTTTTTTGCTTTGGAAATATCGGCGAAAGTAATTGGGACATCGCCGGGCTGCGTGGGCTGGCGATTGATGATCGCTTTTTTTCCAAGCGCATTTTCCAAAAGTTCGATGAGATAACTCAGCGTCACAGTTTGTGACTCCCCCAAATTGAAAATCTCAAAACCAAATTCTTCTTTCGTGCAGGCGAGGATTCCGTCGAGGGTGTCGGAGACAAAAGTATAATCGCGCGCGGTCGAGCCGTCGCCGAAAACGGGAATTGGTTTTCCCGCGCAGATGAGTTGCGCGAACTTGTGAATCGCTAAATCGGGACGTTGTCGCGGGCCATAAACCGTGAAGAAGCGAAGCATCGCCACATCCATTCCATAAACGTGATGGTAAACGTGGCCGAGCGATTCGCAGGCAAGTTTGCTCGCAGCATACGGCGAAATGGCGGAAAAAATTGGATCGGATTCGGAGAAAGGAATTTTCGCATTCACACCGTAAACAGACGAGGACGACGCAATGGTAATTTTTTTCACGCCATTTTGCCGGGCGGCTTCGAGGAGATTCACCGTGCCTTCGACATTGACGCGTTGATAAAGCGCAGGTTCGGCCAGACTTGGACGAACTCCGGCGCGCGCGGCGAGATGAATGATTTGATCAAACTTTGTTTCGCGAAAAAGTTCGTCGAGCGCGGCGCGGTCGGTGATGTCGCCGTGAATAAATGTGAAAGGTTTGGCGAGAGATTGAATTTCGCGAATGTTCTGCTGCTTGATGGAAATATCGTAAAAGGAATTCAAGTCGTCGAAGACCCAGACTGCGTGGCCATCTTCCAACAATCGCTCGCAAAGATTGGAGCCGATGAACCCCGCGCCGCCTGTAACCAAAAAATTCACTCGGCGAATGAAGCGGAGCCGAGTTGAAAGTTCAAGGTTGGTTTTTCAGGCAACGAGACGCGAGACTTGTTCCCTCTCCTCGGGGAGAGGGTGAGGGCGAGCACCCTTCTGACTGGAATTGCGATGAAACTTCTTAACGGGGCTATTATTAACTGGAATATTTGGTGAAGAGAAACGCTCGACCTCACCCCGGCCCTCTCCTCCGAGGAGAGGGAGAATAGTTTCTGCGTTTTGGTTATTTCCAGTGGCTCGTTTATGATGCGTTTGTTTTTGTGAACGATCAGAAGGCGGAGTGACACCACGAGCTTGCCTATTTCGACGAGACGCGATTCCTATTCCCACTCCTCGGGGAGAGGGTTGGGGTGAGGGCGAGAACTTTCTGACTGAATCGCTCGCGCTGGATTGTCGAAAAATTATTTGAGTGATTTTTCCGATTGGAGCATCTAACCTGGCAATCAAGACGATGAGACATCTGCAACAATTCGCTCTGGCCACGGCGCTCGCCGGCGTTCTGGTCGCTTCACTTCCAGCCCACGCGGGGGAAAAGAAGAGTGCTGAAAAAGCCAAACCGTATTCCTTGAAAACCTGCGTCGTCTCCGATGAGAAACTCGGCGAGATGGGCGATCCTTACGTCTTCACCCACGGAGGTCGCGAAGTAAAACTTTGCTGTAAATCCTGTTTAAAAGATTTCAAGAAAGACCCGGCCAAGTACATGAAAAAAATCGAGGCGGCCGAGAAGAAGGATAAAAAATCTTGAGGCTGTGAATTTTTTAAAAACAGTTTTCGCGGTTTTCGCCGGCGCCGTTCTGCTGGCATCCCAAACTGTTTTCGCGTGGGGCCAACAGGAGTTTTCCAAGCCGCAGGTCTGTTGTTGCTGCGCCTGTAAAATGATCAATTGCTGCGTGGCGCAGCCGACTTCTCCTGTGCAACCGATTCCGGCTGCTCCGGCGCGCACGGTTTCCCAACATCATTACCAAATCGTTTCCACCATTGCGGCGTTGCTGTTGCAATCGCCCGAAAAATCTCCCGAAAAAATTTCCCTTCCTCCGCTTGCGTCTCTCGACCCCGCTGCGGTTCCGCTCTACCAGCGGAATTGCAGTTACCTGATCTGACTTTTCCCTTCTCGCGCCCGTAGTGTGCCCTGAACCGGGCGCGCTCTGGCTTTCCTTTATTCACTTCGTTCCGTGCGGATGAAGTGTGTTCCGCATTCCAAACCGCTGAAGTTTTATGAAATTAAAAATTGTTCTAAGCTTGGTGATTTTGTCCGCTGTTTCTGCCTTTGGCCAACCGCGTGTTGAGCGTCCGAGCGTTGGGAGCGTGAGTAGCGGAAAGAGCGTTGAAGCGTCGGAGCGGAACACGCTACCACGCTCGTCACGCTCCGACCGCTCTCCGCGTTTCCTGCTGGACGAAGTTATCAGCGAAGTTCTCAGCAACAATCCGTCGCTGAAATCGGCTCGCGCCAATTGGGAAGCGAGGAAGCAGCGAGTGCCGCAAGCCCGCGCCTGGGAAGATCCAAGGGTCGGAGTCGATGTGACCGCCGCCCGTTTCGTGCGCGTGTCGCCCAATTCGTTTTCCGACGAAAAATTAATGTTGGAGCAGACGATTCCCGTGACGGGAAAAAACCGCCTTCGCGCGGATGCAGCCGGCGCTGAAGCGTTCTCCGCATTTCAGGAATTTCATCGGCGCGAACTCGATCTGATGGCCAGGACGCGAACGGCTTATTTCCAACTGATCAATGCCGGCAAGCAAGTGGAACTGACCCGCAAAAATATCGGGTTGCTAAAACAATTTTCGGAAATCACTCGAGCGAAATATGAAGTTGGCGCGCAATCGCAGGCCGACGTTCTGCAAGTTGAAACCGAACTGGGCAAACTTGAGGAAACGGTCTTCGATTTTCAGCGTCAGATTTCCGACGCGGAAACGCAACTCAACACCCTGATGAATCGCCCGGCGCAGTCGCCGCTCGCACTGCCTGCCGCCGAAAATTTTCAGCCTGTCGAATTATCCTGGGAAAATATCGAAGCGTTCGCGCTGACGAATCGGCCCGAATTATTTATCGCCCAAAGAAAAATTGAGGCGGCTCAAGCGCGTCTTGAACTGGCCCGACGCGACTGGTGGCCCGACCCAACTTTTCGCATCGAAGCCGACCGCTACAATCAAGCCTCGCAAATCGCCAGTGAAGTGATCGTCGGCGTGTCCATCAACCTGCCCTGGTTCAATCGCAAAAAATATGACGGGGCGATTCGCGAAAACAAAAACATGTTGGAGAGCGCCGAGCACGATCTCGAGGCCGCGCGCACGGAAACTTTGGGCATCGTGAAAAACGCCTTGAAGAAAGTGCAAACGTTTCATCGTCACTCCGAATTGTTTCGCTCGAAATTGCTGCCGTTGGCGCAGGCAACTTTGAACTCGAAACGGCTCAACTACGAAACCGATAAAGCCAACTTCCTCGATTTGCTGACGGCGCAGCGAACGCTTCAGGACGTTGAGTCGATGTATTGGAACCACCTGACCGATTATCAAATTGCCGTGGCCGAACTTGAAGCATTGGTCGGCGGAAAAATGGAACTGCAAAATCCTGTTGCAGAAAAAACGAAGGAGAAAAAATGAAAATGAAATTAGTTTTGGCCGCTGAAAAACTCAAAAAACAATGGAAGGTAGGGCGCGTCACTCCGTGCGCGCCGCTTGAGCGATTCAATTCAAATTCATCGAATCTCGGCAATTGTTTGATGCGACGACGGCGCGCACGGAGTGACGCGCCCTACCTTCAATCAACCTCAGGTCTTCGACTCGTTTTACAAAAATCTCGGATTTTTTATTTCATCGTTCCGGTGCTGATGGCGGGCATCGTGTTGCTGACAACATCGTGTTCCAAAAAATCCCAGTCGGATGCCCAAAGCGACGTGGCGTACTACACCTGCGCCATGCATCCGTCCGTGAAGAGCCAGGATCCAAAAGCAAAGTGCCCGATTTGCGGAATGGATTTGATCCCGGTTATGAAGCGGGCGGAGCGGGGGGGCAAGGGAGCGTCAGAGCGTGAGAGCGTTCCACCTGACAACGCTCAACACGCTTCACACGAATTCACTGTGCCAATTTCGCGGCAACAAATGATTGGTGTGACTTACGCGACGGTTGAGAAAAGGCCGCTTCAAAAACAGATTCGCACGGTCGGGATTGTCGCCTACGACAAGCAACGTCATTGGGATTATGTGAGTCGCGTTGAAGGCTACGTGCAGAAATTATTTGTGTCATCGCGCGGAGAACTCGTTGAAAAAAATTCACCGCTTCTCACCATTTACAGCCCGGAACTTCTGACCACGCAACGTGAATTCCTCAATCTCTTGCGGATGCGTGATGAAGCCAAAAAATCCGGTTCAACTGCGGCTGCGGAAAGTGCGGAAAGTCTGATCGAATCCGCCAAAGTGCGCCTGCGTTTGTGGAACATCAACGACGAGCAAATCGCAAAATTGGAAGAATCACGCAAAGGGGAAGAAACGCTCACCCTTTATTCGCCGTTCAAAGGTGTCATTCAGGATTTGCCGGTGGACCAGGGCAGGCGCGTAATGATGGGCGATCATTTGGTGGACATCGCGGACCTTTCCGTGATTTGGGTCTGGGCGGAATTTTATCAGGACGAATTGCCGTTGCTCAAAAAAGGACTGACTTTGACCATCCGCACATCTTCTTATCCAAACGAAAAATTCAGCGGCGAGATCACCGCAATTGATCCGTTTATCAACGAGGCCAAGCGCACCGGGCGCGTGCGCATTGAGGTTAATAATGCGGACTTCAAACTTCAACCCGACATGTATGTGGACGTGACTCTTCAACTTAAAATGGGCGAAGGCTTGACGGTTCCCCTCAGCGCCGTAATGCCGACGGGCCAACGTAACATCGTTTTTTTAGACAAGGGTGAAGGCAAATTGGAACCGCGCTTCATCGAGTTATCTGGGAAGTTTGGCGAATTTTACGCGGTCACATCCGGGTTGCAGTCAGGC
Source organism: Verrucomicrobiota bacterium (assembly GCA_038214755.1). Classification (GTDB taxonomy): domain Bacteria; phylum Verrucomicrobiota; class Verrucomicrobiia; order Limisphaerales; family CANJXF01; genus CANJXF01. The sequence goes on from JBBQRQ010000005.1 coordinate 18,916, forward strand.
GACCAAGTCGTCAGCAGCGCCAATTTTCTGATTGATGCCGAATCAAAAATTCAGGGCGCTTTGAAGTCGTGGTGAGCGGAGGAGCGGGCGAGCGTGAAGAGCGTGGAGAGCGTGGCTGTTTCCACGCTCGACACGCTCGACACGTTCGACACGTTCGCCGGCTCAAACAGGAACTAACAAAAAAAGGCAAATAAAATGAGAGTGGCTGATTACAAACAATTGCGCGTTTACCAACTGGCGTTCCAGTCCGCGATGGAAATTTTTCATCTCAGCAAAAAATTTCCGTCAGAAGAAAAATTTTCCCTCACTGACCAGATTCGCCGTTCGTCGCGTTCGGTTTGCACGAATATCGCGGAAGCCTGGCGCAAGCGGCGATACGAATTGGCATTCATCAGCAAGCTCAGTGATTCAGATGCCGAAGCTGCGGAAACAGAAGTGCACCTCGATTTTGCCCTGGCCTGTGGCTATCTCGCCACGGATGCACACGCGAAATTACAGGACCACTACGACCACATTTGCCGCCAGTTGCGTACAATGATGGATGACGCTTCGTCGTGGTGCGGCAATGAAAATAAATTGCGCGAGTTTCCGGCGGAGTATGTCGTGAAGAGCGTGGAGCGTCAGAGCGGGACGAGCGTGGAAGCGTCGGAGCGTGACGTTCCCAAACGCATTTTACGCTATCCACGCTCGTCCCGCTCCTCACGCTCAAAACCCACTCCTCCCCAATCATGACGCCAGAACCTCCCCACATCCCACGCCTCCCAGACGCTCCACGCTCCGACGCTCCCCCCGCTCCCCCCGCTCCCCCCCTCATCGAACGTGTCATCGAAGCGAGTGGACGAAACATGTTCCTTGTTTTCATATTCGTATTTTTCGGAATTGCCGGTGGCATTTGGGCGCTGATGCGCACGCCGCTCGATGCCATTCCCGACCTGAGCGACGTGCAGGTAATTGTCTATACCGATTGGGAAGGCCGCTCGCCCGACCTGGTGGAAGACCAAATCACTTATCCGATTTCCACTCGATTCATTGCCGCGCCAAAAGTGAAATTCGTTCGCGGCGAATCGATGTTTGGCAAATCTTTTGTCTATGTGATTTTCGAGGACGGCACGGATATTTACTGGGCACGGTCGCGAGTCATCGAATATCTCAGCGCGGTTCGCGGCATGTTGCCGGAAGGTGTCAATCCCGTCATCGGTCCAGACGCGACCGGCGTCGGTTGGGTTTATGAATACGCGCTCGTGGACAAAACCGGGAAACACAATCTCGCCGAGTTGCGCTCGTTTCAGGATTGGAATCTTCGATACGCATTGGAGTCGGTCAAAGGCGTGGCCGAAGTTGCGCCGGTCGGCGGTTTCGTCAAGCAATACCAGGTCGATATCGACCCGAACAAACTCGTCGGTTACGGAGTAACGCTCAAAGATGTCATCGAAAAAATTCGGATGTCGAACAACGACGTGGGCGGAAAAATTTTTGAAGTTGCCACGACGGAATATTACGTGCGCGGTCGCGGCTACATCAAAAGCATCGAAGACATCGAAGACATTCCGCTCAAGGTCATCAAGGGCACTCCGGTTTACATCAAAAATATCGGCACGGTTCATTTGGGGCCGGATATTCGGCGCGGCATTGCGGAGTTAAATGGCGAAGGCGAAGTGGTCGGCGGAATTGTCGTGATGCGCTACGGCGAAAATGCGTTGCGCGTCATTGACGGCATCAAAAAGAAATTGGCAGAAATCAAACCGTCGCTGCCCGAAGGCGTCGAAATTGTTCCCACGTACGACCGCAGCACTTTAATTAAAAATTCCATCGCCACGCTCCGCGAAAAGTTGATTGAAGAGTGCATCATCGTCGCTTTGGTTTGCTTGATTTTTCTTTGGCACATCCGCTCGGCGCTGGTGGCCATTATCACTTTGCCGATTGCCATCACACTTTCCTTTTTGCCGATGCATTGGCTCGGCCTGACTTCCAACATCATGTCGCTCGGAGGCATTGCCATCGCGATTGGAGCGATGGTCGATGCGGCCATCATCATGGTGGAAAATGCGCATGCTTCGTTGGAGCGTGTTGAGCGGGAGGAGAGTGTTGAGCGTGGGGAGCGTGGAGAGCGTGACGCTCAGACGCTCGGACGCTCAACACGCTCCGACATAATCCTCGCGGCAGCCAAAAGCGTCGGACGGCCTCTCTTCTTCTCACTGCTCGTCATCACCGTGAGCTTCATTCCGGTTTTTTCCCTCGAAGCACAGGAAGGCCGGCTTTTTAGTCCGCTCGCCTTCACCAAAACTTTTTCCATGTTTTTTGCCGCGCTGCTCGGCGTGACGCTCGTGCCGGTGCTGATGGTGCTGTTGATTCGAGGAAAAATAACGCCGGAAGCAAAAAATCCGGTGAACCGTTTTTTGATCTGGGCTTACCAACCGTTCGTCCATTTCGTGCTGCGTTTTCGCTGGCTCGTGATCTTTTTGGCGCTCGTGATTTTGGGAGTGACGGCGTTTCCGTATTTGAAACTCGGCAAAGAATTCATGCCGCCGCTCAACGAGGGAACCATCCTTTTCATGCCCACCGCCGTGCCAGGCATGTCGATTACCGAAGCGACAAAAATTTTGCAAATCCAGGATCGGCTGTTGCGGGGAATTCCAGAAGTGGAACGCGTTTTCGGCAAAGCCGGCCAATCAGAAACGCCCACCGACCCCGCGCCGCTGGCCATGTTTGAAACCGTTGTCATGCTCAAGCCACATGAAAAATGGCGCGCGGGAATGACCTGGAAAAAAATCATCGCGGAGATGAACGAAAATTTAAAAACGCCCGGCATGGCGAACATTTTCTGGATGCCCATTCAGACGCGCACAGAAATGTTGACGACTGGATTTCGCAGCGTTCTCGGCATCAAAGTTTTCGGACCGGACCTCGGCGTCATTCAAGACGTGGGCGTGCAAATTGAAAAGACGCTCACCGATTTTCCAAACACGCGCAGTGTTTTTGCCGAGCGGACCACGGGCGGTTACTTCCTCGACTTCACGGTGAATCGCAAAGCCGCCGCTCGCTACGGCCTCACGGTCGGAGACGTGAACGACGTTATTGAAACTGCGATTGGCGGAAAGACCATCGCGACGACGGTCGAAAAACGTGAGCGCTATCCGATCAATGTCCGTTACGCCCGTGATTTCCGCGACGATCTTGATGCCCTCAAGCGCGTGCTCGTCTCCGTGCCGGTGGATCGGGGGGAGCGTGAAGAGCGTGGTGAGCGTGAGAGCGTGAACGCTCCGACGCTCTCACGCTCTTCACGCTCCGACACTCTCACGCTCAACGTCCCCCTCGGCATGCTCGCCGACATCAGTTTCAAAACAGGGCCGCCATCGATTCGCAATGAAAACGGCCAGCTCGTCGGTTTCGTTTTCGTGGATGTGACTACTGCTGATATTGACGGCTATGTTCGCGAAGCCAAAAAGCGCGTCACCGAGCGAGTAAAATTTCCTCCCGGCTATTACGTTCAATGGGCCGGGCAATTTGAATATCTTAAGAGCGCGGAGAAGCGACTCCAAGTTGTCATCCCATTCACGCTCCTGATTATTTTCGTTCTGATTTACCTCAACACCCGGTCGGTCGTCAAAACCGCCATCGTCCTCCTCGCCGTTCCATTTTCGCTCGTGGGCGCATTCTGGTTTCTCTATCTGCTCGGATACAATTTGAGCGTTGCCGTTTGGGTGGGGCTGATCGCGCTGGCCGGACTCGATGCGGAAACTGGCGTCGTTATGTTGCTCTATCTGGATCATGCGTGGGAAAAATTTCGCGCTGAAAAACGCATGAACACCCTTGACGATTTGGAGGCAGCAACGATTGAAGGCGCCGTGCAACGCATTCGCCCGAAAGCCATGACCATTTGCGCCATCCTGTTTGGATTACTTCCCATCATGTGGTCGCCCACGACCCAAGCCGGAGCCGACGTGATGAAACGCATTGCCGCGCCGATGATCGGCGGCGTGATTACTTCGGGCGTTCTGGAATTGCTTATTTACCCGGCGATTTACGTCATCTGGCGCCGTCGTCACTTGCCCAAAGAATCGCGTCATGAAATGCGGTTGACTGCGCTGACGACGAAGCCTGACAAAGCGTGAGTCTTCACCCTGGAGCGGCGCGTTTGTGACCGCCGGTGAAAATAATTTGCGAGGAGCGCGGACCGCCTTGTCCGCGTGTATCGAATTCAGTAAACGAGACGCTCGACTTCATCCCGCTCCGGTTGAGCGGGAAAAAGTTTTCAGCAAACGGAAAAAAGAGAGGCGTTTTTTTACCTCTCGGATTTGCGCGGACATGGCTGTCCGCGCTCCTTTTCTTGAAGTTGAGTCTTACCAATCTTTCAATTTGCGACTGGCCGAATTCGCTTTTTTTTCCGGCTTAAAGATCAAGGTTTTGTCGTCCTGCTTCTGCATGTCGAGAAATTGGCGCGCTTGTTCGGGCGTCATCTGCCCGGCGGCCATCGCCATTGCTTCCTCTTGTTTCTGTTCGCCATCCGGCTTTGGCTCTTTGCCTTCTTTTTGCGACTTTTTTTTCTGTTCTTCTTTGGCTTTTTCTTCCTGAGATTTTTTTTCTCCCTGCGACTTCTTCTCCTCGGGCGATTGTTTTTCCTGCCTCGCCGAATCTTTCTTTTGATCCTCGGACTTGTCGGAATCTTTTTTTTCCTGCTGCTGCTTCTGTTGTTGTTGGTCGTTCTTTTGGTCCTGCTTCTCTTTGTCCTGTTTGTCCTGATCTTTGTTTTCTTTGTTCTGATCTTTTTTCGACTGCTGTTTTGGTTGCTGCTGTTGTTTTTTCAACTCTTCCAATTTCTTTTTTACAAACTCCAAATTATTTTTGGCGTCGGCATCCTGCAAATTGAGCTTCAATGAATTTTCAAAACTTTGCGCCGCGTTTTCCCAGGCGGTTTGTTTTTTTTCAGGCTCCTCCACTTGTTCGCCTGCTTCGAACAACGTATTTCCCAAATTGTAATACGACTGTTGCTGCAATTTCAGATCGGGCGACGCGGTCGCGGCGTTGAAAAATTTCTCCGCGTCCTCCAGTTGTTTTGCTTTGTAGGCGGCGGCCCCGGCGTTGTAACTCAAACGCAAATCGTTGGTGCGTTGACGGCTCAATTTTTTAAACTCATCCATCGCCGTGTGAAAATTTCCGGCGTCGTAATCGCGCAACGCGCTGGCTGGAGATGCCATCACTGAACCTCCGCCCAACAGGAAAAACAAAGCGCCCACTGCTGCGGCGGTAACCGTTTTGTTGTTGGAAATTTCTTTTCCAGCCGCGCACTCGACTCGTTTGCGATGCGGCAAAAACATTTCCAGAAGAAGCAGAGCAATCGCAATTCCCAGAGGCCAATGGAATCGCTCGCGCGCCTGGCGAATGAGTTTTGTCGTCGAATCAGACTTGGGCAGCGGAGCCAGACCTTGCGCATACAGCATCTCCATTGGCTTGGCCCCTTGCAGCGGCAGATAAAATCCGTCAGCTTTTTTGGCGATCTTGCGCAGCAACGTTTCGTCGAGCCGCGATTTCACCGCGTTGCCGGAATCATCTTTGAGAAAACCCAAATTACCTTGTTCGTCCGGGACGCGAATCAATTCTCCCTCCGCAGTGCCGACTCCAATTGTGAAAATTTTCATTCCTTCTTTGGCGGCTTTTTCCGCGGCCTCTTCCGCGCCAGTGTCCTGATCTTCCCCATCGGTGAACAGCACAAGCACTTTGTGATTCTCATTTCCTTTTTCAAATGCAGTCAGCGCCGATTCAATCGCTTCGGTGATCGCCGTGCCGCCCTGCGGGATGATCCCGACATCGAGCGCATCAACGCTTTGCCGAAACGCGTCTTCGTCGAGGGTGAGCGGGCATTGCAAAAACGCCGAGCCGGCAAACGCCACCAAACCGAGGCGATCATTTTTGGCGAGCCGCATCAAATCCAGCGCGGCGAGTTTGGCGCGGGACAAACGATTGGGCGCGACGTCCGCCGCCAACATGCTGCGCGACGTATCGATGGCGACAACAATATCCAATCCGCGTTGATGCGCTTCTTCGAGGGAAAATCCCCATTGTGGGCGGGCCATCGCCAAAATTAAAAAGACGACCGCAGCCACCAGCAACACGAGCCGAAGTTTTTGACGCGCCTGGGACACACCGACAGTGAGATTGGCCAGCAACCGCGACTGCACAAATTGGGCGATCAGTTTTTGTTTCGCGCGGCAGCTCCAGAGGAGAAACGCGCACAGCGGCGCGACGAAAAGAAGAAGCAGCCAAAGCATTTCTGGTTGGGCGAATAAATTCATCGTGACATTTTAAACTCGCGGCTTGAAGCCGCAACAATCCCGCAAGCGGGACTGGGGCGCATCTCAGTTTCTTGCAACTCGAATACCCCTCTCATTAGCACCCGGCTTCAGCCGGGTGAACAGGAACAGATTGCGACCCTCAACCGCTTCAGCGGTTTCCCGCATGGGGCAAACCGCTGAAGCGGTTGAACTCGCCTCACGACCTCAACACCCGGCTGAAGCCGGGTGCTAATGAGATTCGGAACGAACATTGCAAGAAACTGAGATGCGCCCGCGGGACTGGAAGCCTGCGCTACGTAGCGAACGCATCTTTGCGTGCAAGTTGCGGCGGCTTCCAGCCGCCAGTAAATCGTAAATCGTAAATCGTAAATCCAAAATCTCACGGCAGTTTCCTCCAAACGGATTGGCTTAAAATAATTTCCAACAACAACACAAACAACCCGCCGAAAATCACCCAACCGAAAAGCTCCGCGTAGTGGCGATACTTTTTAATATCGAAATCCGTTTTCTCCAGCCGATCAATTTCCGCATAAATTTTTTTGAAAGTTTCGGAGTTATCCGCGCGAAAATATTTTCCGCCCGTGCGTTCAGCAATTTTTGTCAGCGTCTCTTCGTCGATGTCCACCGCCATCGGTTGATAAATTTTCTTGCCAGAAAACGGATCGACCCCCGCAGGAAATGGCGCGGTGCCGCGCGTGCCGACACCAATGGTATAGACTTTTACTTTCAAAGTTTGCGCGACGTCCGCCGCAGTGAGTGGTGAAACTTTACCGGCATTGTTTTGTCCATCGGTCATCAGAATGACAATTTTACTTTTGGACGGTTGATCGCGCAAACGGTTCAACGAAGCGGTCAGCCCTGAACCAATCGCGGTGCGGTCTTCAATCATGCCGAGGCGCAGCCGATCCAGATTTTGCAAAAGAAAATCGTGGTCGTGCGTGAGTGGAGAAGCGAGGTAGGCGCGTCCGGCGAAGGCCACCAGGCCGATTCGATCGGCGGGCCGTTTCTCGATAAACTTTTGCAAAACGTCTTTGGCTATGACCAGCCGATTGACGCGTTGATGGTTCAACTCAAAATCTTCCGAGGCCATGCTGCCGGAAAGATCGAGCGCGACGACGATATCAATTCCGCTGGCACGGCTGCTGGATTCGCCGGTGATAAGGCGTGGTTGAGCCAGCGCGATAAAAAAAAGCGCGAGGGAAAACCAGCGCAGGAGCAGCAGGATTTTTCCAGCGCGCGAACGGCTCAGACCGGAGATGGGCTTGACCAGTTGCACGGAGGAATAAAGGAACGCGGAGTTTTGTCCGCGTTTGCCCTGAAGCCAGGCGAGAATCGGCAACAGCAAAAGGAGGAGCAGAAAATAAGGATGGGCGAAAGTCATGGGGAACGCGGAACGGGGAGCGCGGAACTCGGAACTTGCTCCGCAAATTGTGGTTCGGTTTCATCGACGAGGCGGACGGCAGAAGCGTGAAGGTCGCGCAACTCGATTTCGGTTGGCTCGTAACGCGCAAATTTCACGAGGTCGCAGCGGGAAAGAAACTCGCCGAGCGTTTGTTTTTGGTCGGGCGTTAGCAACGCGGTGTTTTGCAGTTCGTAAAGAAATTCCTCAGTCGTTCGTTCGGGCGCATGAAAATTAAATCGTTCCTCCAGATAAATACGAACGGTGTCCGAAACTAAAACGGTGAAAGGGACCGGTTCGAAAATAATTCGCAACGCATCTTCCAATCTTTTTCGGGCGCGTTCGTGAGGAGGAATAACGCGAGCGAGAATTTGCTCCTGCTTTTTGCGTTGGAGTCGCCACAGAAAATAAATGATGGCCGCCACCGCCAAAATGCCGAGTGTCCACCATACCCAGAGCCACGGATTGGGAATTTCCACCGGCGCTTTGATGTCATGTAGCGTCAGGTCCGCTGCATTGCTGGCAGAAGAATTGACTGGAATGACGAGCGCAGAATTTGTCTTCATGTCACTTGCCATTTGGAGTTGTTACCCATACCGGAAAGGCAAATGGTCTTGGCGCGGACTGGTTTGAACATGGCGGCGGAATATAATTACAGGCGACACGAACTTCAAATAAATGCCGGGTAGCATCTGCCTCTGGCGGGTGCGAAAACATTTCTGATTTTTGATTTCCAAATCTCGACCATCCCCCGCTCGACATCGAATAGGTTTCTTCGCACCCGCCAGAGGCAGATGCTACCCGCGAAATAATATTCGGTTTGTATTCGGCCTGTTTGACCAAAGAGTGCTGGGTGTGTTCACGCAACTTTTTCGACGGGCGATCTCACGAGGCAAGTACGCCTGGAGTGCGACGGCATGACGCCGCTTTTCCTTCACCTCCCGCCTACAAAGACTCTCAAAGTTGCGCGCATGTCGTCCAAGCCACGAGGCAGCCAAAGCGGCGTCCTGCCGCCGCACTCCAGGGACGAGCCGCTTATGAAACATGCCGTTACACACGATAGCGAAACCAAAGAAGAATAAATGCGGTGACAATAATAATGGCAACGACCCACCAGAACCAATGCAGACCGTGCGGGATGATTTTCTTTTTCTGACCGAATTCATTTTCGACAAATTTTTCGTAGTTGAATTCTTCATCGGGAAGATCGAGCGCGCCAACGTACGCTTCATCGGACCAGCCGGTTTTCTCGTCTGAGCCGCATTCGGGACAGGCTTTTGCGTTCCTCGGCAAATCCGCGCCGCAGTTGGGACAAGTGTCCATGAAGTCCTGAGTTTTGAGTGATTGAGAATTTTATCTTTTTGAATTCCGAAATCCGAATCCCGAATCCGAGAGAAATCCGAACGGTGAAGGGCCACGGCACGGTGCTGATGGCAGAACACTTTTCCGCGCGCTACCTCGTAGCGCAGTCATCCTTCCCTGCAAGTTGTTGAAGCTTCCATCTCCGTGTCCCCACTCGTTTTCAGTTTTTCGGATTTCTCTCGGATTTCGGGGATTCGGATTTCGAATTTTCGTCCTAGCCCATCCCCGCGTACTCTTCATCGGTGACCAAATCGAGTCCCATCAAAATGTAATCGTGCGAAATGGATTGCATGTCTTTGACGTAGTCGGGCAGACGAACCAGCGTGGTGAAACCGAGGAGCGAAAACATTTTGATGGCGCCTTCCTGCTTGCCGATAAATTCCGCCTCCACTTTTTCCAACCCGCATTGCCGCGCGATGTCCACCGCTGCGTTGACCAGTTCCTGCGCCAGTCCGCGTCCGCGAAAATCGGGATGCACATGAACGCTGACCCGTCCGATGTGCCGCCGCCAGCCGCCGAGTTGTTGATGGAGGGTAATGACGCCGACAATTTTTTCATCAGCCAAAGCGAGCAATGGCAGGTTGCGTCCGAGATCGATCTCCTTGCACCAATCGTGAATGACCTGGCGGTCCGTGACGCGATGTTTGATAAACATCAATTCGTGGGAAGGCATCGCCAGAAAAAACTGGTGGAAATTTTCTTCATCCTCGGACGCCAGTGGGCGCGTCACGCACGCAAGATCATCGTGGCACTGAATTTCTTTTGGATATTCGTCGAGGGCGGAATCGAGCGACATGATTTTTTTGGGTTTTGGTTGCGCGCAGTTTCCAAAAAAAAATTGCGCCACTCAAGATTCAATTTTATCTGGAATGCGAAAGCTCGCCGGTGATGCCGTAACCGTTTTTGAAGTGACGCTCGTCGATGGAAGAAGGGTCCAAACTCCAGCGCGAAGCCAGTTGCGGGACGCGGTCAGCATTCAACGCCAACAAATCTTTTCGCTCAAAACTGGACCGGCCGTCGGCGTAATTGAAGCAGGACAATTTCAAATCTTTTTCGGCGGCCGTCATCGGCCCCTGATTCCAAAGCGTCTCGCTGGCCCAGGCGTAAGCGCGGAAAACGCGGCCTTTGTCGATCAGCGCCCAGGCATGATGATTGACGACGCGATTGACGCTGAAAAATTGCAGGTGGCCCAGCTTGCGGCTGAGTTGAGTCAGGAACCGATAACATTTGTCCACGTCTTCGCTCGGATCCGGCAGGCTTGATCCGACGACCAAAATCCAGCCGGACACTGGAGGAGAAATAAATAATTTGCGCTCGCGCGCTTCGAGCAAGCCTTCTTCCCACGAGCACGGCATCGGCGCGTGGAGATGCAAGGCATCTTGCACGGCGGCCTGGTCGTTGCCTTTGATCGCCAGCCAGCGGCAAGGCTGGTCAAAGAGCGATTCGCGAAAGTTGGCGCGAACAAAAAAGCTGGGGCTGAAATTCAAATGGACAAAATGTTCGGCGGCTTCGCGGCGTTGTCGCGCCCAGCGGATGGCGGAGAGAATAAATAAAATTCCTGTGCCGAGGACCAAACCGAAAGGGATGAGCATGAGTAACTGCGCGACCTGTTTGATTTCTTCCGGGCTCATGTTGAAATTATTCTACGCTGAGTCTTTCCATCTTCAATGCGAAAATTTTCCGGCCGCCGAATAATTTTGGTCGATCAAAAGACGCACTTTCAAATCAACTTTTTTTATGGTCCCGCGTCCGGCTGGGCCGCACCTCAGTTTTTTGCAATGTTCCTTCCGAATCTCATTAGCACCCGGCTTCAGCCGGGTGTTGAGGTCGTGAGGCGAGTTCAACCGCTTTAGCGGTTTGCCCCGTGCGGGAAACCGCTGAAGCGGTTGAGGGGTACAATCTGGTCCGGTTCACCCGGCTGGAAGCCGGGTGCTAATGAGAGGGGTATTCGGGTTTGCAAGAAACTGAGATGCGCGCGTCTGGCTATCGACCAGGCGAATCTCACTTTTTGAGCAACTGATAATTTGAAGTGTGTCCCGAAGGGACATTTGATAATAGCCCGGCGTTTGAACGGCGGGGTAGAGGTGGCCGCGAGTTAAGTTCCGAAGGAACGGCTGAAAATCCCAATTATTCCAATGAGCGTTCAAGATGAGACTAAGCTCCGCTCTCCCACTCTGTGGGGAGACTGGAGTTTGGACATTTTCTCGGGCGTGGCGGGCCGTGATGCACACTTTGCAAAGTGTGCCTCAGTCCTCGCCTCCGTGGCGTGGGCTGGCGCGGCTCGGAAGTGTCAGCAAAAAAATTCCAAACTGGCAGTCTCCCCACGCAACGCGGGGTGAGGGTCTCCAAAGATTAGTCTCATCTTGAAAGCAACTTAGAATTACCAACGATACGGCCGTCCCTTCGGGACTTATCCATCGCGCACCATTTCCCCCGGGCGTTGAAACGCCGGGCTATTCTCGGCGACTCCCTTCGGGACACTCCTTTTCCACGATGCTCAAAAAATGAGATGCTCCCATTGTTTTATCGCCAATGCCGATTTCCCGGCTTGATTGGCACGGACAAACCCAGTCTCATTTCTCCATCTTGAAAGCCAAAAATTACGAATTGTTCTTCACACTCACGCTCTATTTTTTCCTGGCGAACACCCTTGACGCCGAGCAGCCGTTGCAAATTTTCGAGGGTGACCGCATTGTTCTTCTCGGCGACACCTTGATCGAGCGCGAGCAGGAATTTGGCTTTTTTGAGACCCGCCTTTACTCACGCTTCTCCGACCGCAAATTTATTGTGCGCAATCTCGGCTGGAGCGGGGACACGCCCGGCGGTGAGTCGCGCGCGCGATTTGATTTCGATAAACCGGAAAAAGGTTTTGAACAAATCACCAACCAGATCGCCGCCATCAAACCGACGATTGTTTTTCTCGGTTACGGAATGGCCAGTTCGTTTGCGGGCGAAGATGGTTTGCCAAAATTTAAAAAAAATCTGAACAAACTGATCGACGCGATTCAGAAAATCGCCGGAGAAAAATCGGTGCGCTTTGTTTTGCTCAGCCCTCTTCGCCACGAAAAACTTCCCGCGCCTCTGCCTGATCCCACCGCTCATAACTTCCAGCTCGCTCTTTATTCCACGGCGATCGCGGAAATTGCGCAGGAGCGGGCCTTCCCGTTCGTGTCGTTGTTCGACTGGATGGAAAAACCGAGCAAGCAACCGCTGACCGACAACGGCATTCATCTCAATGCGCGCGGCTACAGCTTGCTGGCGGAAGCCATTGAAAAAAATCTGGGTTGGAAACCAATTCGATTGAACGGAAAAACTGCGGAAGAATTGCGGCGCGTCATCGTCGAGAAAAACAAATTGTTTTTCAACCGCTGGCGTCCGCAAAACGAAACCTATCTCTTCGGTTTTCGAAAATACGAGCAGGGCCAGAACGCGAAGGAGATCCCGATGTTCGATCCGCTGGTCGAGGAACAGGAGGAGAAGATTTTTGAATTGCGAAACTCGCCGGGGAAAAAATCAAGCGGACTCTCCGAAGAATCGTGGGCCGCGTTGACGGCGAGAATGGACAAGCTCTCCGCGCCATTTGAACAGCACGCGCGCGCGATGCCGGACTTTGAAGTGGCTCCTGGATTTGAAGTCAATTTGTTCGCGGAAAATCCGCTCCTCGCCAAACCGATCCAAATGAATTTCGATCCGCAAGGCCGACTGTGGGTCGCCAGTTCTTCCATTTATCCGCAGATCGAGCCGGGCCAAAAAGCCGATGATAAAATTCTCGTTCTCGAAGACACCGACGGAGATGGCGTGGCGGAGAAGTCCACCGTTTTCGCGGATGGTTTGATGATTCCAACAGGAGTCGCGCCGGGCGATGGCGGAGTTTACGTCGCGCAAGGAACGCAGCTTCTCCATTTCAAAGACACAAAAGGAAAGGGCAAGGCCGACCAAAAACGAATTGTGCTTTCGGGTTTTGGCACCGAAGACACGCACCACATTTTGCACACGTTGCGCTGGGGCCACGACGGCCAGCTTTATTTCGATCAATCGATTTATATTCACAGCCACATCGAAACTCCGCACGGCGTGGTGCGTCTGAACAGCGGCGGAATTTTCCATCTGCGCCCACCGACGATGGAACTGAAAGTTTTTCTGCGCGGCTTTTGTAATCCGTGGGGACACGACTTCGATGCGTTCGGTCAATCGTTTGTCACCGACGGCGCGGGCAACCAGGGGATCAGCTTTGGAATTCCCGGCGCGACTTATTTCACCTACGCCAACATGCGCCGCGAGTTGAAAGGAATCAGTCCGGGCAATTATCCGAAATTTTGTGGATTGGAAGTTGTGGCGAGCAAACAATTTCCTGACGACTGGCAAGGAAATTTAATCACATCGGATTTTCGCGCGCATCGAGTCGTGCGCTTTTCCATCAGCGAACAGGGCGGAGGATTCGTCACGAAGGAAATGCCGGATTTGTTGCGGACGACCAACGTCACGTTCCGTCCGATTGACGCGAAGTTCGGACCCGACGGCGCGCTCTACATTGCCGATTGGTCGAACCCGATTATTCAACATGGCGAAGTGGATTTTCGCGATCCGCGTCGCGATCACGAACACGGCCGCATCTGGCGCGTCATAGCGAAAGACCGTTCGCTCGTGAAAAAGCCAAAACTCGTCAACGCAAACAACAGCGAGTTACTCGACCAACTTCTATCGCTGAATCGTTTTAATTCCGACCAAGCCCGTCGCGTTTTGACTGAGCGCGGCGAAAAAATTGAAAAAGATTTGGCGAAGTGGTCGCAAAACGCCGGAGACATTTTTCCCGGAGATGCAAACACCCAAGCCCCGAAAATTTTGCAAGCGCTCTGGATGTATCAGGCCATCGACGTAGTCGAACCGAGACTCCTGGAAAAAGTTTTGTCCTCCGACGACGGACGAGTTCGCGCCGCGGCCGTGCGCGTTTTGAGCGCGTGGGAAAATCGTTTGCCCAACGCCTCCGAAGTTTTGGCGCGATTGGTGAAAGACACTCATCCTCGCGTGCGCATCGAAGCCGTGCGCGCCCTCGCCAAAATTCCGACCGCGAAATCCGCCGAACTGGTCTTGAGCGTTTTGAACGCGCCGATGGATCCGTTTTTGGATTACGCCGTTTGGCTGAGCATCAACGACCTCGCCCAGCCGTGGGTGGACGCGATTCAAACCGGCGACTGGAAACCCGCCGGGCGCGAGAAACAACTTGAGTTTGGTTTGCAAGCCATCGAGCCGGAAATGGCCAGCGCCGTTCTGGGCAAGCTCTTGAAAAATAAACCGCTCTCGCGCGATGGCAGTGGCGCGTGGATCGAACTGATTGGCCGCGCGGGCGGGGCGAAGGAATTGCAACTTCTCTACGACCAACTTTTGCAAAATGGTTTCAGCGAGCCAGCCGCCGTGCGCGCCTTGGCCGCACTCAATGACGCGTCCCGCTTGCGTTCCGCGAAACCAACTGCGCCGCTGGAAAATGTTGGAAAACTTTTTAATAATCCGAGCGAAAAAATTCGGATCGAAGCCGTTCGTCTCGCCGGAACTTGGAAAGAGTTGGGAAAATATTTTCCGAAGTTGAGTGAGATTGCGGGAGCGACCAACACTTCGCCCGCGTTGCGCGAAGTGGTTTTCACGTCGTTGCGCGAAATCGGCGGCAAAGAGGTGATTAAAGAATTGGCCCCGCTCGCCGACAAAAATAACCTGACGGAAATTCGGCGGTTGGCCGTGCAATCTTTGGCCGCGCTCGATTTGAAAAAGGCCGCGCCGCTCGCGCTCGAGGTTTTGCCCGGCCTCACGAAGGAAGAAGAGGCGCTGAATTTTTGGCGCTCGATTTTGAACAACAAAGGCGCTGCGCAAGCCATGACCCGCGCGCTCCCTGCCAGCGGTCTCTCCACCAATGTTGCGAAAGTCGGCTTGCGCGCCGCTCGCGAAAGCGGGCGCAGCGAACCCGAACTCGTGCTCGCGCTCACCCGCGCGGCGGCTCTCGAAGACGCGGACAAAATGTTGACTGCGGAAGAAATCAAACAGTTGAGCAAAGCGGTTGCGAGCAAAGGCGACCCGGCGCGCGGCGAGAAAATTTTCCGGCGAGCGGAGTTTGGCTGCGTCAGTTGTCATGCGATTGGAGGGGCGGGCGGGAAAGTCGGGCCGGACATGACATCGATCGGGGCGAGCGCGCCAGTGGATTATTTGATCGAATCCGTTTTGTATCCGAACAAACAAATCAAAGAAGGTTATCACTCGGTCATGCTCGATACGAAAGACGACCAGGAACTTTCTGGAATTCTCGTTCGCGAAAACACGGAAGAAGTCATTTTGCGCGACGTGGCGAACAAGGAAATTTCCGTGCCGAAAAACAACGTGAAGAATCGGCGCACGGGCGGTTCGCTGATGCCGTCGGGGTTAATCGATAATTTGAGCAACGCCGAACAACTTGATCTGTTTCGTTTTTTGTCCGAACTGGGCAAGCCAGGAATTTACGACGCGTCGAAGGGCGGCGTGGCGCGCGCCTGGAAACTTCTGCCCGCCAAACATGAAATGGAACAATTCGGCGAAAAGAAAATCGTCGAGGCTGGAATCACCAACAAGGATTGGGTCGCCGCCTACAGTTTGGTGGACGGGCGATTGCCGGCCAGCGAAATGCGGACGGCGTTGAACGTCGGTCAATATGTTGGGTTGGTCGGCCTTTTTGCCGGCACGGAATTTCAAGTAACCAAGCCGGGGGAAATTCATTTCAAAATTTCTGACGCTCCCGGAGTCGTCGTTTGGATCGATGGCAAATCTCTGGGCGTGAGCAACCCGATTGCGACAACCTTACTCGCCGGAACGCACACGATTATTTTAAAACTCGACCACAAAAATCTGCCGGAATTTTTGCGATTGGAATCTCCTGACGCAACGTTTCTAACCGAGAAGTGAACGCGGGTAGCATCTGCCTCCGGCGGGTGCGAAACACTTTTTTATTTCGATGTTGGATGTTCAGTGTTCGATGTTGGTTTTTGATTCTCAAACATCGAACATCCAACATCGAATTGGTTTTTTCGCACTCGCCCAAGGCAGATGCTACCCGTGTCATGAATTCCCTGGAAGTTCGTTGTAACGTCGGCAAACTTATTTCCGTCTCGCAAAACGCTCATGAAAAAACTTCTTCGTCTCATCGCCTTGACCGTTGCAACGCTCCATTTTCTGGCACCGGCCTTCGCTGCGCCGCGTCCAAATATTGTTTTTGTCCTGGTCGATGATTTGCGCTGGGATGCGCTCGGTTGCATGGGACATCCATTTGTTAAGACGCCCAACATTGATCGCATTGCCCAGGAAGGCGCGCTGTTCAAAAACTTTTTTGTCACGCTGCCTTTGTGCTCACCCAGCCGCGCCAGTTTTCTCACCGGCCAATACGCGCACAAAAATGGCGTGATCGACAATAGCAATCACAACGAGTTGAGCCATCAACTCGTCACGTTTCCAAAATTGCTGCACGACACAGGTTACGAAACCGCCTACATCGGCAAACTCCACATGGGCAATGACGATTCACCGCGACCGGGATTTGATCGCTGGGTCAGTTTCAAAGGACAAGGGGCCTACATCGATCCCTCCATCAATGTGGACGGCGTCGCTTCAAAAATGAGCGGCTACATGACGGACATTTTAAATAAATTCGCGCTGGAATTTTTGCAGAAAGAACACACCAACCCCTTCGCGCTTTATCTCGCGCACAAAGCCGTGCATGGCCCCTTCACTCCTGCCGAGCGCCACAAAAACTTGTATTCGGACGTGGCCGCATTTCCTTCTCCGCCGAGTCTCCGCGATTCGCTCGAAGGCAAACCGGTGTTGATCAATCGCGAAAAAACGCCAGCGGACGGCCCGCCAGGAAAACAAAATCCCAAGGCCGGGAAAAATTTTCCTGCCCAGACCATGCTGCAACAACTTCGCGCGTTGGCCGCCATCGACGAAGGCGTCGGACAACTTTTTGCCGCGTTGGAAAAGAGCAAAAAATTGGACAACACCATTTTTATTTTTAGCAGCGACAACGGTTATTTTTGGGCTGAACATGGATTGGGCGACAAACGTTGGGCCTATGAGGAATCGATTCGCGACCCGTTGCTCGTGCGTTACCCGAAGCTCGCCAAACCGGGAACCATCATCGACAAGATTGTTTTGAACATTGATCTCGCCCCTACGTTGCTCGAATTAGGCGGAGCGAAAATTC
This sequence comes from Verrucomicrobiota bacterium, assembly GCA_038214755.1. Lineage (GTDB taxonomy): Bacteria > Verrucomicrobiota > Verrucomicrobiia > Limisphaerales > CANJXF01 > CANJXF01. Next base: position 36,179 of record JBBQRQ010000005.1, read on the forward strand.
CCAAAACGGTTCAAGGCGAATCGTTTTTGCCGCTGCTGAAGAATCCGAATGCGAAAGGGCGCGACGCCGCTCTGTTTGAATATTTCAAAGAGAAACAAAATCGCACTCCGACGTGGCAAGCCGTGCGCACTGACCAATGGAAATATATTCGCTACGTCAATTTGCCGGGCGCGGATGAACTCTACGATTTGAAGAATGATCCGTATGAAATGAAAAATCTGGTCAACGATTCTTCCGCTGGAAAAAAGTTGCAGGAATTGCAAAAGGAACTGGCCAAGCTCACGAAAACATATTGAGCCGCTGAGATCATTTCAAAATCCGGCACGATAGGAGCGCCGATTTCCCAATCGGCACGCCGGCCAACGTGCGATTGCCACGAGCCGAACCGGAGTTCGGCGTTCCCCGTTCTAGCTTACGTGGCTGCCCGCGAGTCGAGTATTTCTTGAATCACTTCTCCGTGAACGTCCGTCAGGCGGCGATCACTGCCGTTGTTGCGGAAGGTCAGCTTCTCGTGGTTGATGCCGAGCAAATGCAAAATCGTCGCGTGCAAATCGTAGCCGGTGGTTTTGTCTTTCGTCGCTTTCCATGACCACTCATCGCTCTCGCCGTAGGCCGCTCCTTTTTTGATTCCTGCGCCGGCGAGCCAATTTACATAGGTGCCGCCGTTGTGGTCGCGCCCAAGATTGCCCTGACTGAAGGGCATGCGGCCAAATTCTGTGGTCCAGACGATCAGCGTGTCCTGGAACATTCCCCGCGCTTTCAAATCTTTGACCAGCGCGGCGGCGGGTCGATCCATGGATTTGGTGATGAAACTAAGTTCCTTGTTGATGTCGGTGTGGTTGTCCCAGTTGTTCACGCTGCTGTCGCGACCGCTCCAGACCTGGACGAAACGAACGCCGCGCTCCAACAGCCGCCGCGCTGTCAGACAGTTGCGCCCGAAATCCTCCGTCGCTTTATCGTCGAGGCCGTAAGATTTTTTCGTTGTTTCCGTTTCGCTGGAAAGGTCGAGCACTTCAGGCGCGCTCAATTGCATTTTCGCAGCGAGTTCGTAGGACACAATGCGCGCATCGAGCCGCGAGTCGCCGGGATTGTGCGCGAGATGTCCGCGATTCAATTTGTTCAAAAGAGCGAGGCCGTCTGCTTCACTTTTTTTCGTAATAAATTTGGCAGACTCCGAGGGAAACAAATCGGTAATGGGATTTTTAGCAGCGGCATTGATGATCGTACCGGAATGGGTGACGGGCAAAAAGCCGGACGAAAAACATCCTTTGCCGTTGTAAGGCAATCCGCGTGAATCGGGCAACACGACGAAGGTCGGTAAATTATTATTCAGACTGCCGAGACCGTAAGAAATCCACGCGCCCATGCACGGAAAACCCGGCGTGAGAAAACCGCTGGTCTGCAAATAAACTCCCGGCCCGTGAACGTTTGTTTTCGAAGTCATCGCCATCAGAAACGCGAGGTCATCAACGCATGTGGCGAGGTGCGGCAATGCGCTGCTGACCCAGCGTCCACATTCGCCGTGCTGTTTCCAGTCGAACGGACTTTTCATGAGATTGCCTGGCTGACTTTGGGACGCTTCAACCTTTTCGCCGGGGTCAAATTTTTCGCCGCTGTGCTTGATGAGCGTAGGTTTGTGATCGAACAAATCCACCTGGCTCGCGCCGCCGTTCATAAAAAGTTGCACGACCCGTTTTACTTTCGCGCGATGATGCAGGCCGCCGTTGAAATCGGGATTTGGTTTTGAGAGCGTGTCCGCGAGTAATCCTTCTGTGCCTATCAAATGCGCCATGGCAATGCCGCCCAATCCGCCGCCGAAGCGCCAAAGAAATTCGCGGCGATTGAATGAAGATGGGTTCATAAATCTATTTCGCAGAATTGACAATCAACTTGAAGGTCTGCTGACTTGTTGAAATGCCAGCCGCAACTCCTCTTGCGGTGTCCGCCACAGCGCCGTCCACGACGTATAGCCGGGCGTTTGCGGCGAATGATAAATGTTCTTTTGCACGAAGTTCGTCGCAGTCACTTCCACGACGTTGGTCGGCGCGGCGCTCGCTTGAATGGCGAGAAGTCCCGCAGCGCAAAGACTGAATAATATTTTCATGCGAATTACGTCGGACAATTTTGGCAACAAGTTTGGCATGAGTTTAATTCACAAAAATAAATTCGTTGCTGTTCAAAATAATCCGGCAGGTGTTGGCCATGCCGTGTTCGGCGGCATACTTTTTCAAAGCCTTCAGTTCACTTCGAGTTGGCGCGCGCTCCAAAACTAATTGATAGACCGCTTCAATTTGCTTTTCGAGATTGTCGCCGATCTTCGCCACCCGCGCTGCGAGATGTTCGCTTTGGCGCAGGATAAATTGATTGTTCAACATCGCCAGCGCTTGCAGCGCGGTCATGGAAACGTTTCGCGTCGCCGTCAATTGCGAAGCGTCCGCGCAATCGAGCGTGTCCATGAATGGATCGGGCAGCGTGCGGTAGATGTAGCGATAAATGCTGCGACGAAAACTCGCGGGCGAATCCACGTCGAACTTCGCGTAATCGAGCACCGGCGTCACGGGCGCGTTGGTGTCAATCAGCAGAAATTGCATCACGGGCGGGCCGCCGGCCGTCGGGTCGAGCTTGCCCGTGATTTGCAAAATGGTGTCGCGCAATTCCTCCGCATCGAGCCGCGTGCGATTCATGCGCCAGAGATACCGGTTATCCGAATCCTTTTTCGCAAACTCGGCGTTGTGTTCCGACGACTGCTGATAAACCGCGCTCATCAAAATCATTTTGTGCAATCGTTTGATCGAACCGCCGCTTTCCAGAAATGTCACCGCCAGCCAGTCGAGCAACTCGGGATGCGTTGGACGCGAACCCATTTCGCCGAAATCATTTGGCGAATCCACAATGCCTCGTCCGAAATGATAATGCCAAACGCGGTTCACAATGGAGCGCCACGTCAAAACGTTTTGGGGATCGGTCATCCATTTCGCCAGCGCGGCGCGGCGGCTCCCTTCGTCGTTGGCATCCGAAATATCAAACTGCGATTTCACTCCTGAAACAAACGAGAGCGCCCCCGCTGAAGCAGGTTCTTCGGGTTGATCGATGTCGCCGCGCTTGAGCAGATAAATTGGGCGCGGCGTTTTCGCCGGTTTGAAAATCAGGCGCGGCGTGAAATCGTTTGCCACGGCATACACCAACTGCGGTTCGGGCAAGGCGGCGAGTTGCCGGTCAATGCGCGTCTTCAAATAGTGCGCCGCGAGTTCGATTTTTTGAGCGTCGGTGCGCGCTTCATTTTTGGTGGCGAGAATTTTCGCAATGTTCTCTGGAAATAATTGCACCTTCACCGGACGCGATGCCGTCGTGACCGACAGGCGAAATTTTCCGATCAAATGCGTCCGACCAATTTTCTGTTCCAACGTGAAGTTCAAGAGCGTGCCGTTGGAAAAGCCAGCGTTCTCCTTCATTTCAAAAATCGCGAAATGCGAGCGTCCGATTTCCGGATGAATCGCCCAGCCCGTTTTTGAATCGCCATCCAGCGCCTTCGTGACGTCGTAATCCACCCCGTCGTATTTCTGATTGAAGTCCGCCGAGGGATTTTGCAACGCGACCGGCTTCATTGAATTCGGCTCTGATTTCGGCGCGGCTTTTAAATGAAATTCGGTCAAGGTCAGATTTCCATTGTCCTGCCGGCCCGGACCTTTCAACGGCAAATTTTCGTCCGACAAAACTTCCAGTCTCACGGCGGTGATATTGGTCAGTTCCGTTTGCGCTGTGACGGTGTAGGTGTCGGTGTCCGGTCGCGTCCCGCTCGCGAGGACGGATAAATTCGTTTGCTTCGTCAACGTCGCGCCGCCTTCAGATCTGAAACTCTCGGGGTCGAGCGCTGTCCACTGGATCGTATTATAGCCAAGTTCTTTTTCCCACGCGGCAACCTCTGATTGAACCGCCGGAGCGAGCAGCGTTTTGCCTTTGAGGTTTACGTCGAGCGCAGTTTTCTCCTTCAGTAAAGCCTGGCGCAGCGCGTTGGTTTTCGGATCCAAATCATACGGGCGATCCACGCGATCAATTCCGGCGAAGACCGCTTGCAGGTTGTAATATTCTTTCTGTGGGATGGGATCGAACTTGTGATTGTGGCAGCGCGCGCAATGCACCGTGCTGCTGACCAACGTGGACATCGCGGTGCTAACCATGTCGTCGCGATCCAGATTTTGCGCCTGTCGTTTGTCGAAAGAATTTTCCGTGATATAAACTTGCGAACTGTCGTCCCACGGCCCGGCGGCGATGAATCCCAGCGCGACAATTCCATCTGGCTCGTTCGGAAAAAGAACGTCGCCGGCCAACTGTTCTTGGACGAAACGCGCATAGGGTTTGTCGTCGTTGAAGGAACGAATCAGATAATCACGATACGGCCAGGCGTTAGGTCGCGGACGATCCTGCGAATGTCCGTGCGTGTCCGCGTAATGAACGACATCCATCCAATGCCGCGCCCAGCGTTCGCCGTAACGCGGACTGGCCAACAAACGATCCACCACTTTTTCAAAGGAGCGCGGTGATCGGTCGTTGAGAAACTTTTGCAGCTCCTCGCGCGTGGGCGGAAGGCCGGTCAAATCAAAGGTGACGCGGCGGAGCAACGTGCGTTTGTCGGCGGCCGGCGCTGGCTTCATTCCTCTCTCGGCCAATTTCGCGAGAATGAATTGATCGATGGGTGTTTTTGCCCAGCGGGAATTCTTTATTTTTGGCGGATCAATTTTTGGAAGAGGCTTGCGAGACCAGTGTTGTTCATCGTTCCATTTATTTTTATGGAGAGGGCGCTCGTACTTTGCTCCTTCATCGATCCAATGGGCGAGCGCGGCGACTTCTGTTTCGGAAAGTTTTTCCCGCTTGAAGGGCATCCCGGGCGAATCGGCGTGCGTAATTTTTTTGAGCAACAAACTTTCCTCCGCGTGGCCGGGGACGACGGCGGCGACCCTACTTTCTCCGCCGCGCAAAAGAGTTTCTCTCGTCGAAAGATCAAAGCCGTGGCGAACAAATTTCCCGCCGTGACATTCCAGGCAATTGTTTTCCAGCAAGGCAAGCGGCTCCGCGGCGGAGGAAATCGGTCCGGCGGCAAACGAGATCAATTCAGAGCAGAAAAATACAAGCCGCCAGGAGGCAGTAAGAAATAATTGAGTTCGGTTTTTCACGCGGAAAAGAATTGCGGCACGATAACGGGTTTCGCGTGCTGGTTCAATAATCCGATTTAAATTTCGAGCTATTCATGGCCCCAATCCGGAGGGCTGCGAGGGACTGGAGGAGATTCACTTACGTTCCCCAAAAAAAAGCTGGTGACAAGACTCGAGATAATGAGTGCCAGCGCCAAGGCCACGATGACGCGTTGTCGGCGATGGGCGTGCTTGAAAGCATAGATGCCGGAATAAATTCCCAGAAAAGCTAGAGCGAGCGCGGAGGCGATTTCCATGTCAAATCTCGCATCCGACTGGTGAATGCCATGAAAGACGCAGAATCCGAAAAGAAACAGTCCGCACAAAGAGACGGAGAGTAGATGCCAACGAGTTTTGTTGGAGCGCCGCCCGCGTGTTGAACTTGAAGGCATGTGCGAGCCAGAACTAAATTCGGAAGCGTTTTAATGCAATTCAATTTCTCGAGAGTGCGGCGGTTATTGACGTGCCGCGACAAAATCAAAACGGATAACCAATCGAGAAATGCAATGTGCCGCCCGGATCGTCTTTTCGCGGATTCAAGTTGTGCCCGTACTCCAAACGGATGGGGCCGATCACCGTCTTCCACCGAATTCCCAGCCCAACCGAAAAAAGTTTTTCATCGAAGGGATATTTTTCAAAACTTTTGGCGAAACCAATCGAATCCGAAAAAGCGATGAGCGACCATTTTTCCGTCAGAGCCTGTTCGAATTCCACGTTGACCGTCAAATAAGTTTCCGCGCCGATGACTTTGCCGCGGGCATTGCGAGGGGCGGCCTCGCCTTCCTGAAAACCGCGCACGGAATTTTCTCCGCCTGGAAAAAATCTTTTGTTGAACGGCAACTCGTCGCGCGAATTTCCGGCGGTGTAAATAATTCCGTGGTTCAAGCCCAAATGCAGCCAGCTCGTTTTTGCCAGCGGCTGATGAAACGACCCGCTGAGTTCCAGCCGCTCGAAATCGACATCGCCCGCCAAAAATTGCGAGGCGTTTTCCAAAGTTCCTGAGACGCGATAGCCTTCTCGCGGATACAGGGGATTGTCCCTCTTGTCCCGTTTCAAATCGAACGTAATGGAGCCAACCGTGGCGTGGGCCAAGCCGACTTCCTCCGCCAGTCGAGTTTCCACCGCGTTAAGAATCTGGTAATTATAACGAACGCTCGCGTCGCTGGAAATGGATGGCAAAAACTTTCGCGCGCCCGCCCCGCCGCCATATTCTTCGCGGGTAAATGAAACTTCCTGCCGCCTCAATCCCGACGCGTTAAAAAAAACATCCACGTCTTTGCCCACGAATTCCGGCATGGTGTAAATATAATCTGCGCTGGAAGATTTGAAGGATTGCGCCACGCGAAATCGCGCCCGGTGCGCGAGTCCAAAAATATTGTATTGATTCACCTCAAAACCCACCCGCAGCAACTCGTAACTGCCGAAACCGAAGAGCAGGCTGACATCGACTTCCTTGCCTTCTTTCACTTCATAAATGACATCGCGAGTCTGTTCGTCCACCTGCTGGTAGCGCAGCCCCACCGAATCAAAAATGCCAAGCCGCGCCAAACGGTAGCGCCCGTTTTCCACTTGAATGCGGTCGAGCGTGGAATTTGTTTTGACGAGCACGCGGCGCTTGAGGGCGGCCTCTTTGGTTCTCTTTTGGCCGGAAAATTCCACCGCGCGCAATTGAATTTTCTCTCCGCTGTTTACTTTTGCGACGAGGTCGAGCAAGACCACCTCGTTGGTCGCCGGGCGTCTTTCAGTCGTCATTTTCACCGTCGCGTCGGCATAACCCAGATGATAATTCGTCCTGGTCAACTCTTGCGCAAAATCCTGTTGCCAAATTTTGGAAAAAATAATGTTCGTGACCACGGTGGAAACTTCCGCCGGCTTCGCGTTCGTTCCGTAAAAAATTTCGGTGCGAATCGAACGCACGAAAAATCGGGGACCCTCCTTGACCTGGATCCGCACTTTCACTGCGCCCGTCTCGTCATTTTGAGTGAGTTCGGCTTTCGTCGCTTCCGCTTGATCGTAACCTTTTCGCGCCAGCACTTCGGTCAAGCTGGCCAACCCGCGTTCCAGCCGCGACGGAGTATAGACGCGCATCCTTTTGAATTTCCCCAGCGCGCCGCGTTCGATAAAAAAGTCGCGCGCATCGTCTTCCGCCATGGCCTTCAAACCGTCAAAAGTGATTTCATCGAAAAAATAAAAAACGCCTTTCTCAATTTCAAATTCGACGCGTGTCGCCAGAATCGGACGCGGCAACGGCTCGCGGATGCTTTCGCGCCACTCGTAAGTTTTTTTCTGGCCGTCATCAAGCATCAGGCGCGCCGTGATTTTTGGTTTGAGATAACCATCGCGGCTGACCCGCGACATTAAGATCAAAGCGGCATCCTCGATAAAATTTGCGTCGTAAAATTCGCGATGCTTGGCTTTTTCATCGAAGGTTTTTACCAGATTTTTCAACAGCAGATTTCCCAATGGGCCGTAGCCGGAAACTTTTATGGTGGCGCGTGGCGCTTCGTTGGTTTTGGCGGCGGTGTCGTGTGGGCATAGAAAAAAACACAAAATCACCAGGAGAATTTTGGGGATGAACGGACATTCGACTGGACTCTTGAAAAGTCGCGGAGCGCGGCCTTCAGGCCTCGTCATCACCCACATCTTGTCAGCGGCTTTTTCAATCCCAACGGGATTGCATCGTTTAGCCCAGGGTTGCGAGGCACGAGCTACCCTGGGTGAACAGGACCGAACAACATCAACCCTGAAGGGGTTGCAGTCGCAGCTAAATTTAGTCGCGGAAGGAGATGCAACCCCGTTGGGGTTGGGAAAATTCCTTATCGTCACCCCAGGGTAGCTCGTGCCTCGCAATCCCGCGACTGCGGGACTGAGTGACACAATCCTTTCAGGATTGAAGAAACCGGCTGCTGACAGGTTATTTCCGCGCCTCATCTATTTTGAAAAGAATTTCCATTTGAACCCGGCATTGACTGCGCCGAAGCGATCGTATTCGCCAATGAGCGACCAATCCTGCGTCAATTTGTATTCCAGATAATAAGTTTGTTTGCCTTGGGTGGAGACATCTTCGCCGGAGTGGATTTCCAGTTTTTCTTCGCCAGCGCCGCCGGAGCCAAATTTTGAAAACAAATTTTTTCCCAGAAAAAACGCGAGCGACCCGGCCTTTTGTTGAGTCGAAAAATTAATTTCGTCGCGGGGTAATTCTCCCGCCGTTACCATCAACAAGATTTGCTCCGAAGTCAGTCCGGGGTTCGACGTGAAAACGATGCTCGGTTTGTCCGCCGGCCCGGTCATGTCCATTTTTACATCGTAACCAAATGTCCGGCCCGACGCATTGATGGCCAGTTGCGGGCGATACGGATTCTCGCTCGTCAACGAAACGTAACCCTGATTCACCCGCAAATTAGCAAAGGGAAGCAGCACCACTCCGGAATTGATTTTCAAATCACCGAGGGCGGCTGGCTCGCGCAACGTCCCGGTCAATCGCAAGTTGGCCGAAAAGTCTCCCCGAAAAAGCGGGCTGCGCACTTTTAAAAAATTATTTCCCTGCAGCGTCACGTTCAAACGCCAATTGGCAAACCGCTCGGCTTCAACGCTGAAATAAGGGGGACGCTGTTTCGGGCGGGAAACTTTTCCGGGCACCAACATTTTCAAGTCGCTCAAATAAAAACTGTCGCGAAGATTTAGCGCGCCCGAGATCAGCGCGCCTTCTGCTTTTTCGTTGGAAACATTCAGATCAATGTCGCTGCGCAAAATAAATTCCGGCTGGCGCGCCAGTGGCACATTGGTCCCGTGCAACTTGAAATGAAACAGCGGCAGGCCCGATGTCTTGTCTTTTTTTGCCAGATTTATTTCTCCAAATAAATCCACTGGTTGTCCGCCGATAGATCCTTTGAACGTCTCGAGTTTTACCTGGTCGCCATCGAGTTTCAGCCGCGCCTGAATGTCATGCACCGGCCCCAGCGATGGGATGGGTCGCAACGCCGCGCCCGCCACCCGCAAGTCTCCATTGAGCCTTCCGGCTTTCGTCGTGGCGTCGAGATTGACTGTTCCAAATGGACTCAACACGTTCGGAAACAAACGTTGGAACGGCGCGATTTGCGCATCCACAATTTTCAAATGCACATTGGCTTTGCGCCAATCGAAAATATTTGTCCAGCCGCCTTTAAAACTTTTGGGCAAGGGAAGTTCACCCGTCGCGGTGACCGGCTGACCTTCGACAAAAAATTCAAAACGATGGAGCGCAATGTGGTCGCTGACCAAATCAAAATCAGCGGAAACATTTTGAAATCGCGGAAGGGTTTGGCCTGGTAGAGCGAGACTCCTGTCGAGTTCTGATTTCTCCCCGGCGAGGTTGGTGTTTTGAACGGAACTCGACGGGAGTGTCGCGCTACCTTTTTTAGATTTCAATAAAACCTCTTTCGCGCTCAATAGAATTTTTCCCTGCGGCGCGGCAATGGTTCCGGCCACGGCAATTTGCGCGGAAGGCTCTTGAAAATTCAGGCGCGTCCACTCCGACATTCGCTCCCAGAATTGCGCGTTGGTCGTAGTCGTCGCGTGAAAATCAATGCGCTGATTCGGCACTTCCTGAACGAGGTTTGATTTGCTCGCCGGATTAAACGTGATGGGCAAAAATCCTTTTCCAGAAATCACAGCTTGCGCGGAGGTTCCAACTTCGGCGCGCTTGATTGTCATGCCGGTCTTGTCGCCGCTCGTGTCCAATTCGGCAGTGAATGGAGTTTCATCCTCAGAAAAAAAATGAGCGAGTCCGGTGAACGCAAAATTCACCGGGCCGTTCGTCCAGGCGGCAGAAAACTTTATTTGCTCGAGCCGCGCTTCGGGCAGTTGCTGGCTCGAAAAATCCTGCCACGCGAGAAAATCAATTTGCTTCGCTGTCGCGGAAATCTGTCCTTCGTTCGGCCACCGAATTTTTCCGGCGAGAGAGATGATGGATTTTTCGCCAAGCCAGCGGAAAGGCTCGACGCCGATCGCCCACGCTGATTTTGCGTCGCCGGTTTTCACCGCAGAAATGGAAAACGGTTTCTCCAAACTCAGCACGGGCTGTTCGTTGGTCGTGAAAAGAAGTTTTTGAACTTGCGCTGAGAAATGATTGGTCTGCGCCAAACTCGAACCCGCCAGGACGAGCGTTGAATTTTTGGAAACGAACTGCGCCTGAAAATTTTCCAGGCTCAATTGGCTTCCACGCCAGTCCGCCGAAATTTCCAGCGGAACCAGCCGCGGCAGTTCCACTCCTTGCAATTTGAGATGCGCGGAATGGGAGAGATTTTTCAGCGGCCCGGAAAATTCAGCGGCCAATGAAATATTTTCGTAAGAAACATCCGGCGGCAAAAATGCGTAACCGATTTGCCCGTTGAGTTTGAGTTTCCCCTCGGAAATCGTCCGCGTCACCGCGTTGAAGAGCAGATTAGCCTCGGCGATTGCGCCGTCGTCAAATTGAACCTTCGCCGACTCGATGCGCAATGATGGCCAATAAAATTTTCCACGCGCATCGAACTGTTTGGTATGAATTTCACGAACCGCGACGTTGGTCCCGGCCAAATTAAAAGTCGTATCAGGAAAACGATTTGTCCCGCGCCGCAAGATGGCTTCGCCTTTGAGCTGGCCGCCCGCCGCGATCCATTTTTGGCGCGACAAATCCGCATCGATATTCAGCGTGGCCGCCTGGCTCAACATCTCGCCGCGAAAACTGAATTCCGCGTTAGTGGATAATTTCACGTGCAACCACGGTAAAGAAATATTGGCGTTTTCGATGCGGACAGAGTTGGTGTCGCCGCTGGCGTGAATGACCGCTTCGATGGGCGAGAGAAAGATTTCTCCACTTTCGATGGGCTGGGCCTGGGCCGTGAGATCAACCGCAAAACGATTTGTCTCCCAGCGAAGGTCGAGTGCGCCGACCAACTCGTGATAGCCCTCCAGCCGTAAAAATTTCGCGGGGATTTGAAATGATTTCGATTGAATCGAAGCGGTGTCGGGCAGCGAACCATCCCGTCCAAATTCCGCGGAAACATCCACGCGATTGCTGAGCCAGAACATTTCACCTTTGACATCCACCGTTGCTTTTTCGACGCGCGTCTCGACTGTTCCGTCCAAATTCCATTCCGCGATTTTGAAAGCAATTTGTTTCGAAGATTTATGGGCGAGGCGCGCGTTGAAAAAAGTTTGGGGCAAAATTTTCGCGGCGGAAATTTCTGCGATGAGTGATCCTTGCTTCCACTCGGCGGACGGAATCGAAATGGCCCAGCCCTTCCCGGGAAGGGCTGGGTGAATCCGACCATTGATCAAAGCGACTCTGGGCAACCAGTGATTTAACTGGGCAAGCGGTGGATCAATTGTTTTCGCCACTTTAAAAACGGAAGTTCGTTCTTTGCTTTTGTTGCTGCCGGAAATAGCCACATCCCAATCCGTCACGCGCAAAAAGTTTTTTCTCGAATCGCCGCTGAGATGACGCCAGAGCCAGGGCGCAGGAAGTAAAACTTCGACCTCTTTCGCCTGAAGTTTTGCGGTGGCGTTCGTAAATTTTACATCGTGTAAAATAAATAGGTTGTAACTCTCGCGCTCGTAACGCGAGTAATGAACCTGGTATTTTTTTAAAACAGGCTGGAGAATCCAGGGAAACCAGAGAGGCAATGCGACCAATAAAATCAGCAGCGCGCCGAGGATGAAGCCCACCGCCAACAAAATTTTTCTTTTACGAGCCATTTCAGATTTTCCTGCCGCGACAATAGCCAAGAAGCGCGTTCTGACAAATGCCGGTTTATCTTCCTCCGCCGTTACAACAATCGCTGATTGCTTGGCGGGGTAGCATCTGCCTCCGGCGGGTGCGAAACCATTTTCATTCGATGTTGGTATTAATTTTCAAACATCAAACATCGAACACCGAACATCGAACATCGAACATCGAACATCGAACATCGAACATCGAACACGGAACATCGAACACGGAACATCGAACACGGAACATCGAAAGAGTTTCTTCGCACCCGCCGGAGGCAGATGCTACCCGGACGACTTCGGGAACATTCGAGGCATTCACAATTTGCCCTTTGAACTTTGCGCTCGCGCCCAATAGTTTTTTCTCATGTTCAGACCGTGCATCGACTTGCATGAAGGCAAAGTGAAACAAATTGTCGGCGGCTCGCTGACAGGTGACGACAACACTTTGCGCACCAATTTTGTCTCGGAACGTTCGGCGGCCTGGTATGCGGAACTTTACCAGCGCGACAACTTGCGCGGCGGCCACGTCATCATGCTCGGTGCCGGAAATGAAACGGCGGCGCGCTCGGCACTGGCGGCTTTTCCCGGCGGATTGCAAACGGGTGGCGATATCAACTTGAAGAATGCCCAACAGTGGCTTGATGCCGGAGCCTCGCACGTCATCGTAACTTCCTGGGTTTTTCGAGACGGGGTTCTCGATGCGCAACGGCTCAAGTCACTCGTGAAAAAAATTGGGAAGAAACGGCTCGTGCTTGATTTGAGTTGTCGTAAAAAAGGAAAGGATTATTTCGTCGTGACGGATCGCTGGCAAAAATTTACCGAGTTGGTGTTGAGCCAAAGCGCGCTGGAAACGCTGGCGGAATTTTGCGACGAGTTTTTGATTCACGCCGTTGACGTGGAAGGGTTGTGTCTCGGAATGGATTTGGAACTGGTGCAAAAACTCGGGCAATGGTCGCCCATTCCGACGACCTACGCCGGCGGCGCTCGGTCGCTGAACGATTTGAAAGAGGTCACTCGCCTGGGAAATGGCCGTATGGATTTAACGATCGGTTCGGCGCTGGATATTTTTGGCGGGACGGGAATTAAATATGAGGAGGTGGTCGCTCTCAATCGGCGATTGCAGCCAAAGTAGAACGGAGCGTCTCAGTTGTAGCGCAGGATTGCATCCTGCTGTAGCGCAGGTTTTCAACCTGCGAGATGCCGCCAGAAACGAGAGACTTTCAAAAACCAAAGACTTTCTCTATTGCGACGTTCCGCCGGTTTCAAACCGGCGATACAGCAGGATGCAATCCTGCGCTACGTAGCCGCCAGCTAAAATCATACCCTCGGAAAAAGGCGACTATTGACACCTGTTATCGCGAAAATTACTCTCCGTCCCCCTAAGTTAAGGACGACGGTCGCGAAGGCCGCCAGTCAAAATGCGAGAGGAAGTGAATACTTTTGACAGAAATTAAATTAAAAAAAGGTGAGCCAGTGGACAAGGCGCTACGCCGGTTGAAGAAAAAAATCGACCGCGAAGGCACCATGAAAGAAGTGCGGACGCGCCGCCATTTTGAAAAACCGAGCGAACGAAAACGACGCAAGATGAAAGTCGCGCGTTTTTCCGCGATGCTGACCGCGCGTTACGCTGACCTGTAATTTGCCACGTTAAACCGTTGAATCGTTGAATCGTTAAACCGTTAAAATCGGAAGCCGATTTGACCAATCAACGGTTTAACTGTTTTCACGATTTAACGATTCAACGATTCAACGCTTTCACGCATGTATTCATTTTCGACTTGCTGGAATTCACATCGCCACACCGATGGGCGGACGATGTTGCGCGAGATTCGCGAGCTGGGTTTTGATTACGCGGAACTGAGTCACGGCATTCGCATCAGTCTTTTGCCGGGAATTTTAGAGGCGGTGGAGGCGGGCGAAATTAAAATTTCCACGCTCCATAATTTTTGTCCGCTCCCCATGGGCGTCACTCAAGCCGCGCCCAATCTTTATCTTTTTTCCTCGGAGGACGAGCGGGAGCGGGAGAATGCGTTTCGTCATTCCATAAAAACTTTGGAAACAGCGGCGCGCGTGAAAGCCCAGGCGGTCGTTCTTCACTTGGGCGCAGTTGAGATGAAGGATTACACCGATAAATTGATCGAGATGATTGCCAGTGGCAAAAAGGAGAGTCCAAAATTTGAGAAGCTCCTGACGGAAGCCCACGAAAAGCGCGAGGAGAAAAAGGAGCAATTCGTGGAGCGCTCTTATCAAATGTTGCGCCGATTGACTGAGCCGGCCGAGAAGCTTGGAATAAAATTGGGCATCGAAAACCGCGAGGCCATCGAGGAAATTCCCATCGACGCGGACTTTCCTTTTTTGCTGCACGATTTTCCCAGCCCGACGATTGGCTACTGGCACGACACCGGCCACGCGCAAATCAAGGAGAATCTCGGCTTCATTAATCACTCGCTCCATTTGGAATCGATGGCGGAACGGCTCCTTGGGTTTCATGTTCACGACGTGGAATTTCCGGGACGAGATCACCGCAGCCCCGGCTCCGGCATGATTGATTTCGCCGCGTTGAAACCGATGGTGAAGCCCGAGCACATCAAAGTTTTTGAATTCAGTCCGTCGCTCAAAATAGAAGAAGCGCAAGGCGGCATCGCCCACATCAAAACTCTCTGGGGAGCCGAGTGAGCGCGATCAAGAAAACGTGGAAGATGAGTTGGCAGATCGGTCTCTGTCTTGTCCTGCTCGCCTGGATTTTTCATTCCATTTTTCTCAACGAAGGCCGCCTGGCCGCGCACAAAAATGGAATTTCCTGGGAACAACTTTCACGAAGCGAACAATGGAAAATCGCGTGGACAACGGGCCCTCACGAACTGTGGCAAACACTCAGTCTGGTCAACGCGGGCGCGTTTGCCTTCTCGTTATTTTTGGTGGGAATCACAATTCTTCTCGGTGTGATCCGCTGGCGCATGGTTTTGGAAGTGCAGGGGTTGCACCTGCCGTTTCGTCGAGCGATGGGGATCACTTTTGTCGCGCAATTTTTCAATTCGTTTTTGCTGGGATCGACTGGCGGCGATTTGATCAAAGCCTATTACGCGGCGCGCGAAACTCATCACAAAAAAACCGAAGCCGTCGTCACCGTTTTTGTCGATCGCCTGATTGGCTTGTGGTCGATGCTTCTTTTCGCCGCGCTGATGATGTTGCCGAATTGTCGTTTGATTTTTTCCCACAAAAATTTGGGCGCATCCGCCGTTTTGATTTTATCAATGCTCATGGGGTGCAGCGCGGTTTTGGGCATTGCGTTTTGGGGTGGCGTTTTCAAACGATTCGCCACGGCGCGCGATTGGTTGAGGAAGTTACCGAAGGGCGATTTGCTGGAACGCTCCCTGGAATCGTGTCACGAATTCGGTCTGCGCCGAACTTTTGTTTTGAAAACAATTGGAATTTCCATGGCGCTGAATGCGGTGTGTGTCTTGCAGGTGATCACTCTCACCCGGGGCTTGGGTCTGACTATTTCTCCCGTCGCGCTCTTCGTCATCGTGCCGATTGTCATTTGCATCTCCGCGCTGCCGATCACTCCGAGCGGACTGGGCGTGCGGGAAAATCTTTTCGTTTTGATGCTGGCCGCGCCGGAGATAAATATTCCGGCGACCTCGGCGCTGTCGCTCTCGTTGTTGACTTATGCGGGCGGTTTGTTTTGGAGTCTGGTCGGCGGCGTGGTTTACGTGGGACTGAAAAAGAAAGAGCACTTGGAAGAAGTCACCGCGCCAGATCCGGCCATCGAAAATGCATGAGTTAAGAAAAGGAAGAAGCCGGAATGGAAGCGTTTTCAGAAGCCGTAGCCGCCGACGTGAGGAGGCGGATTTCGGTTCTTTCCGGTGAAATCCGCCTCCTCACGTCGGCGGCTACGATGCATTAAAATTGAAGCGCAGCTTTGCAAGCTGCTGTATCGCCAATTTGCAATCGGCAATACGTGTGAGAGTCAAGCGGGTTGCAAACCCGCGATACGACAGGTTAAAAACCTGCGCTACGATTTCCAGCATGAACAAAGTCCTTTTGATCGATGACGAAGCGGACGTGCAATATTCGTTTCGGCGAATCTTTGACAGTCCGGAAATTCAATTGACCACGGCCGGCAGCGGCGAAGAGGGTTTGAAAATTATTCCAAAGCTCAAACCTGATCTCGTCATCATGGACGTGCGCATGGGAGGAATGACCGGACTCGAAACTCTGCGGCGCGTGCGCGAGATCGAACCAAAACAACTCGTGATCATGATGACCGCGTTCGGCACCACGCAGACCGCCATCGAAGCGATGAAGCTCGGCGCGTACGATTATTTGCTGAAACCGTTCGATGTCCCGAAGCTCAAAAAAATCGTCAATGACGCTTTGAAAACTGCGCGGGACATGAAGCAGGTGGTTTCGTATCAGCCGCTCTTGGAATCCGAAGATTATGAATTGGGCATCATCGGTCGCAGTGAACCGATGCAGAACGTTTTCAAGTTGATCGGCCAATTGGCGGCAAGCGATGCGACGGCGCTGATCACGGGAGAAAGCGGCACAGGAAAGGAGTTGGTCGCACGGGCCATTTACCATCACAGCAAACGGAGCGAACAAACTTTTTTGGCGGTCAATTGCGCGGCGATTCCCGAAAATCTTTTGGAGAGCGAATTGTTTGGCCACGAGAAAGGCTCGTTCACCGGAGCCACGCTTCAGCGAATCGGAAAATTTGAACAATGCGATCGCGGGACAATTTTCCTGGATGAGATCGGCGATATGTCGCTGGCGACACAGACAAAGATGCTGCGCGTTTTGCAATCGGGCACGTTCGAGCGCGTGGGCGGGAATCAATCGGTCAAGGTGAATGTCCGAGTCATCGCCGCGACGAATAAGGCGTTGGACCGCGCCGTCGCGGCGAGAGAATTTCGCGAGGATTTATTTTACCGGTTGAACGTGGTGCAGATTCATCTCCCGCCTCTGCGCGAGCGGCGCGAGGACATTCCTCTGCTGACGAATTATTTTTTGAAAAAGTTTTCCGGACAATCGAACAAGCGGCCGAAGTCCATCGCGGCTGAAGCGCTGTCGGCGCTGGAAAAATATGATTGGCCGGGGAACGTGCGGGAACTGGAAAACGTTTTGCACCGGGCGGTGGTGATCGGCAAAGGAGAAAGTATTTTAAGCGGCGATTTGTCGGCGGAAGTTTTTGGCAGACGAACCGTTTCGCAGAGTGGCGCGGGAAATTCAGCAAGTCTCTCGACGAGTGGCCAAACGGATTTGGTTTCGTTGGCGCGGCAGTTGTTCGATTGGGCGCGTCGTGACAGCAAACTCAAGTTGATTCCAGCGATCGAGCGGGAATTGATCGTGCAAGCGCTACTCGAAACAAAAGGGAACCAGGTTCACGCGGCAAAATTATTGGGAATCAGCCGCGCCACGCTGCGCAAACGAGTGGAGAAATTTAACATCAAGCGGCAGGTGGAAATAAAATGAGCGGTAAATAGAACAAGTTGCCGATCGGGAGATCGGCGTTCCGATTGGGCGTGCGTCGTGACGGCGCTGAGGTTCATTCAGCAATAGTGCGAATCTCAAACTAATTCTACAACGCCGGGAAATTTTTTGGAAAATGGCTCGTCGAATGTCGCCACTTTCAGTTGGTGTTTTTTGGCAAGCAACGCGAGGTAGGCATCCGTCGTTTGCCGGTGGCCAGCGCACAGCCCTTTGATTTCCGTCGCTGAAATATCGCACGGAACAAGCCGGGATCGGTGGCGGGAAATAAAGGTTTGCAAAGCGCTGTCCGCATCAACGCCAGCCAGCCCGTTCTGCATGAGCACGCGCACGAGATTTAATTCTGTGATCGGACAGGTGAGGACTTTCGGATTTGCAGCAAAGAATTCGGAGAAACGCGGAACGGGGAACGCGGAACGCAGAATCAGAAAAGACAAACGCGACGCGTGAAGTGCGAAGTGCGGAATGGAAAAGTCCCGATTCCGCGTTCCGCGTTTCTCCGCGCAGTCCACGTTTTAGCAATGAGCAGGTTGCCGTCGGCCAAAAACACTCTTCATCCTCCAGCATCCTTTTTACGTCATCGTTGGTTAGCGGCTTGCCCCCGACCACCACCAGATCGCCATTTTTTCGGCGCACAAGTCGCGGTTGAAATTGTTTATCCCTCGCCGGCTTCATCCGGCGCAAAATCAGAACATCTTCGCTTTGAGGTTCAATTTGAATCACATCGCCCGCCGCGAACGGATTCAAAACCGCTCTTTTTTTTGCATCAAGTGTGGTTGTCATACGGGGATAATCCCACACGCTTTATTTTACCGCAAGAGTTCTCCAAGAGCCGCTGGCTGGATTTGTTTCGTTACCGATTCGCACGTGGGGCGCGGGTAGCACCTGTCTCCGGCGGGTGCGTGAAGACGTGCCCTTCGATGTTGGATGTTCAGTGTTCGATGTTCGATGTTAAAAATTAAAAAAACATCGAACATCGAACATCCAACACTGAACATCGAAAGAACGATTTCGCACCCGCCGGAGGCAGATGCTACCCGTTGTTACGGCGCGACTCCCACTCGATAAAACTGCGTCTCGTTATTGGGATTGGGCGCGGTAAATTCAATCACACCGCCCGTGCCCGCAATAGTGCCAGAGATCGTTGTCCAATTGGTGCTCAACATGGAGCCGGAACTTTGGACGACATATTGTTTGGCGGAAACCGTTGGCCAACTGAGTTTGACTCCGCTCGGCGATTTTTTCAAATCGGACAAAGCGAGTTTGGAATGTCTGTCGTTCGGGTCGGTGCCCGCCTGAAATTCCTGCGAATTATTCATGCCATCACCATCGGCATCGGCGTTGGCGGCGGAGAGGAGATTGTTGGAAACGCTCCCGAAATGTTTCAAGCGCCACGAATCAGGAATTCCGTCGCCCATGCTGGAAACAGAGCGGTCAGAAATGGTGAGCACACCTTTTTGCAATGCCTGCGGGAAAATTCCCAAACCATTGGGCGAAGCCGAGGCGTGATCGAATTCGATGGAGTAAGCGGCATTGGCGGGAGTGTTGGCCGGCACCGTTACGGTCAAAGTGCCGACGTTGTTGGTGCCAAAAATTCCGGCGAAATTTCGATTGAGCCATGCGCCGGCATAATTGTTGGCCGACTTGGAATCTGAAAACGCGGGCTGGCCCAAAACAGAATTGAATTGAACGGACACGACTGCGGGCGAATTTTCCAGCGGCTTGACCCTGAGATTCAACAACGCCAGACGAACGGCCATTGTGCCTTTGATTTCCGCGCGAATGGGGATGGAGATCGTTCGGTTGGTTCCGGCGACGACATCGTTGGCGACGAATTTTACGAAAGGCGGTTCGCCCGTGTTTGGATCCATTGGGTAATCAAATTTGGCGGCGGATTTGGCCGCTGGATAAACGTTGGGAACCTGGATGGCGTTGAGCACGCCGTTGCTCCAATAGCGGGCATACCATTTCAAAGTCGGGTCGAGCGAGCGGCGGTAAGTGACATACACGTCATCGATCGCCAACATGCCATCGCCAAAAAGAATACTGTCAATGAAGGTGTCATCCTTGTTGAGCAAATTGGTGGCAGTCCCGGGAGAGGCATCCATCACATCCAAGAAATCCGATCCTGCAAACGGCGTGTTCAATGAATAAACAGCGGATTGAAAAATTTGCATAATGTCGCTGTTCAAAATGTAGCCGTCGCCGAAGTCGCCGGCATTGACCCAGCGAAAGGGCAGCGAATCACCCACCACATATTTACGGCTGCCGGAGTTATCGACTTTGATTTGTTTGATGGCGTTGATGGCACCCGCGGCCAACGAGCCGTTGTGGGGCGTTTGAATGCCGAGCGGGGTCTGGATGCCATCGGTGGTTCCCGATGGGCGTCCGATTTCCACTTGATAAGTATTATCCTGGGCAGCGGTGATGGGGATGTTGAATCCATAAGCGCCCCACAGAACTTTTCCGCCGGTCGGGCCGTTATAAACCAGATTGTGGGCCATGGAGAACGCCGTTAAATCCTGCGAGAGCGTGTTGTACAAATTGGTTTCACCGTAGCGTTCGTTCCAGGCCAGCGTCATCAGGCGCGGAAAGGAATCAAAGAAATTCGGGTAGATCGGCGTGTAGGTGGGCGGAGAACTTCCTTCGATGGGTTTCAAGACTCTCGGTAAAAAATACGGAAGCGGGCCCACGGCAGGAGCAGCGCCGAGGTTCGTCAAAGATAAAGTAAATTGGAACGAATAAATTTTTTGGTTGGGCACGGACAACGATGTGACTGGCGCAAAAAAAGTTTGACCCGCCGCGCCAATAAAATCACTGGACGACTCGCCGCTGGCAAAACCGAAGCTGATGCTGTTGGTCTGGTTTATCGAGACGCCGTTGGACACGACCGTTAAAACCGCGTCGGCACTGGTGGTTATCCCCGCTGTGTTGCTGACTTTGACTTTGTAAATCCCGGCGTCCGTAGTGCTGACACCGCCGATGGAAAATACATTTGTGTTCGCGCCGGGAAGATTCACGCCGTTGAAAACCCATTGGTAATTCAGATTCGCTCCCGTCGCCACGACGCTAAAAGTCACACTCGAACCGGCGGCCACCGCCTGGCTTTGCGGTTGGGTGGTGATCGCCGGAAGTCCACTGCCGCCGCCGCTCTCGCCTGTCCCGGAAAGATTCGCCCCGGTCACTTCGCGCAGCAGGTGATAAAAATATTCCGTCACGAAAAGCAATCCATTGGTGGAAACCGTCACGGCGACCGGCTCGCGCGCCGCGGCGACATTCGTGCCTCCGTCGAGCCAGCCGGGAAAATATGTGGAATCCCATTGACTCGGATCCACTCCGTACACCGTGCTGACCGCTCCGGCCTGCGTCATCGAACGCACCCGATGATTCCCGCGATCCGCGATGACCAGGACGCCGCTGGGCGCTCGGGTGATTCCGTGCGGCTGATTGAATTTTGCCTGGCTGTTGGTGCCGTCGGCGAAGCCAGCGGTGAACCCGCCGGCGAGCAAAGTATTATTTCCGTTGGCCGGATCTAAAACGCGGATGGAATTATTTCCCGTGTCACTGATCGCGAGAAACCCGTTGTCCAAAAGCGCGATTCCTTTCGGTTGATTGAACCCGCTGCCGACCTGGGTTTTAATTCCGCTCTGAGTAATTTTTTGCACCGTGCCATCCAGTTGTGTCACAAAAATGTTGGAGCTGTTATCGAGCGCGAAGGCGGTCGGGTTGACCAGGGTCGTGGTGAAAACATTCGTCGTCGTTTTGTTGGCATCATACTTCCGCAACTTTCCTTCGGTCTGCGTCAAGACATACAAATTATTCGCGCCGTCCACCACCACACCGACCGGCCGGCTGTTGGCGGGCAACGTCAGGTATGTCGTCGCTTGACTGTTGGCTGTGTCACCGGCCTGCGAAATTTTACGGATCAAATTATTTGTCTTGTCCGCCAGATAAAGATTGCCCGCTGAGTCGAGAGCGAGGCTGGAAGGTCCGTTGAATTGAGAAGCGGTAAATGTGTTCCCATTCGCGTTGCCGTACGACTTGGGATTGGACTGCGTCGGTCCGCCGCCAATGGTATCCACCACCACTTCGCCCAGCGCTGCGCTGGCCAAAAGCGATACCGCGACAGGAATCAAACTGAGCCGCGCCAGAATTTTCAGACGCGCCAGGAATTTTTTTTGTAAAGTTTGCATAAGATCAAAGCGATGATGTGACTGAAACTTTTATTCTGTTTTATTCTGTGCCGCTCTTCGGGAAATATTGCGGCTTGACCGGTTTCGTCCAGTCCACTGGCGTACCCGAGTCCCAGGCGGACCATTTCTCGTCGGTGTGTTCTTCCATTTTACGATGGAGAAACTGACTGCTCTTGTCGTTCGGTTGAAAATCCGTGTTTTGAATAATCGTCGGCGTGACGAAGATCACGAGATCGCGTTTGTCGCGGGCTTTTTCGTCCTTGCGGAACAAAAGTCCGATGCCGGGCAAGTCGCCCAGGAGAGGAACTTTGGTGAAGGCCTTGGAACTGTTGTCCTGGCGCAATCCGCCGAGCACGAGAGTGTAGCCGCTGGGAATCATGGCCTGGGTTTGCAGCTTGCGACGGCTGAAAATAGGGGAGGAAGTTGTCTGGCCTTGCAAGGTCACGGTTTCATCAGCCGCCTCTTTGTTGGAGATTTCCGGACGTAAATCCAGGAACACATTCGAGACGCCGAAGATGCGCGGCGTGACGAGTAATTTTATGCCGACTTCATTCAAAATCGTGCCATTGGGGCCGGCCAATAAATAATTCGGTTTGACCGTATTCGGGTTCACGCCACCACCGACATTGGCGCCTTGTTGTTGTTCAAATATTGGAATGTTACGCACCACCGACAATTCCGTTGGAACGTTTTCCAGGGTAACGGCTCGCGGCGTGGCGATCGATTTCGTATCCGCATCGCTGTTCAAAAATGACAGCGCGACTTTAACCCCGTCCGCGTTCAGGAAAAATGTGGATGGACTCAAGCCCGCCATAGTGTTGGCCGAGATTCCCGGCGGCACTCCGCCGACCAAAGTATCAAACGCGGAAGTCGTCGAAGAACCCGTGGTGGAGGTCGGGCGACCACCCGGAGTTGTCCCCGTGCTGGTCGTTGTTGGCGCGGTCGTGTGGAGCGCTCCGCTGGTCACGCCATTTCCGAAAGTGATGTTTTGTTTCGACAACGTATCGGTCCAATCGATGCCTTTGCTCGTGCGAGGATTCTGGTTGATTTCCAGGAAGCGCGCTTCGATCAAAATTTGTTTGGTCTGAGTATCGAGCTTGGCGATGAGCGATTCGACTTCGAGCAATTCGCGCTCGGTGGCGGAGACGACCAGTTGACTGGTGCGAATGTCCGGCACGACCCGGCCGCGAGTAGAAATGGTGTTGGTCAAGACCGAGGCCAGATTCGTCGGGCTGGCGTAATTGAGCAGAAAAACTTTGGTCAACAGCGGTTCCAACGCGGCGGCATCCTTCATCGTGATGCGCACGATTTTGGTTTTCGGATCTTTGGCCATCTGCAAGTTATAATTTTCCAACAGCGCCACGAGCGCTTCGGACGCCGTGACATTTTCCCAGCGAAAGGAGACGGTCGGTTGCGGCGGAATCTTTCCCGTGGCGTCGGGCGGCAGGTTGATAATTTTCGGGTCGAATTGAAAATTGATTCCCGCTTGGCGCGCCAGCGTCTTGATGGCATCGGGCAACGGCGCTTCATCGATCTGGATGAGCGGCACGATTTCGTTGACGCCATCGGCGGGCGCGACAATGACAACATTCGTGGTGTCGGAATTGGTGATGGTCTGCGCCTGGCCCAGCGCCGTGCTGAGCGCCATGACGGCAGTTAAGATTAGGATTTTGATTTTCATAAATTTTCTGACTAAGATTTTTTAGGAGTCACGTAACCGCAGTTCTTTTTTCTCCGAATTTCCTTCCATGGAAATGACCACGGAATTTTCCCGAATTTCCCAGCAATGGACTTTGATGAGAGCAAGGCCCACTTTCACGGTGGCGGTTTCGCCCACCCCGATGGTTTGATTGTTGATCAAAGCGAAACGGCGATTTTTCAGGCCGGAAATTCCTTTCAACGCCAGTTGCGTAATGGGAGCGACGACCGGTTGGTCGGGAGAAGGGGGTCGTTCGGCGCGCCGGGTTGATTTCGGATAGAACGGATCTTTTCCAATTTTTGCGTCATCGATGAAGATGGATTTCGGGACAACGACCTCGACGGGAGCGGCATTGGTTTCGGTCGCCGCGCCAAAAGTGGAGGACGGCGCCAGGCAGACTGCGCTGATCGCCAGAATCTTATTTAAATTTTTCAAATACGTTTTCATTACTTTCATTTCATTGGCCGGTGGGCCTGATCAGCGCGACAATTTCAAATTTAAAATTCAGTTGCTCTACCTCGTCTCCGATTGCTTTGGTCGCGGGCGCGAGTTCTAAATTCTGCACCCGCGCATAAGGAAAGCTGTTCTCGAACTCAGCTAGAAACTTGCCAAGTTCGCTGTAGTGGCTGACTCCCTTGACGGGAAAAGTGGCGGCGCTGTAGGGGAACTTCGGCAAGACGCCAACGTTTCCGATAAGCTCGCGCTGAAAATCCAAAATCGACACCTGCCGCGTGGCGTTAAAACGATTGATCGTGTTGATGAACCATAAATAAACATCTCCGGAAGCCATCCCTTCTTCGATGGTCTCGAGCGATTTTGTTTCCGCATCTAAAGTCGCTTCGATTTCTCCGGCGCGTTTCAAAAGATGTTCGGCGTTTGCCACTTTATCCTTCATCTCCAGGGTCTTTTGTTGCACACCGGCCAGGCTGCTGTATTGCGTTTGAATCACCAAATACCAGAGTCCAGCCACGACCGCTGCGACGCCGGCCAGCACCAAACCGATTTGTTGTTTCTTTGCTTTGGAAATTTTATTCATGGCGGCGAATCTCCGGAAATTGCATCTCCAACGTGAACGAGACAAACGGGCTGCTCGCGCCGTTTGGGTCCAGGGAGGGTTTGGACAAACTGGTCAAACGCAGCGCGTCGCTTTTGGCGAAGTTCGTTTGGAACGACGGGAACTTCGCAATCGCTTCTTTCAACTTGCTGTAGTTCTGCCCGGATGGATTCCAATCTTTGGCTTCCAACGTGATCGCAATTTTTTCCACCGCCGCCGCCGGCTTGCTGGGAACAACTTTGTTGGCATTGGTTTTGGCCGCGACGGGTTCGATGTAGGTAAAGGTCTGGTCCGTTTTCAGCCGGACCGCCTGCACTTGATCCACCACCGTTTGTTGCAAGGCATTTAAAGTCGAACCCCACAGAAAACGATTCGTCGAAAGCCGGTGCAATACGGAAAGTTTGCGCTCGACGGCCCCGGTTTTTTTCAAATCATCCGTCACGCCCGCGTGTTTTTTCTCAATCGCCTTCCAGTGCGCGTCGTGTTTGGAAAATTCAGATTTCGCGGTGACGATCCGGGCCTGGATGATCAAACACCAGGTCAACACCAACGAGATCACCAGACCGCCGACCCACAAACTGCGCTTCACCGGATCGCGTCGGCGCAACTCTTCCGCGGCTTGCGCGTCGGCCAGGAGATTGATGCAAATTGGCATAAAGAAATGAGTTGGTTAAAATAAACTCGCGGCCGCGCCCAGGACGACGGCCAGTTGCGGCGCCACTTGTTCCATTTCGCCCGCTTGTTG
Source organism: Verrucomicrobiota bacterium (assembly GCA_038214755.1). Taxonomy (GTDB): domain Bacteria; phylum Verrucomicrobiota; class Verrucomicrobiia; order Limisphaerales; family CANJXF01; genus CANJXF01. Next base: position 61,281 of record JBBQRQ010000005.1, read on the forward strand.
CGGCGGCAACGCCACGTCTAAAAACGACGCCGGGTTCCACTTCGTGCAGGCCACCATCAAATCAGCTTGCAAATGGTGCGTGATGAAGTCCGAGCGACCCCCGCCGCCGGAGATAAAAACCTCCGTCACCGTTTTTTCCTGTTGATGCTCGAAGAAATCCATAGAGGCGCGAAGCTCGCGCCCAAGCGGTGAAAGCAGCGGCTGCAGACTGGATTCAACTTCCGTCGGCATGCCCAATTTGATTCCCTCCGCCTCGACGTAACTGATGCCAAGCGCCTCTGAAAGTCCGGTCGTGATTTTATCGCCGCCGATGGCCAGCACGCGGCTCAAGGCAAGTTCTCCCTGGCACAAAATATTGATGGTGGTGTTTTTGAAACCGATATCGACCAGCGCCACGATATCCTTGGCAAAACGGACGGGGAAAACTTTTTCAAACGCATTGACCGGCCCCAGCGCGCTGAGCGTGATCTGATCGGCGACCAGCCCCGCCAGCCGGGCCGCTTTTTGCAAATCGTTTACCACCTGATTTTTTGCGCCCCCGACCCACACTCTGCTTTTGGGCGCGCCTTTGGCCACTTCGGTTTTTGTCGCGACGCGATCCGGTAAAAGCGAACAATCGAAAACGTGATCGGCCAGTTCCTGTTGTAAATAAGTTTTGGTGTTGAACTTGAGCATCAGCCTTATTTCCGCCACGGGAATTTGCGGAAGTTCCGCGCTGCGCAAAATCGTGTCGGAAATGCCGGCGACCAAGGTGACCACATTTGTCTTGGGAGCGAGAAGTTGGGTGATGGCGCGGAGATGTTCGCCGAGCAATTCGGGCGAAGGGATTTTTTCGTAAATCGGCGCGTCTTGAATCGCGTAGCGCACTAAACTGAATTTGTCACCCGTGCGCTGGAGGTAAACGGCCTTGGTCGTGCGGCTGCCCAGATCAATCGCGACGATGTGGTCGCGTCTGGAATTTTTTTTGCCGAAGAAGGGCAGGCTGCGTTTTTTTTCTAGTTGCGCTGTGTTCACCGGACACGGCAATAGCAACTCGCAGGCCGAGTTTCTCAAACCAGCGAATGTCGCCGCGAACTTCGAGAAATTAGTCGCAAATCAAATAAAAAGTTGTCCCATGTTTCGACAACCAGGTAAAAAAAACAAGCAATGGAAGTCCAACGCGGGGGAGCATCTGCCTCTGGCGGGTGCGGAGGTTTTCTTTTGAAGGTTCGGGATTTGAAAATCCGAAATCCGATTCTCGAAATCCGAAAGAAATCCGAAATCCGAAGACCGAAAACTCCGTGCCACCAGCGCACGGAAAAAAGGTTTTATAACCCAGAAAATTCTGCGGCACTTTCGGGTCTTCGGCCTTCGGATTTCTTTCGGATTTCGAGAATCGGATTTCGGATTTAAGTCCCAGCTTCTTCCGGCTGCTTCCCTTCCTCCGGCTCCGGAGATTTTTCGGTCTCTTCGCTCCTCTCTTCCAACTTCATCGCGGCGACAAATAATCCGGTGAACAATCCGCCGCTCAAAAGGGTGTTTCGAAAAAATTCCCACGTGTGCGGCCAACCCGGCGTGCCGACGGTCAACGCCTGAATCAAACCCGCAAAATTTTTTGGATAATCAGGCAGTTGCAGCCACGCCGCCGTGTTGGTGACCAGATAAAAAATAATTGCGGCCAACATGCCGCCCCCGAGCAATTTCCACCAACGGAACGCCGATCTCCTGATCGGCACCCGGAGAAATTGATTTTGCCGATCAGGAGATCGGCGTTCCGGCGACGAGGCCCGCGCTGAAAATTTTGTGCCCAGCCAGATGATAAGGGCGAACGCCAAATAATTTCCGAGCATCGAAATATGAAATGCGCTGACGTGAAAAAAAAAAGAATTGATCAAAATGTCCGTCGTCAAAAGCGCGCCGAGTGGAATCCACCACGCCAGCCGTTTTGGTAAATAAACCCCGGCGCAAAAAGCAATGGCGTAGGCCGCGCTGAAATTTTGCGGCATCAACCCCGGCCAGCGGCTCAACGAAAAAACCGCCAGCAAAACCAGCGGTAGAATATTTTTTGCCTTCACGGAAAAATCATACGCCGCGCTCCGGTGATGACAAGCTTGCGAAAACTGCGAAGACAACATCGAACATCGAACAGTTTTTTGAAACCAGGATTGTAGCCGCCGACGTGAGGAGGCGGACTGGCTTTCTGAAAGTTCCGTCAAGAAAGGAATCAGTCCGCCTATCCACGACGCCGGAACGCCGATCTCCTGATCGGCCCGGCGCTAGCAGCATTTCCTCCGAGCCGATCAGGAGATCGGCGCTCCTACCGCGTCGTGGCCGCGATGCCCGGTTGCAGACCGAGGCGCTTCTCCTCACGTCGGCGGCTACATTATTTCGAACATCGAACATCGAATAACCAATTCACTTCGCACCCGCCGGAGGCAGATGCTACCCGCGAAAGCTGTAACTTCGTCGGAAAAAATTTCGGTCGGGTAGCATCTGCCTGCGGCGGGTGCGAAAACTTTCGATGTTCGATGTTTTTTCATTTTTGATCCCGGCAATTCTTCTTTTCGAGGTTCGGCGTTGAATGTTCGATGTTCGGTGTTCACTGTCAGTTCGATGCTGTTTGAAACGGTTTATGAAGATGCGGATTTGCTCGTGGTCAACAAACCCGCCGGACTGGTGTGTCACCCGACCAAAGGCGATAAATTCTCAAGCTTGATCAGCCGCGCCCGATTGCATTGCGGAGAAATTGCCACCGCCCATTTGGTCAATCGGCTCGATCGCGAAACGAGCGGCGTTGTTCTGATCGCAAAAAATTCCGAGGCCGCCGGCGAGCTTGGGAAAATTTGGGAAAGTCGCTCCGTGCAAAAAAAATATCTTGCCATCGTTCACGGCCACGTGCGCGAAAACAGCGGCGTGATCGACGCGCCGCTTGGTCAGGATTTGCAGAGCAAAGTGGCGATCAAAGATTGCGTCCGCGCTGATGGCGCGGCGGCGCAAACCGAGTTTGAGGTGCTCAAGCGTTTTACCCGCGAAAGTGAAAATTTTACATCGCTGCGAGTGACCCCGCGCACGGGCCGCAAACATCAGATTCGCATTCATCTCGCCCACATCGGTCACGCGATTGTCGGCGATAAACTTTACGGGTACGACGAAGACGCCTACCTCGCGCTGGTGGAAAATCGGTTGAGCGCCGAGCAAAAGAAAAAGTTAATCCTGCCGAATCACGCATTGCACGCCAGCGAGGTTTCACTGAATTGGCGCGGGCAAGAATGGAAATTTTGCGCTGAACCGGAAAAGTTTTTTCAAGAGTTCGTCCGATGAAGAAGATGGAGGATAGACGATAGAAAATAGGGAATGCGGTCAGCCTCGTTCGTGTATTTAGCGTATTTCGCGGGATTCATTTTCAATCTTCCATTCTCCATTCTCGATCCTCCATTCTCTCGTCGTGCAAATTCCAAAAAACATGCGCGCCCTAGTCTATCGTGGGATCAACGATCTTCGCGTCGAGACCATTCCAGTGCCTTCGATCAAGCCCGACGAAATTTTGGTTAAAGTCGCCGTCTGCGGGGTTTGCCCCACCGACATCAAAAAAATCCAATACGGCACGGTCCCTCCACCCAGAATTTTTGGCCACGAAACTTCTGGAACGATTGCCCGTGTCGGTGCGCGCGTGAAAAAATTTCGCGTCGGCGATCGCGTCGGTTTGCATCATCACGTTCCCTGTTTGAAATGCCATGTCTGCCGTCACGGCACATTCGCGCAATGCAAGGCTTACAAACGCACCGGCATTACCGCCGGCTTCGAACCGGCGGGAGGCGGCTACGCGGAATATGTTCGCGTCATGCCTTTCGTTTTTCCCGGCATTGTAAAAATCCCCGCGAAAAATAGTTTCATCGAAGGCGCGATGCTCGAGCCGGTCAACACGGTTCTCAAAGCGGTCAATCGCCTGAACATTTTGCGCGGTGATTACGTGCTCGTCGTCGGCCAAGGCCCAATTGGGTTGATCTTCACGCGCCTGCTTTTTTTGCGGGGAATAAAAGTCATCGCCAGCGATTTGCTCGAACCGCGTTTGCTGTTGGCAAAAAATTTTGGCGCGCAATGCACTCTAAACCCGACGAATTTTCTCCCTCTCCTCGGGGGAGAGGGCCGGGGTGAGGGCGAGGGTTCTTCTCTCTCAGAAACCGTCGCACACATCACGCGAAAAAAATTATTGGACGCATCCATCATAGCCGTCCCATCGAACGCTGCGGTGGGCTGGAGCGAGCAATTGATTCGCGGCGGCGGCCAGCGACTTTTGTTTGCCCACACGCGACGCGGAGAAAAATTTCCTCTCGATCTGTCCTCCGTCTGCATCGATGAAAAAGATCTTTTAGGAAGCTATTCCACGGACATCAGGTTGCAGAGAGAAGTGGCCCGAATCGTTTTTTCCCGCCGCCTCGATATCCGCAAACTCATCACCCACGAATTCGCCCTTGAAAACGCCGCGCAAGCCATCCAACTCGCCGCCCAGCCCGCCGCCGAATCCCTAAAAATCGTCGTCCGTTGTAGCGGCGCGTCTATGACCGCCTCTGCTTGAGCGCTCCTGACGTAAGAATTCAACGATTCAACGATTCAACGATTTTTCGCCTTGAATGAAAGAACGCTTTAAGTCATATCAGAGCCATGGTGGCCGATGAATTGAAAAAATTGCTGCGCGACTCAGCCTTCCGTCCGTTCAGTATTCACGCGGAAGGCAAGGACTTTCTCATTTCTCACCCCGAATTCGCCGCCCTCTCCCCTCGAGGAGATACGCTGATCATCTTTCACCAGCATGACAGCGCATTTGAAATCGTGGACGTTCCACTGATCGCACGGGCAGCAGTCCATGAAGCCACAAAAGGACATTGAACGATCGTCCCATCATCCCGCGCTCCAACAATTCAACGATTTAACGCTTCAACGATTTAACGATTTAAACGATTTAACGTTTCGCTTTCTGTTTCAATTTTCTGCTTTTTTCTTCCAGTTTTAGGGCTTGAATATGGGCGTCCGTGATGCAGGATTTATCCATGGCGAGCAACACCATTCCCTTAGCCGTGCCGAACGATCTGCTCAAAGCAATCCGCGAAGCCGCGCACCGCACCGATCTATCGCAAGCCGACGTGATGCGGCAGAGCATGAAAGCGGGGCTGCCCAGGCTCCTTGAACAGTTTCAGGGGCAGCACGCCCTGAAACCTTTCACCAAAGAGGAGGCCAAGCGGGCCTTTGGTCCTGACCCGGAGTGGGATCCCATCGAGCGAGCCTTGGCGCGACGGCAGCGCCGACGCACCCCGGAGGCCGAATGAAAGCCTGGGACATTTTCAGCTATCAACCCGAGGGATTTCCTGAACCGCACCCTTGCGTGATCGTGTCTCATTCGGCGCGCGTGGCGAACAAACCGGAGGTCAACATCCTCATGTGCTCATCGAAACGCGCCACCCGCAGCGCGGAAGTTCACGAGACGATCCTGGATGAATCCGACGGGTTGGATTGGCCGACGCTCTGTCGGTGCGATCTTCTCCTGGACGTGCCGAAAGCGGAGTTGAAACAACGGCGCGGTCGAGTAACGGATCAACGCCGTCGGCAAATCATCGCGACAATCAATCGCGCGAACGATTGGGTTTAAAAAAACTTTTCAACGCACGCCTCAACGATTCAACGCCTCAACGATTCAACGATTCAACGATTCAACGATTCAACGATTCAACGATTCAACGATTCAACGATTCAACGAAAAAAACGGTCGTCGCCGTCATCGATACCAACGTCCTTGTTTCTGGCATCTTCTGGAACGAAGCCTCCCGCCGCGTGTTGATCGCGTTTGCGGACCGACAATATTTTTTATCGGCGGCGGGTGTTTTAATCCTCAGCTTGGTTTGATGGCTTGCAATCCTGCGGCTTTGGCCAGTTCAAACTGAGCGTCGTCGAAGGTGACCAACGTTTCGACCGCGAGTTCCACGGCGTAGGCGACGTGAAGAAGATCGGCGGCGCGGGACGGCTGGGACAAAGCGTGTTCCGCGCTGATGTCGTGGGCGGCGCGGAGCACGTCGCGCCAATCGGCTTCGCGATGGATGAAGTAACCCAGGCGCACGTCGCGCTCTAAAAAAACCACCCCCTGGCGCGCTTCCGCCAGGGAAATTTTTTGCAGGGGCAACTGGCGAATGGTGTTGAAATTTTCGACGCGGTTCCACGGGGACCAGACCAATCCCTTATCCTCGTTCTCCTCGAAAAAATCAACGGTCGCTTCGTGGTGTTTCTCCACTGCCATCTTCAGGGCGATCCAAAAACTGGTATCACCGTAAATCATCGGCGCTGATCTTTCAGAAACTCCACCACGTCAAATTTCTTGCCGTTGCGTGACTTGACCATTTTGGCTTCGCGGCGCAGTTCTGCGATGTCTTTGCGCGGACGAGCGGCGGCTTTGGTGATGATGAGGTCTGGTCATTGCTGGTCACGAGGATGGATTCCCCCGGCTGGAGGCCGCGGGCCACGCCGGGCGTGTGAAAAAACCCTTGCGTGCTGATCGTTTTCATAACTGCCGGACAGGCTTCCCCAAGCTGGGCGAGTTTTCAATTTCTAAAAAAAAGAATTGATTTTCCACGGCGCTTCTCTCCTCTGCTTTCTGCTTTTTTGTTGCACAACGATTCAACGATTCAACGATTCAACGATTCAACGATTCAACGATTCAACGATTCAACGATTCAACGATTCAACGATTCAACGATTCAACGATTCAACGATTCAACGATTCAACGATTCAACGATTCACGAATTGGGACTGGAAAATGGCTTGAACAAAACGACAACTGATATACTTTCGTTTTGTGAAAACCGAACGCGTCAACAGCACACGAGTCGCTTCCAGCAAGACCTACGTGGTGGAAAATTACGGCCAGGCCCCAGCGGTGGTGATTCACCCTGACGAGTTCAAGCCCAGAAAATTTGACCTGCAAGAGCACTCCGCCAAGGTCAAGGCATCGGCTCCACTTAAATTGAGCCAGGTGGAAATCCACCGATCCACTGAAGTGTGATTTACCTCGACGCCAATGTCTTGATTGCCGCTGTGGCGAGCGTGCCGGAAGAAAATCGGACAGAGCAAGTCGAGCGGCTCCTGCGATCCACTGAACAGCCCTTTTACGTCTCCGCCCTGGGCGATTTACGAAGCGAGAAAGCATTTGCTCACCGGCGGCGGGGGAGACGAGCATCTTGCGCGGCTCGACGCTTTGATCGCCCACAGACTGAGTTTCAATGCGGCATGGGATGTCGCCGCGCTCCAGGCCTTGAAACTCGCCCGGCAATTCAAAGAGCGTCTGGCCGTCGATTCCGCGGATACACTCCACGTAGGATGGGCGCTGGCGTTAGGCTCCGAGACATTTGCTTCCTTTGATCGACAGAGCGGCCCGCGTCCACTGGAATTGTCCGTCGGACTCAAACTCTGGCCGAAACCAGAGCCGAAAGATTTTGAGGCCATGAGCCGGCTCAAGCCTAAAAAACTTTCTCGCTGAATCGCGCCACGAGAAAAGTTGAAAGTTGAAAGTTGAAAGTTGAAAGGAGAAAAGGGGGAAAAAGAAGCTTTCAACTTTCTGCTTTTTGTTGCGATAACGATTTAACGATTTAACAATTTAACGATTTTCTCCTTTACTCCCCTCGCGCCAGCAGGCATAACACTCTCCATTCAGGAGCAAAAACCGATTGAAAAAATTCCCGGAAAAAAATATTTAAAAAAAAGTTGAAAAAATAATTGACTAAAATTTCAGTTTCTGGGAAAGTCTCTCCAACACGCGGAAACAATAAACAAAAATATGAGAACAAAAACACTATTCTTAACGGCTGTCCTTGGCGTCGCTTCAATTGCGACTTCAATGGCACAGGTCTTTTCAGTCAACGTGGTTGGTTATGTAAACCGAACTAATGCCCCCGGATTTTCGATATTAAATAATCCCCTTGACACTACTAATAACACTTTGACCTCGTTGATTCCGGCGCCTCCAGCGAATACCGTTATTTATAAATTCGTTGGGAACAATTTCCAAATCGCCACTTTTGCGTTGGATGATAATAACAACTTGAACTGGGACAATAACCTCACCTTAGCGCCTGGCGATGGTGCGTGGATTCGAAATCCAACTTCCAGTAATCTCGTTATTACGTTTGTAGGTGAAGTCATCCAAGGCACGACGACTAATCCTATTCCGGCTGGGTTCTCCCTGAAAGGATCAAAGGTTCCCCAAGCTGGACAATTGGACACCGTTTTAGGTTATCCCCCCTCTGCTAATGATGTGGTTTATCTTTACCGCGCCGGAAACTACAAAGTTTGCACCTATGCGCTCGATGACAACAACGTTTTGAACTGGGATAATATTCCGGATCCAAACGTGGCCGAGGGATTCTGGATCAGAACCCAAGTTGCAAAGAATTGGGTGCGCACATTTACGGTGAATTAAACCAAACAAAACTAGCAGAAACACAGATATGAAAAAAACCATCCTAATATTAGCAATCGCCAACCTCACCGTATTTAGCTACGGACAGGGTTTTGTAACCTTTAATAATAATAACGGATCAGCAACTCCGGCGGTTATAGCTCCGATCACAGATAGTGATGGAACCACGCGGGTCGGTGGTGCAGCATACTACGCTCAGTGTTACGCTGCCGACGGTGCTAATGCTTCCTCAAATTCGTTAACTGCTAAAGGATTCGCGGTTAACCTCCGTACCAGTGCTAATGCGGGATTTTTCCAAACGAGTGGAACCGCTGCGGGCGCACAGGGAAGTCAACCTGTCTCGCCTTCCGTTGCTGTCACCGCCGCTAATGGGGGAACTGTGACAATACAAGTTCGTGTCTGGTCTAGTACATTCGCCACATATGAAGCCGCATTAAGTGCATACACCGCAAATCCCAACGGTGGGGTACGGGTAGGTGCCTCGACACCCTTCAATGTTGCTAGTGTAGCCCCGCCGGGGACACCAGCCGACCTGCAGGGTTTAGCAGGTTTCTCGCTTCAACCTATCCCTGAGCCTTCAACAATTGCTCTCGGAATTCTCGGTGCCGGTTCGTTGTTATTCCTTCGCCGCAAGAAATAAGTTTTTTAATTCACACAAGCCGCTCTGCAAAGAGCGGCTTTTTTTTGTACGAGTTGACACAAAGAACTTGTTAAATAAGCTGCCTCTCGGATTCAGGCGCGTTCGTCTATCAGTTAGGACACGGCCCTCTCAAGGCTGAAAGACGGGTGCGATTCCCGTACGCGCTACCAATTTAGGAAAAACTGAAAACTGAAAGCTGAAAACTGAAATCATTTCAACTTTCAACTTTCAACTTTTCACGATGCGTGTCTGGATTTGCCGCTTGAAGAACGGCGCGTTTGAGGGATAATTTCAGGCTAATGAGCGTTTTACGAGTTTCGACGGCCCAGTTTAAAGACAACATGAGGCCATTGGTGCAGAGGGCCAAGACGGGTGAAGTGGTGATTGTAACGAGCCACGGTGAGGATGAATTTCAAGTGGTGCCTTGTGTGCCGGAGGGACAACCTCCGGTGTTATCCGGTCTGATCAGAGCGGAGGAGTACAAGGGCATCAATATCGATGAACCGGGTTTTGAGCCTTTCAAATGAAAGCGCTGCTGGATTCGGGAATATGGTGGCGGCACGCTTTGGAGCTTCCAATGTCTTCATCGTTGTCGAATTTTTTACGCGATGAAGTCACGGAATGGTGGCTTTCGCCTCTTTCCATATCCGAGATGCTTTACAAGGTGACGCATCGCAAATTTCCTGCGCCCAATAAACCAGGATGGATCGCGGAATCGTTAAACGGCTATCGGCTGGCGCCTTTTTCTTTTGAGGCGGGACAACTGGCGGGCGAATGGCCTTGGGAGCATGGTGATCCGGTGGACCGTTGCCTGGCGGCAATTGCCACCACGCAAAGATTGACGCTGATCCACACCGATATCGTACTGAAAGATTTGCAAGGCTTTCCTCAGAAATTTTTTCCGTTAAAAAATCCGTCCGCAAAAAGTTAAAAACTTTTCCCGCCAGGCTCCTCTTGCGTGCAGGCGACGTGTATTAGTCTTTTAGTATAACAAGGGAAATCAACATGGCGCGTTCGTCTATCAGTCAGGACACGGCCCTCTCAAGGCTGAAAGACGGGTGCGATTCCCGTACGCGCTACCAACTCCCTCGTAGCATCAGGCATCCTGCCTGACGTAGAGCCGGGGCTTCCAGCCCGGCGGAAAAAATCACAATCCACCAAACCGCCCCCATCTTTGTTCCGCAGATTCAATCAGAAACAAATTCTTTTAAAAATCCTCCATCATTTCATCCGGGCGGCGAGACGTCCGCCTCGTAGCGTCAGGCATCCTGCCTGACGTAGAGCCGAGGCATCCCGCCCGGCGGAGAAAACATCATCACAACCAAACCGCTCCAAACTTTCTCTCAACGTTTCGACAAAAAAATATAATTTCTGAAAAATTTTCATCGTTTCACCCGGGCGGCGAGACGCGCGCCCTCTACGTCAGGCGAGACGCCAGACGCTCCATCATTCGCATTCCGCCCTTGTCTTGGATTTCTAACCCTGCCAGCTATCGCTCATGCCCGTTCCCAGCCAATCCAGTGGAAATTTCCCTCGTCCCGATTCTCTGGTCTCCGGCCTGCATTTCCGCGGCAAGCTGCCGCATCTAAAAAAAGAAGGCGTGGTTTATTTCGTTACGTTCCGGCTAAACGATTCCTTGCCCGCCCACGAAATCGTCCGGCTCAAGCACGAGCGCAAAACCATTTTGGAACAAGCTCGAGCCGCCCGGAGTCCATTGACATGGCATGAGGAAGAACAATTACTGGCTTGGTATTGCGACAAAGTCGAAGCGCTACTCGATGCTGGTCGTGGCGCATGTTGGTTAAGCAAAACCGAGGTGGCTGAACTCGTTGCGCGGGCGCTGAATTTTTTTGACGGCAAGCGATACGAACTTCGCGCCTGGGTGATCATGCCGAATCACGTTCATGTCCTCGTCTGGCCTATAACCGGTCACACGTTGAGCGGGATATTGCACAGTTGGAAATCCTACACGAGCAAAGAGGCCAACAAACTTCTTGGTCGTAGCGGACAAACCTTCTGGCAAGCGGAATCATTCGATCACTGGATACGCAACGACGCTGAACACGCGCGCCTTGCAGCCTACGTCGAAAACAATCCCGTAAAAGCGGGCTTCTGCAAGCGTCCTGCAGAATGGATGTGGAGCAGCGCATACCAGCGTCTGTAACGTCAGGCATCTCGCCTGACGTAGAGCCGGAGCGTCTCGCCCGGCGGAAAAACAGTTCATCCTCCAGACACTCTGATCTTTTTCTGCGGCTCAAGGAAAAATCATCTCGGGAAAATTGTTTATCATTTCATCCGGGCGGCGAGACGCCCGCCCTCTACGTCAGCCGAGACGCCTGACGCTACAACAAATCCCGTGGCGTCAGGCATCCGGCCTGACGTAGAGCCGTGGCCTCTTGCCCGGCGGAAAAAACACCCCGCAATCTCACCGATTAAAACTGTCGAGGCGGGTGCGATTCCCGTACGCGCTACCAATTTAGGAAAAACTGAAAACTGAAAACTGAAATCATTTCAACTTTCAACTTCCCACCATCCCAAAGGGATTGAAATCACTCAGCCTAGCGTTGCGAGGACGAGCTACGCTGGGTCATCGTGGGAACAAATCATCAACCTTGAAAAGGTTGAATCAAATCCTCTCTCACACCTTGAGCGATGCAACCCAACGGTGAAACATTCTGGCAGGACGGAAAAAAGTTTTTTAGGACAGCTCAAGCATCCAGCCGATTTTCTTTCGAACGGCTTCAATCACCTGCGGCTCGTAGCGCCCGGCGCGGCGATGAAAACGGTGATGTTCGACCGCTTCAATACCAAGCACCTTGGCGACTCCATCATCCGATCCAGGCATCCAACGGACTCGAGGCAGCGGCACCTCATATTTGCCATCTCGAATCGCCGTGGTGCATGGCACACAAACACACAACGCTCTTTCAGGATCAGGGTCTTCGCGTGAGACAATCAGCAGCGGCCGAAATTTCGCCTTCATCCCCATATCCACCCACCAGACCTCACCAGGCTTTGTTTGGATCATAGAAGGATTCGATGGCTTTGGAGCGCAATTCCCACGGCGAAAGTGAGGGGGCTTCCCCCGTCGGTGCAAGCTCGGCTTTGGTAATCACCAGAAGCTCGCCATTTCGCATCACATATTGAGGATATTCGGACGCCCGGTCCAGGACATTGCCCAGATCCGCTTTCAACTCGCTCGGCTTCAGAACTGTCATAGAAAAATCCTACTGTGAACAGCCCTGACATCAAGCCTCAAACCTGGAAAAAGACAAGGAGATCGGTATTCGTATCAAGAACAGCTTTACTTTTTTGCACGATGTTTTTTGATAATGCCGTCGAGCATCATTGCCTCTTTTTTGCCAAACCGCTTTCCCGTGTCGGCCAATTTCAGGACGCGCCGGAACTCCGTTTCACTCGGCTCAGGAATCGGCGTGATGTACAATCCGCCCCCGATTTACGTCACCCGCAATTGCGTTTCCGGCTTCGATCCCGCCGCCTCCACCAAAGATTTTGGAATGGCGCATTGGTTTTTACTCGTGAAAGCAATTGTCACCGTCATGGCGGTAAGATTTCCTTACTTGCAGACACGTTCATCTTTTTATTTTTAAACTTTGAACCTCAAACTTTGAACTTTAAACTTTTCCCGGTGCTCCAGTTTCAAATAATCTTTAATCCAACCAGCGCCGCCGAGTTGGCGAAGATGCCCCGTGAACTTCAATTGCACATCCTGGGAGAATTTCGCGGCCTGCCGCAAAAAATTATGAGCGCGGATTTAGATCGATTTGGGAAATTGGAACGAACCGGCAAAACGCTTCACCGCTTCCGCCTGGGAGAGTATCGAGTTTATTTTGAGCGGCACGATCTGGGAATCGTTGTCCACCGAATTCTGCATCGCAACACGTTGAAAGATTTTTTATTCCGTTCCAGCCTGCCGACGGGTGAGGACGAGGCATTGCAAGGAAATCCGAAATTTTGGGAAATGATCGAATCCGCCCGGTTGAAATCGGCCAAGATCCCAAGAACGGTAGAGCCAGATGCCGTCAAGCTCTGACCACAGCGGTAGCACGAGACTCCGTCGAGTTCTAACCACGGTAGAGCGAGACTCCGTCGAGATCCAATTAAACCACAGTGGGAAAATATCAGCTTCTCGACGGAGTCTCGCTCTACCGATTGAGGTGAGGATGCCGCAACGATTTAACGATTTAACGATTTAACGATCTCGCGATTCCCGAAACCTATTGCCCATCCCCGCCCAACTCCACGTTCCAATAAGCCAAGTCCAGAAAGTGTTTCCAACTTTCGTGATGGCTCAAACCGATATTGACCTGCACAAACGGTCTCCATTTTGGGCGCTTCGGTTTACGCACCAAATGCAGACCCGCTTCCTGCGGAGTTCGGTTTGCCTTCCGGGTATTACACGGGATGCAGGAGCACACAATATTTTCCCACGTCGTAGGCCCGCCGCGGTCGCGCGGAGTCACGTGATCGAGATTGAGGTCTTTGCGTTCGAAAACTTTTCCGCAGTACTGGCAGGTATTCTGGTCGCGCTCAAAAATGTTATGGCGCGTGAACTTGACTTCCTTTTTTGGCAGGCGATCGAACACGACCAACAGGATCACGCGAGGCACTCGAATTCTAAACGAGATGGTGTGAATGCTTTCCGGGTGCGGTGCCTGTTCGGAAAAATCCTGCCATTGACTGAAATTGAAAGTCTGAAAAGCGCCATCATCGTCGGAAAAAACCACGTTGGCGTGTCCTTCAAATAAAAGAGTCAACGCTCTGCGCGCGGTGCAAATGTTCACCGCCTGCCAGAGCCGATTCAGAACCAAAACGTGTTGATTAAGAAACGAGGTCATAAATCACAAGTCGCGCGAAAATTATCATAACGCCCCAAAGTGTCAACGCGCCGAGCGGGATACCGCTTCACCCGGTTGCATCTTGACACTGCCCCCATCATGAAGGTGTTCGGTTCCTCCTCCGAGAAATGAAAGTCAAGAGAACCAAAGCACGAGCACCATGAATAAAAAGAAAAAGTTCCGCTCCTTTGCGGAGATCAAGGAGGAAGTGTTGGGCGAGGGACAGAAATGGATGCGCCCGCGCCTGCAACAAAAACTGGAGATTAGGTGAAGCGCTCCAGGAACCCGGACAGGCGGCCAATTGGGTGGAACCACGGCGGCATCAATTGCGCCACGGAAAGGAAAAGAAAGTGCTGGCCGAGATAGCGCAATTGAAAGGGCGCAAAGGAGCCGCCGGGAAAATCATCGTCGAGGAACAAGGTTATTTTTCGCGGCCAGCCGGGCCAATGAATTATGCCCAAGCAGCGCGACGCGGCTGGCCGATTGGTTCCGGGGCGGTGGAATCAGCCTGTCGCCAGAAGCAATGTCGTTTCAAAAGACCCGGGCAATTTTGGACCGCACCGGGCTTCCGTTTTCTTTGCGCCTCGGACGAAGCCCGACGCAATCACCACTGGGATCAACTCTGGTTCGACCCCTAACCAGGGGCAGTGTCAAGATGCGCCCACTTCACCCAGGGCCATTGTCCGGGTAGCATCTGCCTCTGGCGGGTTCGGGGAAACTTGTTGCGGGTTTCTTTTTTTTCAGAGGCTGAAGAGGAAGTCGTCCCGCACCCGCCAGAGGCAGATGCTACCCGGGTGGTTCACCCGCGCCGGGCTGACTTTGAACCTTGAACTTTGAACGTTGAACCCGCACTTTTTCGCTTATGCGATGGATGTTATTTGTTTTGATTTTCTCGATCACGCTTCTGCAAGCGCAAGACCAGGAATATATCCAGATTTATAATTCAATCATCAACGCCGATGCGCTGAAGGACAGCGGTGAAAGCCGCATCGCGGCGGACCGTTATCGCGAAGCACAAAATGCCTTGAAAAAATTGCAGAGTGTTTATCCGAAATGGAACGAGCAGTTGGTGAAATTTCGTTTGGAATATATCGCGGAAAAACTTCAATCGCTCGGAACTGTCTCGCCCGCCACAAATCGCTTGCCTGTTTCCACGCCCGTGCCCGGCGCGAAAATAATTCCTCAGTCCGGCGCGAAAATAATTTCTCAACCTGATACCGCGTCCGAGCAAGTTCGCCAACTGCGATCAGAGAAAGCGTTGTTGGAAGCGAAATTGAAGGAGGCGCTTTCCGTTCAGCCGAATCCGCGCAGTGCGAGTGATGTTTCAAAATTAGAGGAAAAAATAGTTTCACTGCAAAAGGAGCGGGATTTGTTGAGCCTCGCGTTGGAGCAAGAGAAAACGATCGCGGGGCAGACTGCGGAAGCGAAGGATCGTCTTTCTAAAAAACTGCAGGAACTCCAACGGACAAAAGGCGCAGAGCAAAAACGACCAGCGACCGCCGACCAGACGCAAGAGGTCGCACAACTCCGCGCTCGGCTGGCAGCGCTGGAGGCGCGACCGGAGCCGTTCACGCCGGAGGAGTTGGCTTTATTGAAGCAACCGGAACCGCAACTGGCTTCGACCGAGTCCAAGCCCGCAAAAAAATCCAAGGAACTCCCGGCGGGCGCAGGAGCGCTGGTGGCGCAGGCCGAACGAGCATTCGCCGCCCGCCGGTTTGACGAGGCGGAGAAAAAATATTTGGAAGTGCTTCGGCAGGACGAAAAAAATGTTTATCTCCTCGGCAATCTGGCCGCCACCCAACTGGAAATGGATCACGTGGCCGATGTCGAAAAAAATCTCGGGCGCGCGTTAGCCATTGATCCGCAGGACGCATTTTGTTTGACCCTGTCCGGCATGGTGAAATTTCGCGAGGGAAAATTTGATGAAGCGCTGGATGTGTTGAGCCGCGCCGCGACGATTGATCCGCAAAATCCTGAAACACAAAATTATCTTGGAATCACTTTAAGCCAAAAAGGGCAACGCGCCGCAGCGGAAGCGGCCTTGCGTAAAGCGATCAAAATTCAGCCGGCCTATCCTGGCGCCCATCATAATCTGGCCGTGATTTATGCCACGCAGAAACCACCTTTTCTTGAACTGGCTCGCTGGCACTATGAAAAAGCGCTGGCTCTGGGGCATCCAAAAAACTCTGAGTTGGAGAAACTCATGGCAGAAGGAAAATAAATTTCCAGCGGGGTAGCATCTGCCTCCGGCGGGTGCGAATTTCCCAATTCGATGGTGGTCGATGTGCGATGTTTAAAAATCAAAACCAACACCGAACACTAAACATCGAACATCGAAACAAAAAAAGTTTCGCACGCGCCAGCGGTCTTGTCCTTACCCGTAATTTAATTCGTCGGGCGTCCCCAATCCCAACGGGATTGAAAATCAATCAGCCCGGCGTTATGAGGCACGAGCTACGCTGGGTGATCGTGCCAGCCATTCATCAACCTTGGAAAGGTTGAATCCAATTTCTGAGCGGTTGGGATTTATTTGCGATTTGATTCAACTCGTTCCGAGATGATGAACATTCTTTGCCCTCCCCCCAGCGTAGCTCGTTTATCGCAGCGCTGGGCTGAGTGAGACAATCCCTTCAGGATTGAGGAAAGGCGCGCTAAGATGTGGGTAATGACAACGTCGGCGGCAGATGCTACCCGTTGCTTATGTTTCGACAAACCATTTACGAAATCGTCATCAAAACTCGCGGGCGAGTTTTCTACGAATTCACGGACCAAGTCACCGCGTTTGTCGCGCAAGCAAATTTCCAAACCGGTCTCGTCACCCTTCACCTTCAGCATACCTCGGCCTCGCTTTTGATTCAGGAGAATGCCGACCCTCAAGTCCGCCGCGACTTTGAAAAATTTTTTGCGCGCCTGGTTCCGGATGGCGATCCGATGTTTCGCCACACCAGCGAAGGGGAAGATGACATGCCTGCGCACATTCGCGCTGCGTTGACCGCAGTCAGTCTGAGCATTCCAGTTTCACAAGGGAAATTGGCGCTGGGCACATGGCAGGGGATTTATCTCTGGGAACATCGCCTGCAACCCCACACCCGCCGCATCGTTGCGCACCTGATTGGGGAATGAACTGGCTTTTGGAGCGGCGCGTCTGTGACCGCCGCCATAAGCGCAAATCCAAATCCCGAAATCCAAATATCTAAAACAACTTCCGGACACGAAGCGGGATGGGAAAAGCGGCGACATGCCGCCGCAGTCCAAGGAAACCAAATCCCGCCTCACCCGCTTTTAATCACACCCACTTCGCGCCGCACAACTTTCGCCCTTGATATATTTCTGGACGCGAAAGAAGATTTGCCGCCACTAAATGCCATCAACGGAAAGATTCACCATGAAAATAATGAACCGTTTCAAAAATTTCAGCTTCGCTTTATTCGTGCTCTTCATCGCGAGTTGCGGGCCGAAAAAAACTGAAAATGCTGAGACCATCGTCATTCGCGGCTCGAATACGATTGGCGAAGAGTTGGCGCCGCGCCTCATTGCCGAATTTAAAAAAGATCATCCCAACGTGAAGTTCGATACCGAGTTCAAAGGCACTTCCTACGGCCTCGGTGCGCTGATGGTTGGGCAATGCGACATCGCGGCGGCCTCGCGCAATTTGACCGCGAACGAAATGCAATTGGCTAAAGACCGGGACATTGCCTTCAACGATTACGTCATCGGTTCCTACAGCGTGGACGTGATCGTGAACGCCAAAAATCCCGTGGCCAATCTTTCCTCCGATCAGGCGCGCGATATTTTCACCGGCGCGATCAAGAACTGGAGCGAGGTCGGCGGACCGGATGCGCCGATTCACCTCTACATTCGCGATCCGATTTCCGGCACGTATCTCGGCTTTCAGGAATTGGCCATGGAGAAAAAACCTTACGCGGGCGGATTGAAAACGTTCACCAATTACACTGGCATCGTGCAAGGGGTGGCGAAAGATGCCAATGGCATCGGCTACTCCAGCATCGCCATTCCGAAAGGCAGCGGAGTCAAACCTGTTTCTGTCAATGGCGTGGCGCCCACTGTGGACTCGGTGAACAAAATGCAATATCCCTACGCGCGCGTGCTGCGACTGCACACGAACAAGGCGAAGGAGTCCGACGCGGCACGCCAGTTCGCCGAGTTCGTCCAATCGAAGCGCGGGCAGGAAGTGGTGGCGGAAATGGGTTTCGCGCCGCGTCCTTAACTGCAAGACGGGGCGCGACTGTATGCAGACCCTCACTCGCGGCGCGCGCGCAGCGCCGGAGGAGTTTTAAGAATGCTGCGGCCGATTTTTCAGACACAACCGCATTCTGGTTTGAACTCGCAACCGTTCTGATTTCTTCGAAAATTATTTCTATGAACCTCAAGCGAAGGGACTTTCTGAAAAGTGCGGGATTGTTCGCTCTTGGCGGTTGCGCTCGTTTTTCTAAACCTCCAGAAAGAAAACTCGTCAACGACGTTCATTCTCGACTCAACCCGACTTGGATAAAGCGAGTCGTCGAAACCACTTCGCTAAAATCATTGCAGCAAATCGTGCAAGACGCTCGGCGTTACCGTCAGTCAGTTTGTATCGCGGGTGGGCGTCATGCGATGGGCGCGCAACAATTCGCGAGTGATGCGGTGCTGATCGATACGACGAAACTTAATCGCATTTTGAACTTCGACGGCGAGACGGGCATCGTGGAAGTCGAAGCGGGGATTCAATGGCCACAATTGATTGCAGATTTGGTGGCGCGACAAGTTGGTGAATCACCCGCTTGGGGAATCGCACAAAAACAAACAGGCGCTGATCGATTGAGTCTAGGCGGCGCATTAGCGGCGAACATTCACGGACGCGGTTTGCGCATGAAACCGTTCGTCTCTGATGTCGAATCGCTCATGGTGATTGATGCCGACGGAATTCCCCAAACCTGTGACCGCCAGCAAAACTCCGAATTATTCCGGCTCATCGTCGGTGGCTACGGTTTGTTCGGATTGGTTTATTCTTTGAAGGTGCGACTGCGTCCGCGCCAAAAAGTTCAGCGCCTCGTCGAAATTAAAACGGTTGAGGAATTGATGCTCGCCTTTGAAAAAAGAATCGCCGATGGATTTCTCTACGGCGATTTTCAATTTTCGATTGATGAAAAGACGGAGGACTTTCTCCATCGCGGTGTGTTTTCATGTTATCGCCCGGTTGCGCCAGACACTCCGATAGCGGTGGAGAACAAGCGGCTCAGTTCCGACAATTGGATGACTTTGCTCATGCTCGCTCACACCGACCGTCGCCGGGTGTTTGAAGAATATTCCCGTTATTATCTTTCCACATCGGGTCAGGTTTATTGGTCAGATACGCACCAACTGAGCGATTATCGGGACGGCTATCACCAAATTGTGGATCAACAATTGAAAGCGGCCAAACCCGCGACGGAAATCATCACCGAAATTTACGTTCCTCGAAATCAACTCACAGAATTTATGAAAGAAGCGCGGGAAGATTTCCGAAAAAACAACGTGCAAATTATTTATGGAACGATTCGTTTGATTGAACGGGATGACGAAAGTTTTCTCGCGTGGGCGAAGCAACCGTATGCCTGCATCATTTTCAATATTCACACGGAGCATACGCCTGATGGCCTGCGTCATTCCGCCGAAGCCTTTCGTCGTTTGATTGACATGGCCGTCCGCCGGGACGGGAGTTATTATCTTACCTACCACAAGTACGCCACGCGCGAACAAGCGCTGGCATGCTACCCGCAATTTCCCGAATTCTTGCGCTTAAAAACCAAATACGATCCTCAAGAACGGTTTCAAAGCGATTGGTATCGTCATTATCGAAGGATGTTTTTCGGGCGATGAGCGCGTGAAACAGAATCAAGCCAGCGCGACGGCTCGGTTAATTGCCAAAAGCATGGTTTTTCTTTCCCACGACGAGACACGCAACGCGTGAAACAAAATGCGCTTACTCGCCACGGCCTAAATTTTGAGAACCTTGCTTGTTTCCCTGCGGATTTCGCGGGACAGAATTTGAGAGAAATTCTGGAAAGAAATTCAGGATACGACTCGGCCGCCGACACACTATTCATTGCGGAAGGAATTTTAATGTATCTGACGCCAGCGAAAGTCGCCGAATTATTTGATAGTGTGCGGCAAGCTTGTCGCGCTCAGTGTCATTTCGCTTTCACCGTCATGGAGCCAGCCAAAGATGGAAGTCTGTTTTTCCATAATGCGAATCCGATGGTGAACCTGTGGCTCCGCTTAAAAAACGAGCCTTTCTATTGGGGAATGGCACCGGAGAATCTACCCGCCTTTTTGAACGCAAACGGGTTCAAGTTACTCGAAATCGCCACGGAGAAAACTTTTCGAGAACTCTATTTGCCGAAGAACTTGCAAAATTCTCCATCGGCCAAAGGCGAATACGTTTGTGTCGCTCAACGCGCATGAAAATCTCCGAACCGATGACGATGTTCACGGACTACGCGCTGGCGTTACTGACATTGATCTGGGGAATCTGCCTCTGCCGCCTCGGGCGGCGGGAGCGACAAATTTCCAAATTGTTGTGGGGTCTGGGCTTTCTGGCGACGGCAAGTGCTTCATTGTTCGGCGGAACTTTTCACGGGTTAAGAGAATATTTGGGAGAGACGCTTGCCGCGATTTTATGGAAGACGAGTGTTTATTCCATTGGTCTCGCAAGCTGCTTCATGTTGTCCGCCGTCGTCCTGAATTGTGTGAAACGTTCGCTGCGTCCGTCGGCGCTCAACCTTGTCGCACTGAAATTTCTCATCTTTGCGTGTTGGATGATCAGCCATTCGGAGTTCCGTTTTGTCGTTTACGATTATGCGTCGGCAATGATTGTAATTCTGTTGTTGCAGATTTTCCTCATCGTGACGTGTCGCGCTAAAAGTGCGTTATGGATCGCGGGGGGCGTTTTGCTCGGTTTGGCGGCTGGAACGATTCAAACGCAAAAGATTTCTTTGCACCAACATTTCAATCACAACGATTTGTTTCATGTGATGCAAATGGCCGCCTTTTATCTTTTTTATCGCGGTGGAAAATTGTTTGAACCTTTTCACAGTGAAAATACGGCTCAGGATTCATCCTCAACCTAAGCTTGTCGCTCCCTAAAAAAATCAATATCCCTGTGGCATGGATTCCCGTGAAGCTCTCGTCGCGCTCAACATGATCGAACATGTCGGGCCGGTGCGGGTGCGGCAATTGCTCGAACATTTCGGAGAAGCTCCCAAAATTCTTGGCGCGAATAAATCCCAACTCCTCCGAGTGCGCGGCATCGGCGAGGAAGTTGCCGAATCGATTTCCAAATGGGAGAAGGACATCGATCTCCCCGGAGAATTAAAACGAGTTGAAGATTACGGTTGCCACATTCGCATCCCTGCCGACGAAAATTATCCCGAATTGCTCAAGCAAATTTACGATCCGCCCATCGTGCTTTACGTCAAAGGCGAGTTGACTGCGAAAGATAAAAACGCCGTCGCGATGGTCGGCTCGCGCATGACCACGTCCTACGGAATGGATGTCGCGCGCAAGCTCGCGTATCAACTCGCCTACATCGGCGTCACGGTCGTGAGCGGCGGCGCGCGCGGCATCGACACGGCGGTGCATCAAGGCGCGTTGAGCGGGAAAGGCCGGACCGTCGCGGTGCTCGGAACGGGAATCAATATTATTTTCCCGACGGAGAACGCGGAATTGTTTCAACGCATTTCGGAAAACGGCGCGGTCATCACGCAATTTCCATTCAATCGCAAAGCGGACAAACAAAGTTTTCCCATTCGCAATCGCATCGTGGCCGGGATGGCGATGGGCACGGTCGTCGTCGAAGCGAATCTGACGAGTGGCGCATTGATCACGGCGAACATGGCGGTGGAATATGGCCGCCAGGTTTTCGCGGTGCCCGGAAGAATCGATTCGCCGCGCAGCAAAGGTTGCCACGAGTTGATCAAGAAAGGCGCGAAACTGTGCGAAGGCGCGGAAGATATTTTGAGCGAGTTCGAATATTTGTTTCCCACGAGCAATCGTCCAGCGGGAGCGAGCGAGACGGGAGTTTTGCCGGCGCTGACCCTTTCCGAAAACGAGCAGAAAATCTACGACGCCCTGAGCGAACAGGAATCGAGCATCGACGAAGTGATTCGCCGTTGCGGTTTACCCAGCTCGACCGTATCCGTCGCGCTGCTCGGCTTGGAAATGAAGCGGCTCGTTCGACAGTTGCCCGGAAAAATGTTTGTGCGGAATGAGTAAGGGGTAACGCGTGAAGAAATAAATTCTCGACTTCAATTTTCTTCGCGTTCCAAGGGATCCTCAACCATTCCTTGCGAAGAAAAGAAAATCGCCTTGGATTGAAACGAAACACATCAGGAGGAAATCGTTTGTGGCTTGCGGAAAAAAATGGATTGTGCCGCGCGTGATTTCGCGGCGCGTTGCACGGCAATTCCCATCACTGCGCCAAAAATGAAATGAGCCGCCATCGTTACCAGCACGAAAATCAACGAGAGCGGGATTAAAAAATAGGAAGGATAGGGCGTGAGCAACATTCCCAATTCCAAACCGAGCGCCATCAGAACGCCCCAGGCCCAGGTTCGGCGCGGATTGCAGGTCACGATCGCCCCGTACATCACTCCAAAACTGAGGCCATTGCTGAAATGATAAATCCATCCCACGACGTGTGCGGCGAGCGAATAGCCCGCTTGTTCGATGGGTTGCCCAAGAATCATCGCGCCGAAGCGCGGAAAAACTTTGAACAGATTCAGCGCGGGAATGAACGGAGCAAGGCCTAGTGATTTGGAGAAAACGAAGGGCAATCGAAAAATGTCATAGGCCACGACCGCGATGAACCCCGCCCAAATCCCGAGCATGACGCCGCGCCACAATTCTTTGTTCCCCCAAGCGCGATCCGCCAACGCCAATCCGAACAGCGCCATCAGTGCGGGAAGAAAAATCCAGAGCGTGAATGTCCGCATGGGACAAAGGTCGTAAAACTCAAAGAGCAGGCACGCGAAGCGGCCAATAGAAAAACAACCAATCGCCCTTCCGTCGTCCAAAAATTCCGCTCATGGTGAAAGGCCATCCGCTTCAGAGAAAATCACGAACAGGCGTTGAAACCAAGTCATCGCTGGAACAAAATCTCAGAAAGATTGACGGAAAAAAATGTTGCGGCAACAGTCATCCGGCCATGACGACGGCAAACAAAATCACCATTGTTCGGATTTTGCTCGTGCCTTTTTTTATCGTGCAGTTGCTTTACTACTTTCGCAACGGCGAGGAGTGGAATCGTCTTGCGGCATTGCTCGCCTTCGCCCTCGCCGCATTTGCCGATGGCGTGGACGGCTACATCGCCCGACACTACAACCAGAAAAGCGAACTCGGCGCGATCCTCGATCCGCTGGCCGATAAATTGTTGCTCACCTCTGGAATTATTTTGCTCAGTCTGGATTCAAAGGGTCACCTCGAGCGCATTCCACTTTGGCTGACCGTCACGTTGATCAGTCGCGACGCGATTCTATCTATCGGCGCGTTGGTGATTCACTATACGTTCGGCAAAATCGTGGTGCGCCCGCGATTTTTGGGGAAACTTTCCACGGTCTGCCAAATGGGAATCGTCCTCTGGATTCTTTTGCAGTGGACAAATCGCGCGCTAGCTTTTTGGATTTTCAGCGCGGCGATTCTTACTACGCTGTCGGGCATAATTTATATTTTCGATGGGATGCGACACCTCAACGCCAGTCCCACCAGCGCCGCGATCAAAGATCAATAATGTTGTTTCACATTTTAAATTTTTTTATGCCAACCGAACCGAAACTCACCGTCAAGGAAGGAGACCTCGCGCCGTCGTTCACTGCTCATGCAACCGGCGGCGGCAAAGTTTCTCTGGCCGATTTCCAAGGGCAAAATGTGATCCTCTATTTTTATCCGAAAGACGACACGCCGGGTTGCACGAAGGAAGCGTGTAGTTTCCGCGATCACTTTGCCGAATTAAAAAAGCGCGGGGCAGTGGTTTTGGGCGTGAGCACCGACGTTGTTAAATCGCACGACAAGTTTACAGAGAAATTTAAATTGCCATTCCCGTTGCTGGCGGATGAGGACAAAAAAATCGTGCAAGCCTACGGAGTTTGGGGCGAGAAAACTTTCATGGGCCGCAAATATACGGGCACGCATCGCGTCACGTTTTTGATCGGGCCGGACGGAAAGATCAAAAAGATTTGGCCGAAAGTGAAACCCGAAGAACATGTGGCAGAAGTTTTGGCCGCGCTGTAGGCAAATCGTTTGACAACGCTACCTGACGGGGCACCTGAACGCGACGCCCTGCGATTTGGAATTGGCGTATAAAGAATGGCTCTTTTAAAAAATAGAAATTCCGTCACATGAATTTTCTTTTTTGTGAGTCGTCGGATTACCTTGTGAAAAGTTTCACGAAATCAACTTGAAGTTCTTATCGCCAATGCTAGTTTCCGAAACGTTTCTGAAATAAAAAATTACTCTATAAAATGAAAAACCCGATTTGCTTTATCACACTTTTTACTCTGGCTGCGGCGCTTCATTCCGCGTCCGCTGGAGACATCACTGGCACGGTCACATTGAAAGGCACGCCGCCGCCGGAAAAAGATCTTCCGCTCAATCCGGAATGCGGCGCACTCCATAAAACGACGGCCAAAACGCGTTTCTACGTCGTCAATGAGAAAGGTCAATTGGCCGATGTCGTGGTCGTGCTCAAGGGCGCGCCGGCTAAATCTTCCGGCGCCGCGGCGCAGCCCGCTTTGCTCGATCAAGTCGGATGTGAATACAGTCCTTATGTGATGGCAGTGCAGACTGGCCAAAAAATTGAAGTCAGAAATTCCGACCCTTTCATGCACAACGTTCACGTGCTGCCTGCCGTCTCTGGAAACACCGAGGCCAACAAAGCGCAAATGCCGAAGTCGCCCGAACTGGCATTTACTTTCAATAATCCGGAGCAGTTCCTCAAATTTAAATGCGACGTGCATCCCTGGATGTTTTCTTACGTGAGCGTTTTCGATCATCCCTATTTCGCAGTGACCAAAGCCGATGGCAGTTACAAAATCGCGGATGTTCCGCCGGGCAAATACACTTTGGAAGTTTATCATCGCAAAGCCGCGCCCACTGGTTCGCCCGTGACGAAAGAAATCGAAGTGAAAGATCAAGGAGCGGCGGCGGATTTTGTTCTGGAAGTAAAATAAGTTTTGGCAGTTTCGCAAACCGCTGGGGCGAATTCGCCGCAGCGGTTTTCGTTTTTAAACATGTCTCGGTCAACCGACAATCAATGGCTTCATCGCTTCGCTTTTTTCACGGCGATTTGCACGCTGCTGTTGATTGGTCTCGGGGGGTTGGTGACCAGTCACGGAGTCGGGATGTCCGTGCCGGATTGGCCGACGACGTATGGCTACAACATGTTTCTCTTTCCAATTTCAAAATGGGTCGGCGGAATTTTTTACGAACACACCCATCGTCTTTTCGCTTCCTTCGTCGGATTTCTTACCACGATTCTTGCGGTTTGGATTTGGTTGAAAGAGTCTCGAAAATCTTTGCGATGGCTGGGAGTCATCGCTTTTTTTACGGTCGTTTTGCAGGGCGTGCTGGGTGGACTCCGCGTTGTTCTCTTCAAAGATCAAATCGGGATTTTCCACGCGGCGCTGGCGCAAATTTTTTTAATTCTCGTCAGCGTCATTGCTCTTTTTACGAGCCGCTGGTGGCAACACTTTGCGAACTCGGAAAAAAACTTTCTCAGCGACGCGCTTGGAAGATTCGCCGCAGTCGCGACGTTTTTGGTTTTTTTCCAATTGCTTTTTGGCGCGACGATGCGGCATCAACACGCCGGTCTTGCCGTCCCGGATTTTCCACTCGCCTATGGAAAAATTTGGCCGCCCACCGACGCGCCATTCATTCAAGCCATCAATCAAAGGCGGTTCGATGTAACGGATCCAAATCCGATCACCGCGTTTCACATCGTCATTCACATGCTCCATCGCATCACCGCTTTTTTAATTTTGGGTAGCGTCGGTTTTCTCGCGGTTAAGTTTCGGCAAGCCCTGGGAACAAAAGCTCTCTTGTCCCGCCTCTCGTTGATTTGGTTTGGAATGATTGTCGCCCAAGTTTTTTTGGGAATTGTGACGGTGTTAAAAAATAAACCGGCGGACATCGCCACCGCGCACGTGGTTCTGGGCGCGGCCAGTCTGGCGATGGGCGCGATGATTGCGATTATTGCAAAAGAAATTTCCGTTGAAGGAAAAAATTCCATGCGGCACCGTGAATTGACATCGGCCGCTTTCGGCAATCCTAAAGTCGCGTTGAATAAATAAATGAAAGCCATTCTGCAACCGTTGAGCGCGCCGCCCATCGCGGAGAAAATCCCCGCTGAGAAAACTCAGTTCGCGATTTTTTCCGAATTGATCAAGCTGCGTTTGACCAGTCTCGTGCTGCTCACGACGGCGGTCGGCGTTTACCTCGGTGTTCGCGGCGCGATGGATTGGACGCTTTTGTTTCACACACTTTTGGGAACGGCGTTGGTGGCGAGTGGCGCTGCGGCGCTCAACCAACTCATCGAACGCGATCACGACGCGAAGATGCAGCGCACCGAAGACCGGCCTTTGCCCTCGGGTCGTTTGCAGCCGGAGACCGTTTTAATTTTCGGCGGAATCATTTCCAGCGTCGGCCTTGGCTATCTCGCGTGGAAAGTTAATTTGCTGACCAGCCTTCTCGGCATTGTCACGCTGGCCAGCTATCTGTTTGTTTATACGCCACTGAAACGCATCACTTCGCTCAACACCGTCATCGGTGCCATTCCCGGCGCGCTGCCGCCGCTCATGGGTTGGACGGCCGCGCGAAATGAAATCAACATTGAAGGCTGGTCGCTCTTCGCGATTTTATTTTTTTGGCAACTGCCACACTTCCTGGCCATCGCCTGGATGTATCGCGAGGATTATCAACGCGGCGGATTTGTGATGCTGCCGGTGATTGATCCCGATGGAATTCGCACCGGCCAACAAGCCGTCTGTCACACGCTGGGATTATTGTTCGTGAGCCTGTTTCCGGTGGCGCTCGGAATGGCCGGTTGGTTTTATTTTGCCGGGGCAACTTTATTTGGCGGAATATTTTTAGCGGCGGCCATTCGATTTTCACGAGAGTTGACGAGGTCTCATGCGCGCCAGCTTTTTTTCGCGTCGATTATTTATTTGCCGCTTTTGTTGGGGTTAATGGTGTTCGACAAAATTAAAATTTAGTTTGAGAGAACGCGCATCCTTTTTGATGCTGTCGTGGGCGAGAGCAATAAAAGGAATTAACAAATCCTAAACATGCCGTTCATCGAATTGGATTTCGTAGCGGAGGTGACACGAATTTGATTCAACCTTTTCAAGGTTGATGATTTCTTGGGACGCAACCCAGGGTAGCTCGTGCCTCGCAACCTTGGGCTAAGTGATGTAATCCCTTTGGGATTGAAAAACTGGCCGTCAATTTTTGATAACGAGAAGGCCGGAGGCATATGCTCTCGGCCATCGACACGTTGCGCGGACAAATTATTTCCAAGCTTCATCCGTCCGCCACTTATTCAACGGGCTTCACGCGGTAAAATCGTTGCTCTGAATTTTC
Source organism: Verrucomicrobiota bacterium (assembly GCA_038214755.1). Classification (GTDB taxonomy): domain Bacteria; phylum Verrucomicrobiota; class Verrucomicrobiia; order Limisphaerales; family CANJXF01; genus CANJXF01. The sequence continues at coordinate 88,832 of JBBQRQ010000005.1, forward strand.
GCCCGCGGTGTCGATGTATTGGAGCGCGCCATCGTTGTTCAGCAATTCTTCGAGCGGGGTCCAATCAAGAAAGTTCGGACTGGTCTCTATCGTGTAACAAACACCCGGCGCGCCTTGGAATGTCATCAGCCGTTCTCCCGTCGAGAGCACGCTGATCGACTGCAATCTCGGCGGCTCGGTCACGGTCGCAGGAGTGTAACGGGTGGAACGTTGGCCGGTGATTGGCACGTTGATTCCGTTGAACGAAGCGACGCCGTAAAAATACGCCGTCCTCGTGGTCAAGTTTGTTCGAGGTATAACTTGGTAGGTGATCGTCCGAACTGCGTTGTCCGAAAAAAGTCCCCAACGGATTTTGTGCGTCACCGGACAAAAGGTTCCACCATCGCTGACGTTGGTAACGGCCCAACCTTCCGGCGGGCGATCTTCCAGCGCGTAAGCCAGCGTGTTGCTCCCTGGTGTCACGGCAATGGTTACGGTAAACGGCACGCCTGGAAAATAATTTGTGGGCAAGTCGCTGAGGGCTGATCCCGCTCCATTTGTGCTCCAGGGAGGCTCGCCCGGCCCAGTGTTGCTGCCGTTGAGAGGCACCCAAAGCAGCGGCGGAAATGGCGTAGGATAGCGACTGCTCAAGGTATAGCTTCCCCCGCTGCCAAAGAGATAGCCCGCGCGCGTGACGTAACTGATGGGAATCGGGTTGGGCGAAATAGGCCAGCGCTCACACCGGCTCCATGCCGCGACGTAACTGGCTAATTCATTTTCGCTGACGACAAAGTTGGTCGGATTATTGTCAGCAGGATGGGATGGCGCTTGACGAATGGAACTGACTCCTCCAATCGGGGTTGTGATCCCATTGGCGAGGGCGGTCCCGACGAAATGTTTTTCTCCAGTCTCATTCGATGGCGGTGTGGCTTCATAGGTCAGAGTTCGCGAAAGCCCATCGTTGAATGGACCGAAACTCACTTGGCCCGCTGCAGTGGACGAACCTCCTCCACTGATTGCGCCGACAACCCAATTTATCGGTGGCGTATCGAGGACCGAGTAGGAAGTGGTGCCCACAGGTGGTTCCGCGCGGAGGCTGACAATCAGCTTGACCCCCGGCACATACCACAACGGCAACTGGCGTTTGACGAAAGCGATTTCGTTCGGCGAACGAACGGTAATGTGAACAGGAGAAGCAAAAACAAAGGCGCCATCATTGTCGGTTGCTTTCGCGGTCAAGGTATAAAAACCCGCCGTGACGTTCGTCCATAAAAATTCGTAAGGCGCATTGGTATCTGTGCCCAACAGATGATCTCCGGCAAAAAAATCCACGCGCACCACTTGGCCATTGGGGTCAGACGCTTCCGCCGTGATCAAAATATTCGCCGGAGCAATGAAGACAGAGTTGTTCGACGGAGAAGTAAGATGAATGCTCGGCGCAGGGTTGGTCACGTGGTCGTTATCTTCGATGAACACCGTGGCTTGCCGGACACTGCCCAAGACGTAAGCCGCATTGGTTCGCAGAATTAGCACGACCGTCTCCGTTCCTTCAACCAGCGTGTCGTCGATGGGAACCACCTCAATACGGGCGGAAGATTCATTCGCTGGGATCGTGACTGAAGTAGCTGTTTTCCCGTAATCCGTTCCGTTCGATGCAGTCCCTTCAAGCGAATAATTAACCAGGAGCGGCGAGGCCGAAGCTGGTGTGCGTCGGACAACAAAAGTGCCCGGGTTGATTGGGATTTCCGAAAAAGCCGGCGTCTCAGCCGCGAAAGGATCCGTCGCTTCAACGGTGACGACGGGCAAAACATTTTGTGCGCGGACTGAAATATTTACTGGAGCAGAAGTTGCCATCAGCCCGGAATTGTCCGTCGCGATCGCAGTCAAAATATGTTCGCCGACCGGAGCATTTGTCCAAATAACATAAAAGGGATTCACGGGCGAACCGGACACGGGATTATTGGTAGTAATGCCTAAACTATTTGTGCCCGCGAAAAATTCCACGGTCGCAACGAAGCCGTCGGAATCTTCCGCAGTGGCGTAAATCGGAATATTCGTCGGAGCAAAGAAGACCATCCCGTTCGTCGGAGAAAGAATACGAACCGACGGAGATGGATTGGGGGCGTGATCGTTATCTTCGATTTTAACGGTTGCCTCCCGTGCGTCCCCGAGGAGATAAGCCGTGTTCGTTCGTAAACTAAGAACGACCGTTTCGTTGTCTTCCACCAAAGTATCGTCTATCGGGATGACATAGATGAATGCGGAAGCCGCGTTTGAAGCAATCGTGATTGAGCCGGACAACGTCGTGTAATCCACACCATTTGAAGCCGTGCCGCCAATGGAATAATTGACTACCAATGGCTGCGACGAAACGGGGTTGCGCGTAACAGAGAACACACCGGGGTTGATCGGAACGGTTGAGAATGGTGGAGTCTCAGCGGCATTAGGGTCTGTTGCGACAATGGTCACAGTGGGGGGAGGTGGCGGGTTAGTTCCTGTCACCACGATATTGACAGGCCCCGAAGTTGCCCGCGCTTCCCAATTGTCCATCGCTCGCGCTGTCAGGACGTAACTTCCCGGCTCTGGATGGCTCCAGATCAAACTATAAACTGCGTTGGAACTTGGCCCCCAAACGGTGCCGATGAGCATTGTCCCGCGATAAAAATCCACGCGCCGCACTGAGCCATCGCTATCCGATGCTTCCGCTTGCAATAAAATATTGGTCGGGACGGCAAAGATGGAATTGTTCGTGGGATTAAAAAGTTGGACGCGCGGCGGCAGATTGTCATTGTCGAGAATCGTCACGACCGCACCCAGGTTCGCGCCTGTTCCGTCGATTCGGTAATCCGCATTGGTCTTGAGAGTAAGCAGAACAGTTTCACTTGGCTCCACCAGCGTGTCATCAATCGGCGTGATGACGAGAGAAACATTGGACGCTCCCACTGGAAATGTCATCGAGTCGGGAATCGTCGCGTAATCAACTCCGTTGGACGCGCTGCCTCCAATCGAAAAATTTACCGTCAAAGAATTGCTGACCGCGCCGTAACGCGTGAATAGAAACGTCCCGTTGTTGCCCGGAGTTTCTGTCGCAACCGAATCGGTCACATGCAGAACCACCACGGGCAATGTGGTTTGAGCGAAAATGCGGTTGCCGGAAACCAAGCCGAGGCAAAAAACTAAGGCGAAGAGGAGACAGGAAATTTTTGTTTTCATAGCAGTGGAACCTTTTTTTAGAGACGTTGGTTTTATATTGAAAATCCGGTTCGATGTCAATCTGTACACGGTCCTGGATCATCTGACGCTTCAGTCTTTCGGGACGCCGTGATTCAGCACGGGGCGGGGCAATTTAATCTTCCTCGCTCTGCAACTAACGCTAAACTCGGCGCGTGAAAATTCTCGGCATCATTCCCGCGCGCTTCGGTTCCACTCGCTTTCCGGGAAAACCACTCGCCCTCATCGCGGGAAAGCCGCTTATTCAATACGTCGTTGAGCAATGTCAAAAAGCAAAATCGCTTAACGAAGTCATCGTCGCCACCGATGACACCCGGATATTTGAAGTCGTCCAGGATTTTTGTCGCGTGGAAATGACTTCGCCGGATCATCCCAGCGGCACCGATAGAATTGCTGAGGTTGCCGAGCGAAACCAATGCGATGCCTTGATTAATATTCAGGGCGACGAACCGTTGATCGATCCCGGCGTAATTGATTCCGTCGCCAACGCGCTGGAGAAAAATGAGATGTCCACTGCCGCAACACCGATCAAAGAAATTTCCGACTACGAAAACCCAAACGTCGTTAAAGTCGTTGTCGATTTTTCCGGACGCGCACTTTATTTTTCGCGGAGAACGATTCCGTTTTTGCGCGGTGGCACTGGCCGGTCCGCCGCAGAGCAATTGGCGGCGTTTTCTTTTTTGAAACATCTGGGCATTTACGGTTATCATCGCGAAACGTTGTTGCGCCTGGTGAAATTTCCAGTCTCGCCTCTGGAAAACGCGGAAAAGCTGGAGCAATTGCGCGCGTTGGAAAATGGGATTCAGATTGCGGTCGTCAAAGTAGATTACGACAGCATGGGCGTGGACGCGCCGGAGGATGTGGCGCGAGTGGAAAAATATTTAGATGACCTGTAAAAACCATTTTATGAAACAGCTAACTTACGAAATTGTGATCGAGAAAGAAGAAGACCCGAAAGCGGGTTATTCGGTTTATTGCCCCGATCTTCCCGGGTGCTTTTCGAATGGCGGTTCGTTCGCAGAAGCAAAGAGAAATATGATGGAAGCGATTACGTTGCATTTGGACGTGCTGCGCGATTTGGGCAAACCAATTCCCAAGCCGAAACATCGCATCATCGTGGAAGAACTCACGATCTCACAAGCTGCGTGAGTCGTTTTCCAACCATTCGTGCGGTTGAATTGGTAAAGTTCTTGAAAGATCAAGGCTTTGTGCCATTGCGTCAGGCCGGCAGTCATTTGACTTTTTACAACCGTGAACGTGATGTCGCTGTAACCGTTCCGCTGCACAAAGGCCACGATTTGGGACGTGGGCTGACTTTGCGAATTCTGAAAGATGCAGGTTTTAACGCCGATGACTTTTTGAGGTGGCGTTGAACTAAAAACACGACAACGAAAATGAAATGAAATATATTTTCGTCACCGGCGGAGTCATCAGTTCGCTCGGCAAAGGTTTGCTCGCCGCCGCGCTTGGCACGTTGCTCGAAAATCGCGGCCTCAAAGTCACGCTCCAAAAATTCGATCCTTACCTCAACGTTGATCCCGGCACGATGTCGCCCTATCAACACGGCGAAGTTTATGTGCTCGACGACGGCGCGGAAACCGATCTCGACCTCGGCCATTACGAACGTTTTACCAATTGCAAACTGACGCGGCTCAACAATCTCACCAGCGGCCAGGTTTACCAAAAGGTTCTCGATAAGGAACGACGCGGCGATTACCTCGGCAAAACCGTCCAAGTGATTCCGCACGTCACCGACGAAATTAAAAATCGAATCCATCAACTCGCAGAAAATTCCAAGGCGGATGTTGTCATCACCGAAATTGGCGGAACGACCGGCGACATCGAAGGCTTGCCGTTCCTCGAAGCGATTCGCGAATTCGCCCTCGAAGTCGGTTTTCAAAACGCCATGTTCGTCCATGTCACTTACGTTCCGTTTATTAAAGCGGCGGGCGAATTAAAAACCAAACCGACGCAGCAATCGGTCGCGAAGCTCCGCGAAATCGGCATCACGCCGCACATGCTGGTTTGTCGCTGCGAGAAACCGCTCGATCGCGAATTGCGCCAAAAAATTTCGCTGTTCTGCAACGTGCCGTACGAAGCGGTGATCGAGGAAAAAGATGTCGATCACAGCATTTACGAATTGCCGCTGATGTTGCAACGCGAGCGAATGGATGATCTGGTTTGCCGCCATCTACGACTGGACACGCCGCCGGCTAACATGGCGCATTGGCAGGAAATCATTCGCAAATTAATTGCGCCCCAGCACCGTGTGCGCATCGGTGTCGTGGGCAAATACATTGAGCTGAATGACGCTTACAAATCCGTTTACGAAGCGGTGATTCACGGTGGAATCGCGCACGATTGCGGAGTGGAAATTGTCAAAGTGGACGCGGAAGAAATTGAGCGCGACGGACCCGAAAAAATTCTGCAAGGGCTAGGCGGTATTTTGGTGCCAGGCGGATTTGGCGAGCGCGGCATCGAAGGAAAAATTCTGGCTGCCCAGTATGCGCGTGAGAAAAAAATTCCTTATCTTGGGCTCTGTCTCGGGATGCAAATCGCGACGATTGAATTTGCGCGAAACGTTCTCCAACTCGAGGGCGCTCATTCCACGGAATTCAATCCGGCCACGCCGCATCCTGTGATCGCGTTGCTCGACGAGCAAAAAAATGTGACGCAAAAAGGAGGATCGATGCGGCTGGGCTCTCAAGCCTGCCAACTCACCATTGGCTCCAAAGTCAGCGAACTTTACGGCGCATTTTGCATTCACGAACGTCATCGTCATCGCTACGAATTCAACAACGCCTATCGCGACCGTTTTGAAAAGGCCGGTTTTATTTTCAGTGGAAATACGCCGGATGGAAAGCTGGCGGAGATTATTGAAATCAAAGATCACCCGTTTTTTATCGCGTCCCAATTTCATCCCGAATTTTTGAGCAAGCCGGACAAGCCTCATCCGTTTTTCAAAGGATTCATCGCCGCCGCTCACGCGCAAATTCATCACCGCCCTTTGTAGGCGGAAATTTTTTCAAACTTTTGCAGGGGATCTCCCATCATCACTGAGTCGTTGAACGTGATGTGCGCGTGAAAATCTGTGGGGTTCGGGTAGCGCTGCGGAAGACCGCCGTTCGTATATTGCGCGGCAAAAAGAACAACGAGTCTCGTCATTTTCAAAAAAGGAGCGGAACCGTCGCCTCTATTTCGGTTTGGATTTCTGCTCCAATTTGAACGGGAGCGTATCCGGGAGAACCCGCACGTTGGTGGTAAATTTAAACGGCGTGACCTTTTTATTTGCGTAGGTCAATTCTACAAAGAAAGCAGTCCAGCCTTTGGCGGGCGTCTCGATTTTCCCGACGTAAACTCCGGCCGGTTCCGCGTCAATCGTTTTGCTCGTCCACACCGCGCCGATGTTTTCCATGCGAAAATCGCGCGCGTCCGGATTGGTCGCCTGCCAAAGTTTGACCTCGGTCGGCGCGTCTTTCGTCGTCACGCGAATCGTTCCATCTGTTTCAGATTTCCAGGAAAATTGCGGAAGCTTTGCTCCCGTCAAAACCGCGTTGTAACAAGCGATCAGAGTTTCAAGCGCATCGGAGTTTTTCAACGAATGATCCGCGTTCGGAACATAGCGCAAATATTTTACACCGGGCAACTCGTCGAAATAAAATTGGGAAGAGTCCGGCAGAAAAAACTGGTCGCCCGACGCGTTAATGATGAATTTCGGCATCGTCAATCGGTCCCGATATTCATACGGCTCTTCAATTTGCATCAGAGCGCGGTACTCTTTCGTGCCCATCCAATCCATGAGGTTCAGGGCGGTGTAGTCTTTGACCGAGGGGGCCCAAAATCCGTAGGCTTCGAAATGATGTTTGAACGAGGGTTCGAGGTTCAACATGTCAATGACCATGGGAACAATCGCGATGACGCGTTTATCGACGATGGCGGTGGTCCACGTCGTCCAACCGCGCTTCGACCCGCCGGCCACGACGAAGGAATCCACTTTGGTTTTTCCGCCTTCGTCGGAGGCACAAAATGCGGTAACGGTATCCATCGCGCGGACCGCGCTCTTCGTCATGGGCAGACGCGCCGGCCATGTGTCATCGCCGGTGCGGAGGAATTTGTTCCACGTGTAAGCGATGATGCCATCTTCCGAGCGCGTTTGGGTTTCATCGGCAAACATAAGCGGTTCATTCGGCACGCCACGAAGTTCCGCCACAATTGATTTTGTTTTCAGGGCCGTGACAATGGTGTTTCCATCGGCCGATTTCGGTGCGGGTCGATCAATGGATCCACCCGAAATTAAAAGAAGCGCTTTGGAAGTGGTGACGCTGTTTGGCTTCACAATCGTCAACCAATGTTTCCAAATGGGGCGGTTGACTTCGTTGGTCGTGAGCCACTTTTGCGACGTCATTTCCAGAATGAAAGTCATGTAGCCATCTCCCGGCAACGTCGTCACCAGATGGTAAGTGTAATTCGTGTCGGGCCTGGCGACGTAACGATCAAGCGCGGTGAGTTTTTCCGCGCGCGCAGAGAGACTCAGCAAACTGCAAATAATTAAAAGGAGAAATCTAAAGGTAATTGGTTTCATACATATTGGGCCGGAATTAAGAAGTGCGCTCTGCGATTGTAAAGACATAAGGCGCTTTGACGCTCGACAAAGCGGTCTAAACTTTTTCAGCTTCTCTGATGTCCCATCCAAGACCCCGCGGCGACCGGTGCCTTCTGGCTTGGACCCCGTTTTTAATTTTCCTGTTGGCCAGCGGGGTCGAGCCTGGTTCCGCGTATGGGCCAACCGCATTGGCCGGAGCAAAGAAAACGCCGGTAAATAAATTTCCTCCGCCGCCCGCCGAAGTGGTCATCAAACCCAAACCGTATTTCGGCGCGTTTCGCAATCCGCTCATGGGATTCATCGGGCCGATCAATGGCAAACACGAATACGCCACGCTCGCGCGCGAATACGTAAAGTGGAATACGGTGGAAAATTCGGCGACCGATGGCGTGGAAAAATTGATCGCTTACTCCGACGCACATTGGTCGCATGTCGCGGAGAAAAATCTCAAAATTATTCCACGCGTTTTTTTGGAATGGCCGAAAGCAGGGAGTGAAGCTTATTGGCCGATTGATTCCTACTGGCCCGCTGACCTGCCGCGCGATTGGAACAGCGCGCAATTCAAGGAGCGCGTGGTGCGCATGGTCGCGAAAATGGGCGAAGCGTGGGACAACGATCCGCGCATCGCGTTTATTGAAATGGGAATCATCGGTCCGTGGGGCGAACAGCATCACCCCTCACCTACTTTGGAGATGCAAAAACTTTTGGGAGACGCCTTTCAAAAAGCCTTCACCAATAAACTCGTGATGAACCGGTATCCCTGGGAATTCACGAATTATAATTTTGGCATTCATTGGGATTCGTTTGGCAATCCCGGTTGGGAAATGACAAAGCACGTGCCGGAATTGGAAGGCGCTTTGGCGGAGCGATGGAAAATTGCGCCGATGGGCGGCGAGATGGCGTTCGAGCTTTATACAAATTCGCCCAAGCCGCGCCTGGCTAAAACGCCCACCGACGCGGTGGCCAACCACGCCGCCACGTTGATTCGTTACATCCGCCGCTGGCATTGGAATTCGCTCGGTTGGGTCAGCAATTACGACGCGAAAAATCCGGACGCAGCGCGAAATGCGGCGCGAATCCAATCTGCCTTCGGTTATCGTTTCGTGCTCGATGAAGTGCGCTATCCGGCACGCGTTGAGCCGGGCGAAACTTTTTCCACATCCTTCTCCGTGCGAAATTTGGGTTCCGCGCCGATGTATTACAATTGGTCGGTAGAGGTAAGTTTGCTCGATGAAAAATCGCACGAGCCAGTTTGGAAAGCCACCTTCAAGGAGTTGGATATTCGCCAGTGGTTGCCGGGCGATTTCTCGGAGAAAGGAAAGGGTCGTCCAACCGGTGACAAGGCGAATGCGGGTTTTGAATGGGACACCGGTCGCGAATACGATTTGGCAGCGGGGACTAATAAAGTGCAAGGCGAATTCAAACTGCCAAAAACTTTTCCGGCAGGAGAATACATCCTTGCTCTCGCCATTCTCGATCCAGCCGGTGGACTCCCTTCCGCGCGATTCGCTACCGCGAATTATTTCGCCGGTGGACGTCATCCCCTTGGCAGAATTGGAGTAGGAGTTAAATGCGCGAAGACTGAATTGGACGAATCGATTTTCGGCGACCTGGGGAGTGACACGTCATTGCACTACGTCGTAGATCAAGAGAATAAATAGGTTCTTTCACGTTTCTGGTGAATCACAGATTTTATTGGGATCGGGCTGGGTTACCGAATGAAACGCAAAGGACTCGAAGGTTCACGCAGAGGTAGCAAAGGGAAGGAGTAACAGAAGCTTCCTGCTCTGCGTTCCTCTGCGAAAACCTCTGCGCCCTTTGCGGTAAAACAGTTTCGTTTCTGCTAAACTACGCTCACAAATTTATAAACCATAAACTCAAAAACACCAAGACCTACATGACTGGAACACGATTTGAAACAGAGTTGCAGGTGCGCCCGGATGACATCGATATGAACCAGCACGTTCATGCGAGCCGTTACATGGATTACGTCCTGGCGGCGCGCTATGACCAGATGGAGCGCTGCTATAAGATGGCGATGGAGGAATTCATCACCCTGGGCTTCGGCTGGTTTGTGCGCACCGCCCACCTTGAATACAAACGCCCCCTTGGTCTCGGCGAGCATTTCATTGTCCGGACGTGGGTGGAGGAGATAGCCAGGACAGATGTGCTCGTGGGATTCCAAATGATCAAAAAGAAAACCAACAAACTCGTTTGCAATGGTTCCTTCCACTACACCATGATCAACCTCAACACCGGTCGCGCGGAAACTATTCCTGAATGGATCGTGACGAAATATTCCATCTCTTCCAAGCCGTAGCGGACAAACCCTATCGCGTGGAAGTGAGCACCACGTTTCACTGTTGAAAAAGTTTTCACAACGGCGCGCGCAAGTGTTCCCGTAACTTTATTTGGGATGAGAATCAATTTCTCTATTGTCGTGTTTGCCGGTTTCAATAGTGCCGCCGAGACTCGCAAAGCAATGCGGCTGGACAAGGTTAAAGTGAAGATTTAGCGTCAAAACCATGAACCGAGATAGGCGACAATTTTGTCGCTTAATATAACTGTTAGGCAGCATGCGTTACGCTCTCGCAATCACTGTTTTTCTCGCGCTGATTACCTTTGGCTACTCGATGATCGGAGAGTCCGGAGCGTATTCCCGTAACTCGGAGATTCAAAGCGTGCTATCTCACTTGGAGCAAGGGCAGCAGCCGTTGACCAGTGAGATGACTCAGCAGTTAGACATCATTTTTAAGAGCAGTATCACCCGTTGGGTAGTTATCAGATGGTTGAGCATTGCCACGCTGATCGCGGCACTCATCAGTTTCTATTCAGCATCGCGAAAGAAGATATGATGCCTAACAAATCGCCAGATCGTGCGAAAACTATTTTGATAGGAGTAGGAAGTAGCCTGGTTGGATAGGTTTGAAGTTATCTGCTGGTTTTTTCCCTGAAGTTTTCCGGAAGGTTCGGTAGCGCGGGTTGATCCTATCCCTGTCCCGGTAGTTATCAGCAAGGTATAAGATGAAAAAGGGCTGGCACCCTGCTTTTACCCCGGCATCGCGACGGCTTTCATTAGCTCCGCGAAGCTCACGATGTTCAATACTCGTTTCAAGTTGTAGGCCAATACCGTCAGGCTCATCTCGGCTCCTGCTCCCGCCAGTCCTTTACAAAGGAAGTAACCCGCGTTCATCGTTCGCTTCATCGTGCCAAAGGGATGTTC